>JAJZBM010000008.1 GCA_021798915.1 Pseudomonadota bacterium
CGTTCTGGGTGAAGCCGAGACAGGCCTCGGCCACCAGGGTCTGCAGATAGCCCCACAGCACCAGCGAGAGGGCGAGAAAGGGGAGATAATCGTGCAGCACCATCTTGAACAGCGTCGAATAAAGAAAACCGAGCGCCGCCACCATCACCGCGGTCGAGAGGGTCAGCCATAGCGGCCCGAGCATCGAGCCGCGATAGCGCCCTTTCACATCGAGCCAGGCGAGGGTCGCGCCGAGTCGCCACAGCCGACCCGCCTCGGCGAAATCGGCCACCGCCTGGCGCTGACGGCCGGAAAACCCGAGCCCGGCGACGAGATCGAGCATCGTATCGCCGGCGGTCCTGAGGCGCAGCGCCGCCGGGGGCGCGGTCAGGTTGGGATCACCAGGGTTCATGCGGTTGGCGGCATAGCCCAGGCGGCCGGAGAGGGCAATCGCTGCATCCGCCCGCCCCGGTTTGCCGGCCTCAGCCATAAATCGGCGCCAGCCGCGTGCGGTCACCGCGGATGATGGCGACGCGCTGGCCGGGGCGGAAATTATTTTCGTTGGTCTGCACCACGGAAATGGTCTGCCCGTCATCCTGGCGGATGATGAACTCGACCGCGTTGCCCTTGCTCAACTCGCTTTCCGCGGTATTGCCGACGAGACCGCCGAGCAGCGCGCCGCCGACCGCGCCGAGCAGATTGCCGCGGAAACTATTGCCGCCGATGAAACTGCCGGCGACGCCGCCGAGCGCAGCACCGCCGATGGTGCCGACCCCGCTATCGCCACCTTGGACGACGACATTGCGCATCGAGATGATGGTGCCATAGGTGACGGCGGCGGTGCGGCCGACGCCGTAGCCGCTATAAGTACTGTTGGCGGGCGTGCCGGTGCAGGCCGCAACCGCAACCAGCCCGCAAAACGCAAGCGCCGCGACCGCCAACCGCCACGCCAGATCCGGGAATTTGCGCATGATGTCCGACCATCACTGGATTTGCCGCCACTGCACATAGAGGCAATCGGAGGAAAATTCCAGGGATCAGAGCCGACCAGGCCGGCGTGCCCACATCTCATTGCCGTGCGCGCAGCTCGGCGATCATGGCGGCGAGCTTGGCTGCGGTTGCCGGCGGGGGCGCGTCGCTGGTGTCGATGGAGAGATCGGCCTTGGCGTAAAGCGGGCTGCGGCTCGCGAGAATGGCATGGAGGTCGCTCATCGCCCGGCGCGTGTCATCCATCGGCCGGAAATCCCCCTGAGCGATCACCCGTTGCATATGCAGCGCTGGCGCTGCGCGCACCCAGACGGTGAGGCAGTGGCGGAGCAGCAGCTCGAAGGTCGCCGGCTCGGTCACCAGGCTGCCGCCGGTCGCGATCACCATCGCCTCGCCGGCGGCGATCAAGCGGATAAGGGCGGCGCGCTCCAGCCGGCGATAGCCGACCTGGCCGTGAAGCTCGAAAATTTCCGCGAGACTCATTGCGCCCTCGTGCGTGATCTCGCGGTCGAGTTCGACGAAGCGCGCCCCGAGCTGCTCGGCGAGGAGCGGCCCGAGCGTCGATTTGCCGCCGCCGCGCAAACCGATCAAGGCAACCCGCGCCGCCCGCCCGGGCGCCGCAAGGCGCGGGAAATGCGCCGTGATGAGCTGGCGCGCGGCGGCGAGATCGCCGGAATCGAGCCCGGACAGCATTTGTTCGAGGAGGACGAATTCGAAATCGCGATCCTCGCGCTCGGCGAGAAGGCCGCCGGTATCGCTGCCGAGCGCCAGCGCGATCCGGCGCAGCAGCAAAATCGAGACATTGCCCGCCCCGCTCTCGATCTGCGCGATATAGCGTTCGGAAACCCGCGCCCGGCGGGCCAGAAGCCGCCGCGTCATGCCGCGCTGGGCGCGCAGCCGCCGCAACCGGGCGCCGATCAGGGCGAGATAGGCGCTCGCCTCGGCGTCCGGGGTGAACCCGGTCACACCGGCCGCACCAGCCGATGCTGCTTGCGCCCGGCGGAAAGTTTGATCGCCCCGGAGCGAACGTCCCGGTCGGTGATGTCCTGGGTTTCCTCGGTGAGGATCTGATCGTTGAGACGTGCGCCACCACCCCGGATCAGCCGCCGCGCCTCGGCATTGCTCGCGGCGAGCCCGGCCGCGACGAAAAGCTGAAATGCCGGAAGGCCGGCGGCAAGCGCAGTCGCGGCGATCTCGACGCTGGGCAGATCCGCGCCGGCTGGACCCTGGCTTTCGGCGCCGAACACCTCGCGCGCGGTTTGCGCCGCCGCCGCCGCCGCCGCCCGCCCATGCGCAAGCGCCGTGGCCTCGGTCGCGAGTACGATTTTCGCCTCATTGATCCCGGCGTCGCGCAAGGCTTCGAGGCGCGCGATCTCGGGAAGCGGCAGATCGGTGAACAGGCGCAGGAATCGCCCGACATCGGCATCCTCGACATTGCGCCAGAACTGCCAGTATTCGAACGGGGCCAGCCGGTCGGCGGTGAGCCAGATGGCACCGCGCGCGGTCTTGCCCATCTTGGCCCCCGATGCGGTAGTGATCAGCGGCGAGGTGAGGCCGAACACCGTCTTGCCCTCGGTGCGGCGGACCAGTTCCATCCCGGCGACGATATTGCCCCATTGATCGGACCCGCCGCACTGCAAAACCACGCCATGGCGGCGATGAAGTTCACGAAAATCATAGCTCTGGAGGATCATGTAGTTGAATTCGAGAAAGGTCAGCGGCTGCTCGCGCTCGAGCCGCAGGCGCACGGCATCGAAGCCGAGCATGCGGTTGATGGTGAAATGCGTCCCGACCTCGCGTAACAGCGCGATATAGCCGAGTGCATCGAGCCAATCGGCGTTGTTCACCACCATCGCCTCGCCCGGGCCGCCACCGAAGCTGAGGAATGGATCGAACACGCGGCGGATGCCGGCCATGTTGGCGGCGATCTGGGCGTCGGTAAGCAATTGTCGGGCTTCGTCCTTGCCCGAGGGATCGCCGATCCGGCTGGTGCCACCGCCGAGCAGCACCACCGGGGCATGGCCATGGCGCTGCAACAGACGAAGCAGCATGATCTGCACCAGACTGCCGACATGCAGGCTGTCGGCCGTGCAATCGAACCCGATATAAGCGGCGATCGGCCCGGCTTCGAGCCGCGCATCGAGTGCCTCGAGATCGGTGCATTGAAAAACGAAGCCACGGGCGATGGCTTCGGTGAGAAAGGCGCTGCGCGGCATGTTCGTTCGCTTCATCGCTGATGGGGTAGAAAAGACTCTTCTTTTTCTGAAGAAAAAGAAGCAAAAAGACTTTTATCCTGATTTCCTGGAGTGGCAACGCCGGTGACATTGCGGCGCGTGATCGGGCTGATGAGCGGCACCTCGCTCGATGGCGTCGATGCCGCCGTCATCGAGACCGATGGCGAGCGCGTGCAAAGCTTCGGCCCGGCGCTCACCCTCCCCTATTCGCCGCCACTCCGCGCCGAGCTGCGCGCTTTGCTTACCCGCGCCCCGAGTCTTGCGGCGGACGATCCGGCGCTCCGCGCCGCCGAGGCGGCACTCACCGCGCGCCACGCCGAGGCGGTCGCAGCACTCGGGGTCGCCGCCGAACTGATCGGCTTTCACGGCCAAACCATCCTCCACGACCCGAAGGCCCGCCGCACCTGGCAAATCGGCGACGCCGCGGCGCTGGCGCGCGCGACCGGGCTGCCCGTTGTGCATGATTTCCGCGCCAATGACGTCGCCGCCGGCGGCGAGGGGGCGCCGCTCGCCCCCGTCTTCCACGCCGCTCTCGCCGCCGGCATGGCGCATCCGCTGGCGATCCTCAATATCGGCGGCGTCGCCAATGTCACCTGGATCGGAGACGGGGGGCGCCTCGTCGCCTGCGACACCGGACCCGGCAACGGCCCGCTCGATGACTGGATGGCACGCCATACCGGCCTTCCATGCGATGTCGATGGCGCGCTCGCGCAAGCCGGACAGGCGAACGACGCGGTGCTCGCGCACCTCCTCGGCGATCCCTATTTCCGCCGCGAAGCCCCGAAATCCCTCGATCGCCTCGCTTTTGCGGAACGGCTCACGCAAAGCGGGATCGAGGCGCTCTCGCCGGCCGATGGCGCCGCGACACTCACCGCCTTCATCGCCGCCGCGATTGCCGCCGCACCGCTGCCGGTGCCGCCGCGGCGCTGGCTGGTCACCGGCGGCGGGCGGCATAATCCGGCGATCATGGCGGCGCTGCAAAAGCGGCTCGCCGCCCCGGTGGACGCGGTCGAAACCCTCGGCTGGAATGGCGACGCGCTCGAAGCACAGTGCTTCGCCTTCCTCGCCGCCCGCCACCGCGCCGGCCTCCCGATCAGCTTCCCGGAAACCACCGGCGCGCCACGGCCGCTGCCCGGGGGAAGGCTCGGGTAGGTCAAAGGGGAAGAAAAAACGAGCTTTTCAAAGGCCGAAAAAGTTTCACATGCTGGTCATGGCCGGCTTGACTTTCCAATTTGATTTGGTAACTTTTTTTAATGACTCTATATCAGTTGGCAAAGGATATCCTGGTTCCGCTTCTGGCGCCGACAGTCGCAGCATTTTCCCTAATCGCCACCTTCTATTTTGACCGACGACGTATCTATAGGGAGCAAGAAAACCGAATAGAGAATGCAGCCAAAGCTATTTATAGGGATTGTTTGTCAATAAGACATCAGTATTCAAAATTAATAATGTGCTTGGCCGAAGAACAAAAAATCTCCCCCGAGCGTTATGATGTCATAGAAGCGACTGCACAAAGGATTATTACGAAGCTTTATGAAGATGGGTTTGTGTACGAATACTATTTCAATAAGAGTGACTTAAATATTAAAAATAAAAAAATAAATAGGGAAAATATTCTTTCATTGCTTTCTGATATGGAAATTGGTTTTAAATCGATACGAAATACAAATGAACCGAACAATATCCTCATTTTTGGTTATGAATTGTTGATTTATGCCGGCGCTGACAACGAAATTGATCGAGAAACAGCAAAAAATTACTTATTAGGATTTATAAAAGATAACCCAAATTTTTTAGAAAACTTTTGGTCATAGCCAAAAATTCAAACCGTGCGTGCAAATCCCGTCAAAAAAAATTAACAAGTGAGGCGCGGACGCGCCCCACTATGCGTAAGATTGATTCGGACAAATAAACTTTCAAAGAGCCGCGAGCACCGCCTCGGCGCGGCTGACATCGAATCCGCCCGGCGCCTCGATGGCGAGATGGGTGACTTTGCCGTCTTTCGCGATCAGTGCGAAACGCTGGCTGCGCACCCCGAGGCCGCGCGCGACGAGGTCGAGTTCGAGGCCCATGGCTTTGGTGAGCGCACCCGAACCATCGGCGAGCATCAGGATCTTGTCGCCCGACCCCTGATCCTTCGCCCAGGCACCGAGCACGAAGGGGTCGTTCACCGCCATGCAGACGATGCGATCGACACCCTTGGCGAAGAATTTATCGGCATGTTCGATGAACCCGGGCAGATGCTTGGCGCTGCAGGTCGGGGTGAAGGCGCCGGGGACCGCGAACAGAACCACCGTCTTGCCGCGGAAAATCTCGTCGGTGGAGATTTCCTTCGGCCCCTCGGGCGAGGCGGTCATCAGTTTCATGGCCGGGATGGTGTCGCCAACCTTGATCGTCATGCGCGTGCTCACTCTCTTGCGGCCCTTCGTGATCACCAGCGGCTCGGGATCACGCGGGGCGCGGGTTGCCAGGAAGAGGGCTTCCTAAACCAAATTCCGGCGCGAACCAACCGATGCTTGCGTTGCGGCGCGAATATCCCCAATTCTACCGCCATGGCTCGTCGCACATCCCCTCGCGTCCCCACCACCAAGGGTCGCGCCGCCCCGAGGACCACCGCCCCCAAGCCGGGCGGGTTGATGCTGACCGGGCAGATCCTGATCGCCATGCCGGAACTGAATGACCCCAATTTCGCCCGGAGCGTGATCTATCTTTGCGCGCACACGCCGGAAGGCGCGATGGGGATCATGCTCAACCGTCCGCTCGAACAGCCGAGCTTCACCGATCTCCTGCGCCAGCTCGACATCGCGCCCTTGCCGCCGGCACGCCATATCCGGCTCTGTTCCGGCGGCCCGGTCGATCATGCGCGTGGCTTCGTGCTCCACACCGCCGACTGGACCGATGAGGCCAGCCTCCGCGTCGATGAGCGTCTCGCGCTGACCGCCAGCCTCGACATCTTGAAGGCGATCGCCGGTGGCGCCGGGCCGCGCCAGGGGCTGCTCGCGCTCGGCTATGTCGGCTGGGGACCGGGCCAGCTCGACCAGGAGTTCCAGCAGAATACCTGGCTCTCCGCCCCGGCGGACGAGGCGCTGCTGTTCGATGCCGACCATGAGACGAAATGGCGCCGCGCGCTGGCCAAGCTCCGGATCGACCCGCTGCTGCTCTCCGGCACCGCCGGGCACGCCTGACCGCGGCCCGACCTTCCCCCGTCATACGGTTGTCGCTTGACAGGGAAGGGGTGTCGTTCTCAGATTGGCGCATGACAAAAGGGGTTGGTACACGGCTTTGCGCTTGACCGCCGCGCCGTGGAGGGCAATGGCTCCGCTGCCGCCGTCCGGGTTGTTCCGGCGGCGACGATTGGAGCGATTGCGATGACCATCCGCCCCCCGCTTCCGGCTGCCTTTTCTTCAGTGACCCGCCCCCTCCGGCGTCTCCACGTGGTCACCTGGGGCTGCCAGATGAACGTCTATGACAGCACCCGGATGGCCGATGTCCTGGCGCCACTCGGCTATGGCCCGGCGGCCTCGGCCGAGGACGCCGATATGGTGATCCTGAATACCTGCCATATCCGCGAACACGCGACGGAAAAGCTGTTTTCCGAACTCGGCCGGCTGCGCCGCCTCAAAGACGCCCGCGCCAGCGCGGGTGGACGCATGTTGCTGGCCGTCGCCGGCTGCGTCGCCCAGGCCGAGGGGGCGGAGATCCTGCGGCGCGCGCCTTATGTCGATATCGTGCTCGGGCCGCAAACCTATCATCGCCTGCCGGAGATGATCGCCGCTGCCGAACGCGCCGGGCGGGCGGTGGTCGATACCGAATTCCCCCCCGAGAGCAAATTCGACCATCTGCCCGAAGCGGCGCTGCCCGGGGGCGGCGTTACCGCCTTCCTCGCGATCCAGGAGGGGTGCGACAAATTCTGCAGCTTCTGCGTCGTCCCCTATACCAGGGGGGTGGAGGCCTCGCGCCCGGCCGCCGCCGTACTCGCGGAAGCCCGCGCCCTGGTCGCCGCCGGGGCGAGGGAAATCACCCTGCTCGGCCAGAACGTCAACGCCTGGCATGGCGAGGCGCCTGCCGGCGGTGAATGGACTCTCGCGCGCCTGCTGCGGGCGCTCGCCGAAATCTCCGGCCTCACGCGCCTCCGCTATACCACGTCGCATCCGCGCGACATGGATGACGCGCTGATCGCGGCGCACGGCGAATTACCCGCCCTGATGCCGTTTCTGCATCTGCCGGTGCAATCCGGCGCCGACCGCATCCTGAGCGCGATGAACCGCCGCCATACGGCGGCCGATTATCGCCGCATCGTCGAGCGCCTTCGCCACGCCCGGCCGGACATCGCCCTCTCCTCTGATTTCATCGTCGGCCATCCCGGTGAGACGGCGGCGGATTTCGCGGCCACCCTGGCGCTCGTGCGCGAGATCGGCTTCGCCCAGGCCTATAGCTTCAAATACTCGCCCCGCCCCGGCACCCCGGCCGCGAGTGCCGCCGATCAGATCCCCGAGCTCGAAAAAGAGGACCGCCTCGCCGCCCTCCAGGATCTCCTCGCCGCCCAGCAGCGCGATTTCAACGCCCGCCAGGTCGGGCGCCGGCTCGACGTCCTGATCACCGGGCGTGGCCGCCATCCCGGCCAAATCGCCGGCCGCAGCCCTTATCTCCAGGCGGTCCATCTCGCCGCGCCCGAGACCCTGATCGGCCGCGAAATCGCGGTCACCATCGCCGCCGCCGGCCCGCGCTCGCTGACCGGGGCATGGCATCCAACCTCCGAGGAGCATGCCGCCGCTTGAGCCCCCTTTCCCCCTCATCGCTCACCGCCGACGGCGACAAACCCGTCACCCTGCAGTTCGCCGACAACGCCCTGCTCTCGCTTCTGCTCGGCGAGCATGATCGCCATCTGGCGCGGCTGGAGAAGGGGCTGCATGTGCGGCTTTCATGCCGGGGTAACCGGATCGCGATCAGCGGAGCACCGGAGCAGGTGGGGGTGGCGCAGGCGGCGCTCTCTGGGCTCTATCGCCGGCTCGAAGGCGGCCAGCCGGTGGGGGCCTCGGAGATCGACGCCGCCATCCGCCTTGCCGCGCCCGAAGCCGACCCGCGTCTGCCGCTCGCCGATCTGCCGGCGATCCGCACCCGCCGCGGCGCCGTCGGACCGCGCAGCCCCGGGCAGTTGCACTATATCGAACTCCTGTCGCGGTGTGAGGCGGTATTCGCCGTTGGCCCCGCTGGCACCGGCAAAACCTATCTTGCCGTCGCGCAGGCGGTCGCCATGCTGCAATCCGGCCGTGTCGACCGCATCGTGCTCTCGCGCCCCGCCGTCGAGGCTGGCGAGCGGCTCGGCTTTCTCCCTGGCGATCTCAAGGAGAAGGTCGACCCCTATCTACGCCCGCTCTATGACGCGCTCAATGACATGATGCCGGCCGAGCAGGTGACGCGACGCCTCGCGAGCGGTGAAATCGAGGTTGCTCCGCTCGCCTTCATGCGCGGGCGCACCCTGGCGCATGCCTTCGTCATTCTCGACGAAGCCCAGAACACGACGCCGGTACAGATGAAAATGTTCCTGACCCGCATGGGCGAGGGCACGCGCATGGTGATCACCGGCGATCCGAGCCAGATCGATCTCCCCGCCGGCCAACGTTCCGGCCTGCTCGACGCGCTGGAGACGCTGGCCGATGTGGACGGCATCGCGTTCGCGCGGCTCACCGCCGGCGACGTCGTGCGCCATCCCCTGGTCGCGCGCATCGTCGCGGCCTATGACGAGCGCCATGGCCAAAGATCGAAAGCCTAGCCCCGCCACGGCGGGGCTCCCCCGAAACCCGGCGGCCGCTCCTCCCGAGGCCGTCATACCGGAGGTCGTGGTCGCGGTGCCGGCCTGGCGACGCCTGGTGCCGCGCGCCGAGGCACTCGCCCGCCGCGCCGCCGCCGCCGCCGGGACCGCTCATGGCGGCGCGAGGGCGATCGGCACGGGCGCGATCACTGTCATGCTTGCCGATGACCGCGCCGTGCGCCGGCTCAATGCCCGCCATCGTGGCCGTGACAAGCCGACCAACGTGCTGAGTTTTCCCGATTGCGCCGGTGGCGACCTCATCCTCGCGCTCGGCGTCGTCCGCCGCGAAGCCAGCGCGGCCGGCAAGCGGCCGGGGCATCACCTCGCCCATCTCGTCGTCCATGGCGTGCTCCATCTCGCCGGGCACGACCATCATCATCCAGGCGATGCGCGGCGGATGGAAATGGCCGAGGCCCGTATCCTCCGCCGCCTCGGCGTGCCCAACCCGTGGCGGCCGACGTAACCATGCCGGCATGAGTACGATGCCACCCGCTTTCATCCAGCGTCTACGCGGGCTTTGGGGCTGGCGCGGCGCCGAGCATTCGGTGCGCGCCTCGATCGCCGAGCTGGTGCAGGAGGCAGCGGACGCGCCGCTCACGCCCGGCGTCGCCCCCGAACTCGACCGCCAGGAGCGGGTGCTGATCGCCAATATCCTGCGGCTGCGCGGCACCACCGCCGATGACGTGATGGTGCCGCGCGCCGATATCGTCGCGCTGCCGCTCGATCTCGGCCATGCCGAACTGCTCGCCGTGATCCGCCGCGAGGGCCATTCGCGCTTTCCGATCTATCGCGACCAGCTCGATGACATCGTCGGTATGGTCCATATCAAGGACATCTATGCCGCGGAGGGGCCGCGTGAGACCTTCTCGCTGGAGAAAATCCTCCGCCGGCCACTGCTCGTTGCGCCGCAGATTCCGGTGCTCGATCTCCTGTTACAGATGCGCCAGGCGCGCATGCATCTCGCTTTGGTCATCGACGAATATGGCGGCGTCGATGGTTTGGTGACGATCGAGGATCTGGTCGAGACCATCGTCGGCGATATTGCCGACGAGCATGACGACGAACAGAAGAAGCTGCTCATCGAACGCCCCGACGGCGCGCTCGACATCGATGCCCGTCTGCCGATCGAGGATTTCGAGGCGGCGCTTGGCCCGGTGCTGACCGAGGATGAGCGGAACGCCGATATCGATACCGTCGGCGGCCTGGTATTCACCCTCGCCGAACGTGTCCCGGCGCGTGGCGAGGTGATCAGCCACCCTTCTGGGATCGAATTTCTGGTGGTGGACGCCGATGCCAGGCGCATTCGGAGCCTTCGCATCCGCCGCCCGGCCAGCGCGCCATCCCCGAGCCCGTCCCCGGACGAGGGACAGACAAAGCCGCCGCCGCCGGCCGCCGATGCCGGCTGAACCCCCTATCACCCCCAGGGGTAGTGGCGAAACACCCGAGGCGGCCACAATTTTAGCGAGTTTTCCACAGATTTTATGACCCAAGGTGATTGAGTGTCACAGCCGTCTTACTGTATGTTGTGGTCAGATCATGCGGAGGACCACGAAATGGAGTGGACCGAGGAAACCGTCGCCTGTCTGCGCGGCCTCTGGAGTGAGGGGTTGCCGACCGCCGAGATCGGTCGGCGTCTCGGAATAACCAAGAACGCCGTCATCGGCAAAGCGCATCGCCTGGTTTTGCCGCCCCGCCCATCGCCGATTCGCGTCGTTGCGGCGACGGCGGAAGTTCACGCCGAAACCAAGGCCTCCGTGGGCTCCGGCCGTGTCGCCAGCGCGGCGGGGGCGGGCAATCCGGGATCGGGCGCTATGACAGCGATGGCGCAAGCCGCCTGGTCGCCGCCGCCGCGTGCCGTCCCGCCGCCGCATCGCGTCGAACCGCCGCCCTTTCGCCGCGCCCATAGCTGCTGCTGGCCGCTCGGTGAGCCGGGAAAGCCAGGATTTCATTTCTGCGATGATGCCGCCCTGCCGACCAAACCCTATTGCGCGCGCCACGCTGATCTCGCGTATGTGAAAGTGCGCGAGAAGCGCGAGGAAGCCGCATAAAGCGGTTTCTACGCGTCGTTTCGGCTGCATGTCGCGTCATGACGACGAACTTTTACGTTGCCGTTGCGATAGCCGTGCTTGCGTCGTATCGTCGCCTCTGGTGACGATGGTGGCCAGCAAAATTCCGTCATCGCCGCCGGGAGGAAGACGTGCCGCCCAAGAGCACGTCGGTTCAAGCAAGGGGCAAGGGGGTGCCTCGCACCTTCCCCCGCCCCGCAGACAGAAAGGCGTGTGGCGATGCCGCAGGGCACCGTGAAATGGTTCAATCCGACCAAAGGCTATGGCTTCATTGCCCCCGATCATGGCGGGAAGGACGTATTCGTCCATATCAGCGCCGTGCAGAAAGCGGGGTTGCGTAGTCTCAGCGAGGGGGAAAAGCTCGGCTTCGAAATCGAGCAGCAGCCGAATGGCCGTGCCGCCGCGGTCAATCTCTCCAAGCTTGCCTGAGACCGGGGCCGCTTGACGCCGCGGGCCGAGGCCGGTTTTGCGCACTCGAGGCCGGCGGGCATAGCGGTCCGACTTGTCTGGGATTATGTCCACGCGCCACGCCCCCGGCAGGGCGCGGTGATGCGTCTTGAGCTGCGCGCGTTCACCCCAATCACGCCAGCGGACGGGCGTGCGCGGCCGGATTTCCGGTGCAGCGACTCTGCCATGCGGGATGGGCTTGCATCTGGCGTCTTGTTTCGCTTCAACATTCGTGGTTGTCATTCCCGGTCCCCTATTCTCGTTCGCGTCCCTTCCGTTTTGTCTCCTCTCATCTTCTCGCGTTTCGCCGCCACGAAAGCCCCGCTCCTCGCCCACGACCCGCTCCCGCGTTCTGGCCGTATCGCAAACAAGGATCGCCGACGATCATGACCCACGCCTTTCCCTCGTCACGCTCGGCACCGAAATCCGCCTTGGATGCCGAAGCGGTTCGCGCCGCCTATCGGCGCTGGGCGGGCATCTATGATTCGTCCTTCGGCGGCGTTTCCGCTTTCGCCCGCCGCCGCACGGTGGCGGAGGTCAACCGGCTGGCGGGCAGCGCGGTGCTGGAGGTCGGGGTCGGCACCGGCCTCGCGCTGCCCCGTTACACGCCGGGCAAGCGCATCACCGGCATCGACCTCTCGACCGAAATGCTCGCCATCGCCCGCCGCCGCGTCGCCGCGGATGGCCTCGCCCAGGTCGACGCGCTGATCGAGATGGATGCCGAGGCGATGAGCTTCGATTCCGGCAGCTTCGATATCGCGGTCGCCATGTTCGTCGCCTCGGTGGTGCCGCATCCGCGCCGGCTGATGGCGGAGATGCGCCGGGTGGTGCGGCCAGGCGGGCATCTTCTGTTCGTCAACCATTTCGCCGCCGAGCGTGGGCCACGCTGGTGGGTGGAGCGGGCGCTGGCCCCGGCCTCGCGCGCGCTCGGCTGGCATCCGGATTTCGCGGTCGATGCCTTGCTGCTGCCCGAGGAACGCGAGAAGGCGGCGGTGTCGGCAATGCCGCCGTTCGGCCTCTTCACCCTGATCCGTCTCGATAACGAGCCAATCTGACCCTTCGCCGGCTGGGGGCATTATTGCCAGCGATTACAGGCGATTACCGACGATAAAATCCCGGGGTTTCGGGCGGCGGTGCCAGGTCTTCCTCGATGCTCGTCACCCGCGCGAGACGCGGCCCCCGGCGGCAGGCGCGCAGCAATTCCTCGACCGCGGCAGGATCGCCGGCGACCAGCGCCTCCACCGCGCCGTCGTCGCGGTTGCGCACCCAGCCCGAGAGGCCGAGCACCGTCGCCCGGACGGTCATCCAGTCACGAAACCCGACCGCCTGGACCTGGCCGCGAAAGACGAGACGCTTGGCGCTCATGACGGCGTTCCCTCGGCATGGTGCGTCAGCGCCAGGATGCGGGCGGCGGCGGCGATCTCGCCGGCGACATGCGTTCGCCGGGCCGTGCTCGCTTCGTCCTGACCCCAGATTTCTTCTTGGAACAAGGCATCGAGTTCGGCAAGTTCCTGCGCTTGCGCGCCATCGAGCGCCCCCGCCGCGACCGCGAGGCCGAGCACGAGGCTCCCGAGCGCTGGCACCAGAACCCCGAGGGCCGCGAGCCGGATCGCCCCCTCCCGGGCCAGCGCCGCCCGCAGCGCCGCGAGACTTGCCGCCAGCTGCGGGCACGGCATCACGCCGTCGGTGATCGCAAGTGGCGCATCGAGCACGCGCGCCGCCCAATCCAGCCAGGGTTGCCAGCGCTCCTGCTGGCGCCGGGCCAGGGCCACGGGCGTGCTGGCGCGGTAGCAGAGCAGGTCGCTCTCGCCATAGCGCGCCAGGGCCGCGATACTCGGCTCCGGCGCGGGCGCGATCCGGCTCGTCCCGGTGCCGATGATGCGGGTCAATTTCACATCCTCATA
Source organism: Pseudomonadota bacterium (assembly GCA_021798915.1). Lineage (GTDB taxonomy): Bacteria > Pseudomonadota > Alphaproteobacteria > Acetobacterales > Acetobacteraceae > Acidibrevibacterium. The sequence goes on from JAJZBM010000008.1 coordinate 13,430, forward strand.
GCTGAATTCTTGCCCAAGACCGCGCCATTCCTCGGCCACCGCTTGTGCCAACGCCGCCCCCGGGAGGCGCAATTCCTCTCCCTCCGGCAGCCGCAGCGGTCGGCGATCGAGATGGATCGTGAACCCCTCCACCAGCGCAACCACTGCAACCTCATTCCAGAACCGCCGCATCGCCGCCCTACTTCACCAGCCCGCGCAGAATGTCATGCAGCGAGAGGCCCTTCGCCGGCTTCGCAGGCGCTGGCGCCGGCCCTGCTCGTCCGCCCCGCGCCCGCGCCAGCGCCGGCTCGCAGGCCGCGCCGGCGAGGGCACCATCCTCCTGGTCGGGGTCGGGCGCCAGTTTCGGTGCGGCAAGCGGGCCATCGAGGCGAAGCGGCACCACCAGCGCATTGCCGCCGATGCGGAGCGACGGCACCAGCCGCACCGCCATCGTCGCGGCACCGAGATCGAGGGTTCCGGCGGCGCCGAGATCGAGACGCGAGGTCTGTGCCAGCGCCGGATCGAGATGCGCGACGCCTGCGGCGATCTCGGCGCCGAGCGCGAGGCAGCGGAGATCGGTTCGCCCGCCGATATCGAGCCCGATCGCCGGCAGCCTCGCCTGCCGCAGCACTTGTTCGAGTGCTTGCAAAAGCAGGCGATTGGCAAGCGTCGCATTGACCGCGGCGAGTCCGAGCCGCCCGGTGAGCGTTGCCGCCAGCGCCTGCGGCGTCGCCCCGGCGGCGCTGAGATCGGCGAAAACCTCGAGCGCGCCGGTATCGTCCGCCGGCCAGTGAAATGCCCCGGCGAGCGGCCCGAGCGCCAGCGCCGGCGCCAGCACATGCAGCGTCGCCGAAGGCGGGCTGGCTGCGGCATCGAGGCTCAGCGTCCCGCTCACCTCCCCGCCCGGGACCATGAGATGGAGCGGGTCGAGCACCAACCGCCGGTCATGGAGCACGACCTGGGCGGCAATGTCGCGATAGGTGGCGCCGCTTTCGATCAGGGTTTCGACCGTGACCGAGAGATCGAGATCGGCGGCGCCGAGGAAGGCGAGGAACGCAAGTGGTCGCTCGCGCCATCCGGGGGCCGCAGGTGCCGGCGTGGCGCCTGCGGCCCCCGCTGCCGGTGGCAACGGTTGCGGCGCGCGGCGCGGCAGGGCGTGACGCAGGGCATCGAGATCGAGGCGATGGATCACGAGTTTGCCGGCGAAAGCGGGATGCGGTCCGAGATGGAGCGTGCCGTCGAGCCCGAGATCGCCCTGCCGCGCGACCACGCGGAGCCCTTCGAGCGACAGCGCATCTCCGGGCAGGCGGGCGATCATGCCACTGACGCTGAACGGGACACCGGCATAGCGGGCATCGATGGTGACCGCGGTCGCACTCGGCCCTGGCAGCGCCGGCAGGTCGAGCCGGATGATGGCGAGCGGCGCCGCCGGCCCGGCGATCGCGACATGCGCATCAGTGAGACGCAGCGCGAGCAAGCTGATCCGCCAATCCCTTGGCTTGTGGGTGCTGGGCTTGCGGGCAGGCGGCGGGGTGCCGTCCGCGCCGCCCGGCATGCCATTCTCCGAGGCTATTATCTTTGCTGGGGCGATTTCCGGGATGTCCTTTCCCGGCGATGGGTGGAAAACCGCGTGATCGAGATCGAGCCGCGTCACCACGATCTGTCGCGCGAGCAGTGGGCGGAGCGCGAGATGCGCGACCAGATGTCCGGCCTCGATCCGCCCCGGCCCCGCGGTGAGCGCGACCGTCTCGGCGCGCAGGACCGGGCGCGGCAGCAGCGAGAGCGAAATCGGCCCGTCGAGCGTGATGCTCTGGTGGCCGTCGCGTGCCACCAGCGCGATCACCAGCGGCTTCAGCCGGTCGGGCGCCGCCACCACCACCACCACCGCCACGGCCAGCAAAAGGACACTCGCCGCGAGCGCGGCGGCGAGCACGATCAGACCCCGCTTCATGCCGGCTTCACCCGGGATGGCGCCGCGGCCTTGGGGGCGGTGAAGCCGAAATGGCGGAAGCTCTCCCGCATAAGCGGGGGAAGCGGGGCTTCGACGGTCAGGGTACCGCCCTCGGGGTGGGGCAAGGTGAGGCGGCGGGCGTGGAGATGAAGGCGGGTTCCAGGCTCGCTCGCCCGCTCCGGCCGGGCGTCATATTTGTCGTCGCCGAGGATCGGCGTGCCGATCGCCGCACAATGGACACGAAGCTGATGGGTGCGCCCGGTGAGCGGCGAGAGTTCGAGCCAGGTGACATGCCGCCCGGTATGGTCGCGGGTACGGTAATCGGTAATGGCGCGGGCGGCGGCCTCATCGCCGGGAGCGGCCTGGCTGCGCGCCCCCTTCGCCCCTTTGAGGCGCAGGAGCGGCAGGTCGATGCGCCCCGCCGGCGCTTCCGGCCGACCGCTTACCAGCGCCCAGTAGATTTTTTCCACCCGGCGCTCGCGAAAGGCGCGGGCGAGCCAGGCGGCAACGCCGGGGCTCCGCGCCAACACCAGAACGCCCGAAGTTTCCTGATCGAGGCGATGGACGAGGCGCGGCCGCTCCACCCGCTCGCCGCGCAGCGCGTCCAGCATGCCATCGAGATGGCGGCGGATACCCGGGCCGCCCTGGACGGCGAGACCGGCCGGCTTATCGAGCACGATCACCGCCGCGTCCTGATAGAGGATCAGACGCGCGAGTTCGGCGGCGGCATGGGGATCGACCGGCGGCGGCGGCGGCGCTGGCGCGACCGGGAGAGGCGGGATGCGCACCGCCTGGCCGGGCGCGAGCCGGGTCGCCGCTTCGGCGCGGCGGCCATCGACGCGGATCTGCCCGGTGCGGCAGAGCTTCTCGATCATGCCTTGGGTGACACCTGGAAAATAACGGCGAAACCAGCGATCGAGGCGGATACCCGCGTCATCGGCGCCAACCTCGCGCTGGCCGACACTCATTGGCCACGCTCCGCACGCAGCCTGGCCCAGGCAGCGAGGCGTTCGGCGATGGCGCGTTCCTGCCCACGCCCACTCGGGCGATAGAATTGCGCCCGCGTCATGCCGTCGGGAAAGTAATTCTGGCCGGAGAACGCCTCCGGCGCCTCGTGGTCATATTCGTAGCCGGCGCCATAGCCGATTTCCTTCATCAGCTTGGTCGGCGCATTCAGGATATGGGCCGGTGGCATCAGGCTGCCGGTCGCCCGCGCCGCTGCCATCGCCGCCCCGAAGGCGCGATAGACGGCGTTCGATTTCGGCGCCGTCGCCAGATGGATCACCACTTCGGCGAGCGCCAATTCCCCTTCAGGACTGCCCATCCGCTCATAGGCTTCCCAGCCCGAGAGCGCCAGGGTGAGGGCCGAGGGGTCGGCAAGACCGATATCTTCCGCGGCGAAGCGGGCGAGGCGGCGGGCGATGTAGCGCGCATCCTCGCCGCCGGTCAGCATGCGCGCGAACCAATAAAGCGCCGCGTCGGGGTCCGAGCCGCGCAGTGATTTATGCAGCGCCGAAATGAGATTGTAATGCTCCTCGCGATCCTTGTCGTAGAGGGCGGCGCGCCGGGCGAGCAGCGCCGCGAGTTCGGCGGCGCCGAGGGGAAGCTGATCGGGCGGCAGGGCGAAGAGCTGCTCGGCCATGTTGAGGAGATAGCGGCCATCGCCATCGGCCATGGCGCGAAGCGCGGCGCGGCCCTCCTCGGTGAGCGGAAGGCCGCGGCCGGTCGCGGCCTCGGCGCGGGAGACGAGTTCCATGAGCGCCGGATCGTCGAGCCGGCGCAGAACCAGCACCTGGCAGCGCGAGAGCAAGGCGCCATTGAGGGCAAAGGACGGGTTTTCGGTGGTGGCGCCAATCAGCACCACGATCCCCTCCTCCACCACCGGCAGGAAAGCGTCCTGCTGGGCGCGGTTGAAGCGATGGATTTCATCGACGAAAAGCAATGTCCCGGTGCCGGTGCGGCGCCGCTTCGCCGCTTCCTCGAAGACCCGCTTGAGATCGGCGACCCCCGAGAAAACCGCCGATAATTGGTGGAAATGGAGCCCCGTCCGCTCGGCGAGCAGACGCGCCAGCGTGGTCTTGCCCACCCCCGGCGGGCCCCACAGGATGAGGGAGGCGAGCGAGCCCTGGCGCAACATGCGGGTGAGCACGCCGTCGGCGCCGAGGAGATGATCCTGGCCGACCACCTCGGACAACGCGCGCGGGCGGAGGCGATCGGCGAGCGGTCGCGCACTCGCGCCGCCGCGCGCCGTCGCCGGCGTGGGGGCGGCGGCCGGCGTCGCCGCTGGGCCGAACAGATCCGGGGTCGGGATAGGTGCCACGCCCAGCGTTTTAGCCAAGCTCGGGCGAGAGTTCCATGCCGGCCGGCGAAAGATCGATCCAGGAGAGATGCCCGCCCTTGCCGGCGCCGGTATCGAGGAACACCGCCCGCCCGCCCGAAGCCGCGGCGCGGATATAGGGGCGGCCATCGGCGCTGCGCCGATCATGGCCGCAATAGACGGTCAAGCCGGCGGGAATACGATCGACCCAGCGGAGACTGCGCTCGGGAAACCCGTCCGGCTGCATCCGGCCGGTCGGCTCACCATACAACGCCCGGGCGAGTAGGCCGTTGACCCGCCCACCGGCGAGAGGGGCCAGCGGCGGCGGCGCCATCAGCATGGCGTCATGAAAGCCGCCATGGACGAAAAACGCGGCCCCGGCCCGGCACCAGGCCGGGGCACGGGCAATGGCCGCCAGCGCGTGCGCAGCGAGATCGGCATCGAGCGCCGCCAGCGTCGCGGCGGTTTCGGGGGCGAGCGGCGCGGCGCGCCCGCAGAGCGCGCGGGCAAGACGGAAATCATGGTTGCCGAGCAGAAACAGGCCGCGCCCATCTTCGATCAGGCGCAGCATCAGCCGCAGCACGCCGGCACTGTCCGGGCCGCCATCGACGAGGTCGCCGAGCTGCACGACAAAGCGATCAGTCGCGACGGCGTGGCGGAAGGCCCGGATATCGCCATGCACGTCCCCGACGACGCGGAGCGGGGCGCCAGGCGGAATGGTCGGCAAGGCGGAAGAGGTCACGCCGCCCGCCGCGGCAGGGCGGCGAAGGCGGCCAAGGCCCGTGCCCGCCCGAGGGCGAGATCGACGATCGGCTGCGGGTAGGTGCGGCCCAGAGCCACCCCGGCGGCGTCGAGCACGAGACGCGGCGCCGTCCACGGCGCATGGATGACATCATCGGGCAATCCAGCGAGTTCGGGGACGAAGCGGCGGACATAGGCGCCATTGGGGTCGAATTTACGCCCCTGAAGGATGGGGTTGAAGATGCGGAAATAGGGCGCGGCATCGGCGCCGCTGCCGGCGACCCATTGCCAACTCGCGGCATTGGCGGCGAGATCGGCATCGAGAAGCGTGTCCCAGAACCACGCCTCGCCAACCTGCCAGGGCAGCAGCAGGTGCTTGACCAGGAACGAGGCGGCGATCATCCGCACCCGGTTGTGCATCCAGCCCCAGCGCCAGAGCTGGCGCATCCCGGCGTCAATGATCGGAATGCCGGTTTCGCCGCGCCGCCAAGCGCCGAGGGCGTCCTCGTCGCGACGCCAGGGCATGGCGGCGAATTCGGCGCGCAGCGGCTGCTCGGGAAGGCGCGGGTGATGCCAGAGGAGATAGGCGGAGAACTCCCGCCACAGCATCTCGTTCAGAAAACTCTGGAGGAATTTGCCGCCCCCGGGGGCGGCGCGGCTTGCCGCCTGCCAGACACGGCGGGGCGAAATCTCGCCCCAATGGAGATGCGGCGAGAGCATCGAGGTGCTGGCATGGCCGGGGATGTCGCGGGCATGGTCATAGGCGGGGAAGGCGTCGGCGAGAAACCGCGTGAGCCGCGCCGTCGCACCGGCCGCGCCGGGCGTCCACAGGGCGCGCATCTCGGCCGCCCAATCGGGACGGGTGGGGCGCAGCCGCCAGGCGGCGAGAGTGTCGCTGGCCAGGGGCGCGGGAAAGCCGGGAAGGGTTGCCGGCGCCGGCCAGACCGAGGCGTCGGTGCCGGCGGCGAGGGCGGCGCGGGCAAACGGCGTGAACACCGAAAAGGCGCCGCCGTTCTGGGTGCGGAGCCGATCGGGGGCAAACAAAACTCGGGTTTCATGCTCATGGAGCGCAACCCCGCGCCGCGCCAGCGCCGGCCGCAATTCCCCGATCGCCGCGCGCAGCCAGGGTTCGACCGCACGCCCGCAATGGATTTCCGCCGCCCCGGTCTCTGTGGCGAGACGCAGGATCTCCGGCGCCATCCTGCCACGCCGCAGCACGAGGGAGGCGCCGCGCGCGGCCAGATCCTCGGCCAGCGCGGCAAGGCTGCCCTCGAGCCACCAGCGCCCCGCGCCACCCGGCGCCCACGCCCCGGGCGAGATGGTATCGAGGACAAAAACCGTGACCAATGGCCGGCCCGAGGCGAGGGCGGCCGCCAGCGCCGGCTGATCATCGAGGCGGAGATCTTGGAAAAACCACACTATTGCCGGCGCCCGCGTCGTCATCACCGTCTCGTCTCCCTCCGCTATGCGCGATCACGCCAGCCTCTCGCGATATGGGGCGCGGGCACGATTTGCCAGCCCCGGGCCATCGTACTCTTCATATGCCCGTACGCCCGAAAAAGGGGTTTGGATGCAAGGCTTGGCGGGCCAGCTTCGGGCCGCGATAATCCCCGCATGCGAGAGCGACGATGATGGCCATTCCGACCGAGCTTCCGCCCATCCCGCCGGGATGGCGCGTCCACCCGCTCGCAGCGATGGTCACCGCGCGGGTCAGCGGGACGCGGTCGCCCTTGGCGGCTGGGCTCGCCGCCGAAATCGATCAGCATTGGCTCGCCGCCCAAGCCGTATGCGGCGGCGCCCTGTTCAATGGCGCGGTGTTCAGCGCCGATGAGATCACGCCGGCGCTGATCGGCGGCCATATGACCGAATATCGCCGCGTCCTCGCGCAATTTCGTGATCCAGGCTTGTTCGCCGCATTGCGGCTTCGCCCGCTCGCGGTCTGCGGTGTTTTATTATCGCCGGACGGTGTCCTGCTCGGACGGCGCCATCACGGGGCAGTCTATCAATCCGGGATGTGGCAGACGCCACCGGCCGGCAATGTCGATGGCCGGGCGGTGCGGCCGGGCGGCGAGGTCGATCTCCCCGGCCAGATATTCACCGAATTGCGCGAGGAGATCGGCCTCACGCGGGATGCGATCGCGGCCCTCCGCCCGCTCGCGCTGATCGAGCACGCAGAAACCCATGTGCTCGATCTCGGCTTCCTGCTCTCGACCCGGCTTGGTGCCGGCGCGATCATGAGCGCCCATGCCCATGACGGCAACGACGAATACGAGACGCTCCGCGTGGTGCCGCTTGGCGATTTACCTGCCTTTCTAGCCCGGATGGGGCCGGAAATCGTGCCCTCGGTGCCGATTTTGCTCGACGCCGCCGGTCTCCTCGGGACGTGCTGAGAAACATCGCGACGGTCGGCGTATGGACGGCAGGAAGCCGTGTGCTCGGCTTCCTGCGCGATATCCTGATCGCCACCCTCCTCGGCACCGGTCCAGTCGCCGATGCCTTCTTCGTCGCGCTCAAATTGCCCAATCTATTCCGCCGCCTGTTCGGCGAGGGCGCCTTCAACGCCGCCTTCGTGCCCGCTTTCGCCGCCAGCCTGGCCGGGGAAGGGGCGGCACCGGCGCGCCGTCTGGCCGAGGACGTCGCGAGCGTGATGGTGGTCTGGCTCGGGTTCCTGACACTGCTCGGCCTCCTTCTCATGCCGCTCCTGATGCATCTCCTGGCGCCGGGTTTTGCCGCCGACCCGGCGAAATTCGCCCTCAGTGTCGCGCTCAGCCGTCTCACCTTCCCCTATCTCATGCTGATTTGCCTCGCCGCCCTGTTGTCCGGCGTCCTCAACGGGATCAATCGCTTCGCCGCCGCCGCCGCGACCCCGGTGGTATTCAACATCGCCCTCATCGGCGCGCTGGTGCTCATTCCCCCCGGCATTCTCCCGCGCGGGCAGGCGCTGGCGGTCGGCGTCACCGTCTCCGGGATGGCGCAGCTCGGCTTGCTCGCGATCGCGCTCGGACGCGGCGGCATGGCGCTCAGGCTGCGCGCGCCACGGCTGACCGCGGGGGTGCGGCTGGTGCTGTGGCGCATGGGGCCGGGGATTGTCGGCGCCGGCGTCACACAGATCAACGTCGCCATCGATACCATCATCGCGAGCCTGCTGCCGGCCGGCACCGTTTCGGTGCTCTATTACGCCGATCGCGTCAATCAGCTTCCCCTCGGAACCATCGGCACGGCGGTCGGGACCGCGCTTTTGCCGCTGCTCGCGCGCCAGATCCGCGCCCAGGCCCAGGCCGAGATGTGGGCGACGCTTAATCAGGCGCTCGCGCTCACGCTCGCGCTCACGTTGCCGGCCGCTTTTGCCCTCATGCTGCTCGCCGAGCCGATCATGCTGGCTTTGTTCCGCCATGGCGCGCTGAGTGGGGCGGCGGCGGCGAAAAGTGCTGCGGCGCTCGCCGCCTATGCCATCGGCTTGCCGGCCTTCGTGCTCGCGAAACTGTTCTCGCCGGGGTTTTTCGCCCGCGGCGATACCAAGACCCCGGTCAAGATCGGGGTCATCGCGGTTTTTCTCAATCTCGCCCTCAATCTCGCCTTGATGCGCCCGCTCGGCTATCTCGGCCCGCCTCTGGCGACCAGCCTTGCGGCCTTCTTCAACGCCTTCGCGCTCGCGCTGCTGCTCGCCCGCGCCGGCCATTTCCGCCCCGATCGGGCGCTGCTCGGGCGCATCGGGCGCATTCTCGCCGCAGCCCTGGCGATGAGTATCGCCCTCGTTCTCGCTCGCGCCGTGATTTGCGCGGCCCGACCGGGGCTCATGGCGACCCCGCTCGGCGCCATCGCGCTGCTCGCGGCGCTGATTCCGCTCGGGCTGGTCTGCTACGGCGCCGCCGGGCTCACCTTTGGCGCCTTCCCCCTGACTTTATTGCGAGAAATGCGCCGGCGCCGGGCCTGATACGAAAAGGCCTGATACGAAAAGGGCAGTGCCAAAGGCACTGCCCCGGAACAAAATTTTTGGTTCTTTTTTTAAAAAGAACTTCTCTTCCCTTGATACCCCGTCATTCAGCCTGCGATTTCGGCCTCGCGTTCGGAGCCATCCTCGCCCTCCGGCCCGGGGAGCGCCGGCGGGGTGATTTCGACGAACTCGAAATCGAGTCCCCCGTCCTTGACGCTGACCTTGACGGCGCCGCCTTTGGCGAGGCGGCCGAACAGCAACTCCTCGGCGAGCGGCTTCTTGATGTGTTCCTGGATCACACGCGCCAGCGGCCGCGCGCCGTAGAGCGGATCATAGCCGCGTTCGGCGAGCCATTCCTTGGCCGCCGAACTCAGCTCGATGGTGACGTTGCGGTCGGCGAGCTGGGCTTCGAGCTGCATGACGAATTTCTCGACGACGCGGGCGACGATCTCCGGGGTCAAGCCGGAGAAGGCGATGATGGCGTCGAGGCGGTTGCGGAATTCCGGGGTGAAGAGCCGCTTGATCGCCTCCTCGTCCTCGCCGATACGAACGTCACGGCCGAAACCGATCGCCGCGCGGGCCAGATCGGAAGCACCGGCATTGGTGGTCATGATCAGGATGATGTTACGGAAATCGACCGATTTGCCGTTATGGTCGGTGAGTTTACCGTGATCCATCACTTGGAGCAGGATGTTGAAGAGATCGGGATGTGCCTTCTCGATCTCGTCGAGCAGCAGGACGGCGTGCGGATGCTGGTCGATCGCGTCGGTCAGCAAGCCGCCCTGATCGAAGCCGACATAGCCGGGCGGCGCGCCGATCAGGCGCGAGACCGAATGCCGCTCCATGTATTCGCTCATGTCGAAGCGGATCAGCTCGATCCCCAAGGTCGCGGCGAGCTGGCGGGCGACCTCGGTCTTGCCGACGCCGGTCGGGCCGCTGAAGAGATAATTGCCGATCGGCTTTTCCACCTCGCGCAGACCGGCGCGGGACAATTTGATCGCCGCCGCCAGCGCCTCGATGGCGGGATCCTGACCGAACACCATCGCCTTGAGGTCGCGATCGAGATTGCGCAGCGTCTCCTTGTCGTCGCTGGAGACCGATTTCGGGGGAATGCGCGCGATTTTGGCGACGATCTCCTCGACATCGCGGAGCGTCACCGTTTTGCGGCGCTTGTTCTCGGGGAGCAGCATGCGCGAGGCGCCGACCTCGTCGATGACGTCGATCGCCTTGTCCGGCAGTTTGCGGTCGTTGATGTATTTCGACGACAATTCGACGGCGGCGCGGATCGCCTCGTCGGTGTAGCGCACCTTGTGGTGTTTTTCGTAATTCGTTTTGAGGCCACGGAGAATTTTCACCGCGTCTTCAATATTGGGCTCGTTGACGTCGATTTTCTGGAAGCGCCGCACCAGGGCGCGATCCTTCTCGAAATAATTACGGAATTCCTTGTAGGTGGTGCTGCCGATGCAGCGCAGCGTGCCCGAGGCGAGGGCCGGTTTGAGCAGGTTGGAGGCGTCCATCGCGCCGCCGCTGGTCGCACCAGCGCCGATCACGGTGTGGATCTCGTCGATGAACAGGATCGCGTCGGGGTGATTTTCGAGTTCGGAGACCACCGCCTTCAGCCGCTCCTCGAAATCGCCGCGATAGCGTGTGCCGGCGAGGAGGGCGCCCATGTCGAGCGCGAAGATGGTCGCCTTGGTCAGCACGTCCGGCACATCGCCCTCGACGATGCGCTTGGCGAGCCCCTCGGCGATGGCGGTTTTGCCGACCCCCGGCTCACCGACATAAAGCGGGTTGTTCTTGGTCCGCCGGCAGAGAATCTGGATCGTGCGCTCGATCTCCAATTCACGGCCGATCAGCGGGTCGATCTTGCCGGCAACCGCCTTCTTGTTGAGATTGACGCAGTAATTGGAGAGCGCGTCCTGACCGCGCTTGGCGTGTTTCTCCTCGCGCTCGCCCTCGCCTTGGGCGTGCGGCTCGCCGCCGGCGGCGCCCTGCACCGGGCGCGGGTTCGACCGGCCGGGCGCCTTGGCGATGCCGTGGCTGATGAAATTGACCGCATCGAGCCGCGTCATGTCCTGCAATTGCAGGAAATAGACGGCATGGCTTTCGCGCTCGCTGAACAGCGCGACGAGCACATTGGCGCCGGTCACCTCATCGCGCCCGGAGGATTGGACATGGATCGCCGCGCGCTGCACGACGCGCTGGAAGCCCGCGGTCGGCTTCGGGTCGCCGCGCCGGTCGGTGACCAGGCCGGAGAGATCCTTGTCGAGGAATTCGACCAGATCGACACGCAATTTTTCGAGATCGAGGCCGCAGGCGCGGAGAACAGTCGCCGCGTCGCTATCATCGGTGAGGCTGAGCAGGAGGTGCTCGAGGGTTGCGTATTCGTGACGCCGTTCATTGGCGAAAGAGAGCGCCCGGTGAAGCGTCTGTTCCAGATTTCGTGAGAGCATGGCCGATCAACGCTCCTTCGCTATCCGAGGCCGACCCGGTTCGGCGCCGCCTCGCAAATTAAACTGGCCTTCCGCGGCGCACAAACGAGACTACACACGAAAATATTTCCAGACCATGACCGATGACAAAAAATCTTCGTGCGCCTGCCGCTCCCAGCCACTCCCTCTCGCCCGGTCATTCCTTCTCGCCCGGTCATTCCTTCTCGCCGGTCATTCCTTCTCGATCGTGCATTGCAGCGGATGCTGGTTCTGCCGCGCGAGATCCATCACCTGCGTCACCTTGGTTTCCGCCACCTCATAGGTATAGACGCCGCAGACACCGACCCCGCGACGATGCACATGCAGCATGATGCGGGTCGCCTCCTCACGGTTTTTCTGAAAAAACCGCTCGAGGACATGCACGACGAACTCCATCGGCGTGTAATCGTCGTTCAGCATCAAAACCTTGTACATCGTTGGCTTGCGGGTCTTGGGCCGCGCGCGTACCACCACCCCGGTCGTCGGGCCATCGCCATTGCCATTGCCGCCACGCTTGTCGTTATCGCTCATCGCTGCTTATTGCCCGGACCCGCGACGGGTCGCCTCAACCATGCGGGAGCCGGCGGCCGCAAAAATCCTCATTCGGTCCGCCACTGCTCCCCTCCTCGGCACAGGATATCGGAATTGTCCCGCCGGGGAAAAGCCTCTTGCGCGGCCGCTGTCCGATTGTCGCGTTCAACCTGCTTTCGCGCCCATCCCGGGCACCGTTACGCCGATCATATCCCCCTCGCGGACCAGAGACGCCAGCGCCGCCTCATCCCACCCCGCCGTGCCGGGCGGGCGTTGGGGCAGCACCATCCAGCGGTAATCGGCGGTCGAGTCGACCACCACGATTTCGGTCCCAGGCGCCAAAACCGTGCCCCATTCGGCGATCAGCCCGGCCGGGTCACGCACCGCGCGGGCGCGGTAGGCCGCGGATTTGAACCAGAACGGCGGATAGCCGAGCACCGCGCGTGGATAGCAGCTACAGAGCGTGCACACGACGAGATGGTGCCGGCCGGGGCGGTTTTCCAGTACCCCGAGCGGCGGCGCGCCGCGCATCGGGATGCCGAGCGCCTCCGCCGCTTGCGTGCCATCGGCGATCATCAGCGCGCGATAGGCGGGATCGGTCCAGGCCCGCGCCACCATCCGCGCCCCTTGCGCCGGCGCCGCGGCATCGGTCTCGGCCATGCGGGCGGCGAGTTCGGCTTCGCTCACCATCCCCTTGGCGGCGAGCACGGCGAGCAAGGCCGCGAACAATGCCTCGGCCGGGGTTTCGAGCAGGGCTTGCGTTTCGCGCGGCGTGGTCATCGCGCCTCCAGCCAATGCCCGAAAATCTCAACCAGGAGCACGCCGGCGCTCCGTGGCGGCGGCCAGATCGCGCTTGGGTCGAAGCGCACGTGATAGAGCGGGAGGATCGCCGCCGGGCGGGCGAAGGCGAGATCCTCGGGGTTCGGGAAATCGCCGAGATGGCGCGCCACCACCCCTTCGCGTCCGCGCAGATAATGCGGTGTCCGGATATGCGCCTCGCCGCGCGCCTCCGGCCAGTCATCGCGAACACGAACCCGGGTGCCGGGAGCGAGAAGCGTCATCGCCCGTCCCCCCGCTCTGCCGCAAGCGCCGCGCGCAGTTCCTCGGCGCTGACCACGCCCTTCCTCAGAAGATTATCGGCGATCGAGCGCACCCAGCGTTGATAATAGGACAAACGGTGATATTCGGCCGCCGGGATCGCCTCGATCCCGCGCCGCAATTCATCGACCCGCATGACCCCGGAAGCGCCAAGGATCTGGCGCAAGGCATCGACACGGCGATCGAACAGGGTGAGCGCGTGCGGCGCGGTATCAACCGTCTCGCAAAGAAACTTCGCCACCCCACCGAGATCGTGATGGGCGCGTTTCGGGTTCTCGCCGGGCTCCGTTCCGTTCAATTCACTGCTTCCCCCGGGAAACTCCCCCAGAACGCCGCGCGTGGCAGAAATCCATGATAGCCCTTGATCTCCACCTCGCACCAGGGGGCATCGGCGGCGCAATGGCTGATCCGGCCGACGACGCCGGGCGCCGCGCGGGCGACGATGGCGGCGCTTTCCTGCGGCGCGCCGCGCAGCGCCTGCTCGCCACCGATGACGAGCAGCGTCCGCCGCCCGGTCAATGTCGCCTCATGCACCCAGCCTTCGGTGCCGTCAGCGTCACGGATCAGGCGCCAGACATCGAATTCGCGCTCGATCTCGACCGGCAGGCCACGCCGCTTATAGACCCAGGAGATCGGATAGCGCGTGCCCGGCCCGGCGCGGAGATTGACGTCGTCCGAACGCAAAGCCGCAAAGCGCGGCAGCGGCAGGCCGGTCACGCTGCCTTTCCCGGGCGCCGGGGAGGGCGCCGATGGCGGGGCCGGCGGCGCGGGCGCGGCGGCGATGAGCAGAAGCGCCAGAAACCCTCCGAGCCATCGCCATATCATGACGGCACCTCCCGATCAGGCGGCAGAATTTCAGGCGTGAGGATCTCGGGGCGGACGCCGCGCCGCATCAGCCAATAGACCCCGGCGAGATCGACCAGGCCGACCAAGAGCCGGTCGAACGTGCCGTAATTCGAGCGCCCGGCGCGGCGCGGACGATGATTGACGGCGACGCTGACCACCCGCCCGCCGACGCGGCGAAACAGCGCCGGCAGAAACCGGTGCATATGGTCAAAGCGCGGCAGATCGAGAAAAGCGGCGCGGCGAAACAGCTTCAGCCCGCAGCCGGTATCCGGCGTCGCATCGCCGAGCAGGGCAGCGCGGACGCGATTGGCAAGCCACGAGGCCACGCGTTTTTGCCAACCATCCCGCCGCGCTTTCCGCCATCCGGTGATCAGCACCGGCGCGCCGTTACCCTCCTCGGTCAGGGCACACTCAAAAAGACGCCGAATATCGGCGGGATCGTTCTGGCCGTCGCCGTCCAGGGTTGCGATCCAATCGCCGGCGGCAGCGGTGATGCCGGTCGCGATCGCCGCACTCTGCCCGCAGGCGACACGATGGCGGCGCCAGCGGAGGGGCGTCCCAGGCAGCCGGGCCGCCTCGGCGAGGCGCTTCGGCGTCTCATCCGCGCTGCCGTCATCGACATAGAGGATTTCCGTGCCGGCCCCATGCCGCGCGCCCAGTTCGGCGAGAACGGCCCGCAATTCGCCGACCAGCGGCAGAATATTCGGCGCCTCGTTCCTGACCGGCACGACGGCGGAGAGCAAAACGCTTGGCAACAGGGCGGGAACGGGGCCTGGCATCGTCGTCGCTGGCGGTAGCACCGGGAAAGACCGCCGGCAAGCCGGTTGACCGAGGGAACACGGCCGGGCAAACCCGCGCGCCATGACCCGCACCCAGCCGGCTTCGCCGCCATCATCCTGGATCCTGAGTGAATCCTATGCCGGGCTGATGGCCCAGGCGCGGGGATTGGCCGAAGCCGCCGCACTCACCCCGGAAAGCCGCATCCTCACGCCGCGCGCGCCCTGGCGCTTCGTCACCGCGCGGCTATGGCCGGCGCCGCTCGCCGCCGTCGGCGATACCATCGCCGGGCCACTCCCGGAAATCGTGATCGGCTGCGGGGGCGTCGGCGCGGTCATCGGCGCGACCCTCCGCCGCCGCCATGGCGTGCGCGCGGTGCAAATCCAGCACCCGCGCATGGACCCGCGCCGCTTCGACGTCATTCTCGTCGCGAGTCACGATGACCTCACCGGCCCCAACGTCATCGTCACACGGACCGCGCTGCATGGCGTGACGCCGGCAAGGCTCGCCGCGGCGGCGGCGATCTGGCGGCCGCGTCTTGCCCATCTGCCCCGCCCGCTGATCGCGGTTCTGGTCGGTGGCTCGAACGGGCGGTTTCGCCTCGGCGCCCTGGAAGCCGAGGCGCTTGGCGTCCGGCTCGCGGCCCTCGCCGCCGACGGCGCCGGAATCGCCGTGACCCCGTCGCGCCGCACCTCGCGCGCGGCGCAAATGGCGCTCGCGCAGGCCCTCGCCCGGCCGCGTGACGCCGGCGCCGCCTATCTCTGGGATGGCAGTGGTGAAAATCCCTATTTCGGCCTGCTCGCCCTCGCCGACGTGATCATCGCGACCGAAGATAGCGTCTCGATGATGTCGGAGGCGGCGGCAACCACGGCGCCGCTGCTGATTGCCCGCCTGCCCGGCCATTCGCGGCGCATCCGCGATTTCAGCGCCGATTTGGTCGCCAGCGGGCGGGCGCGCGATTTCACCGGCCGGCTGGAGGTTTGGCCGACCGCCCCGATCGATGATACAGAAGCGGCCGCGACCGAGCTGCGCCGGCGGCTCGGCTACTGATCGCTGCCGGCCGGAAAATGCTGTGGATTTTTGTCGTAAGGAAGAAAAAAGGGTTGTTCTTTTTTGAAAAAAAGAACCAAAAAACTTTTATCCGTTTGGCAGTGCCTGCGGCACTGCCATTCCGAGGAAAATTGCCCCTCCGAGGGGAACGGGAAAAGTCTTTTTGCTTCTTTTTCTTCAGAAAAAGAAGGTTTTCTTTCCTGTCAACCGAGAGGCTGTGATGCTCGCGATCGAGACTTTCGACCAGCGCCAGGGCGGCAACGTGCTGTACAAAGCGCTCTCGCACCCGCTCGCCGCGGCGGCTCTCGGCGCGCTCACGGCGCGGCTCCGCCCGCTCGCCCCGATCGCGCTGTTCGACCCCGATGGCATCGCCCCCGCACTCCTCGCCCTGGCCCCGGATCTGCCGCCGATCGGCGAGGTGTATGTCCAGGACGCGCGGGCGATCGGGCGCGAGATCGCTGGCCTGCCCGCCCGCCCGCTCACTGAGCTGCCACAGAGCGCCGCCGGCGCGCTGCTGATCGCGGCATTCGATGCCGACCGGATCGTCGCGCGCCTCGCGCCCTTGCTCCCGGCCGGCGTGGAATGCCTCTCGCTCGACGCCATCCGCCTGCCGCGCGAGCTGCTGACGGTCCCCGAGCGCTATGCCGAGCGGCGCAATTTCGCGACCAATTTCGCCTTTTTTCGCGACCAGGATGGGCTTTCGACGCGCCTCGTCTCGGCCAATTACTGGTCCGGCTACGGCGCCGGCGCGGTCCGGCTGTGGCTTCGCCTGTTCGCAGCCGATGGCAGCGTGCTCGCCACCTGGGAAGAGGCCCTGCCTTCCGGCGCCGGCGGCTTCGCGCTCGACAGCCGGGCCATTCGCGCCCGCTTCGGGCTGCCGCCATTCACCGGCCAGCTCTTCCTCCACGTCATCGGCGCCGCCGGGCATGACGTGGTCAAATACGCGCTCGATACCTTCCCGACCGACACGAGCGGCGCAACCGCGAGCCTCTCCTGCACCCATGACGCCAATGCCTGGCCGTCGGAGCGCTATGCCGGTCTCCCGGCGCCGCGCGCCGATGAGCGGGTGATCCTCTGGGTGCAGAACAGCCACGCCGTCACCATTCCGGCCGGCGCGATCGCCCTCGACCGCATGGGCGCGGAGCGGCCGGTGGCGTTTTCCCGCCCGATCGCCCCGTTCGCGACCGAGGCACTCGATGTCGCAGCGCTTCTGCCCGGCGTTCACTGGCCGGCGCAGATCGAGGTTCGCGCCGGGCGCCATGTCGTACGGCCGCGCTATGAGGTGGTGCGGGCCGGACGCACGCGGATCGCCCATGTCAATGTCGAGCGTGCCGATCTCGCCCCCGATCCCGCCCTTCGCACACTTGCGGCACCGCTCGGACGTGGCTTTCTGCTGCCGTTTCCGATCCTGCCGCGGCGGCGTTTTGCGACCATCGTGCAGCCGACACCGATGGCGACGACCGAAACCACCTTGCCGCTCCGTCTCGATCTCTTCGACCCCGAAGGACGCCCTGCCGGCAGCCATTTCCTCGGCTGTCTTGCGCGCGATCACGATATCGCCCTCGATCTCGACAATATTCTCGCCCCCGACGCCCTGCCCGAGGGCGGGCATGGCGAACTGGTCTATGATTTTCGCGCCGGTGGCGACGGCAATGGCTGGCTGCACGCGCTGTTCCGCTATGCCGACCGCGAAACCCGGCACGAGGCGGAATCGAGTTTCGGCGGTCATATCTTCAACACCCTCATGACCTACCGCGACGAGCCGCAATCCTATAACGGCAAGCCGCCGGGGCTTTCGACACGGCTGTTCCTCCGCCTCGGCGGGGGCGGGGGCGAGGGCGGGCGGCAGAGTTTCACCTGCCTCATCTACCCCACCTCAGCGCCGTGGCACCCGCATTCGGCAACGAGCCTGCTGCTTCATGACGCAGGTGGCGCGGTGATCGCGGAGACGCATCTCGCCATCGCCGGCTCGGGCTCGGCGCTGATCCGCCCGCGCGACGTGTTCGGCCCGGATCGCCTCGCCCGCGCCGGGGCGAACGGCTATGTCCTGGTGCGTGATACCACCTGCCGCCTGTTCGGCTATCACGGCTTGATGGACGCAGCCGGCGGGTTCTCCCTCGATCATATGTTTGGTTTCTGAGAGCGCCGAAGATGACAACCGGCGATCAACCGCCTCCCCCCGCGTCTGGCGTAGCCGCGAGAGAAGCCTGCTCTCTGACCGAGCGCGCCTGGCGCATCCTCGAGGAAGACATCGCGATGCTGCGTCTTGCGCCCGGCGCGACGCTTTCCGAGGCGGTTCTGAGCCAACGCTGCGGGCTTGGCCGCACACCGGTGCGCGAGGCATTGCAGCGCCTCGCGCGCGAGGGGCTGGTCCGGGTGCTGCCGCGCCGCGGCATCGTCGTCACCGAAATCGACATTCCCCGGCAATTGCGGCTCCTCGCCGTTCGCCGCGAGATCGAGCGCCTGCTCGCCCGCACCGCCGCAACCGAGGCGAGCCCCGCCCAGCGCGCGCGCTTCGCCGAGATCGCCGCCGGTATGGAAACGGCCGCCGCCAGCAACGACGATACCGCTTTCATGCGCTTGGACCGCGCCTTCAACCTCCTGCTTCTGGAAAGCGCGAGCAACGAGTTCGCCACCGGCGCGATGACGCTGATGAACGGGCTTTCGCGGCGCTTCTGGTACATGCATTACCGCGAGGTCGCCGATCTCGCCCGCACCGCCCGCCTGCATGCCGCCGTCGCCCGCGCCGTCGCCGCCGGCGCAGCAGAGGCGGCGGCGCAAGCCTCCGACGCGCTGGTCGATTACATCGCGGAATTCGCCCGCGCCGCCGGATAGCGCGCCATATCGGGAAAACGAAGGGCGGCGATCAGGTCGGCGCGCTCGGCGCGGCAGGCGATGTAATTGGGGCCGAGGAAATCCTCATCCGCAAGGTCGTAATCCTTGAAAATCACGCCTTCGGGATAGAGTTTCCCGACGACAAACCCACGTTCTGTGAAAAATTTATAATAATCCTCAAGAAAATCACGGGTCTTGAGGTTGATTTCGCCATATTCGAACTGCACGAGGTCGATCGCCTGGCGGGTGAAAGCCGCCTCGAAACCACGCAAAACCGAAAATTCTGCGCCTTCGACATCGATTTTCAAAAAATCGACACGGCTGATCCCGTGCTCATCCAAAAAACCATCGCCGGTGGTGATGCGGGCCGCGACCTCCTCGATCGTCTGGCGGCCATTCGCGTCGGCCGAGATCACGACCGCGTCGCGGAGCGTGCTGTTCGCGGTGTTGTCTCTGGGGGAGACGTAAACCGTGATCGCCCCGTCATGATCGCCGAGGCCGAAGGGATGGATGGCGAGGCGCGCGCCGAAGGGGGCTGCGTTACCGGTGAGGGTCGCCGCGGTCGCCGGGGTGATCTCGAAGGCATGGATACGCGCCTCCGGCAGCACGCGGGCGGCGGCAAGCGACCAGTCGCCGATATTCGCCCCGACATCGAACAAGACGCCGGGCCGGAATGGCGCCAGCGCCGCGAGCAGCGCCGTCTCGCCATTGCGATCGACATCGTATTGTCGGTTTTTCCACGCCTCGATACTTTGCTGCGCGAATTCGGCGAATGCGCGCGCGTGGGGATCGCTTCGGTCCCGCATCATCCATCGTGCGAGCCACGCCCGGTTCTCCGGCCCCATCCTTTCCAACAGGCGGGTGAGCAGGCGGATTTGAATGTCTGCGGCAATTCTGGTGAAATTAGGCATGAGCAGCGCTGTTCCCGACCATGGCGTTCCCGACCGCACGACGCTTTCCATCGGGGTCGTCGTGCCGAGCTATAATCGTGCCGGCTTTCTTCCGGAAACCCTCGATGCCATTCTCGGCCAAACACGGCCGCCGGATGAGATCGTCGTCGTCGATGACGGCTCGAGTGATGACACGCCTTCCGTGCTCGCCCGCTACGCGCCGCGGGTCAAGGCGCTGCGGATCGCGAATTCCGGCGATCTGGTGGCGCGCAATACCGGGGTTGCGGCGCTCGCGACCGATCTCGTCGCGTTTTGCGACAGCGACGATCTCTGGCGGGACGGCTATCTCGCGGCGATGGAGCGGCTGTGGCAGGCGGAGCCGCGCACCCGCGCCGCTTACGGCGATTTCGTCATCGTTCGCGATGGCGTCTGGGAAGAGACCAGCAAATTCGCGCAGGCACCGCCCGGTTTCTGGGAGGGTCTCCGCCCGCTCGGCCCGGAAAGCGGCGCATTCGAGATCGGCGTGTTCGACACCCCGATCGTTCCGCGCCTGATCGCCTATCAGCCGTTTTTCCCCTCCGCCATGGTCGTCGCGCGGCGGTTTTTCCGCGAGGCCGGCGGCTGGGACGAGGCGGTGAGCCGCACCGTCGGCACGGATTTCGCGACAGCTTTGAGAATTGCCGAACACGCGCCGCTCGGCGTGGTGCGCGCGCCACTGGTCGGCATCCGGAAACACGGCGATAATTACTCCGCCGATGTGCAAAAAATGAATCTTGGCGATGCAACCGTGCTCGAACACGTGCTGCGCACCCGCCCGAGCCTTGCCCCGCACGCGGCGCTGATCCAAGCGAGCATCGCGCGGCGGCGGCGCGACGCATTGGAGACCGCGTTCGCGCGTGGCGATTTCGCCGCCGTGCGGGCGATCCACGCCCTGCTGCCGGTGGCCGAGCGGGGGGGGAAAATCACCGTCAAGCATGCCGTCGCGACGCTTCCCACGCCGCTCGCCAAACCCCTCGCCGCCGTCCTGCGCGCCGCCGGCTCCGCCCGCGCGCGATAGGGTCACCGTTTCACCGTGCCGCCGAGGCCGCTGCGAGATTGGCGGTGAGATCGGGGGTCGCGGCGAGGAAGGCGCGGAGCCGCGCCGCCGCCGCGTCCTCGCCCATCGCGCGGACCGGCGCCAGCACCGCGATCAGCGGCACGCCGGAACCGCCACGCAGGCTGCGCAGCCCCTGACGCAGGCGGAGTCCAACCCCCGGCCCGGCGCGTTCCCCGGCGATCCAGAGCGCAGCAGTGGTGAGGCGAAACGGCGCTTCCGTCTCCGCCCGTGTTGCGATCAGTCGCCAGGGTTTTGCCGGGAGCGGCGAGATCACCGCATCATCCGCGCCCGCCTCCCCGGTCAGAACCCGCATCACCCGCAACACCAGGCCAGGCTCGGTCCGCGCCGGCAAGGCGACGAGCGTGAGGCGAATTTCCCCCCCGGCGCAGAGAAAGCCAAGCGTTGCGCCGTTCGCCGCGACCAGCAGCGCCGGCCGGGCTTCATCGGGCGTGGCGCTGCAGCCCGTCGGCGCGGCGAAGGCAAATCGCACGCCTTCCGCCGCCGCTATCCGGTCGAGCGCCAGGGCAGCGAGCGGCGCGGCAAGGGCGAGCAGGCCGAGCGCGACCCCAGGCCAGATCACCCACCCCCGCGCCGGTTCAGACGCGGCCGGCGCAACCCCGCCAGCGATCGGTTCGCGGAACGGCAGCCCGCCGAGGATCAGAACGAACGTGACGAAGGCGAAAAACCCCCAGCCATAGATGAGATGATCGGCGGTCGCGGCGCGAGCGCTGCCGATGACATGGCCGAGCACGACGATGCCGAGCGCGCGCATTCCGTTCGCCAGCACCGGGACGATCAGGGAGGCGAGCACGAAAACCACCCGTCGCCCGGTGCGCCGATACATCACCCCGGCATAGAGCACGCCGAAGGCGAGCGAGGCGATCAGGAAGCGGAGTCCGGCGCAGGCTTCCGCGACGTAGAATTTCCCCTCCGGGATCTCGACCGAGAACCCGTCGGAAAAAAAGGGAATGCCGAGCAGCGTCAGACCGTGATCGATGAAGCCGAGCGTGAAATTCTGCAGCGCCGGCACCAGAAACCCACCGAACGGTACCAGGAAAAACAGATAGAGCGCCGGCCAGAGCAGGCGGCGATAAAAATCCCACCCGAGAACGGCGAGCAACAACACCTGCACCAGCGCCATCGCCGCGAGCTGCCGCCCCTCCATGACGCCGAGACGTTCGGCGACGAACCACATCCCCGCCAGCGGCAAGGCGGCGAGGAGAACAAGCAGAGTTGGGCGCGCCATCGCTCCGATCAGCAACATGCGCCGCTCCCAAAGCAGCCAGAACGCGATCGGCAGCACCAGGAAACCGTGATTATAGGCGGTGGAATCCCACCAGGTGGTGACCGCGGCCTCGCCCTCGCGGTAAAACGCGAGCGCGAGCAGGACGAGACCAGCCGCCAATGCCGGCGCCGCCGGGCGGAATCCGGCCCACCACATGGGCGGCGACATCGAGCGCTGTTTCATGCGATGGCCTCCCCGAGCGCCGGCGTGGATGACGCAGCAAATAGCGCATCGAGCGGGGCCAGCGTCTCATCCCAGGCATAGCCACGCAGCATCGCCGCCCGCGCGGCAGGGCCCAGCCCGGGATACCGCCCGGCGAGCACCGCCTGCGCCGCGCTGATCATCGCCGGCGCATCCTCGGCGACCAGCAGATCGCGCCCCGGGCTCGCGATGATTCCCTCGAACGCCGCCGGGGTCGCGAGCACCGGGCGCGCCATCGCCATCGCCTCCAAAACCTTGTTCTGGATGCCGCGGGCGATGCGGAGCGGCGCGACGACCAGAGCGGCATGGGCGAGATAGGGGCGGGTGTCGGGGACACGGCCGGTGACGACCACCCCAGGTCGGCGGGCGAGGCGGCGCAGCGCCGGCCCCGGCCGCGCACCGACGATGTAAAACACCGGCGCCGTCCCGCCCGAAGCCACCGCGCGCAGCGCCGGCAGCACTTCCTCGGCGAACCAGACCACGGCATCCTCGTTCGGGCGATAATCCATGGTCCCGGTGAAGACGATCGCAGGCACCCCCGCGGGATAGGGATCGGCGAGGGCGAGATCGGGCGCGAAATGGGCGAGATCGACGCCATTGGCGAGCGCCGCGACGCGCCCGGCAAGCTCGGGCGCCAAAGCGGTGAAATGCGCGCATTCCGCCGCCGAGACCAGCAATGTCCGGTCGAATTCCATGGCCGCGGCGCGCTCCAACGCCAGCAGCGTGCGCCCCTCGCGGGCATAGAGCCAACGCCCCGGCCAGGCGCTGGCCTCGGCATAGGCGCGCCATTTCTCGGAATCGATATCGACCATGTCGAGCACCCGCCGCCCACCGCGCCGGCCCATGACATAAGGCGCCATCGCCGAGGAATAGACGAAGACATCGCGGATGCCGCCGGCATATTTGCCTTCGACCCAGCGCGCGAGACCGCGATGGTGGAAATAATCGACCGTCAGCGCCCGCCCCGGCCGCATTTTAGCGAGCGCCGCCAGCCGCCGCCAGCGCCGATGCAGCGGAAAACAGGCGAGATCGCTACAAAACTCTCGCAACTGCGCGACATGCCGCCAATCCTCGGGCTCATCGATCAGGCAGCCGAGATGGATGCGATGGTGCCGCGCGAGATGACGAAGCATATGAAAGGCGCGGATTTTCTCGCCCTTGTCGGGGGGATAGGGAATGCGATGGCTGAGAAAAAGCAGATCGGCCATGGCGGATCAGCCGATCCCGCGCACGATCGGCGGGCCGAGACGATTGGCGAGCGCGAGCGGCAGCTGCTTCCAGGCAGCGATCATCAGGCGATATTTCGGGTTGAGCGGGTTGTTGTCCGGGATGCGCGCGCCCTCCGCCAGAAGATAGCGATAGCGGAGCGGGGTCGGCGAAAATCCCCAGTTTTTCTTGAAGGAAAACGCGCCGGTGCCGAGCTTGCTGCGGCCGAAATCAAACAGGCGGACGCCGCGCGCCGCCGCCGCGCGCATCACTTCCCAATACATGAAATCATTCGCAGCGCGCCCGCGCGCCCGCGCCGTGCCGCCGCCGTAATAGGGCAGCACCTCGTCGCGGAAATAAAAATTCAGCACCGCCGCGATCGGCGCCCCGTCATCGAGGACAGTGAGGACATCGGCGCAATCGGCGAAAGCATCGAGCAGCAGGCGGAAATAGCGGCGGGAAAACACCGGTGTGCCGAGATTGCGCACGCTTTCGGCGTAGATGCGATAAAATGGATCGATCGCGGCGCCGATATGTGACGTCAATCCATTGCCGATCCCCTTGCGCACCATCGCCCGCTGCTTGCGCGGAATCGCCTGCAAATTGGCGTCGTCATCAGCGGCGATCGCCTTGCGGAAGGTGACATAACGCTCCGGCCCCTCGACCCAGCCCTCGGCGAGCGGCGTCGCCTCGGCGTGGTAATGGCGGAATTCGACCGAGGCGACGCCGTATTTTCGCCTCATCTCGGCGGCGTAGGCGGCGAGTGCGGCAGCGGCCTCGTCATCGGCGGCGAGCGGGCCGCCATAGACGCAAAATGGGCTGGAAACCAAGGCTTTGCCGAACAGCAGCGATGTCATGTGAAACAGCGGCAGAACGCCGACGATCGCGCCGTCGCGCTCGGCGAGCGCATAGAGCGGCTTATGGCCGAAGGCGCGTGCAATCACGTCGCGCCAGGCGACACGATGGAAAAACGTGCCCATCGGCTGCGCAAAAACGAAGGCATCCCACGCTTGATCAGCGCCTTCGGCCAATGGTTTGACAAAAACGGCCATGCCCGATCAGGCGGCCAATTGGGCGGCGAACACGCGGTCCATCCGGTCCCAGGCGAAATCATGCAAAAGCCGTTCGAGACGCCCGGCGGTCTGCGCGAGATTGACGTAATGGCGGAAGCGGGCGCGCGGCGAAAGCCCGGCGACACGCGGCTGCGCGGCGTCGATCTCCCAGGGGTGGATGTAGAAAATCCCGGCCCGCCCTTCGCTCCGGTTGAGCCGGGCGAGGCCGAGACGAAACAGCCGATAGGGCAGCAGCCGGAAATAGCCGCCGCCGGCGCAAGGCAAATTGCGCCCGAGCATGCGGATGGTGGTCATCGGGATCTCCCAAAGCACGCCGCTGCCAGGGCGGAAGGGCGCACGTGGCGCCTCGGGCATGCCGTAGAGGTCATGGCGGATCGGATAGACGCTGGAGCTGTAGCGATAGCCCTGCTCGGCGAGCACCGCGAAGGCCCAGGGGTTGCGCCGATTGATGGAAAAGGTCGGCGCGCGATACCCCGCGACGGCGACCCCGCCGATCTGTTCGAGAAGGGTCTTGGTGCGGGCGATATCGGCGGCGAAGGAGGCCGGGTCGAGGCGATCGACGCGGATATGGTCATAGCCGTGGCTCGCGAGTTCATGCCCGGCGGCGACGATCCGCCGCACCATCGCCGGATGGCGCTCAGCGATCCAGCCGAGGGTGAAGAACGTGCCGTGGACGCCGGCGGCGGCGAAGCGATCGAGAAGGCGCGCGACATTGTCCTCGACCCGACAGGCGATCGCGTCCCAGTCGGCGCGCGAGATCACACCGGACAGCGCCTGGACCTGGAAATAATCCTCGACGTCCACCGTCATCGCATTGGCGATCGTCGCCATTCTTCCTCCGCTCATCGCTTCAGGCCGTCAGCGCCGAGAACATCGAGCAGACGCTCGAATATCCGCTCCCGGCGGGCCACCACCTGCTCCAGGGCCTGGACACGCTGGAGCAGATCGAACACCATCGAAACCTGCGGCTGCGCCGGTAAAGCAAGGGTCTGCCCGGGCTCGGGCGTCACCGCGACCGGGGTTCCGGCGCCGAGATCGTCGTGCAGTTCGCGCGCCGTGGTGTCCACCATCGGCTCGCTGATCAGCGATGTCTCCTCGAGCGCGCCATAGAGCAGAACCCGCGAGCAGAGCCGGTTGATGCGGCGCGGCACGCCGCCGGTATGGCGATAGACGGCGGCGAAGGCGCCGGAATCGAAGCTCGGATTGTTCCCCGACCAGCCGGCGGCCTTGAGACGATATTCGATATAGGCGCGGGTCTCCTCCTCGTTCAGCGGGCCGAGATGATAGGAGGCGAGAACGCGCTGGCGGAGCTGGTCGAGATCGGGGCTCGCCAGCGTGCGGCGGAATTGCGGCTGGCCGAGCAGAATGGTCTGCATCAAGGCATGCCCGCCATCGGTGATGTTGGAGAGCATACGCAATTCTTCGAGCGCCGGGATATCCAGATTCTGCACTTCGTCGACGACCAGAAGCGTGCGCCGCCCGGAAGCGCGGTGGCCGCGCAGCATCGCCTCGAAATCGCGGAGCAGCGCCGCCTTGTCGCCGCCATCGATCCCGAACGCGGCGGCGATCAGGCGAAAGAGATCATTGCCGGAAACCTGCGTCGTGACGATGCGCGCCAGCACATAGCTCGCATGGTCGATCTCGGAGGCGAGACGCTCGACCAAGGTCGTCTTGCCGGCGCCGACCTCGCCGGTGATGATGATGAACCCCTCTTCCTGCGACAGCCCATAGACGAGATGGGCGATCGCGCGGCTATGCACGCTCGACCCGAAAAAGAAACGGTGATCAGGCGTGAGCTGGAACGGCGGCAGAGCGAGCTTGTAGTATTCCTGGAACATCCAAATTCTACTTGTGAAACGCTACTGGAAGGTTTTGGTCAACCCGATCGTCACCATGTTCGCGGTTGCGCTGACACCGGGCAAATTGCCGAGAAACTCCATATACGTATATGTCGCGATAGCACTTAACGTCGGGCTAATGGTGTAGGTCAGGGACGTGGATCCGGTAACGGTGGTGAAATTCTGTGCCGGCTGGCCCGCGACATAAAACGACATCGGCCCGTAGGTGAGCGACGAGGTCGAGGTCAGATCATCGGAAACCGTGTGGGTCCAGCTCGCCGTGCCATAGGACATGCGATCGGAATAAGAAAGAATGCCGGGGACGGTCGCGATCGCGTAGTCGGTCTCATGGTTGACGGTGAGCGAGAACGTGTCGCGGTCATAGGTCGTGGTGAGGCCGGCATTGAACAGCTTGGTCTCGAGCAACCCTTCCTCGAGCGCAAAAAACGGATTGGCGACCGCGATCGGCGCACCGGTCGCGGTCGAGGTGGTCTGCCCGGTCGGCAGCAGCGTCGAATTGGCGAGGTTGTTCTGAATCGCCTGCGGCGCGGTGTCGAGATATTCGGTGTAATTGGCGTTGATCTTGGTGCGTTTGGTGAGTTGGTATTCGCCGTCGAGATAAGGATAGGTGAGACCGTATTTGTGGCCGTAGGTCGCGATGACGGTGCTGTCGGCGTTGGGTTTCCACTTAAAGCCGACATCCCAGATCGCATCATGGATCGCGATGTCGGGCTGCATGTTGTAGTTGATGTCTTCCCAGCCGCCGCCGAAGAGCAGCGCGAAGCTATGCGTCAGCGCATAGGAAAACTCGTTGTCATAGATGTTCTGATAGGAATCCGGCCCCATGCCGAAACCGTTATATTGCTGCAGATCGGCGGTGCTCTGGAGTTGCAGCCGGCCGAGGAAATTCCCGGTGGTGAATTGCGCCTGCTCCTCCTCGGTCATCAGATTGCCGTTGAACGGATTGAAATAGGAGGGGAACTGCGAACTCGATGGAATATAGGTATCGACGCCGTTGAGGCCGGCCATGCCGAAATTGGTGTTGTTAAAAGAATACATCAGCTTGCCGGTGCCGTAATCGCCGAACTGATGCTGGATATAGGGCGCGACCGAAAAACTGGTGACCTGCTCGGTAAACGCGGGATTATAGCCGAACGGGCCGATCGTGCCGCCCGGTGTCGCCTGGGTCGAGGCGAACCCTTGGAGATTGAGGAACAGCGTATCCGGAACCAGGGTGATGGTGGCCTGGGCGGTGCCGTTCTCGTCGATCTGATTGAGACCCGAATAGCCCGGATAAATCATGAAATTCGGATCGTAGACGGCGGTCGCCTGGACGCGCTGGGTATCACCCACGATCGTGATCGAGGGGTTGATCGAGGTGTAGATGTCGCTATCGCGCGGCGCGCTAATCATCAGCACGTTGTCGATATAGGTCTCGCTGACATTGAGGCTGGGCGTGATCGTCCAGGCCTGCGGCCCTGGCGGCGCCGGCGCCGGAGCCGCAGGCGTGAGCGGGGTGGGCAGCACGTCGGGATTGGCGAGCAGCGGCGCGCCGAGATTGACCTGCGCCACGGCAATCGGGGACGTCGGCGCCGCAGGTGGCGGGGCGGGGAGCGGGGCGGCGTCCTGCGCCAGGGCCTCACCGGCGCCGAGGCCAAGCCCGCCAGCGCCGAAAACCAAGCCAACGGCGACCCGGCGGAAACGCCCGCCCGCCCGGCGGCGCGCACGAGTGGCAGCGCTGCGGCTAAAAGCGCTCATGTGATGACCACCCTGCCTCCCGTCCGACGCGATCAGTAATAATAGGCGCCGAACGTGCTGTTTGTCGTCAACTGTGATTTGTTGAGCAAAAGCGTGATCGTCGGGCACGCGGCGATGAGGTCGAGCGAAGATTCCACCTCGCCGCGGCGTGTCCGCTCGGCTTCGACCACGAAGATGGTCTGCCCGACGACCGGCGCGAGCGCGCTCGGGTCGCTGGTCGAAAGACAGGGGGGCGCATCGAGCACGATCACCGTCGGCGCAAAGCGGCGGGCCAGCCGCTCGATGGCCGCCGCGATGGAAACCTTGGCGGCGAGATCATGGCGGCTCGGCCCGACCCCGCCGATGGGCAGGATCGAGAGGGTCTCAAGCCGCGTCGGCACGATCAGGGTCTCCGGGCGCGGCGTGAGGCCGGCGCCGAAATCGAGCAGGCCAGGCTGCTCGCTGATGTTGAGGTGGTGCGAGAGTGAGGTGTGCTTGGCATCGGCATCGACGAGCAGCACCTGCCGCGCCCCGAAATGCGCGATGCTGGCGGCAAGATTGAGGGAGACGAAGCTCTTGCCCTCGTTCGGCCGGGCGCTGGTGATCATCACCAGATTGGGCAGACTCGTCCCTTGCGGGCCGGGCTTCGCGGCGGCGTCGAGCTGACGCAGAACCTGGCTCTGGACGAGACGGAATTCCTCGGCCACGCGATCGCGCTTGCGTCCCCAGGGGATCATGCCGGCTTGCTCCAGAACCGCGAACTCGATCGGCGGCGGCGGGACGAACGCGGTGGCGGGAGAGAGCGGCGCCGCCTGGACGACGGCCTCCTCGCTGGGCGCCGGCGGCAAGGGCGCCGAGCGGGCGAGATCCTCGAGACCACGCAGATGTCTCGCCGCGCGCTCGATCAGATGAGAGGTTTTCGTTTGCACCGTCACACGAACCTCGCCAACCAATGCGAGCCCGGCATGGCGGCGAACCAATGCGGCCCGGTAATGAAGGCGCCGAACATGAAGACCAGCAGCACGACGCCAAAACCGAAAGTGACGAAGGGCATCATCGCCGCACGCCGCGGCCCGTGCGAGGTCAGCGAGATGCCGCCGAGCACCGGCAGGCCGAGGCTGCGGAGATCGTTCGTCGTATAGAAGCAGGAATCGAGATGGGCGAGCAGCAGCGCAAGGCCGGCGCCGCCGCCGAGCCCGGCCACCAGCACCCCGGCCATCAGCAGCGCCCGTTTCGGCGCCGCCGGTACCCGCGGCATCTGCGGCGGATCGATGATTTGCAGGCGGAGCTTGTCGGCATCGGTATCGGCCGCCGAGGAGAGCCGCATCACCTCGCGCCGGCTGAGCAATTCCTCATAGGTCTTGCGCAACACCGAATAATCGCGGTCGAGATCCATATATTCCGCCTGCAGCCCTGGCTCGTTGCGGACGATCGCAGCAAGCCGGTCCCGCGATTTGATCGCGTCATCGCGCTGGCGTTTGAGCGAGTTGACCGTCGCCTCGGCGTCCAGGAGCCGGACCTTGATCTGGTCGTAAACCCCGTTCGGCAGCCCATGCCCGCCATTGGCGCCGGCATGCCCGCCTCCACCACCACCACCGGCGGCACCGGCGCCGGCATAGGGCGCGGCTTTCAACGCCTCGACCAGTCGGCGAGCGGCGATCACGTCGGGGTGGTCCTCGGTATATTTGAGGCGTAGTTCGCGGAGCTTCTTCTCCGCGGCGATGAGATCGGGGTCGGCGGCGCCGGCGCCGGCATTATGCTGCAGCGCCGCGCGGCCGGCCTCTGACATCTGCAACGGCGAGTTCGAGTGCAGATCCTGGGCCAGCATGTCGCGTTTGGCGATGGCGTCGGCGAGTTCGCCGTCGAGTTGCGTCACCTGCGCACGCGCCGCTTCGAGCCCGCCGACGCCGCCATTCGCGTCGGACGGCAGCAGCTCCATGTATTTGGCCTGGAAATCGGCCCGCCGATGCTCGGCTTCGCGCAGCTTGGCCTCATATTCGGCGATCTGCGCATCAAGGAAGCGAGCCGCGTTCTGCATCTGCGAACGGTTGGTGCCGGTCGCGCTTTCAATGAAAATGGTGATCAGCGTCTGCACCACGTCATAGGCGAGGCGCGGTCGGGTATTGCGATAGGTGATGGTGAAGAGATTATTGGTCTGTGACTGGATGCGGATCGCCGTCGCCAGTTGCTCGATCAGAGCATTGCGGCGGACCGGGTCGGGGGCGACAAGGTCGAGATCGGTCTTTGAGATCAGTTTTTCGAGATTCGGCCGGCTGAGCAACGTGCGCTGTAAAAGATCGACCTGGTTGGCCGGCGTGCTGTCGATGGCGAGGCCGCGGAGCAGCGGCGTGAGCACGGCGTCGGCATCGACATAGAGCCGCGTGCTCGCCTCATACTGATTGGGCATCAGCACGACGCCGATCCAGCCGCCGACGCAAAGCAGCCAGGCGCCGGCCAGCGCCAGCCAACGCCGCCGCCAGGCGCCGATGAGGTAGCGATGCAGCAGCGTGAGAAGCTGGTCCATCGCCGGGGCTCAGAACCAGGCTTGCGGGATGATCAGCGTATCGCCCGGCTTCATTTCGACATTCTGCGACACATCGCCGTCCTTGAGCAGGCTGCTGAGCTTGATGTGGATGATTTCCTGCTGGCCATTGGCGCCGCGACGCACGATCACCGAGCGGTTGCCGGCGGCATATTTGGTCAGTCCCTTGGCTTCGATCATCACGTCGAGCACGGTGAGATGGTCACGATAGGGGATCGCCATCGGGTCGGCGGCTTCGCCGATCACCCGCACCTGCCGGTCGAAGGGCCCGACGAACGAGTGCATCATCACCGTCACCGTCGGATCCTTGACATATTTCTTGAGCTTCTCGGCGATGTCGTCGCCGAGCTGGGTCGGCGTCTTGCCGGCGGCCATCATGTCGGGGACGAGTGGCACCGAGATTCGCCCGTCGGGCCGCACGGGCAGCGCCGTGACGCTGAGATCGGCCGCCTGATAGACGAAGATCGACAGCGTATCGCCAGGGCCGATGATGTAATCACTGGCGGTGGCCGGGGTGGATGTATTGGTCGGATCGAGCGCCTTCGGCGTCGGCGAACACGCGGACACCAGAGCCCCGGCGAGGGCCAAGGCGAAGATCCCAAAAATCACTCGCTTCATGCTCACGACCGCCCGCTCGTCCTGTCGTTGTCTATGGTTATCGTTGTTTATAAGAAATCGTCGTAAACATCCATGCATCCGGCGGATTAGGCGCGGAAGGAATTGAACCCCCAGCCTCTGCCATGTGATGGCAGCGCTCTGCCATTGAGCTACACGCCTCCAAAACGCCGCCAACGCCCGGCCATCATACTCAGCCAGCAAATAGCAGAGAGATTATTTTTTTGTAAAGTTCGCTCCTATCGATACCAAACCTTACCAGATCAGGCATGGCCGCCGCCACCATAGATTAACAATCGCTTCACATCGCCGCCATAGACGTCGCTTTGACGACGGTTTAACATGTTTGTTGACAGTCGGTGAATGTTTGTCGTAAATTCCGGCTGTGGTCAAAGAATTTCGCACATTCATGAAATTTTTTGACAATTGGCTTAAATGAGAAGAAATTGCGCAGAAGAAGGGCGTCAAGCAAAAACGTCGAGCAAAAACTGCGTGGACAAAAGGCAGCCAAGGCGGCGGTTAAAAATGCTTAATTAATCGTTTTCGAGTTGAATTAACGAGTTTCCGAAGGGTAGGGTGCCGCATTGAGCGCAAAAATAACACCGCTATTCAGCGAGCAATCAAATCACACCCATGGCCGCAAGAATTGGGTTCATCCCGCTGGGCGGCTGCGATTTAATTTTTGAAATTTCCGCCGTGACGTTCCAGCGAGGATAGAAATGACCAAGGTATTCGGCCATTACATGCCTTCTGAAATGCTGATGCTGTGGCTGGTCGAGGCTGTGCTCAGTTTTGCCCTGATCGCCGCCCTGCTCGCCTTCGGCGCGGCCGGCCTCATGCCTGCCGACGAGACATTGTCCGATAACGCGTTCCAAGCCGTTAACGTCGCGGCCCTGATCGCCCTCGCCTTCGGTCTCGCGGGCTCGGCGCTCGGCCTCTACCGGCTGGAGGCGCTGCTTTATACCCGCCGGCTGATGATCAATATCGGCATCGTCGCACTCACCGTGCTGCCGGCGTTGGCCATTTTCGCCCATCTGTTCCACACCGATCTCTTCGCCCTGCTCGCCAGCCGGGAAGCGCTTTGGCTGCCGCGCATCCTGGTCGTCTGGCTGTTGTGCCTCGCGCTCACCCGCTCGCTCTTTCGCTTCGCCCTCCGCCAGGGGGTTTTCGCCCGCCACATCCTGGTGGTCGGCGACAATGACGGCCGCAGCGGACCGCGGCTCGATGACGCCATGTTTTTCGCGATTGCCGGACGCGTGGCGCCGGGCAACCCCCTCGCATTCGATCCCGAGGCGCTGCGGGCGCGCAAAATCTGGGGGATCGTGATCAGCGCCTCGGCCCGCGCCACCCTCCCGACCTCGGCGCTGCTCCGTTGCAAGAGCGCCGGCATCCGCGTCTTCGACGAGGTCGAATTCCGCGAACGCCAATTCCGCCGCCTCGATCTCGACCGCTTGCCGCCGGATTGGCTGGTCTTCGCCGAAAACACGTTTTCGAGCCGGCTCAACCAGGCGTTCAAACGCGGCTTCGATCTGGTGCTCAGCGCTGCCATGTTGGTCCTGGTGCTGCCGCTCATGCTGCTGACCGCGCTCGCCATCCGCCTCGACAGCGAGGGCCCGGTCTTCTACCGCCAGGAGCGCGTCGGCCTGCACGGCAAAACCTTCATGCTGCTGAAATTCCGCAGCATGCGCGTCGACGCCGAGGCCGCGGGGCCGGCCTGGGCTGCCGATCATGATCCCCGCGTCACCAGGATCGGCGGGTTTCTGCGGCGCACCCGGATCGATGAATTGCCACAGCTCATCAACGTGCTGCGCGGCGAGATGAGCCTCATCGGGCCGCGTCCCGAGCGGCCGCATTTCGTTGCCAAGCTCGCCGCCGCGATCCCCCGCTATCATGACCGCAGCTTCGTCAAACCCGGCATCACCGGCTGGGCTCAGGTCAATTTCCCCTATGGCGCCTCGATCGAGGATGCGCGGATGAAGCTCGCCTATGATCTCTATTACGTCGCCCGCCGCAACCTCTTCCTCGATCTGCTCATCCTCATCTCCACCGTCCGGGTGATCCTGTTCCGCGAAGGTGCGCGCTGATCCGGCGACAGGATGAAAAAAATCGCGTATCGGGGCAGGAATGGCGTGGATCGCCCCCTTTCTCTATCCCGGTTGCGCGGCGGCCTATCTGCTGCTCGCGCTGTTCGTCGCGTTCGCCGGGCGGAGGCGGGGTAGCAGGCTGGCGCTGAGTGGCGCTGCCCTCGTCACCGCGACCCTCCTCACCGCCATCTGGGCCGCCGCCGTCGCCGCCGCCCCGGAAACGCCGCTCGCCGCCCTGCCCGGGGGGGTGGAACTGGCACGTGACACCGCCTGGTACGGCTTCGGCCTGCTTCTTCTGCCGCCGCCGGCCCCCGGGGTGCGTCCGCTGCGCCGCACCCTGCTCGGATTCGGCGTGGTGGTTCTCGCCATCGCCATCGGCGCCGCCTCCCTCTCCCCCACGTCAGACACCGACCTGACCCTCGCCTCACCGGCGATCGCGGCAAGGCTCGGCTTCGCCGTCGCCAATCTGCTGCTGGTCGAGAACCTCTACCGCAACAGCCGCCCCGAGCGGCGCTGGCATATCAACCTGCTTTGCATCGCGCTTGGCACCTTTTTCGTGTACGATCTCGTGTTCTACGCCGACGCGGTGTTGTTTCGTCGCCTCTCGCCGCCGCTCTTCGCCGGCCACGCCATCGTTGTGACCGGCCTCGCCCCGCTGATCGCGCTCGCGGCACTGCGCAACCGCAAGCGCGGGATCACATTGCAGGTTTCGCGGAGCGTCGTTTTCCACACGACGACGCTGGTCGCAAGCGGCCTGTTCCTTCTCGCTCTCGCCGCCGCCGGTGAGGTCTTCCGGCGTTTCGGCGCGAATTGGGGAACACTCGCCGAAATCTCCCTCCTTTCCGGCGGCATCGTGGTCATCGCGGTGCTGGCGAGTTCGGGCTCGGCGCGCTCGCGCCTGAAATCGCTGGTCGTCGATCATTTCTTTACCACTCGCTACGATTATCGGCGGGAATGGATGCGCTTCATCGCCGCTCTCTCGACGCCCGACCCTGCCGTCCCCCTGCACGAGCGGGTGATCCGCGCCGCCGCCGAGGTGGTGGACAGCCCCGGTGGCGTCCTGTTTCTGCGCGCCGCCGACGAAACCGGATTCCACTGGGGTGGGTCGCTCAACCTGCCGCCTGCGGGCACCATGCTCGGCTCCGACCACGCCCTACTCGCCCGGCTGGACGGGGGGGAGACGATCGCCGTCGCCGATCCCGATGCCGCGCCCTGGATCGAGGGTTTCCCGCCGCTCTGGCTCGCGGTGCCGCTGATCCATGCCGGGCGGCTGATCGGGCTCATCCTGCTGCCCCCGCCACGCGCCCCCTTCCGCCTCGACGGCGAGGTCTTCACTCTGCTCCGCACCATCGGCCAGCAGGTCGCAGTGTTCATCGCCGAACAGCGCGCGACGCAGAGCCTGGTCGAAACCCGGCATCTGCGCGAATACGGCCAGCGTTTCGCCTTCGTCGCGCACGATATCAAGAACGTCTCCAGCCAGCTCTCGCTGCTGCTCGCCAACGCCGAATTCCATCTCGACAACCCCGATTTCCAACGCGACATGCTGGCGACCGTGCGCGCCGCGGCCGCGAAGATCACCGCCCTTCTCGCCCGGCTCAGCGCATCCGAGGGCGACGCGCCGGCAAGCGTGGTCGCGCCGCTGGAACGGATCGCCGCCATCGCCGCGACCTTGCGCCAGAGCCGTGGCGTCTCGCTCGCCATCGCGCCATCGCGCACGCACGGCAAGATCGCGATGCCGCTCGAAGCCTTCGACGCCGTCATCACCCATCTTCTCGACAATGCGCTCGATGCCGAGGAGAGCGCCGGGCGCCCGGGCCATGTCGAGATCCGGATCAGCGAGGAAAACGACACCGCGGTGATCGAAATCAGCGACCGCGGCACCGGCATGACAGCGGAATTCATCCGCGACGAATTGTTTCGCCCCTTCCGCTCCTCGAAACGCACCGGCTCGGGAATCGGCGCCTTCCAGGCCCGTGCCCTGCTCCAGAACGCCGGCGGCAGCCTGCACGTGACCAGCATCCCGGGCGCCGGTACCACCATGCGCCTGTCGCTGCCCCTCCTCAGCGCCGCTGTCGCCGCATGATGCGCGCGGGAAGCAAGGCCAGGGGCGCTGCCCCTGGACCCCGCCAGGGACACTGTCCCTGGACCCCATTACTCAAGAATTCTCCGGGCGAGACGCGACGAGGCACGGGCCAATTCCGTGTCGCGCCCCACCCCGAAAACCCTTCAGGGATGCGGGTCTGGGGGCGCTGCCCCCAGCGGGTCCAGGGCAGCGCCCTGGCCTTGCTTCCCTCGAGCGGCGCGTCATGAGTGTCGCGAAATTATTGATCGTCGAGGATGACGAGGGGTTGTGTGGCCAGTATCGCTGGGCGTTTCCTGGTCTCAAGCCGGTCATCACCCATCGCCGGGCGCAGGCTTTGGCGGCGCTGGCCAAGGAGCGGCCGGGGGTGGTGGTGCTTGATCTCGGCCTGCCGCCCGATCCCGACGGGGTGAGCGAGGGGTTCGCGACGCTGGAGGAGATTTTACGCGCCGCCCCCGCGACCAAGGTCATTCTCGCGACCGGCAGCAACGAGCGTGAGAACGCGCTCCGCGCCATCGCCGCCGGGGCCTATGATTTCTACGAGAAGCCGATCGACATCGCGGTGTTGCGTGGCATCGTCGACCGGGCGCTCAGGCTGCATGAGCTGGAAGCGGAGAACAAGCGTCTCGCCGAGGCGGCGGCGCAAAGCCCGCTGCCGCGCATCATCACCGCCGCCGAACCGATGCTGAAAATCTGCCGTGACATCGAAAAGCTCGCGGCGACCAACGTGCCGGTGCTACTGCTCGGCGAAAGCGGCACCGGCAAGGAGGCGTTGGCGCGGGCCCTGCATGATCTCGGCCCACGCGCCAAGGGGCCGTTCATCGCCCTCAATTGCGGCGCCATTCCGGAAAACCTGCTGGAGAGTGAACTCTTCGGCCATGAGCGCGGCGCCTTCACCGGCGCGGTGCGGCAGACCCTCGGCAAAATCGAGATGGCGCATCTCGGCACGCTTTTCCTCGACGAGATCGGCGATCTGCCACACCCGCTGCAGGTCAAGCTGCTGCGCGTCCTCCAGGATCAGGTGATCGAACGGATCGGCGGGCGGCAGCGGATCCAGGTCGATGTGCGCATCGTTTCGGCCACCAACCAGGGGATCGAGACCGAGGTGGCGGCGGGGCGGTTTCGCGGCGATCTCTTTTATCGTCTCAATTCGGTGACGCTGCGCATCCCGCCGCTCCGCGCCCGGGATGGCGACGCGGTGCTGCTCGCGCGCTATTTCCTGCACCGCTTCAACGATGAGTTCCACCGCAACGTGCGCGGCCTGAGCGAAACCGCGGTGGCGGCGCTCACCGCGCATGACTGGCCGGGCAATGTGCGCGAGCTGGAAAACCGGATGAAGCGGGCGGTGGTGATGAGCGAGACGCGGCTGATCGAACCGGCCGATCTCGAACTCGAAGCGCCGGCGATCGCCGCTGACGGCGATGGCGGGGCGGGCGGCGATGACCCCAATCTCGATCTCCGCACCGCGCGGAGCCGCGCCGAGCGCGACGTGATCGAGCGGGCGCTGGCCCGCAGCGGTGGGAATCTCTCCACCGCCGCACAATTGCTTGGCGTCAGCCGCACGACCTTGTACGGATTATTGCGCAATCATGGACTCGAAGCCTCGCTTCCCGACGGGGCGACGCAAGACATAACGGAAAACCGATGATGTCCGCATCTCATCCGCGCTCTGACCGATTGGCCCGGCTCGCCCTCAGCGGCACGGCACTGGCGGCGCTGCTCTGGCCGGGGCTGGCTTTCGCCGCCGATCATTACGCCAAGGCGGAGGCGCTGCTCGCCAGCGGCGATCTCCGGGGCGCGCAGATCGAACTCCGCAACGCCGTCCGTGACGATCCCGAGAATGGCCGCGCGCATCTCGGCCTCGCCGATGTCGATCTCCGTCTCGGCGACCCGGCGGGCGCGGAAAAGGAGGCCGGCAAGGCGCGCGATCTCGGCACCGAGCCACGGCGGGCAACCGAGATTCTGCTGCAATCCTATCTCGATCAGCAGCGCCCGCGCGACCTGCTGCAAACCTTCCCGGCGACCGGCAACCCGCCCGATCTCGCGCCGACCATCCTCGCCGCGCGGGCCCGCGCCGAACTGATGCTCGATCAGGTGGACAAAGCCGCCGCCGATATCGACGCCGCCCGCGCGATCGCCCCGGATGCGACCGAAGTCCTTCTCACCGCCTCCCAAGTGGCGAGCGCCAAGGGCGACACCAAGGCCGCGGAAGCGGCGGTCGCGGCGGTGCTCAAGGCCGATCCCCAAAATGCCGCCGCCTTGCGGCGCAAGGCGCAGTTCACCGCCAATGCCGGTGATCGCGCCGGCGCGATCACCATCCTGGACGGGGTTCTCGCGCGCGATCCCAACGACATCGTCGCCCGCCTGCAGCGCGCCGATCTCCTGATCGCGAGCCGCCAGAACGACAAGGCGAAGGAAGATATCGCGGCCGTCCAGAAAATGCTGCCGAACAACGCCCAGGCGGTCTATCTCCACGCCCTGATCCTCGCCGAGGCCGGGGATTTCAAGGGCGCCGGCGCCGATATGGAAAAACTGTCGAGCGTGCTCTCGCGCATGCCGAACGCCTATTACATCGACGCTCTGGTCAAAAACCAGCTCGGCGAGCGCGAACAGGCGCTCGACTCCGCCCGGCGCTACGTCGCCCGTTTCCCGGGCGACCCGCGCGGCGTCGCACTCCTGGTTCAGATCGACATGGCGCGCCACGCCCCCGACGAGGCGATCACGGCGCTCAACAAAGCAATCCTTCTGAACGACAAGAACCCCGCTTTGCACGAGAT
Organism: Pseudomonadota bacterium; assembly: GCA_021798915.1. Classification (GTDB taxonomy): domain Bacteria; phylum Pseudomonadota; class Alphaproteobacteria; order Acetobacterales; family Acetobacteraceae; genus Acidibrevibacterium. Next base: position 51,384 of record JAJZBM010000008.1, read on the forward strand.
GCTGGGCCAGGTCTATCTCGCGACCGGCAAGCTCGCGCCAGCGATCACGAGCTATGAGACGGCGAGCACGCTCGCGCCCGATAACGCCGCCCTCCTGAGCCGGCTCGGGGAGTTGAAGCTCGATGCCGGCGACAATGAGGGTGCGGCGGCGGCGTTCGAGCGCTCGCTGAAGCTCGATCCCAAACAAGCCAAGGCTGGCGAGATGCTGGTCCTCACCGGGATCGTCGCCGGGGACTTCACGCAGGCCGAAAGCCACCTCGCCGAACTCCGCAAGCAGGAGGGCGATGCCGCGGTGGTCGGCAATCTCGATGGTCTGCTGAAGCTCGCCGAGATGGACTATCCCGGCGCGGAAGCGGCCTTCGCCGGCGTCATCAAGGCCCATCCCGACGCCATCGCCGCCAAGCTCAGCCTGGCGCGGCTGGAATTGATCGAGGGGCGAAACGACGACGCCTGGGCATTGCTCGACGAAGTGTTGGCCAAGCAGCCCGGAAACCGCACCGCGCTCAATATCGCCGTCGCCGCGCGCGAACAGCAGGGCAAGCCGAAGGAAGCGCTGGCGCTGCTTGCGGCAGCGCATGCGGCGGTGCCGAACGACGCCAACATCGCCGCGAGCTATGCCGGATTGCTGCTCCGCGGCAATGACGCCAAGGCGGCACTGGCGGTGACCCTGGGCAAGGACCAGCCGGCGCCGGTCGCGCTGCTGCTGGTGCAGGGCGCGGCGCAGGCATCGCTCGGCCTCAACGAGGCGGCACGCGACACCTACCGCCAGATCCTCACCAGTGATCCGGCACAGACGACGGCGCGGATCAATCTCATCCGGCTCCTGGTTTTGGCCAAGGATTACAGCGGCGCGCAAAGCGTGATCGATGCCGGGCTCAAGGCCTATCCCGCCAATTACGAGCTGATGCAGGCAGCTCTCGGCGTCGCGCTCGCCTCCGGTGGCGCGGATGCGGCGCTGGCGCGGGCCGACGCCCTGGCCAAGGATGCAGCGCATCTGCCGGCGGCACTCGCATTGGCGGGTGATTTCCACATGTCACAGAAACACTATGACGCGGCGGCAAAAGCCTATGCCGCGGCCGCCGCCGATCAGCCCTCGACGATGCTGACGCTGCGCGAGGCGGCGGCGGACAATGCCGCCGGCCACAAGGACCGGGCGATGGCGACGCTCACCACCTGGGTCGGGAGCCACGCCGATGACGTGCCGGCGCTCGTCGCGCTCGCCGATCTGGAAATCGCCGACCGACACTATCCGGAAGCGGCCGGGCATTTGCAGACCGCCCTCGCTCATCAGCCGAACAACATCGTCGCCCTCAACAATCTCGCCTGGATCGACCAGCAGCTCGGCAAGCCAGAGGCGCTGAAACTCGCCGAACGCGCCTATCTCCTCGCCCCCGGCGCGCAGACCGCGGATACGCTCGGCGATATCCTGGTCCACGCGAAAAATCCGGCCGGGCTTCCCCTGCTCCGCCAGGCCCATGCCGAATTGCCGGGAGACCCCGCCATTCAATATCACCTCGCGGCCGCGCTGGCCCAGGCCGGACACCGCGACGAGGCGGTCGCGCTGCTGACCCCGATCACCGACGACAAAACCAACTTCCCCGAGAAGGACGGCGCCCGCCAGTTGCTCGCCGATCTCAACGCCGGCAAATAGGGGCGTGGGGTCGGGCGATGCGCAACCTTGTCTTCATGATGGCGATGATGGGCGGCATGCTGCCGATGACGATCGCGCGCCCGTTCGTCGGCGTCATCCTGTGGTGCTGGATTTCGTTCCAAAACCCCCATGAACTCACCTGGGGCATGTCGATGACCATCCCCTGGGCGATGATGATTTTCGCCGCGACGATCATGGGCTGCCTCGGGGCGCGCGAGCCCAAATCCTTCCCGATCAACGCCACCACCGTGCTGATCGCCCTGTTCATCGTCCTGATCTCGCTCACCTCGCTCACCGCCCTCGCGCCGCCCGAGATGGTGGAATACAAATGGTCGTTCGTGGCCAAATCGTTTTTCGCGCAATTGCTGATCTTGGCGCTGCTCACCGAACGCCGGCGCATCCACGCCTTGATCTGGGTGATGGTCATCTCGCTCGGCTATTACGGTCTGCGCGGCGGGGTTTTCACATTGACCCATGCCGGCAATTACCGCGTGCTCGGGCCGCCGATGACGATGATCACCGACAACAACCATCTCGCCGCCGGTCTGCTCGTCTGCATGCCGATGATGAATTACCTTCGCATGCAGTCCCGCCATCGTCTGGTGCGGCTTGGGCTGTTGGTGGTGATGGTTTTCACGCTGTTCTCGATCCTTGGCAGCTATTCGCGCGGCGCCCTCATCGGGCTCGGGGCGATGTCGCTGTTTCTGTGGTGGAACAGCCCGCACAAGATCGTCTCGGCGGCGGTGGTCGGTGTCGCGCTCGCCGGCGCGATCTCGTTCATGCCGCCGAGCTGGACGGCGCGGATGTCGACCATCGATTCCAGCCATGTCGATGACTCGGCGCAGGGCCGCCTCAATATCTGGCACGCATCGTGGAAAATCGCCCTCGCCCGCCCGCTCACCGGCGGCGGCTTCATGGCGCCCTACCGCCAGAACATCGTCGATGAGTATGATTACGGCACCACCGCGCGCGCCGTGCACAGCATCTATTTCGAGGTCATCGGCGAACACGGTTTCCCGACCTTCTTCGTCTGGCTCGGCATCACGCTCGCCGGCATCGTCAATACCTGGCGCATCATCCGCGCGACCCGCAAGGTGCCGGAACTGCGCTGGGCCTATGATCTCGCCAAGATGGCGCAAGTCTCGATCATCGCCTATCTCGTCGCCGGCACGTTTCTTTCGCTCTGCTACTGGGATTTCTATTTCACCCTGCTGATGGGCGTTGCCGCGACTTGGGAGCGGGTCAAGGAGGCGGCGCGTGTTGCGGCGCCGTCGCGTGCGGGCGTGCTTGCCACCCGCGCGCACTTGGCCGCGCCCGGCGCCGCGCTGCCCGCGCCGCGCGGCTGAACGCCATGGACACGCTCTATTTCCTGTCCTGCATCTTTGGGATCTTCTGGCTCGCGCTCTGGAGTATTCGCGACCCCACACGCCATTCGCGGTTATGGTGGCCGTTCGCCATGAAGGATGACGCCGCGGCGCCGCCCGAACTACGATCCCCGCCGCCGGCCTCGCCACGCCCCGGCCGCCGACAGCCCCCCCCCTCGCGTCGCGCGCCGCCGCCGCCGCGCCGGCGTGCCGCGTGACCGCATCGCTCCGCCTCCTCACCTTCACCACGCTGTACCCCAATGCAGCGCAGCCCAATCACGGCGTTTTCGTCGAAAATCGTCTGCGCCATCTGCTGGCGAGCGAAGCGATCACCAGCACCGTGCTCGCGCCGGTGCCGTTTTTCCCCCTCTCATCGCCGCGTTTCGGCGCCTGGGCGGCGTATGCCCGGGTGCCGCGGTTTGAGAGCCGGCACGGCATTCCGGTGCATCATCCGCGCTATGGCGTGATCCCCAAAATCGGCACTGCGCTCGCGCCGTTTTTCCTCTATCACACCGCCCGCCGCGCCATCGACGCCCTGATCGCGCGCGGCCTCCGTTTCGATGTCATCGATGCCCATTACGTCTATCCCGATGGGGTTGCCGCGACCTGGCTCGGGCGCCACTTCCGCCGCCCGGTGGTGATCACCGCGCGCGGCTCGGATGTGACGCAACTGCCCGATTACGCCATCCCCCGCCGGCTGATCCGGCGCGCCATCGCCGATGCCGATCGTCTGATTTCGGTCAGCGCCGGGCTCAAGGAGGCGCTGATCGGGCTCGGCGCGCCAGCCGCCAAGGTAAGCGTGCTCCGGAACGGCGTCGATCTCGCGATGTTTCGCCCCCAAGAGCGCGAGGCCACCCGCGCCGCCCTTGCGCTCTCCGGCCCGACGCTGCTTTCGGTCGGCCATCTCATCCCGCGCAAGGGCCATGACCGGGTGATCGAGGCGCTGGCATTGTTGCCGGGATTCAGCCTGCTGATCCTCGGCGAGGGGCCGGAGCGGGCCCGGCTCGCGGCGCTGATCGCGGCGCGCGGGCTCGGCGGGCGGGCGCGTCTCCTCGGCGCCGCACCCCATGAGACGCTTTCGCGCTATTATTCCGCCGCCGATGCCCTGGTGCTGGCATCCAGCCGGGAGGGGTGGGCGAATGTGCTTTTGGAGGCGATGGCGTGCGGAACCCCGGTGATCGCGAGCCGAATTCCCGGCAACCCGGAAGTGGTGACGGCGCCGGAGGCGGGGTTGATCGTCGAGGAAAACTCTCCCGCCGGCATCGCCGACGCGGCGCGCAAGCTATTCGCCGCGCCGCCCGCGCGGGCGGCGACCCGCGCCTATGCCGAGCGCTTCGGCTGGGCGGAGACCAGCGCCGGGCAGGCGGCGCTGTTTCGCGCGCTGGCTCCGTAAACCGCGCCCCTCATCAGGAATTGGAAGACGTGGCATGGATGAAACGAACGAGCCGAACCCGCCCCCGGACATCGACGAGCGCCAGCGCCGCGAACTGGAATACCACCGCGACTTCGCCGCCCGCCATCGCGACAAGATCGAAACGCCGGTCGATCTCGATGTGGTGACGCCGGGGCGGCGGCGGCGCTGGAACGCCTATTGGTCGTCCTATGACGCGCTCATGGCGCAGGGCGTCGCCGGCAAGAAAGTTCTGGTGCCGGGCTGCGGCTTCGGCGAGGACGCGATCCGTCTCGCGGTGCTCGGGGCGGAGGTGTTCGCGGCCGACCTCTCCCCCGATCTCATCGCCATCGCCCGCGCCCGTGCCGAGCGCATGGGGATCACCGGGATTCGTTTCGAGGTCATGCCGGCGGAACGGATGACCTATGCCGATGACTGCTTCGATCTCGTCTATTTCAACGACATCCTGCACCATGTCGATATCCCGCGTACCCTGGCCGAGGTGCGGCGGGTGTTGCGGCCGGGCGGATGCGTCGTCGCCAACGAGCTTTATACCCACTCGCTGTCCCAGAAAATTCGTGAAAGCCGCCTGATCGCCGGAATCCTCTATCGCCGCATGGTGCCGTTCATCTACGGCACCAAGACCCCCTATATCACCGAGGATGAACGCAAGATCGACGAGCGGGAACTCGCGATGATCGCGGCCATCCTGCGGGCGCCGCGCTATGAATATTTCCTCCTGATCGGCGGCCGGCTGGTGCCACCCTATTGGCCGCGGATCGGCCAATTCGACCACGCCGCGCTCAACGTCTTCCCCTCTCTCGGCCGGCTTCTCGCCGGTCGCGTCGTGGTGGTCGGCACGGTGAGGAAATAGCGCGCGGCGGCGGCCGGCTCAGTCGCGCGGCAGGCCGCGCCCGCGAAGCGGACGGCGCAGCCTGGCCAGCGTCGGACGCAGCATGGCGAGAAGATCGGTCTCCGCCCCCTCCGGCCTGCCGGCGGCGAACCACGCGGCCACCAGCGCGACGCCATAGGTAACCACCCCGAGCGGAACCAGAATAATGAGCGCTTCCACCTGAACCGAAGCCGGCGCGTTCGGCGCCGGGTGGGCGTAGCCGCTGCCGAGCAGCAGCACCGCCATCACCGAACAGGCGAGCAGTGGCCGCCAGGTTTGCGCCCCCAGCGCCCCGAGACTGATGCCGTAGCGGCGAAACAGCGTCCACGTCATGAGCCCGATTTCGAGCAGACTGCCGAGCATGCCGCCGAACACCCCCCCGACGAGACCGAATTTGATCGTCATCACGATGAACACCGGCGCGCCGATGACATAGGAGACGGTAATGATTCGAAACAGCGGCCGGAGCACGGCGTGGGCGCTGAGCAGCGTCCCGGCGATCGCGCCGAACGCCCCGAAAATGCCGCCCACCGCCATGATCTGCAACAATGGCACCGCCGACATCCAGCGCGCGCCGAGCGCGAGATAAACCACCGGCTCGGCGACCAGCGCGATGCCGATCGAGGCCGGCAGAACCACAAGCGTGGTGGTGCCGATCACCCGAAGATAGGTCTCGGCGATGTTCTCCCCGGTGTGGCGCGCGGCGGCGAAAGCCGACCAGCAGGCGCGGCAGAGCGGTTGCACCAGCTCCGTCCCCGGCAGGCTCGCGATCTCGCCGGCGACCGAAAAAATACCCACCTGCGCCGGGCCCAGCAGACGCCCGATGACGAAGCTGCCGGTGCGGTCACGCACCAGGACGACCAGGCTGATGATCCACGTCCACACCGAAAACCCGATGATATGCCGCCAGGCGCCAATCGAGAGCCTGGCGCGATAGGGGTGCATGACGTAGCTCATCACCACCCGCATGACGCGGAGCGTCAGAATACCGACCACCAGCGCCCAGTAGCTGCGCCAGAGGAAGGCAAGCGCGATGGTCACCGTGGTGCCGGCGAGGCGTGGCAGGAGGCGGAGCTGGAATTCCTTCTCGAACGCCATCTCGCGGCGGAAATCGATGATGCCGACATTGTCGAACGCCTCGATCGCGGTCGCGATGGCAAGCGCGTAGAGCACATGCGCGAGCCTCGGTTCGTTGAAGAACACGGCGATCGGCACGGCGGTCGCGGCGACGATCAGGGCCGTTCCGAAATTGCGGATGAGGTTGAGGGTGAAGGCGGTATCGTAGAGATCACGCCCGGGGTTTTTCTCGCGGATCAGGACGTCGTCGACGCCGAGGATGGAAAGCGCGTCGATCGCCTGGGCGAAGCTGGTGCCGAGCGCGACCAGCCCGAAATCCGCCGGCAACAGGAGGCGGACCAGGATCAGCGTGCTGAGAAGGCCGATGCCGCGGGTGAAGAGGCGCCAGATCATCACCCAGCCGGTCGCCTTCGCGGTCTTGGCGAGCAGCGCGTTCTGCCCCGCTTTGCCTGCCTTCGCCACCGGTCGTTCCACGACGGGATGATCCACTGTTTCGCTCATTGTCCGTTGCTTCAGATACCAAGGCTTGACCCGACACCCTAGCGGCAAAAATATTAGCGCGAGGTTACAGGGAGATGAGCACCTGCGGCACTGCCCACCCTGAGAAAACCGAGAAGAAAGTCTTTTTGCTTCTTTTTCTTCAGAAAAAGAAGCGCTGTCCTTCCCCTTTCAGCCGACCGGGGAAGCCAGCGCCGCCACCAGCCATGCCCATGCGGCTGCCTCCCTGGGCCCGGCGGTTTTATCGACCGCGACCCGCAAGCGGCGCATCTCCTCGGCGATGGTCGCCGGGGGCAGAAGATGGCGGCGGCTGACAAGGATCGCGGCCTCGATGACCGCGGCCTGGGCGCGGTTGAAGCCCCGGAACGGGGCGTGGCTCGCCTCGAACACGGTCTCGCAGTGAAAGCGCGGCCGGGCCTCATCCGCCTCGATCGCGACCACCCGCAATTCGGCATGGGCGAGGGCGGCGGCGAGGCGTGGCGGGCGGACATGGTCTGCGGCCAGCAGCGGAAAATCCCGCCGCCCGGTGAGGCAGCCGGCGAAAATCCGCACGTCATCGACGTAATTCGCGACCAGTTCGGGCACCGCGCGGAGATTGGCGAGCGTCGTCGAGGGATGGAACGGCGCCGCGATCCAGCGGCCACCACTCTCGTCGCCGGCGATCAGGCCAAGCGGCGCGAGATGCGGCGTCCCATCAGCGGCAAGCGTCGTGACGATGGTTTCACGAATGAGCGGCATCACGCTTGACCCTCAGCGTATGGCCGGCTTCGGCGAGCCGCGTCCGTTCCTCGCCCTCCTCGGCCATCGCAACCCCGAAGCGCAGCCCCTCGTCCTGGACATAGCGCTTGCCGAGCCGAAAGGCGATCTCGGCCTTGGCGAGTTCGGTGCCGAGATAAAACGCATGCGCGGGATCATCGGCGAGGGCGAGGGCGGGATAGCAGGAGAGCGCATCCCGGCGCACGATATGGAGGCGGTTGTTGAAGACATGGATCCCGTCCTCGGCGACACCGATGCGATAATTCTCGTCGCGCGTCGCGGCGGCGAGGGCGGCGAGATCGGCGGCGGTCTCGGTGAGCGGCACGCGATCATGGATCTGAAGCAGCGCATCGGAATAGAGCCGCGGCAGCGCGCCGTCGGCGCGGGCGGCGAACAGCATCCGCCGCGCCGCGTCATGCTCGGCGAGGGTCCGCCGCGTATGCGGGCTGACCTGCACGGTGAGCACGTTGCGAATACCGAGTTCGGAGCAGATGCCGAGCAGAATGGCGGTAACGCCGGCGGAATCGGCGTCGGTCAACTCGGTGAGATTGCCGGTCCCCATCAGCATCTCGGCGCGCGGCAGAAGCCGCCGCGTCTCATGATAGCGGGTGAGCGAGGCGCTGAGGCCGGAATGGATCGGATCGAGGATCGGATCGACGAGGAAGGGCAGCCCCATCGCCTCGGCTTTGGCGGCGGCGCGGACCAGGGAGGCGAGATCGCCATGCGGCGCCGGGATCAGGACCGGGGTCGCCCTGGTGCCGACAGCGAGGGCGAGCGTCGCCTCGGTGAGGCTGAGGAGAAAATCCGCCCCCGCGAGGGCGGCGCGGCGGAGTTCCTCGGGGTCGCCGGAATCGACGCTGACCGCGATCCCGGCACCGCGAAGATCGCTGATTTTCGCCTCGAGATCAGGAAACGCCGCACCCGGCCGGCAGCCGAGATCGATGACCCCGGCGCCTTCGGCGACGAGGGCGCGGGCGCGGGCGAGCAACGTCTCGCGCGGCAATACGGCGGCATCGACGATTTCGGCGAACAAGCGAATATCGAAGCGCGAGAGGTCGCGCGCACCAGTGGCGAGGCCGAGAAACGCCGGCAGATCGACGATCTCGTCCGGCCCGCGCACGAAAGGCACCCCGAAATGCTCCGTCAACGCCGCGGCGTCGAGCCCGGCGCGGCCGGGGAAAATCACCCGGTCGGCATCGAGCGGCGGGCGCAACCGGCGGCGCAGGATCGCCTCGGTCATCAGCGCCGCGACCTTGACGCCGATATTGACGATTTGGACCGAAAACCTCTCGCCGAGTTCACCGGCGACCAGGCGGCGGAGCCGCGCTTCGGCGAGATGGCCGGTGAGGAGAAGAAGTTTTTCAGCCATCACCCTGGCCGAGACCTTGCTTGCGCCGGGCGATCGCGGTCTCGAGATCGGCGAGCGACAGCGCGACCTCGGTCGCCTCGAAAGCCGCAAGCCGCGCGGTGTTTTCGAGATCGATCCGGCGCGGATAGACCTTCACCATCCCGCCAGGGGCGCGGGTTTCGAGTTCGGGGGCATTGTCGCAGGCGAACACGATGATCGGCACACGGCATTTCCCGGCCTGGCAGAAGACGTTGCTGGCCAGCGTGTCGGCGATGCCGTAGACGCATTTCGCGACCGTATTGGAGGTCGCCGGGGCCAGCACCAGGGTGTGATAAAACCCTTCATAGAAGCGCCCGACCGGGGCGGCGGAGGCGGTGGTATCGCGGAAAATACGTGCCCCCTTCGGCAGGATCAGCCGATCACGGTACATGCGCACGACCTCGGCGGCGGCCTTGCTCACGAACAGATCGACGGCGTCGAGCCCGCGGATGAGAGCGAGGCTCTCGGTGAAGAAATGCCCCGAGCCGGTGAGCGCCCAGGCCCAGCGCGGCGTTTTCGTCTCGCGCGCCATGTCAGGCGAATTGCCTCGCCACGAGCACCTGCCCGGGCAGGCGCGTGCCATCGAGCGCGCCGGCGGCGGGCAGATCGGCCGGGCCGGCGAGATGGATCGGGGGGCGGAATCCTGCCGCGAGGCCAGGAAAAAACCGATCGATGACGCCCGCCTCGGCGAGCCCGGCGAGGCTCGCCCCGGGCGCGGTGCTCACCGGCTTGATCAGGAGGAGCGGGGCCGAAAGCCGGCGCGCGAACCAGAGCGCGATCGAATCCGAAGTCACATCCCAGGATGGCGGCAGGGTCACCTCGGCGGCCAGCATCGGCCACGGCACCAGGATGCCGATCCCCCCCGCGCCACAGATCTCGGCGATGCGATCATGGCTCGCGACCATCGCGCAGGCGGGCGCGAGGGACGCGAGGGCGCGGCCGAACTGCGCCATCGCCAGCATCGCCATTTCATGCGCGGCGCGCTCGTCATAGCCGATCGCGGCCTGCTGGGCGCGCACGGTGTCGGCAAACGGGCCACCACCGGGGACCAGGAGTGTGCCCGGGCTCGCCGCGATCCGGGTGAGCCAGTCGCGCAGGCGCGGGTTCGCCGCCTGGCTGCCGCCGAGCTTGACGACGAGACGGACGGCAAGCGGGGCCGCGTTCATGATACCTCCGACGCGCCCAACAGATAAGGCAGCATCGTCACCGCCGCCGCTTCCCGGGTGCGTTCGAGGGTGATGCCGACGATGCCGGTCCCGGTTTCGAGCTTTTCGACGCAGATCTCGACCTTGAGCACCCGTGGATGGGCCAGGAGCCGGGCCGCGATCCGCTCCGCCAGGGTCTCCACCAGCCCGACATGCCCGGCACCGGCGAGCATGCGGATGGTGTCGCTGATCACGTCATAGGAAAACACGTCGCGAAGATCGGCAACCTGCCGCCGCGGCCGGGCGATCACCGCGGTCACCGCGAAACGCACCTTCTGCAACCGCGCGCGCTCATGGGCATAGACGCCGATGGCCATCGGCAGCACGAAATCGCGGAGATGGACACGGTCGGCGAGCGCCGGGTCGCTCTCCTCGGCCGGCGCATAGCCACGCGCAGCGAGCAGGCGGAAATCCACCCCGCCCGGCGCCTCATCACTGCCGAAGCCGGGGATGAGGGCGCGGACCATGGCGACATTCCCGGCCTCGATCGCACCGGCGCGGCCATGGGCGCCGCAAAGTGCGGTGCGAAAGCCGAGGAGATCGGGCGCGAGCAGCAGAAGCCGCGGAATATCGGGCAATTCCAGCCCCCCGGCGAGGCCCGCGCGCAGGCCGAGCCGGCGGCATTCGGCAACGAAGCGATCGAGCCGCGCGATATCCAGGTGATCGAGCAGCCGCCCGCCATTCTTCCCGGCGGTATCGAGCATGGCGCCGGCGAAGCCGTGCTCGACGAGCAGCGCGAGCAGCGAAAAATCAGGGGCGCGGTCGGCGAAAAACACCGCGACCAGCTTCACCCGCGCCGCCAATGGCGCCAACCCGGCAAGAGCGGCCTCGGCCTCGCCGCCGGGGAAAATGCCGAGCTTCAGATAATCGACGCCGGTCGCGGCCATCGTTTCGGCGGCATCGCGCAGAAGGGCGGCTTGCATCGGCAGATCGCCGAGGACGGCGCTGACCGGCCGCGCGCCGGCGACCCGTGCCACACCTGCGCGCACGACGTCGGGGGCGACGGCACCGAGCGCGCCCGCCGCCGGATCCTTGAAATCGATGACATCGGCGCCGCCGGCAAGCGCGGTCACGGCTTCGTCCGCGTCCCGGACACTGGCGAGAAACCAGGTCATGCCAGCGCCTCCCGCCGGCAGCAGCACAATCCGGCCATGCGTGGCCCCCTGTTCGGTTTGCCTCGCGCCGCAACCTACAGGAAGACGGGCGCGAGGAAAGAGCAAAGACGCGCCCCCGGCCGTTCAGCCCTCGCTGCCGGCGGCGAGGCTCGGCGCCGCGCTATCGGCGAGACCGGCTTCCTGGGCGAGAAACCCCTCGAACACCAGCAAAAGCCAGAGCGCGGTGCTGTGATCGAAGCGCCCGCTCTCATGCTCGCGCACCAGGCGGGTCAGCGCCTCGGGTTGAAAGAGGCCGCTATCCAGCATCGCCTCGCCCATCAGCCGGGCATGCAGACGCGGCGCGCCGGCGCGGAATTGCGCCGCGAGCGGCATCGCGAAGCCCTGTTTGCGGCGATGGAGGATTTCCCCCGGGACATACGGGGCCAGCGCCCGCTTGAGCACGTCCTTGCCGCTGCCGCCACGGAGTTTCAGCGCCTGCGGCAGGGCGAACCCCCATGCGACGAAATCGCGATCGAGCAGCGGCGCGCGCGCCTCGAGCGAGACCGCCATGCTGGCGCGATCGACCTTCACCAGGATATCGCCGGGGAGGTAGGTGTTGATATCGACATATTGCGCTTGCGCGAGCGGCGAGGCGTCCTCGCGCTCGGCCATCAGGGCGAGGATGCGCGCGCCAGGGTCGTGGCCGTCGAGCCGGGCGCGGAGCCCTGGCGATAGCAGGGCGCGGCGCCGCGCCTCATGCACCTTGGTCACGGTGCGGTAATAGCCGAGCGCCGAATCGAGGCTGATCTCGGTCAGCGTGTGCTTGGCGCGGAGCCAGCGCGGCGCGCGGTCGAGCTTGGGATAGGCGCGGGCGAGCGGGGCGAGGGCGTGGCGGCGAAGCGCGGCCGGAAGCAGCCGCCGCACCGCTTCGGCGAGGACGTGGAAGCGATAGCGCCGATAGCCGCCGAGCACCTCGTCGCCGCCATCGCCGGAAAGGGCGACGGTGACGTGCCGGCGGGCGAGGGCGCAGACATCGCGGGTCGGGACCGAGGAGTGATCGCCGAACGGCTCGCCGAACATCCGCGCCTGATCACGGGCGGCGGCGATATAGTCGATCTCGGTCGCATCGGTGTGGTGGTTTGTGTGGTAGCGTTGCGCCATCAGGGCAGCGTAGGGACGTTCGTCGGCGTCACCGGGGAAGCCGATGGTGAAGGTATCGAGCGGCGTCCGCCGCATCCCGGCGGCGCGGGCGACGACGGCGCTCGAATCGACGCCGCCGGAAAGAAAGGCGCCGAGCGGCACATCGGCGACCAGCCGTGTCGCGACCGCGCGGTCGAGATGGCCGAGCAGCGCTGCCTCGGCCTCGCGCGCGCCGATCGCGAGCGTCTCGCGCCCGAGCGACCAATAGCGCTGCGGCTTCGTGCCGCCGGGGTTGGCGCGGCCAGAATCCGCGCGGTCGAGCAGCAGGTAATGCGCCGCCGGCAGCTTGCGGATGCCCTCGAAAATGCTCGCCGGGTCCGGGATATAACCGAGGGCGAGGAAATCATCGACCGCGGCGGCGTCGATCCGGCGCGAGAGATCGGGGACGAAGGCCAAGGCCGCGAGTTCGGAGGCGAAGACCAGGCTGCCATCGCCGCGATAGCCGTAATAGAGCGGCTTCTTGCCGAGATGATCGCGCGCCAGCAGCAATTGCCCGCGATGGCGGTCCCAGAGCGCGAACGCGAACATGCCGGAGAAGCGGGCGAGACACGAAACCCCCCATTCCTCCCAGGCATGGAGGATGACCTCGGTATCGGAGCGGCTTTGGAACACGTGGCCGGCGGCTTCGAGTTCGGGGCGGAGGTCGGCATGGTTGTAGATTTCGCCGTTGAAGACCACCACCACCGCGCCATCCTCGTTGAACATCGGCTGATGGCCGCCCGCGATGTCGAGGACCGCGAGGCGGCGATGGCCGAGGCCGAGACCGGGTTCGGTATGAAAGCCGTCGCCGTCGGGACCGCGATGGCTGAGCGCCGTGGTCATGCGGTGGAGGAGGCCGGCATCGACCTCGGATTTCGCGGCGTGAAAAATCCCCGCCAGCCCACACATCGCCTGCTCCCTCGCCGCCGCGCCACGGCGTTTATATCAGAGACGCCCGCCCCGCGCGCGCGAAAACATCCGTGCCGCCGATGACCTTGCCGGCGGTGGGGCCGGTTTGACCGGCGGCCAGCGGCGGTGCAGCCACAGCCATTCGCCGGGGCGGGCGCGGATCCAGTCCTCCAGCCGGTCATTGATCGCCTGGGTCAAGGCGGCGACCCTCTGCTTGCCTTCGGCGCAGTCTGGCAGCGCCAAAGCGGGCTCGACGACGAGGCGAAACCGCGCCGGCCCGAGCCGCTCGATCCGGGTCGGGATCACCGGGCAACGAAAGCGCAGCGCCAGCGTCGCCGGCGCCGGCGCGGTCATCGCCACCTCACCGAACAGGCGGGCGGCGATGCCGTCGTTCAGCTTCTGATCGACCAGCATCCCGAGATAGCCGGCGCGCAGGAGATGGCCGAAGGCGGCGCGCGCGCCGGCGGCGCCTTTGCGAAAATTCACCACCTCGGCGCCGATCCCGGGGCGTCCGATCCCAGGGTGTCCGATCCCAGGGTGTCCGATCGCGGGGCGCCGGATCGCGGCGCGGCGCAGCGCGGCGATCCGGGCATCGAGATGGGGATTGCCGAGCGGGCGGTAGAAACTCGCCAGCGGAATGCCGAAATGGGCGGCGATCGGCGGCAGCATTTCCCAGTTGCCGGTATGGGCAGAGAAGAAGATCACCGGCCCGCCCGTCGCCGCGAGATCGCGCACGATCTCCTCGCCAACGATCTCCCAGCCCGGGCCGGAAGTGGTGCGGACGAGGTTCGGAAGATGGGGAAATTCCGCCATCGTGCGGCCGAGATTGTCCCAGACGGCACGGATGATGACACGCCGGGCGGCGGCGTCGAGCGCCGGCAGCGCGCGGCGGAGATTGTCCTCGGCGACGCGGGAGACCGGCAGAAACGGGCCGATCGCGCGCGCGACGGCGCCGCCGAGATCGGAGGCCGCGGCCGGGCCGAGCCAGCGGAGCGCAGCAAACACCCCCTGTCCCAGCCGTGCCTCCAGCCGGTGGCGCAGATCCTTCATCGTTTCCCCCCAGGCGCCACCAGCCCGGCGAGCAGGGCGGCGATCGCGTCTGGGTTTTCCCATACCAGATCGACATCGGCGATGGCGATGGTGTTCTGGAAGGCGGGCGGCAGGCGGGTCGCGTCCTTCGGCGTCGTCACCGGGCGGGCGCCGAGCCGCGCCGCCTCGGCCAGGACGCGATGCAGTTCGGCGGCGGTGAAACGGTGATGGTCGGGGAAATCGGCGTGCCCGACCAGAACCGCGCCGGCGGCGGCGAGGGTTGCGTGAAATTTCTCCGGCCGCGCGATGCCGGCGAGGGCATGGACCCGAATTCCGGCCAGGGCGCGCGCGCCGGGGCCGGGGGCGAGGCGGGCGCGCAGCACCGGCAGCGTCGGCGGCAGGCAGGCGAGCGCCCGGCATTGGTCATCGCCGATCAGCACCGCCGCCGCGACGCGCGTTGCCGCATCCGCCACCGTCTCGCGAAGCGGCCCGGCCGGGATCACGCGACCATTGCCGAACCCGCTCGCGCCATCGATCACCAGCAGCGAGAGGGTCTTTGCGAGGCCGGGATTCTGGAGGCCGTCATCCATCAGTAGCAATTCCGCCCCGGCCGCGATCGCAGCGCGGGCGGAGGCGGCGCGGTCGGCGCCGACCCAGGTGGGGGCGATCGCGGCGAGCAGCTTCGGCTCATCCCCGACCACCGCCGCCGCGTCATCGGGCGCGACACGCCGGACGCCGCGCACCCGCCCGCCATAGCCCCGGGTCAGGAAATGCACGGCGATACCGGCGGCGCGCAAGCGGGCGCCGAGGTCGAGCGCCAGCGTCGTCTTGCCGGCGCCGCCGAGCGTCGCATTGCCGAGGCAGAGCACCGGAACCGGCGCCCGCCAGCCCGGGCGGGCGGCGCGGGCGCGGGCGGCGCGGCTGACCAGGGCCGCGAACGGCGCGAGCAGGGTGGCCGCGAGCCCGCCGCTTTCGGCCTGCCAGAACGCCGGCGGGCGAAGCGTCACCGGCTGCGATCCAGCAGGCCGCGGAGCGCCGCCGCCGTCGCCGCCGGCAAATCCGCGAACCGTGCCGCCGCCGCCGGCCCGCAAGCCGCCATCGCCGCCCGCGCGCCGGGATCAGCGAGCAACCGCAGAACCACCGCCGCCAACTCCGTCCCGTCGCCGACCATGCGCGCCGCCCCCGCCGCCACCAGCGCCGTCACCGCCTCGGCGAAATTCTGGTGATATGGGCCGATCACCAGCGCCACCCCAAGCCGCGCCGCCTCCAACGGATTCTGCCCGCCATGCGGAACGAGGCTGCCGCCGATGAAGGCGATGCTCGCCAGACGATAAAAAATCCCCAATTCGCCGAGTGTGTCGGCGATATAGACCCCGCCCCCACCCCCATCCAGGCCCGGCGGCCCGGCGCCGGTGCTGCGGCGCGGCGCCGCCGCCGCCCCCGGGAGGGCCGCGATCGCGAGCCCGCGCGCCGGATGGCGGGGGACGAGAATGGTCAGGAGGTCGGGGTGGTGCGCCATCAGGCGGCGATGGACGGCGAGCAGGGTCTCCTCCTCGCCGGGATGGGTGCTGGCGGCGAGAAAGACCGGCCGTGCCCCGATCGCCGCCCGGAGAGCCGCGAGCGCCACAGGATCGGCGGGCAGTTCGGCGGCAGCGAATTTGAGATCGCCGACCGCCCGCACCGACGGCGCCCCGAGCGCGGAAAACCGCGCGGCGTCTTCGCTGCCGCGGGCGCGGATCGAAGCGAAGCCGCCGAGGAGGCCGCGCGCGATCCCCGGCCAGCGCCGCCAGCGCGCGAAGCTCCGCGCCGAGAGCCGGGCGTTGATCAGCATTAACGGGATCCGGCGGCGGGCGCAGGCGGCGAGCAGATTGGGCCAGAGTTCGCTCTCGACGAATGCCGCTGCGTCCGGCCGCCAATGGTCGAGAAACCGCGCGACCCAGCCCGGCACGTCGAGCGGCACGAAGCGATGCACGACGCGCCCGGCAAGCCCGAGTGCCGGCAGACGCGCGACAAGAAGTTCGGCCGAGGTGACGGTGCCGGTGGTCAACAGCACCGCGATATCCGGCGCCTGTCGCGCGAATTCCCCGAGCACCGGCAACAGCGAAACCACCTCGCCGACGCTCGCCGCGTGCAGCCAGAGCAGGCGGCCCGCCGGCCGTTCCACGGCCTCGATGCCGCGCCGCTCGGGAAGGCGTGCGGCGATTTCCTTGCCCCGCCGCACCCGTGCCCACAGCATCAGGCGCAATCCCGGCGCCGCCAGCCGCGCCGCCGCCGCCCAGACGACACTGAGCAGGGAAAACAGTGTCAGGCGTCGCAGCATCGGCGCGCCGCCTCCGCTGCCTCGGTCAGCGCCGCCGCGATCCCCGGCAGCGCCGCCTCGGCGCCGTCGCGCGGGACCGCGATGGTCGCGCCGCAGACGATCACGCCGCGCCCGAACGGCAGCGGCAGCACCATCCGGTCCCAGGAGGGGATGACGATCCGCCAACGCGTCATCGCCGCGCACGGCATCACCGGAACGCCGGAGAGCGCGGCGAGCTGCGCGACCCCCGGCGCCGCCCGTCGGCGCGGCCCGCGCGGCCCGTCCGGCGTGATCACCACCTGCTCACCGGCTTCGAGCAGTGCGAGGAGACGACGCAGGCCCGCCGCCCCCCCCCGCGCCGTCGAGCCATGCACCACCGCGATGCCGAGGCCGCGTACCACGTCGGCGATGATCTGCCCGTCGCGATGGCGGCTGATCAGCACCTTGAGCCGGCCCGCCGAGCGCCAGCGCAGCGCCGGCATCAGCGGCAGCACCTCGTGCCAGAACGCCGCGATCACCGGCGCGCCGGCGAGAATGGCCGCCGTGTTCCCCTCGCCGATCAACCGCCAGCGCGTGGTTTTGAGCGCGAGCGCGAGATAGAAACGGAGCAGCCATACCGCTGCCTTCTGCACGCCCGGACGCTGCAAAAACCGTTTTCCCATCGCCGGGCGCCGGTAGCACGCGGCCCCGCCCGCGACAATTCGCGGCATGCGCCTTGCGCCGCGCCCGCCGCTGCGCCAATTTCGCCCAAGACAGGAATGATGACCCGCTTTTCCCCCGATCCTCCGAACACACCCGCGATGGCGCAAAGCGGCCAGACGATGGCGGCGACCGGGTTCGCGCCGCTGACCACCGCGCGCCTCACCCTTCGCCCGCTGGTCGCGGGCGACGCGCCGGCGCTGCACCGGCTGATCAATGACTGGGAGGTCTGCCGCAATCTCGCCGGTGTTCCCTTCCCCTATCCGCGGACGCTGGCCGATGATTGGATCGCGGCGAGCCGCGCGGATCTCGCCGCCGGACGCGCCTATCACCTCGCCATCACCGGCGATGAGGCGGGGCGGGAGATCCTGGTCGGCGGCGTCGGCCTCCGGCTCGACCCCGGGCGCCATACCGGGCGGCTCGGCTACTGGGTCGGGCGGCGCTTCTGGGGCCTTGGGGTCGCGAGCGAGGCGGCGGCGCGGCTTGCACAATGGTCACTCGCGCATCTCGATCTCGACCGGCTGGAAGCCGTTGCCGCGACCGACAATGCCGCGTCCCTCGCGGTGCTGCGGCGCATCGGGTTTCGCACCATCGGCGAGGCGGAGCAGCCTTTCCTCGCCCGCGGCGGCGCGCAGCCGGTGGTGATGTGCGAGGCGCGGCGGGAGGATATTTTCGGCCATCCCGAAGCGGTGCGCGATGCCGCCGCCCCCGCGGAATCGAAGCCCCTGCTGCTGGTTGCCGCCTGCGCCCTGATCGATGGGGACGGGCGGGTGCTGCTCGCGCGCCGGCCGGAGGGCAAGACGATGGCCGGGCTCTGGGAATTTCCCGGCGGCAAGCTCGCCCCCGGCGAAACCCCCGAGGCGGCGCTGATCCGCGAATTGCGCGAAGAACTCGGCATCGATGTCGCCGCCGCCTGCCTCGCCCCGTTCGCCTTCGCGTCCCACGCCTATGAGCGTGTCCATCTCCTGATGCCGCTTTATCTCTGCCGGCGCTGGCGCGGCTTCGTCACCCCGCGCGAGGGGCAGGCCCTGGCCTGGGTGCGGCCGGAGAAGCTCTCCACGTATCGCATGCCACCAGCCGATCTGCCGCTGGTGCCCATGCTGCGCGATTTCTTGTAAGGTGCCGCCATGACCGAAACCGCCAATCCCACCGCCTGCATCGTCGTGATCGGCAACGAGATCCTCTCGGGCCGCACCCAGGACGTGAACGTGAAATTCCTCGCGACCCGCCTCGCCGAACTCGGCATCGCGCTCCGCGAGGTGCGGATCATCCCCGATATCGAGGCGACCATCATCGCCACCGTGAACGAGGTCCGCGCCGCCTTCGATCATGTTTTCACCACCGGCGGCATCGGCCCGACCCATGACGACATCACCAGTCCCTGCATCGCCGCCGCCTTCGGCGTCCCCTGGGAGCCGCATCCCGAAGCCTGGGCGAAGATGGCGCGGCACTATAAACCCGGCGAATTCAATGCCGCCCGCCAGCGTATGGCGACGATGCCGCGTGGTGCGACGCTGATCGAGAACGCGATCTCGATCGCGCCCGGATTTTCGATCGGCAATGTCCATGTCATGGCCGGGGTGCCGCGCATCATGCAGGCGATGTTCGAAAGCCTCGCGCCGACGCTCCCCGGCGGCAAGCCGATCCGCGCCCGCGCCGTCCACGGCCAGCGGCTGCTCGAAGGCCGCCTCGCCGACGGGCTCGCCGCCATCCAGGCGCGCTATCCGAGCCTCGATATCGGCAGTTACCCCTATTATCGCGGCGATAACAACGGCGTCGCGATCGTCGCCAAAGGCACCGACGAGGCGCAGGCCGAAGCCGCCATCGCCGAGGCCGGCGCCCTGATCGAAAGCCTCGGCGTCACCCCCATCCCCGGCGAGCCGCCGGCCTGACGCTTTTTCCCAGGAGACCATGACGATGCCCCTGAGCCCGCCACCGGCACGCGAGCTGTTGCATTTGCGCGATATCGCGCTTCGCGGCTATCTCCGCGCCGATGGGCTTTACGATATCGAGGCCCATCTCACCGACACCAAAACCCAAGGTTTCGCCAGCGAGGAACGCGGCTATGTCGAGGTCGGCGAGCCGCTGCACGGGATGTGGATGCGGCTGACGGTGGATGAGGATCTGACCGTCATCGCCTGCGAGGCCAACACCGAATTCAGCCCCTATCCGCAAATCTGCCCGCAGGCGGCGGATAATTTCTCCCGCCTCGCCGGGCTTTCGATCAAGCGCGGCTTCGTCAAGGCGGCGATGGCCAGGGTCGGCGGCACCGAGGGCTGCACGCATCTCCGCGAATTGCTGCAACAAATGGCGACGGTCGCCTTCCAGACCCTCTATTCGGTGCTGATGCGGCGCGAACGCCAACGCGCCGAGGCAACCGGGGATGCCCGCACGCCGGAGGAAGGCGTTGCGACGCGCGACGGCGGCCGGCCGGCGCTGCTCGATACCTGCCTCGCCTGGGGCAGCGCGAGCCCGGTGATCAAACGCCGCTGGCCACATCTCTATACCGGCGCGGATAAACCCAACGGATAAAGTTTTTTGGTTCTTTTTTTTAAAAAAGAACCACTTTACCCTTTCTCCTAAGCCGCCGCCTCCACGAGATGCAGCGCCTGGCGCCGGAGCAGCTCGCGGTAGAGGCCGGGGGATTGCTCGAGTTCGAACGGGCTGCCGTCCTGGACGATGTGGCCGGACTGCATCACCACGATGCGATCGAAATCCCTGAGCGTCGAGAGCCGGTGGGCGACCGCGATCACCGTGCGCCCGATCATCAGCCGCGCGAGCGCGTCCTGCACCGCCTGTTCGGCCTCGCTGTCGAGAGCGCTGGTCGCCTCGTCGAGCAGCAGCACCGGGGCGTTGCGGAGGAAGGCGCGGGCGATGGCGATGCGCTGGCGCTGGCCGCCGGAGAGCTTGGTGCCGCGATCACCGACGATGGTGTCGTAGCCTTCCGGGAGCTGGGCGATGAAATCATGGCAGCCGGCAGCTTCGGCGGCGGCACGCACCTCGGCATCGGTCGCCTCGGGCTGGCCGTAGCCGATGTTGTCGCGCACGCTGCGATGGAACATCAGCACGTCCTGCGGCACCACCGAGATCGCCCGGTGCAGGCTCTCCTGGGTGAGATCGGCGATGCTCTGGCCGTCGATCAGGATTTCCCCGCCATCGATATCGCGGAAACGCTGCAACAGCGTCAGCACCGTGGTCTTGCCCGAGCCCGAGCGGCCGACGAGGCCGAGGCGCGAGCCCGGCTCGATGCGGAGGCCGAAATTCTTCAGGACCGTCTCGCCGCCGGGATAAGCGAAGGACACGTCACGGAATTCGACCAGACCGCGCGGCGCGGCGAGTTTTTGCGCATCCGCGGCGTCGCGCAGCTCATGCGGGAGCAGCAGCGTCGAGAGCGCTTCCGAAAGCCGCGCGATGTGCTGCACCATGTCCACCAGCGCCACCGCGAGATCGCGGGTGCCGTGCAGGATGATGAAGCCGAGCGTGCTGACCAGCACCATGTCGCCGGCGCTGGCGGCACCGCGCTGCCAGAGCAGAATGCCCCAGGCGAGGATGCCGGCGGTGAGCAGCGCCGTGGTCGCCGCATGCAGGAGACGGAGGCGTTCGAGATAGCGCAGACTCTCGCCGCGCGCCGTCATCTCGGCGCCGATGCGGCGGCGAAACCGCGCCTGCTCGCGCCCGAAGGCGCCGAAGGCGCGCACCAGGGAGATATTGTTGATGACATCGACCAGCTCGCCATCGACGGCGGCGGCCTCGGCGGCGTAGCGATGATGGAGGCGGGTGCCGCGGCTCGCGAGGCGGATCAGCAGGGCGGCGAGCGAACCCGAAATCGCCGCCAGCACCAACGCCATCACCGGATCGACGGAGGCGAGGAAACAGATCGCGAGAACGACCGCGAGACAGGGCGGCATCACGTTCCAGGAAAACAGGTTCTCGACCGTGAAGATGGCATTGGCGGTGGTGGTGATGCGCCCGGCCAGCGTGCCCGGCTGGCGTTCGGCGAAGAAGGAGGGCGCGTGGCCGGTGAGATGGGCGAAAAGATCGCGCCGGACATCGCCGGTGACGGTGACGAAAACGTACGACGCGACCCAGCCGGCGAGCCGCCAGGTGAGATTGTCGGCGGCGATCACCCCGGCAAGCAGGCCGAACGCCCACCACACCGCCGCGATCCGGTGCGCCATCAGGGTATCGACGAGGTGCTTCAGCGCGTATTGCGAGCTGACCGAAAACCCAACCGCCAGCATCACCGCGCCGATCACCACCGCGTGCTGGAGCTTGTGGCGGAGCACGTAGGAGAAGATGAACGCGATCGGGTGGCGCGCGAGACGCTCGAGCGCCGCGCCGTCGAAACGATCGATTTCCGGCGCCCCGCCGGTGGCAGGGGCGTCGGTTGCGGAGGCGGCGGGGACGGGGAATTTCGTGGCGGGCGGCATCGGCGTTCGCATCCTCTTTATGCGGGTGCCATTGTCGCCGCCAATGCGGCGGAGTTAAGGCAAACCCCGCCCTAGATTTGCCCGTTTCGTCTCTCTAACTACCGCCCTCGCCGCACAACGGTGGCCGAATACGCAAGATCACGCAAAAACACGCCAAAAGACGCAAAACGAACACGCTGACCGACCAACCGACCAAAAGCGAATAAGAGAGAGAAAATCATGCGCATCGCCCAGATCGCCCCCCTCTATGAAGCCGTGCCGCCGAAATTCTATGGCGGCACCGAGCGGGTCGTCTCCTACCTGACCGAGGAGCTGGTGGCGCTCGGCCATGAGGTGACGCTGTTCGCGAGCGGGGATTCGGAGACCACGGCAAATCTGGAAGCAGCCTGGCCGCGCGCCCTTCGCCTCGACCCCGCGATCCGTGATCCGATCGCTCCGCACGCGCTCCTGATGGAGCGTGTGATGCGGCGCGCGGCCGATTTCGACGTGCTCCATTTCCACAACGAATATCTGCCCTTCAGCCTGTTCAGCCGCCAGCCGACGCCGTGGCTCAACACCCTGCATGGCCGCCTCGACATGATCGAATACCAGGGCATCTTCGATATTTTCTCGCAGGTGCCGCTGGTGTCGATTTCGGATTCCCAGCGCCGGCCGCTGCCGCAGGCGAATTTCATCGGCACCGTGCTGCACGGCCTGCCGGAAAACCTGCTGACGCCGCGCCCGGCAACCCCGGGCTATCTCGCCTTCCTTGGCCGCATTTCACCGGAAAAGCGCCCCGATCGCGCGATCCGCATCGCCCGCGCGGCCGGCATCCCGCTCAAGATCGCAGCCAAGGTGGACAATGCCGACCGGGAATATTTCGAAACCGTGATCAAGCCGATGCTGGATGGCCCCGGCGTCGAGCTGATCGGCGAAATCAACGAGGCGCAGAAGCCCGATTTTCTGTCCGGCGCCATCGCCCTCCTGATGCCGATCGACTGGCCGGAGCCGTTCGGCCTGGTGATGATCGAGGCGATGGCCTGCGGCACGCCGGTGATCGCGATCAATCGCGGCTCGGTCCCGGAAGTGATCGATGATGGCGTCTCCGGCTTCATCGTCGAGGACGAGACCGGGGCCATCGGCGCCGTCGCGCGTCTCGGCGAACTCGACCGGACACGCGTGCGCGCCCAGTTCGAGCGGCGCTTCACCGCCAAGCGCATGGCGCTCGACTATCTCACCCTCTACCGCGCGATCGCCGAGCCGCGCCAGCGGCTCCGCATCGTCGGCTAGAGCGCGAGCGTGAGCTGACGCGCCGGCGGGGCGTCGGGATACGGGGAGAAGCGCGACGCATCGAGTTCGGCGCGGCGTGATTCGAACCCGTATTTGCGTGCCGCCGCCGCGAAGCGCTGGGCGAGGAGATCGGCATAGGCGCCATCCCCCCGGAAGCGGCGGTGAAACGCCGCCTCGTTCAGCTTGCCGGCGCGAGTTTCACGGATCAGGCCGAGGACGTGCCGCGCCCGCTCCGGCCGATGGGTGGCAAGCCAGTCGGCGAATACTTCGCGCAATTCATGCGGCAGACGGAGCAGCACATATCCGGCGTGGCGCGCCCCGGCGCTCGCGGCGGCGGCGAGGATGCGCTCGAGTTCGGCATCGTTCAGCCCCGGGATCATCGGCGCGGCGAGCACGCCGACCGGGATACCGGCCCGTGCTAAGGCGGCAAGCGCCTGCAGCCGCCGCGCCGGGCTCGCCGCGCGCGGCTCCATGGCACGCGCGAGCTTGGGGTCGAGGGTGGTGATCGAAAGATGCACCCTGACCAGCCGCTTGGCCGCGAGCGCTTGCAGGAGATCGAGATCGCGCAGCATCGCCGCCGATTTGCTGACGATCGCGACCGGGTGGGAAAAGCGCAGCATCACCTCGAGCACCGCGCGGGTGAGTTGGAGCCGCCGCTCCACCGGCTGATAGGGGTCTGTATTGCTGCCGAGCACGATCGGGCGCACGACGTAGCCGGGGCGTTGCAGTTCGCGCGCCAGCAGCCTCGCGATCTCCGGCTTGAAGGTTATTTTGCTTTCGAAATCGAGGCCTGGGGAGAAGCCGAGATAGGCGTGGCTCGGCCGCGCGAAACAATAGACGCAGCCATGCTCGCAGCCGCGATAGGGGTTGACGGCGCGGTCGAAGCCGAGATCGGGGCTATCGTTCCAGCTGATCGCCGAGCGGCTGGAATCCCGGATCAGGGTGGTCGCGAGCGGCGGCGGCGCTTCCGCCAGCGCATCGAGCGTGCCCCAGCCGTCATCGAAGGCCGCCGCGTGCTGAGTCTCGAAGCGCACCGGGGGGTTGAGCGTCGCACCCCGGCCGCGTGGCGGCGCCGGCCTGCGATGGGTGGGGGTCGTCGCTTCCATGCGCGCGCTCCTTCCGGCGGCAACGGGCTTCACATGCCGATAAAGTTCATGGTTTGTTCGAGTTGAGAAGGTGACAAACTCTCGCGCCGCCGTCAAGAACAAAACAGGCAAGAACAAAACAAGAATTTTGTATGCTCTGCGCGATCCGGGACGGGGCGGGCCGATGGTGCTGAACCAAAAAAACCATTGGCGGGCTGGCACCGCCATTCTAGCATCCCGGCGGTCGAGGCAAGGCGAAGGAGGACGAAGAATGGCCGCCGAGGCCGGCAAAACCGCGATCGTCATTGGCGCCGGGATCGGCGGGCTCGCCGCCGCTGCCGCGCTGGCGCCGCATTGCGCCGAAATTCTGGTTTTGGAGCGCGACCATCTGCCGCCGCAGGCGATCGCGCGAAGCGGCGTGCCGCATGGCCATCAGGCGCATGTCCTGCTGCTCGGCGCGCAGCACGCGCTTGCCGCTCTCCTGCCCGGCTTCGATGCCGATCTCGAAGCCGCCGGCGCCGTCCCGCTGCGCCAAGGTCTCGACGGATATTTGGATTTCCCCAAAGTCGGCACGCTGACACCGTTCGACATCGACGTCGATTTCTACGCCGCGTCGCGGCCGCTGATCGAGACGGTGGTGCGGCGGCGCGTCGCCGGCCTCGCCAACGTGACGATCCGCGAGGGCGTGCGTGTCGAAGCGCTGGTCACCTCGCCTTCGGGCGACGCGGTTCTCGGCGTGCGGCACGCGGGGCCGGATGGTGCGTCCGTCACCCACCAAGCCGATCTCGTCATCGATGCCGCCGGGCGCAACGGCACGCTGAGCCGGGAGATGCTGGCGCGAGGCGGCAGCGAGGCACTCGCCGCGACCGCGATCGGCATGGAGATCGCCTACACGACCGGCATTTTCGTGCCCCCGGACGATAGCGCGCGGGATTGGAAATATGCCTATGTCGTCGCCGGCCCGCCGGCGGATACGCGATCGGGGCTGATCCTGCCGATCGAGGGCGGGCGCTGGCTGGCGACCATGGTCGGCCGCTTCGGCGAACGCCCGCCGGCCGATCACGCCGGATTTCTGGACTTCGCGCGCGGGCTCAGAAACCCGGTTCTCCATGAGGCGCTGAAGGCGGCGGTGCCGGAGGGTAAGTTCGCCCGCTTCGTCGCGCCGGGCAGCACCTGGCGGCATTTCGAGCGCCTGGACGCCCCGCCGCGCGGGTGGCTGCCGCTCGGCGATACGATCTGCGATTTCAACCCGGTCTATGGTCAGGGCATGGCGGTCGCGGCGCAGGAGGCGGTTTGGCTGCGCCGGCTGCTCGATGATGCCGCCGGCGACCTCGCAGCGCTGGGCAAGGCTTTCTTCGCCGGTCTTTCGGCGATCATCGCGCCCGCCTGGTCCGCCTCGATCAGCGATCTCGGCTTTCCACAGACCCTTGGCGAGCGTCCGCCGGATCTGGCCGAGCGCCTGCGCTTTGCCGCCGCCATCGCCGCACTCGCCGCGCATGATCGCGATATGCGCCGCCTGTGGACGGAGGTGGCCAATCTCGTCAAACCGCCGACCGCGTTTCAAACACCGGCGCTGCGCGCCCGGATCGATGCCATGATGGCGGAGATGGCGGCGCACGCGTGAGCGGTGATTCTCTTGCCCCCGGCACGCTCGCGATCGTCATCCCGGTTTTGAATGAAGCGGCGCGGCTGCCGGCGACACTCGCGCGCCTCACCGCCGAGGCGCGGGCGGCGGAGATCGTGGTGGTGGAGATCGTGGTGGTGGACGGGGGCAGTGAGGACGACAGCGTCGCCATCGCGCGCGGCCAAGGGGCGCGGGTGGTGTTCGCCGCGCGCGGGCGCGGATCGCAACTCGCCGCCGGGATCAGGGCGACCCGCGCGCCCTGGCTCCTGCTGCTGCACGCCGATACCGTGCTCGCCCCCGGCTGGGGCGCGGTGGTGGCGCGCTTCATCGGCAGCCCCGAGGCCAGCGAACGCGCCGGCTATTTCCGTTTCGCCCTTGCCGAGACCGCGCCCTGGGCGCGGCGGCTCATGCGCGTCGTCGCCTGGCGGGCGCGGGCGCTCGGTCTGCCCTACGGCGACCAGGGTCTGGTGATTTCCCGTGCGTTTCTCAGCGCTATCGGCGGGATGGCGGATATTCCGCTGATGGAGGATGTCGACCTCGCCCGCCGCATCGGCCGCGCCCGCCTCGCGGCCCTCGCCGCCGACGCGACCACCTCGGCGGCGCGCTATCGGCGCGGCTGGCGGCGGCGCAGTCTGCGCAATCTCGCCTGCCTCGGACTCTATTGTCTCGGCGTGCCGCCGTCGCGGATCGCGGCATTGTATGACGCCGGCGGGTGATGCGCGAAACCGTGCTGATTTTCGCCCGCGCGCCCAGACTAGGGACGGTCAAGCGCCGGCTCGCGGCCGGGATCGGCGGGCGCGGCGCGCTCCGTTTTCATCGCGCCATGCTGTTTTCGCTCGCCCGGCGGTTCGCGGCCGATCGGCGCTGGCGGACGATGGTGATGGTCACACCCGATCGCGCCCGCGTGCCCGGCCTGCCCCTGCCCCTGATCGGCCAGGGGTATGGGGATCTCGGGGCGCGGATGGGGTGCGCGCTGGCGCGGTTCCCGCGCGAGCGGGTCTATATCGTCGGCTGTGACATTCCCGGCGTTGGTCCCGGAGATATCCTGGCGGCGCGGCGCGCGCTCGGACGGGCGGATGCGGTGTTCGGCCCGGCGCTGGATGGCGGCTACTGGCTGATCGGGCTCGGGCCTCGACGTCCGGCGCGGCCATTCGCCGGTGTGCGGTGGTCGACCCCGGACGCACTCGCCGATACATTGGCCAACTTCATCGCCCGGCGCATCGCCTTCCTCCCCTGCCGCCGCGATATCGACACGGTTGAGGATCTATGGGCGCTTCCGACGACCCCACCCCCGCGATCATCCGCTCCTCCAGCCGCGGTCTCCGCCGCACGCGGCTCGCCCCCCGGGTTTGGCTCCGGCAAGCGCAATTCTGGTGCGGTGCGATCGCCGTCGCACTGATCATCGTCGCCTTCTCGCGCGCCTCGGACGCGGCGCAGGGGCTGTTTCAAGCGATATTGACGCGCGAGGGGACACTCGCGCCGTTTCTGCTCTCGCCACTCGGGCTCGCGCTGTCGGTATGGCTCACCCGGCGCTTTTTCCCCGGCGCCCAGGGAAGCGGCATCCCGCAGGTGATCGCGGCATTGCGCCTGAGCGACCAGCGCGCGGTCTCGGCGCTGCTCTCGGCGCGGATCGCGGTGGGCAAGGTGCTGCTGACACTGCTCGGCCTTGCCGCCGGCGCCTCGATCGGGCGGGAGGGGCCTTGTGTGCAGGTCGGCGCCTCGATCATGGACGTGCTCAGCCGGCTCGACCACCGCCCGCGCCCCCATCTTCGCCGCGCCCTGGTGCTCGCCGGCGGCGCTGCCGGCGTTGCCGCCGCGTTCAACACGCCGCTCGCCGGCATCGTCTTCGCGATCGAGGAGTTGAGCCATTCCTTCGAAGCCCGCGCCAGCGGCACGACGCTGACGGCGGTGATCCTCGGCGGCATCACGACGCTGGCATTGATCGGCAATTACACCTATTTCGGCGTGACCTCGGTCGCGCTCGCGTTTGGATCGGGCTGGCTCGCGGTGCTGGTGTGCAGCCTCGCCGGCGGGCTAATCGGCGGGATTTTCAGCGCCATCCTGGTGCGGGCGAGCCGCGGCCTCCCCGGTCTTGCCGGCCGGCTGGTAATCAATCACCCGTTCGCGTTCGCCGCGATCTGCGGCTTTCTGCTCGCTCTCATCGGCTGGCTCTCGGACGGCACGACCTATGGCACCGGCTATACCCAGGCCCGCCATCTCGTCGAGGGCTCGGCGCATGTGCCGTGGGAGTTTCCGCTTCTCAAGCTCGCGGCGACGGTGATTTCCTATTTGAGCGGTATTCCGGGCGGAATTTTCGCGCCCTCGCTCGCGGTCGGCGCCGGGATCGGCAAACTGCTCGCCCCGCTGGTGCCGGGCGCGCCGCCGGCGGCGATGGTGGTGCTCGGCATGGTCGGGTATTTCGCCGGCGTCGTGCAGGCGCCAATCACCGCCGCCGTGATCGTCATGGAAATGACCGACAATCAGGCGATGACGGTGCCGCTCCTGGCCACCGCGATGCTCGCCTTCGCGGTCTCGCGCAGCTTCTGCCGCCGCCCGCTCTATGGCGCGCTCGCCGAGCGATTTCTCGTCGTGCTGGCCCGCAACAATCGAAGCGGCGACGCCTCACCCCGATGCGACAGCGCCGCTCGCATAGGTGGGGAAGGGAAAGCGATAGTCGAACGGTGAGGGCAGCGGTGTCTGCCGCCCCTTGCGCTCGTCGGAGGTGAGAATGATGGAAAAGAACGCATCCGGAGTGAGCGAGGCCTTCTCCAAGATCGAGGGGTAGAGCCCGCGCGCGCTGTCATCGGCCCAGCGGTCGAGCGCGAAACGATAGACGACATCGACGAAACGATCGACGCCCATCTCCCGGCAATGCCGGGCGAGATCGAATTGCGCGAGATGGCCGAGCACGTCCTCATCCCGCCAGGCCGGGCGGTCGCGAGGGCTCTCCGGAAGCTGGGCACGGATCTCCGGATCCGCGGGCATGACGAGGGGAAGATCGCGCGCGATCTCGATCTCGAGACCGTCCTCTGGCACCACGGCGAGCGAGAACACATGCTCCCCGGGCGGCAATTCGCGGCGCAGGCGGGCAAAGAAGCCGCAATGGCCGAGCCCTTTGCCGGCGTGCAGGAGATCAGTGCGGAACGATTCCGCAACTGCCTCACCGAGAACCTCGCCCTCCCACAAAACCCGCACATGGCAACGCGTGACGACGCCCGGGCGGCAAGCCCAACCGGCGATGAAGCCATCGCGCGTGAAACCGTCGATACCGCCTTCGAAAACCGGCATTGGCAAAGGGGCGGACGGGAGGCTGGCGATCATGATTGAGTTGATTTTCTACGCTTGCGAACGAGCCTGCTTCTCGGCATAAACCAATCATCGTAGTCGGTATATCTTTTTTTGAGGAGAATGGTCAGGATTTCCATTTTCATCGGCGCGCAATCCCCCGATAGTGACAGGCGTTGACGGCAGGTTTCCCTCGCAAGTGGATATTAATCGCCACATGGAACACTCTCCTGGATCGAGTCGGGCGCAATCGAACGGTTTTGCGGCGGCAACGAAGGAAATGCCGGATTCACTCGGCGACAGCGGCGTCCTGCTGGCGAGTGCGCCGCTCGGGCGTTGCGCCGCCGGTGCGGTGGTGCTGTTCGTCGATTGCCAGCCGCGCCAGGTTTTGTTCGGATGGGAGGCGCAGATGCAGGCTTTCGCGAGCCAGATCGCAGCGCTCGGCCGGACCTTGTTCCTGGCCCCCGCCCCGGAGATTTTTTCTACCCCCGAAAGCCATGCCCATATCGCCCGCGCCACCGGCTGGGACGGGCGCGGCGTCCTCACCCATCTTCGTTTCGGCATGCCCTATTTCGCCCGGGTGGTGAAAGGGGCGCATAATGTCATGGTGCTCGCCGAGCATCGCATCACCGCGCCATTGACCCCGACCCACCATCCCTTCGGCGGCGGCAGCCGGCTGCCGGCGGCGATGGCGCGGTTGCTTCTCTTTCAGCCGCAGAGCTTTCTGCCGCGGCGCAGCGATGGCAGCGCCATCGCCAGCGAATGCCTTGCCCCTGGTTTCACGATCGCCGATCTGCCCCCGCCGCCCGCGCGCGACGCGGCGGCGCGCGTGATCGGCTCCGATGCCTCGGGCCTGATCGTCCGTTCCTTCGCCGAATACGATCCCGCCGCCTGGCAGCAAGCCTCGGCCGCCGCCACGCCGCCGGCGCTGCTCGATTGGCGCGGCGTCGTCGCGATGCGCGAAGTCGCCCGCGAACGCGGTGAGGCGGTGCCGCGCATGATCATGGTGCCGTGGAATCTCGCCCACCCCGCCAGCATCATTCCCGATCTGGTCGAAAAGCTGGCGCATTCGGGCGGTCTCGCCGCGACCATCGGCCGGCTGGTGCTGTTTCCCTATAACGAGACCGAGGACAATGCCGGCCGGATCACCGCGGTGATCGAGAACGCCCGTCAGTTGCTCCACGCCGCCCCCGCCGATCTCCGGCATCTGCTCGTCGCCCGGCTGGCCACCCACCGCGCCGCCGCCGCGCTGGCGTCGCTGTTCGAGATCGCCTGGCTCGAAGCGGACGCGCCGGATCGGCTATGGAACGAGCGCCGGCTGAGTGCCCTCGGTCTTCCCTTCGCCCTGCTCGCGACGGCGCCCGAGGGCGCGGCCGAGGAGAAGCCACCGCACCAGCTTCCGCCACGCTTCACGGTCGCTGCCGATGAGGCGCGGCTGATCAGCGTCGATGATCAGTTCGGCGAACGGTTGTTCACCGTCGGCACACTTTCGGCGCGCGCCCTCGCTGCCTTGCTGCGCCGGACATTGGCGGAAATCCCCGCGGTGGAAGTCCCGGTCGAGAAAATCCAGGCGGAGAAAATCCAGGCGGATAGGGCCGCGGCGGCGATGGCGGGCGAAAACGCGGCCGCGCCGGCCGCGACCGAGCCGGCGCGCGCCAAGCCGAAAACCCGCCCGCGCGACGCGGGCAAGCCGGCGGTTAAGCCCCCCGTCTCCGGACCGGCGGCCAATCCCACCGCCAGGCTAGCGGCCGCGCCGGCGGCGTCGCCGCGCCGGGGACTGTCATGAACCAGCGCTTCGCCGAGATCGCGGTGATGCTCGATACCGGCGGCTGGCAGCTCTATTTCGACGTCTCGCCACTTTTCGAGGAGCATTGGACCGGGATCCCGGTGGCTGCCGCCGGCCTCGCGCGCGCCCTGATCGCGCGCTTCCCGCGCCAGGTGCATTTCTTTTATGAATATCATCGTGTCGCCACCGCCGCCGTGACCGACGCCCTGGCGAGGAACAGCGGCCTGTTCCTGCATCGCGATTTTTTTCGCGGCCAGGCGCAAGACGGCAAGCTGCCCTCCCTCGATACCCGTCACACCGCGATCGGCCTCTATCCCTCGGTCAAGCGGGTGACGCAGATCTTTCCCATCGAATGCAGCCTCTATCACGACCTTTCGACGCTGATCACGCCGCATTTCCACGTCATCGAGAACATCCGCCACCACCAGAAGGGGCTGGTCGATGATCTCCGCACCAACGCCCTCACCTTTGCCGTCTCGCAGGCGACGGTCGATGATCTCAAAGCCTATCTCGGCGCGCCGGAAGACCGCGTTTTCGTCGCTTATAACGGCGTCTCCTGGCCGGACTGGTATGAGATCGAGGCGCCGAACGCCCCCGTTCCGTTCGGCGGCGACCCCTATTTTCTCGTCCTCAGCACCCGCGAGCCGCGCAAGAACATCGGCTGCGTCTTCGAACTCCTCGCCTTGTTTCCGGAGATTCTCGAAACCACCCGCATCGTCATCGCCGGGCGCGCCGGCTGGCTTCTGGAGGCGCAATCCCCGCCCGCCATTCTCGAAAAAGCGCTGCGCGACGGGCGGATCATTTTTCCCGGCTTCGTCTCCGACTTCGACAAATATCTGCTGCTCCGTGGCGCCGAGGCGACGATCTATCCCTCCTTCTTCGAGGGTTTCGGCCTGCCGGTCCTCGAAAGCCTCTCGGCGGGGACGCCGGTGATCGCCTCCTTCAGTTCCTCGCTCCCCGAAATCGGCGGCGATGCCTGTCTCTATTTCGACCCGTTCTCGCCCGAAAGCCTCTATCGCATGGTGCGCGCGGTGCAGGAGAACCCGCCCAAGCGGCGCCCGGATTTCATCGCCCGGGCGCGCGAGATCACGGCGCGGTTTTCCTGGGACAACATGCTGCTCCAGATCATGGCGCCGCTGGCGACGTATCTAAGCTCGATTTTACGCATTTCAGACGGCCCGGGTTAGCAATCGGCCACAACCCTTGGGTGGCGTTGCGGGCCCGATCATCGGCCCACACGGGGATCAGGGAGAACAGACCGAGCCGTGCCGGGGTGATGCCGAGACAGGCCGCCGATTCGTGCCCCGGGAGGGAGCGCGCACCGTGGCAAGCAGTTCGGGCGCGGCGAACCCGCTATCGACCAGATCGCGGCGGCGGACATTTTCTGGGCAACACCCCTCCCCTCACTCCCCTCCCACCGCCAGCGCCGCGCGGCGTGTCCGCCGGACCTGGATCAGGTGGCGGCCGAGGGTGATCATCGGGCGTTCGATGGCGTGATAGGTGCAGAACGCGCCCAGGCAGGTGGCCGCCGTGACCGCGATCCAGCCGGCGGCGTAGGCGGCGATGGCCGTGACGCCGCTCGCCCCGGTGTGGAAGAGATGCGGGAACCGCGTGGGCAGAAGCTCGATCGCAGCGTAGTGGAGGAGATAGGCGCTGAAGCTGATTTTCCCCACCCAAGCCGCCGCCGGGTTGACGAAGAGGTTTTTCGGCGTGGCGCGTGAGAGGGCGAGGACGAAGAGGGCAAGCGGCAGGGCGGCGGCCTGTGCCGTGCCGAGGGTCCAAACGGTTTCCCCCGCCCATTGCGGAAAGGGTGACCAGGAGAGCGCGAAGAACGCCACCAGCGCCGCCGCCGCGAGCGGGCTCGCGTGCCGCGCCGGGATGAGGCGCGTCGCGGGTTTCAGCAGGAAGAACACCACCGTCCCGAGGGCGAAAATCGGCAATTGGTTCGGGAACCAGAAATAGAGGATGTCCTCCACCGCACGCAGCGAATAGGTGCCGCCCCAGACGCGTGATCCCGCCCGGTTGGCGAGGATGGCGAGGATCAGGGCCGCGAGCGTGAAGAAAACCGCGCGCCGGAGCGTGGTGACGAGGAGCGCGATCAGCGGGAACAGGGCGTAGAAGGTGAATTCCACGCTGACGCTCCAGCCGCCGGGGATCACCGGCCATTGGCCGATCACCGTCGGCGCGGTCAGCGGGTGCCAGAGATTGACGAAGCCGTAAGCGGTGAGGAACTGCGCGAGGTCGAACCCCTGCGCCGGCGGGTCGAGCCAGAGATAGAGCAGCCCGCCGAGGTAATAGGCAGGCAGGATGCGAAAGATACGGCGGAGGAAGAAGGCGCCGATATCGGCGCGCCCGCGCCGCGCCACCTCGCCATGCCAGGAAAGCATGAGGGTCACACAACTCGCGAGGAAGAAAAGCTGCACCCCGTGCCAGCCGAGGACGGTGAGGCGATGGACGGGATAGGGAAGTTCGGGATAGCGGAAGGTGAGATCGCAAGTGATGACGAGCAGGATGGCGTAGCCGCGGATCGCGTCGATATAGGCGAAAACCGGATGCTCCGCCGCCCGGACATCGTCCGCCATCGTTCATCTCCCCTTCACGCCAGGCGAGCATAGGGGATAAACCAGCGTTTTCCCAATTTCACATGAGCGTTTCGTGATTCTAATTCTTGAGATGACCTGGCGTGGCCGCGCGCATGTGCCCGGCAACGCCGCGACCATCGAAACCATCGCCCGCGCCTTTCCCGGCGAAAAATTGCGCGTTTTCGCCGAAGCCGGGCATCTCGACGCGCTGCGGGCGCTGCTCGGCCCGGCGCGTGGGGGAGAAATCGGGTTCTTCCCCGCCGCCGATCCCGCCTATCTCCAGGGGAAGACGCATATCGTCTCCGCCCGCCGCGCGGCGCGCGAAGTCGCGACGCTGCGCCGGGCGCTGGCCGGCGCGCCGGCGGGAGAGCGTCTGTTCCTGTTCCTGCTCTCCGCCACCTCGACGGCGATTTTCGCCGCCTCCCTCCTCGCCCGGCTCGATCGCCGCATCGCCGGCATCCATATCGGGCTGCACGGCAATCTCAACGAAATCACCGGCTGGCGGTCACGGAACCCGCTCGCCCGCGCCTTCGATCTCCGCGCGGCGCTCACCACCGCGCATCCGCCGCGTCTTCGCTTCCTGGTCCTCGAAGAGGCGATCCGGCGCGAGCTTGCGCGGATTTTGCCGCGCGCCGGGGCGCGGACGGACGTGCTTTCGCTGCCGCTCAATCTCGGCGAGGCGGAGGGCGGGGACGCGCCGCCCTTCGCCCCGCCCTGGCGCTTCGGCCTGATCGGCCAGGCGACACGCGACAAGGGGATCGAGGTTTTTCTCGAAATCGCCCGGCGGATGAAGGCGCGGTTCGGGGAGCGCGTCGCTTTCTACGTCGTCGGCATGATCCGCCACGATCTCGACCAGGCGCCGTTTTCCATCCTCGCCCATGCGCCCGATCACGGCGGTCTTTCGCGCGCCGAGTTCACCACCAGGCTCGCCAGCCTGCATTACGTTCTGATGCCGCTCGCCCCCGAATATTACGCGCTCTCGGCGAGCGGCGCGGTGATCGACGCCATCACCTTCCGCAAGCCGATGATCGGCTTTCGTCTCCCCATCCTCGCCGATCTCTTCGCCCGGTTCGGCGATCTCGGCACGCTGGTCGACGATGTCGATGAAATGGCGGCGGCGATCGCGCGGGAAGTGGAAACCCCCGATCCGGCGTGCCAGGCGGCGCGGCAAGCGGCGCTTACCACGGCGCGCGCGAGCCGCGCCCCGGCCGCCCTCGCCGCCGGCTACGCCGCCCTGGTCGCGGAGAAATTTCCTGATTTCGGGTAGAAAGAAAGAACGTTCTTTTTTGAAAAAAAGAACCAAAAAACTTTTTTCCGTTTTTAGATGATCCAGGATTCCGCGCCGCCCTGGGTGAAATGCACCCCGCCGGCTTGCCCGCCCCCGGCGCCGAGGGCGCGCAGCACCGCCATGCGGCGCGTCGGCGGCACGAGGAACATCATGAACCCGCCGCCGCCAGCGCCGGAAACCTTGCCGCCGATGGCGCCGGCGGCGAAGGCGCTTTCCAGCAGGCGGTCGATCACGCCGGTGCTGATCCCGGCGGCGGTGCCCTTTTTTGCGCGCCAGGAGCGATTCAGGATGTCCGCCATCTGGGAAATCTCCCCACGCAGCAGCGCGAGCTTCATCTCGATCGCGTCGTGCTTGAGCCGGTGGAGATTTTCCAGCGCCAGCCCATCGGGCGCGGCCATGTTGCGCTGCTGCTCGGCGATGATGGTCTCCGAGGCGCGGGAGACGCCGGTGAAACAGATCACCATCGAGGTTTCCAGCTCGTTCAGCATCGCCGGCGTGACCCGGAGCGGGTTGACGATCACCCGGTCGCCGGGAAGGAATTCGATGAAATTGGCGCCGCCGAAGGTTGCCGCATACTGGTCCTGCTTGCCGCCGGCGAGGCCGAGATCGATCCGCTCGATCTCATAGGCGAGATGGGCGATGTCATAGGGGCCGAGCGGGGCGGCGAGACGGGCAACGAACGCCTCCACCAGGGCCACGACCAGCGCCGAGGACGAGCCGAGGCCGGAACCCGGCGGCGCATCGACGAACGAGGTGAGGCGAAACGGCGCCATCCGCCCGCCCCCGTGCTCGGCGATCAGCCGCCGCGCGACCCCGGCATGGAGCACGAGCCGCGCGCCCTGGAAATTCATGTCCTCGGCCGGAAAACTCTCCTCCGCTTCGAGATCGGGGGCGATGAAATGGGTGCGCCCGTCGGCGGAAGGCTCGATGAAGGCATAGGCATAGCGGTCGATGGTGATGTTGAGGACGGCACCGCCATGCGCCTCGCTATAGGGGTTGAGATCGGTGCCGCCCCCGGCAAGCCCGAGGCGAAGCGGAACCCGCGCGCGCACCACGGCGCCGGGGGCGGGTTGGGAGGTCGCGAGCATGATCAGCACTCCGCCGTCAGGGTGGGAGGGATGAGATGGGGGGCGAGAAAGGCGGCGAGGTCGCCGCCGGGAAACAAAAGACCGCGTATCCCGGCCGAAGCCGCCGCCGCCATGTCGCTCTCCTTGTCGCCGACGAGAAGGGCGCGGGCGGGATCGATCTCCCAGGCGCGGATCAGATCGAGGATCATCCCGGGGCCGGGTTTGCGCCAGTCGCTTTCCCGGCGATAGGCGGCGATCGGCGCCTCGGGGTGATAGGGGCAGAAGCGGATATCGTCGATATTGCCGCCCGCCTGCCGCAGCGCCGCGACCATCCAGGCATGGAGAGCGGCGACCGCTGCCTCATCATAGAAGCCGCGCGCGATTCCGGCCTGGTTGGTGACGACGAAAACATGCCAGCCGGCCTCGGTCGCGGCGCGGATCGCGGCCTGCGCGCCCGGCACCCATACGAACCGCTCGCGTGTGCCGACATAGCCGTGATCGACATTGATCACCCCGTCACGGTCGAGAAAAAGCGCCTTGCGGTGCAATTGGCGGGGGATCTCGGTGGCGGCGCGGGCGAGATCGGCGGGGATGCCGATATCACGGAAATAGCCATGGGCGACCAGCCCGCGCAATTCCCCGCGCGCGGCGAGGGCGGGAAGGACGTCCCGCTCCAGCGAGCCGCGCGGCGTGAGATGCGCGACGATCTCGCGCGACATCAGGTAGAGGCCGGCATTGATCAGCCCGGCGCCGCCGTGCTGCGGCCGCTCGGCGAAAGCGGTGACGCGCTCGCCATCGAGCGTCACCACGCCATAGCGGCTGGCATCGGGGACGGCGCGGAGCACGATGCGCGCGAGCCCGCCGGGGGGGGCGCCGAGCAGCCGGGCGAGGTTGCAGTCGAACAGCGAATCCCCGTTGCAAAGCAGAAAATGCGGGGCGAGGTGAGCGCGGGCATGAAACACCGCGCCGCCGGTGCCGGCGCGCTCGGGCTCTTCCGAGACCGTGATGGTGACGGCGCGCGGCAGAGTGCGCCGGATCGGCTCGATCGCCTCCCGCAGCCGCTCGGCGAGGTGGCCGGCGAGGAGAATGAAATCGGTGATGCCGAAGCGGATCATCTCGCGCATCAGCCAGGCGAGGAACGGCCGGTCACCGATCGGCAGGATCGGCTTCGGAGTGGTCTCGGCGAGCGGGCCGAGGCGGCTCGCCATTCCGCCGGCGAGGATCACGCCTTGTCGGATCATCGGTTCGTCCATGGCGCCATACTACCGGGGGACCGGGGAGGGAATACACGGGATGGAAATGAAATAATTGATCCCGATCAAAGATAAATCATTTTTTGTCGGCAGACTCGCCCGGCTCAACATTTTCCGCGCTCGCGCCGAAATCTCGCAAGTATTTGATGGAAAGTTTCGACCATTCGGGGTTGGGTTTGGGTTGATTTGTTCTCTCATATCATTACGTGACCTAATGGATGATCGAAATTCCGCGGCCACACCCGGCGCGGACAGGGATGGGGGGCGATCATAATCAGGAGTTAACTATTTGCCATGTATACGCTTCCCGAGATGTTCAAGCTCTCTCCCCTTTCCGGGACGCATTTGCCGCGCGACGAGGCGGAACGGCGGCCGGAAGACGTTCCGTATGAGCGCGGCCAGCAGGCCCGCGCGCGGCACCGGGACGATGCGAAACTGCCGTGGAAATTCGCCCTGCCGCTGATCGTCGCGCTCTCCCTGGCGCTTTGGGCGATCATTCTCTTCGCCGCCGAGCGTTTGATCGCCGCGATCATCTGACTGCTTCCGTCGCGAGCCAGTTCAGGGTCGCCGCAAGCCCCTGGCGGAGCGGCACCGGCTCACCGAGCCCAAGTGCCGCCCGCAGCGCCTCCGGCGCGCCGACCGAGTGGCGAATTTCGCCCTTCCGCGCCGGCGCGAGACGCATATCCGCGCGGCGCCCGCAAAGCCCGGCGATGGTCTCGGCGAGGTCGCGAACCGAGGTCGCGCGCCCGGTGCAGACATTGAATACCGAAGCGGGAGAAACCGCGGCCGGCGCGCCCCGCAGCCCGGCCATCGCCGCACCGAGCGCGGCCACCACATCGGCGACGTAGACGAAATCGCGCGTCTGCCCGCCATCGCCGAACACCGCGATCGGCTGGCCGGCGCGGAGGCGGTCGCAAAAGATCGAAATCACCCCCGAATAGGGCGAGCGCGGATCCTGGCGTGGCCCATAGACGTTGAAAAAACGCAGCCCGAGCGTCGGGATGCCATGCACGTGGCTGGCGACCAGGGCATGCTGCTCGCAGCCGAGCTTGTCCGCGCCATAGGCGGAAAGCGGCCGTGTTGCCGTCTGTTCGGTGATCGGCAAGGTGGCGGCATCGCCGTAAACCGCCGCCGAGGAGGCATACACCACCGGCACCGGCGCCGGAAGGGCGCGGATCGCCTCGAACAGGGTGATCAGACCCCCGAGATTGACCTGGTGGGTGGCGAGCCACGCCTCGATCCCGCGCTCGACGGACGCGATGGCGGCGAGGTGGAAACAGCCGGCGATGCCGATAGCGGCGCTCCGCATCAGCGCCGGGTCGGTGATCGAGCCCTCGATGAAGGTGACGCCGTCGGGCAGGTTCTCGCGCCGCCCGGTGGAGAGATCATCGACCACCCGCACCCGATGCCCGTCCGCGAGCAGGGCCGCGACCAGATGCGAGCCGATGAACCCGGCGCCGCCGGTGACCAGAAAAATCTCGCTCATCCCGCCCGTTCCTTCTCTTCGCGCCCGCCCGCGCCGCCGAATAGCGTGTCATAGGCGGAAAACATCGCCCGCTGGTCGAAAACCTGCTCGGCCCGTGCCCGGTTCGCCGCCCCGATCGCCGCGCGCTGTCCGGGCTCGGCGAGCAGCCGCGCCATTGCCCCGGCCAGGGCGGTTGCGTTCAGTGCGACGACATAAGGTGCGTTCGCCGGCGCCAGCATCGCCCGCACATCGCCGACATCGGTCGCGCAAACCGGCAACCCGCTCGCCATCGCCTCCAGCACCGAAAGCGGCATCTGTTCGGTATCCGAGGACAGCGCGAAAACATCAAAAAACCGATAAAGCTCGGCCGGCTCGGCGATCGCGCCGGTGAAATGGACGCGCCCGCCAAGCCCGCGCGACGCCGCCTCCTCCACCAGCGCCGCCCGCGCCGGACCGTCGCCGACGATGACCAGCAGAACAGACGGCGGCAACTCGGCGAAGGCGGCGATCAGGCGGGAGAGATTTTTTTCCGCCCGCAAGGCGGCGACGGTGCCGATCACCGGCGCGCCGTCATTCTCCCAGGGTGGCGTGCCGCGCGCGCCGGGGGCGAAGCGGGCGAGATCGACCCCGTTCGGCACATAGCGAAGCCGCCGTCGCGGCAGCCGCCAGCGTTGGGCGGCGATGCGATAGAGAGTTTCCGAAGGCAGCATCACCGTCGCGCGGCGCAGAAAGAGGCGCCGCAGCCAGACCCGCCGCGCGATCTGCCGCGCCCGCTCCTCGGGGCCGAAACCGTCCTCCATGTGGAGATGCGGGACGCCGACCAACGCATTGGCCATCGCCCATTCGATCGTACCCCAATTGCTGGTGACCAGGAGATCGGGCCGGATGGCGCCGAGCAGCGCCCGGATGCGGCGGAGATTGGCGAGCGTCGCCCCTTTGCGCAGCGGATTGTCCGGAAACGTGACGTCGAGCCCGGGGGCGAGCCGGGCGCGGCAGGCGGTATCGCCGTCCATCGCGATGATCGCATGGCGATAGCGGGTGCCGAAATGATTGGCCAGCGCGGCGAGGCGCATCTGCGGCCCGCCGACCGCGAAGGTCGAGAACACGTGGAGGAGAAGCGGCGGCGTCATTGCGCCGTCGCGTCAAACGCCGCGGCGAGGAAGGCGGCGCGATCGGCGACCGGCTGCCAGGAGAGCGCCTGCTTGGCATCCGTGCAGTCGAAGCGGGCGCGAAGGCCACGCGACAGCAGATCGCGCCAGCTCGGCGCCGCGGCGCGCCGCCCGCCGAGCCGCTTGATCAGCCATTTTCCGCGCTCGACCAGTAGAAGCCAGAGCGGCGATTGCGGATGAAAGCGGAGCGGCCGGCCGAGCGCGGCGGCGAGGGCTGCGGTATAGTCGCGGGCATCGAGCCGGACATCACCAACCACGTTGAAGGCGCGCCCGCCGATCCCCGGGGCGGTGCAGGCGCTGGCGATGGCCGCGGCGACGTCGCCTGCGAGCACGAAGGGCAACGGGTTGCGCCCGTCATTCCAGCCCAGGCAATGCTGCTCATTGTTATAGACGCCAAGCCCGCTATGGAACGGCGAGGTGCCGGCGCCGACCACCAGGCCAGGGCGGAGAATGACGATCTCCAACCCGTCGCGGCCATTTTCAGCCAGCAAAACGCGATCGCAGATCGCCTTGGCGCGGGCGTAATCGGCGCGCTTCTCGGCCTCGGGGTCGGGTGGGGTCGCCCCGGTCACCGGGGCTGCCTGCGGGCCGAGATAGAGCCCGGCGATCGAGCCGATATGCACCAGCCGGCCGACGCCGCGCGCGCGACAGACCGCGGCCACCGTCTCGGCACCGCCGACCATGGCACGGCGGATTTCCTCGAAACTGCCACCGCCGCCGCCATGGGCGAGATTGACGACCACCGGCGCCGTCCCGATCGCCTGCGCCACCGCCTCGGCATCGTTGATGTCACCGCGATGGAGGGACACCGCCGGGTCATGGAAAATCGCCGGCAAATTGCGCACCGAGCGCGCCATGACGGCAACCCGCTTCCCCGCCGCGACCAGCCGCGCGACCAGATGCCGGCCGATGAAGCCGGTGCCACCGAGCACCGCGATATCGGCCGGGAGGCCCGCATCCGTGTCCTCCCGCCGCGGCGCTGGGGCCGGTTGCGCCGGCGGGAAAACCGCCGCGATCCGCTCACAGGTCTCGACCAGTGCGGCGCCGAAAGCGCCGTCCAGCTCCGGGCGCGCCCCGGCCGCGAGAGCTGCGTGGAAGGCGGCGATACTGCCTTTCATGCTGAGGAAGAATGCGTCGCTCGGCGGCCCGAGGCGCAGCATCGAACGCGCGTAGCCGGCAAGGTTGCCGAGACTGTCGCGGGCGATCTGTGCCGCGAGATGCGTCCCCGAGAGGGCATGATCAAGCGCGTCCAGCCAGCGCGTCCGCCCCTCGCGCGTGCAGCGATTGGTGAGGATATCGGCGCTCAATACCCCGTCATCGCCGATGACGCTGATCCGCCAGAAGGGATAGGATTGCCCGACCGCGAAATGGAGCTGCGCCGGAAGCCGGGCGCCGGCGAGCGAGACATCGAGGGCGGGGAAAAAATCCACCCCGGGCGCGAGGGCGACGCTCGCCCCGGCGCGCGCCCGCACCGCGCCGATCGGGCCGGCGAGTGCCGCGATCTGCGACAGCGGATGCACCGCCTGTTCGAGCAGGATATTGCCCGGCGCATGAAACATCCAATGGCCGAATTGGCCGGCGGCGAGCTGGCGGAGCGGCACGTTATAGAGGCAGCTCACGAAACGCGGCCGCCCGATCTCCCCCGCCGCCAGCGCGCGGCGGAGGCGCAGAAACGCCGGGTGATGGACGAAATTCTGATTGACGCCGAGCGCGACCCCGCGCGTTGCCGCCCGTTCGATCAGCCGCGCCGCATCGCCCGAGGAGATGGCGAGGGGTTTTTCGAGGAGCACCGGAATCCCGGCCTCGATCAGGGGCGCCGCGACCACGTGATGCAGCGGCGGCGGCACCAGGACATGGGCGGCATCGAAGCCGCCCGCCGCCAGCGCCGCCTCGACCGACGTGAACACTGCCCCGCCCCCGAACGCGCGCGCGAGACGCCGCGCCGCCGCCTCGTTCGGGTCGATGACCGCGGCGATCTCGAGGCCGGGAAGGGAGGTCAGGGCTTCGGCGTGGATGCGGGCGATATAGCCGGCGCCGACCAGGGAGATGCGTTTCACCGTTTGCGTGCTCGTTTTACGTTGTCGTGTATTCGGCTGGTTGCGGGTCCGCGCCGGGCGGGCCTGCGGCGATGTTCCATGGGGATGGCAAATTCGGCATTAACGGCAATGCGAAATCTGTGCAATCACGGCAAAAAAGAGGACGGCGATGACCGGACGAATGGCATGGCGGGCGCTCGGGATCGCGCTCGTGCTCATGGTTGCGGCGGTCGGGCGCGGCGAGGCGCGCACGCTGCTGGTCGGGCCGGGCCGGCTCCTCCATCTTCCGAGCCAGGCCGCCGCCATCGCCGCCACTGGCGACCGCGTCGAGATCGACCCGGGGGTTTATGAGGACTGCGCCGTCTGGCGCGCCGATCACCTCACCATCAGCGGCGCCGGGCCGGGCGTGGTGATCGAAAACCGTATCTGCCAGGGCAAGGCGATTTTCGTCACCGATGGCGCCGATATCACCATCGCCGGTCTCACCCTGCGCCATGCCCGCGCGCCGGAACGCAACGGCGCCGGCATCCGCGCCGAGGGCGGCGATCTCACCCTCCGCGCCATGCGCTTCATCGACAACGAAAACGGCATCCTCGCCGCGCCCATGCCGCACGCCACCATCCGCATCGAGGACAGCATGTTCGCGGATAACGGCGTCTGCGCCCCGGTCTGCGCGCACGGCATCTATGTCAACGATCTCGCCAAACTCTCCATCCTCGGCTCGCGCTTTTTCGAGACCCATGACGGCCATCACATCAAATCCCGCGCCCGCGCGACCGAGCTGATCGGCAATACGATCACCGACGGGCAGCACGGCACAGCGAGCTATCTCGTCGATCTGCCCAATGGCGGCGCCCTCCTGATGCGCGGCAATACCCTCGAAAAAGGTCCGAAAACCGAAAATACCGGCACCGCCATCGCGATCGGCGAAGAGGGCGTGACACATCCCGACGGCGCCATCACCCTCACCGGCAACCGCTTCACCAATGACGGCCCGGCGGAGACGGTGTTCCTGCGCAACCGCTCCCCCATCCCCGCCGAACTCCGTGATAATGCTTTCACAGGCAAGGTCATTCCCCTGATCGGGCCAGGGGAAAGCAAGTAAAAGGTTCTTTTTTGAAAAAAAGAACCAAAAAACTTTTATCCGTTGGGCAGTGCCTGCGGCACTGCCCTCTCTGAGGAGATTTGCCACGCCGAGAAAACGGAAAGAAAGTCTTTTTGCTTCTTTTTCTTCAGAAAAAGAAGATCTTCTTCTCTTTTCTTATGGCACCGCTGCGCCCTGGGTCTCGACGTAAAGGCTATAGACCGAGGTGCTGGCGCAGATGAACAACCGGTTGCGTTTGGCGCCGCCGAAGGTCAGGTTGGCGGCGGATTCCGGCAGGTGGATCTTGCCGATCAGGTCGCCGTTCGGGGCGTAGCAGCGCACCCCGTGCTCGCTCGCCGCCGCCCAACCCATGCTGCACCAGACATTGCCGTCGATATCGGTGCGCAGGCCATCGGTGAAGCCGGGGGCGAAATTCTCGGCGAAAACCCGACTTTTGCGCAGCTTGCCGCTCGTCACATCGGCGTCGAACACCCGGATATGCGCGGGCCCACCATCGGTCGCGCCGCTATCGACGATATAAAGCCGCTTTTCATCGGGCGAGAAAGCAAGGCCGTTGGGCTGCACGAAATCATCCGCGACCACCTTGGCATACCCCGTCACCGGGTCGAGCCGATAGACGTTGTGCGGCAGTTCGTCCTCGCCCTTGTTGCCCTCGTAATGGCCCTTGATGCCGTAATTGGGGTCGGAGAACCAGACGCCGCCATCGGAGGCGACGATGACATCGTTCGGGGAATTGAGGCGCTTGCCCTCGAACCGGTCGATGAGCACGGTGATCGTGCCGTCATGCTCGGTGCGGGTTACCCGCCGCGTCCCATGCTCGCAGGAAATCAACCGGCCCTCGCGATCGACGGTATTGCCGTTGCTGTTGTTGGAGGGGGCGCGGAAGACGCTGACATGGCCGTCATCCTCTAGCCAGCGGAGCTGGCGGTTATTGGGGATGTCACTCCACACCAGATAACGCCCGGCGCGGAAATAGGCCGGCCCCTCGGCCCAGCGGCAGCCGGTCGCGATGCGCTCGATATAGCCATTACCGATCAGCGCCGAAAAGCGCCGGTCGAGTCGCTCCACGCGGGGGTCGGGATAGACCCAGTCCGCGAGCGGGCCGAGCGGGGCAAAGCCGCGTGTGTCGATCATTTTTTCCTCCCAGGTTCAACGAGATCATGGGAAACTATAGCGCAATGGCGCCCGAAGTCAGGGTGGCCCCGCAATCCGGAAGGACAGTGACACTATGACGCCGACAGAACCGACACTGGAAGCCGTTTTCACCGCCGAGGTCACGGTCGGCGCCGCCATCGAGGCCGGCGGCACGGCGGGGTTCCGGCGGCGCATCATCCCGATCCTCGGCGGCGCGGTGCGCGGCCCGCGCCTGGTCGGCGAGGTGCTGACGCTGGGCGCCGATTGGCAACTGATCGAGGAGGAGGGGACGATCACCCGGCTGGTCGCGCGCTACGCCATGCGGATCAGCGACGGCACGGTGGTCACCATCGTCAACCGGGCGTTGCGGCACGGGCCGGCGGCGGTGATGGCGCGGCTCGCGGCGGGCGAGGTGGTCGATCCGGCGCTCTATTATTTCCGCGGCGCGCCATGCTTCGAAGCGCCATCGGGGCCGCATCGCTGGCTCAGCGAAAGCCTCTTCGTCTGCTCCGGCGCCCGCGCCGCACGCGCCGTGATGATCGATTTTTATCGCGTCAGGTGAGAATGAAAAATTGTTCTTTTCCGAAAAAAAGAACCAAAAACTTTTCGAGCAGCACTGGCTGAAGCTGTCGCGGGGCACGATCGTCGATGCGACCATCATCCACGCGCCGAGTTCGACCAAGAACCAAGAGAAGGCGGGCGATCCGGGATGCCGCGCCGAACGCGCGGGATTTCACCAACCGACGGTATCGTCATCGCGGGGGGGGTGAACCCGGTGCAGCGGGCGCGCAATCGCACGAAGTCGAAGGTCCGGGCCAAGGTCGAACACGGCTTCGGGGTGATCAAGCGGGTCTTCGGCTTCAGCAAGGTCCGCTATCGGGGGCTGGACAAGAACGCGCACCGGCTGTTCGTGACCTGCGCGCTGGCAAACCTGTTCATGGTGCGTGAACGATTGCCGCGGAACTGG
The DNA here is from genome assembly GCA_021798915.1 of Pseudomonadota bacterium. Classification (GTDB taxonomy): domain Bacteria; phylum Pseudomonadota; class Alphaproteobacteria; order Acetobacterales; family Acetobacteraceae; genus Acidibrevibacterium. The sequence goes on from JAJZBM010000008.1 coordinate 96,358, forward strand.
ATGAAAGAGGTAGAAATTTCGTGTCGGTCGGAGCGGTTTCGCCCTGTCTTCTGGCCAATGGCCGGGCCTGAGCCATCGAGAACCCGCTGATCAAACCTTCCGTAGAAAACTGAAACGGCGCGCAGGGCTTCATCTTCTTCGGCAAGGGCGGGGAGATCGCGAGCAACCGGCTGGAGGATCAGGAACTTTCCGTGCTCACGCTGCAGCTTTTGTAAAACTGTCTGATCTATGTGAACACGCTGATGCTGCAACGGAACCTGACCGAGCCCGCGTGGCTTGAACGGATGACGTCAGAGGATCACCGGGCACTGACGCCGGCGATTCATGCCCACATCAACCCCTATGGCCGGTTGACCGCCGATCTCAGTCGGCGGATCGACTTCGAGCAGCAGGTCGCGGCGTGATGGGGCGTGCGCAAACGATCGTTTGTACGGCGCCTGCGCAACCCCAGGCGAAACAAAGCGTTGCGCCGCGCAAAAACCGGTTGCCAAACAAACCTGAAAAGCAACCGAATAACGCAACGGAACCGGTCCTGATCGGCTACGCCCGGGTCTCACGGGCGGAGGGGCAGGATCTCAAACCCCAGGTCAGCGCGCTGGAGGCAGTGGGCTGTCGGCGCATCCATGAGGCACGCGCCTTCGGCGACCGCTGGGACCGTCCGGAACTGACCCGGCTGCTCGCACGGCTGGAACGGGGCGACGTGCTCGTCGTCTGGAAACTCGACCGCCTGTCGCGATCTCTCAAGGATCTTCTGCTGATCCTGGAGCGAATCAGCGCCGCCGGCTCGGGGTTCCGTTCACTGACAGAATCGATCGACACGACCGTGCCCGCCGAGCGGATCATGATGCAGATGCTCGGCGCGTTCGCGGAATACGAGCGCGAAATGATGAAGGAGCGCACTCAGGCTGGACTCAAAGCGGCCCGCGCGGAAAGCCGTCACGGCGGGCGGCGACCAAAATTCACCCCCGCGCAGCGCGTGGAAATCCTCAGCATGCTCGCCGCCGGCCGGCCCGCAGCCGAGGTCGCCCGATTGTTCCAGGTGCATCCCGCGACGATTAGCCGGCTCAACGCCGCGTCACGTCAAACCGAGGTGGCTTGAACCAGCCCGTTCATGTTGCGTTCGAAAATTTGGCCGAAAATAAACCTGCGAGGTGAACGGGCCTTTTTCAGAGTTTCCTTTGCCTGCCAGGCTTTGCGTGTTGACTGGATGACGACGCGCTTCATGAGTGCCCCCACTGGAACGGAAAAACGCGAACCAAATTACGCAGGACAAAATAGGCAATTTACATGCCAGAAGGATGGTCCGAGCGTGGGCGGGATCTGCCGCCGCCGTTGGCCCAGAATTTGCTTAATGTGCTTGGCCATTTGCTTAATGTGCTTGGTAAACAGTGCCTTCGTCGGAGTTTCACCCGATGACAAAATGGGAACTCATAATCGCCATGGTCTTCTCCACACCGTTTCGCCGCCTTACTACGGCCAGCATCTCGCGCGCACTGGCGTTTGCCGCGCTCACATTTGCCCCGCATTTCACCAGTGCAGCCGAACCGGCATCCATCCCGGTCGGTCTCGTCGCGGCGCTTTCGGGCCAATCGGCCGCGTCGGGCGAGGCGATCACGCGCGGACTCGCGGTTGCCATTGATGAGATCAACCAGGCGGGCGGTGTGCTCGGCCGCCCTTTGACGCTGGTGCGGCGGGATGACGAGTCGAATCCCGGCAAGGGGATTGCGGCGGCGCGCGAATTGATCTCACGTGAGCATGTTGCCGCCTTTTTTGGCGGCATCGACACACCGGTCTCGGTCGCGCTCGTGCCGATCGCGAACAAGGAGAAAACGCCGTTCATCGGCGTCTGGGCGGCGGGCACCGCGATCACGCGGAATGGCGCCAATCCGAATTACGTCTTTCGGGTCTCCGCCGTCGATGTCTTGGTCGATCAACGCCTAATGCGCTACACTGTCACCATCGCCAAGGCGCAGCGTCCCGGGCTCATGTTGATCGATAACCCATGGGGGGAGTCGAACCGTGCCGGGCTCGAGGCCGCCGCCAAGGCTGCCGGTGTTTCCGTGACTGGCGCCGAGAGTTTTGAGTCCGGCGATACCGACATGACCCCGCAACTCACACGGCTCAAGATGGCGGGCGCGGACGCCATCATCTTGGTCGGCAACGCCGCGCCTGCGGCCGAGGTGATCCGTTCGCTCGACCGCATGGGCTGGGCCGTTCCGGTGATTTCGCATTGGGGAATTTCCGGCGGGCGTTTTCCCGAACTCGCCGGGCCGTCGGCCGAGAAGGTTGCGTTTATTCAGACCTATAGTTTTTTCAAATCGAGCGCGCGGGGCGAGGCGGTGTTGGCCGCGCTCGAGAAGAAATATCCGGCGATCAAGGGGGCTGAGGATATCATCGCTCCGGTTGGCACTGCTGACGCCTATGACGCGATGCATCTTCTCGCGCTCGCCATCGCTAAGGCAGGATCGACGGAAGGGCCGGCCATCCAGGCAGCCCTCGAAGCGCTGCCTCCCTATGACGGGCTGATCAAGCGCTACGCGCCCGCCTTCACCGCTGCCAATCACGATGCGCTCGGCGCTGATGATTACATCATGGTCCATTTCGCCGAGAATAAGATCGTGCCGGTGCAGTAACGCGGATGTTTGCCGCCTCTGTCATCAGCGGGCTTGCCATCGGCGCCATGTATGGCCTGCTCGCACTCGGCTACCATATCACCTGGGTCGTGTCGCGAAGCGTGAATTTCGCGCAGGGCAGCGTGATGATGCTGGGCGCGGTGGTCGTGTTTTCACTGCGAGTAACCCTAGGCTGGCCGATGCCGTTCGCGATCGCGACGGCGCTGATCGGCTGCGCCGGCTTTGGCATCGTGTTGGAACGGATCGCGGTGCGACCTTTCCGTGCTCGCGGTTCCGACTCCTGGCTGATGGCAACGGTTGCTGCCGGGATGCTGGTCGAGAACGCGGCGATGTTTCTGTTCGGCAAGGAGCCACGTGGCATGCCATCGGCGCTGGCGCGTCATCCGGTCATGCTGTTCGGTGTCGGCGTCTTGCCGCTCCATATCGTAATCCTATTGACTGGGATCGGTCTCGCCGGAGTGTTTTTGGTGGCGACACGGGCAACCCCGCTGGGCAAAGCCCTGCTCGCCGTGGTGCAAAATCCGCGTGCCGCCCAACTTATGGGCATCGATGCGACCAAAGTGACGGTTTTTGCTTACGCTTTGTCCTCTGCTTTGGTCGGGCTCGCGGGTGTTCTGATCGCGCCGCTTACCAATGTCACGGCCGATATGGGCTTCGTTTTCGGCATCAAGGGATTTGCCGCAGCTATTCTCGGCGGGCTGGAGACCCCTTGGGGTGTTGTGCTCGCCGGGCTATTGCTCGGCCTCGCCGAGGCGTTCGCCACCGCTTTCGTCGGCTCCGGGGCGACGGTGATGGCGAGTTTCGGGCTCGTCATTGTCGCGCTCTATCTTCGCCCGCATGGTCTTTTTGGCCGGGCGCCGGCGCGCAAGGTCTGATATGCGGCGCGCGCCACGTGGGGGTGTCGCAGGTGGTGTCGGCCTCGCCGTCGCGCTTGCGCTGTCGGCGGGGTGGCTCGACGATTATCAGGCACTGGTGCTCGGCGAGGTTGGCATAGTCGCCATCATTGGCGTCGGCCTCAATGTTCTGATCGGGCTTTCTGGGCAGATCTCGATCGGGCAGGTGGCGTTTCAGGCGATCGGCGCCTACACCGTCGCCCTCGTCACCGCGAATGCCCCCGCGCTGTTCTGGCCAGCCCTCGCGCTCGGCGTTGCGATCGCGGCGTTCTGCGGCTTTCTTCTCGCCTTGCCCGCCATGCGGCTCAAAGGGCCGTATCTCGCCATGATCACCATCGCTTTCGCGTTCGTGGTCGAACACGGCATCATCATTGGCAAAGTCCTGACCGGCGGCGCCAATGGCGTCGCCCTCGGCGCGAGCGTGCCGCTCCCCTGGGGCGAGGCGCGAACGCAGACGCTGGCGGGGCTAATCGTGCTGATCGCGGCGGCGACCCTTCTCGCCTATGCCGCGCTTGCCCGCAGCCGGCTCGGTCTCGCCCTTGCCGCAGTGCGCGACAGCGAAGCCGCGGCCGCCGCGATCGGGCTCGATCCGGTTGCGCTGAAATGTCTCGCCTTCGCCATCGCCGCTGGGCTCGGCGGGCTCGCAGGTGGATTATTCGCGCCCCTCATCGGCTTTATCAGTCCCGAGACCTTTCCCCTCTCGGCCTCCATTCTCGACGTTCTCGCGGTGATGCTGGGCGGCACCGGCGCGACACTGGGGCCGGCTTTCGGCGCCGTCATCGTCGTTTTGCTGCCGGAGATGCTGGCGGGGCTCGCGGAATATCGTCTGCTCTTCGTCGGCTTGCTGTTGCTGATCGTTTTGCTGATCGCGCCATCCGGCATCGCTGGCGTGATCTCGCGTTTTGGGCCAAAGCGCCGCGCGCGGGTGGTCCCGGCGACAATTCCGTTCGATCTCACCGCCTTTCTCGGGCTTGGCGAGGCGGCACAGGCGGCAAGCAACGGGCTCGTGGCCGAAAGCCTCGCGCTCGCCTTCGGCGGGCTACGGGCGGTGGACGGGTTTTCGGCACGGTTTCGGCCCGGCGCGATCACCGCGCTGATCGGCCCGAATGGCGCCGGTAAATCGACCGTGCTCAATCTTCTATCCGGTTTTTACCGCGCCGATGCTGGGCATATCCTGCTCGCGGGCCGCGCCATCGATGGGCTCGACGCACGCAATCGGGCGCGACGCGGGCTTGCGCGCGGGTTTCAGACGGCGCTGCTGTTCGATGGCTTGAGTGCGCTCGATACTGTTCGGGTGGCGCTGCCGGGCAGGCGCCGGCTCGGCGCGGCGCCCGCTGAAATCGCTCATCGGCTGCTCGCCAGTGTCGGCTATGACGGCGACGCGGCGATGCGCGCCGGCACTCTCGGGCCGCGGGCGCGGCGGCAGGTGGAGATCGCTCGCGCCTTGGCGCTCCGGCCGCGGGTTCTGCTGCTCGATGAGCCGGCCGCTGGGCTGACCGTGGCCGAGCGAGGGCCGCTCGCCCGGCTGCTGCGCGACATCGCCGCCGCTGGGGTCGCCGTGGTGTTGATCGAGCATGATCTCACCTTGGTCATGGAACTCTCCGACCAAGTGGTGGTGCTGGATCAGGGGCGGGTGATCGCGACCGGCCCGCCCGATGTGGTGCAAGCCGATCCGGCCGTGCGGGCGGCCTATCTCGGCAGCCCGAGGGCAGCGCCCATCGCTTCCCCGGTCGCGCCGGCGCCTGGACAAGCGGTGATGCTCAACGTCGCCGGGCTGGCCGCCGGCTATGGTGGCGCGCCGGTGGTGGCGGGCGTGTCCTTCTCGATCAACGCGGGCGAAACTCTCGCCATTCTCGGTGCCAATGGTGCCGGCAAATCGACGCTACTCGCGGCCATCGTCGGTTTACTGTCCCCCTCGTCCGGGTCGGTCGAGTTCGAGGGGATGGCGGTGACCGGGTTTTCAGCCGCCGCCCTCGCCGCGCGCGGGTTGGTTCTGGTGCCCGAGGGGCGGCAGGTGTTTCCTGAACTTTCGGTGCGCGACAATCTCCGTCTCGGCGCCTTCGCCCGCCGCGCGTGGCCGGATGATGACGAGCTGGAGGCGGTTTTTGCCCGTTTCCCCCGCCTTGCCGAGCGCGCTCGGCAGCGTGCTGGGCTCCTCTCCGGTGGCGAGCAACAGATGCTGGCGATCGCCCGTGGCCTGCTCGCACGCCCGCGCCTGCTCTTGCTCGACGAACCCTCGCTCGGTCTCGCGCCCCGGATCGCCGAGCGCCTGTTCGCGGATCTTGCCGCTCTCGCCAACGAGGGGTTGACCATGGTCGTCGTCGATCAGATGGCAACGCTCGCGCTCGGCATCGCCGATCGCGCCATCGTCCTCGAAAACGGCCGCGTCACGCGCGCCGGGCGGGCCGCGCAACTGGCCGCCGATGGCGATCTCGCCGCCGCCTATCTCGGCGGCATGGCGGCAAGTCGGGTCGCGTCATCAATCATCTGAAAAGGAGAAAATGCCCAATGTCTTTTTTGGATATTACAATTCTCGGCATCACGCGCGAAATCGACCGCGTGTGTCGTGACATCGACTTTTTCGTTATATCCGGACACGACGCCGAAAGCATCACCCGCATCCAGGCCGCCTGATCATGACGCTTCGCACACACGGCCGTTACGCTTATCGCGCGATCAATGACCGGCCGGATTTCTGCTGGCCAGAGGGCAAGCGGCTTGCCGTCTATGTTGCGCTCAATCTCGAGCATTTCGCGTTCGGGGAAGGTTTGGGCGCGGAGCTCATTCCCGGCGGCCCGGCGCCGGACGTGCCGAATTTCGCCTGGCGGGACTATGGCAATCGGGTCGGGGCCTGGCGTTTGCTCGAGCTTTTCGAGAAACTCGACTTGCCGATCGCGGTTTTGCTCAACAGCTTCATCCTCGATCATTGCCCGTCTCTTGCCGCGGCTTTTCTTGCCCGCGGTGACGAGGTCGTCGGTCATGGCCGTACTAATTCCGAGCGCCAATCGGTGTTGCCGGAATCGGGCGAAGGCGCGCTGATCGCGGAAGCGACGGCGCGTATCGCCGCCTGGTCGGACTTGCGTCCGCGCGGCTGGCTCGGCCCCTGGCTCGCGCAAAGCCAAGTGACGCCGGACCTCCTCAAGGAGGCTGGCTATGATTATCTTCTCGATTGGTGCCATGACGATCAACCCGTTTGGATGCAAACGCGTTCCGGCCCGATTCTCTCGGTCCCTTACCCGCAGGAGATCAATGACATTCCGGCGATCGCCGTGCGCCGTGCCGGCGCCGCCGAATTCGCTGACATGATCATCGATCAATTCGAGGAAATGCTGGCGCAGAGTGTGGCGCAGCCGCTGGTGATGGGAATCGCGCTGCATGCCTATATCGTCGGCCAGCCGTTTCGTCTCCGCCATCTTCGCCGCGCCCTCGCCCATATCGTCGCGCACCGCGAAGATATCTGGATCACGACACCGGGCGCCGTCGCCAAGCATTATGCGACGTTGCCTTTCCCCGAGTGAGATGGTCCCCGTGATGAGGACCGGGGAATACGCTTCCTCGCTGTTCGGTGTGGGTTGAAACGTCGTCAGGCGGGCAGCTTGAGGTCGAGCTTTCCGGCGAGCAGATATACGATGGCCTTGAGCGATAGCCGCGTGCCTTTGCCTTGGCTGCTTGTACCAGACTGTTGATGCCCTCGATCAGTCCATTGGCGATTCTGCTGTCGAACCAGCGCAGGATGCCATTCCAATGATGCTTGATGGTGTGGGCGGCATCGACCATCGGCGCCAGCCGGCTGTGGGTAGCCCAGAAATACCACTTCTTCAGGAAGCCGGCGCCGGCTTTGGCCGAGGGCTGGTCGTAGAGATCCTGGAAGGCCAGCCGGATCTGATAGGCACGTGCCGTCTTGGGATGGTGCGTGGGCAGGCTGTCGAGTGTCGCCTGCTAGCCTTGCCCGGATCGGCCTTCAGGCCGGTAAAGCCGGTCACCGGGTCGGCGTCGGACAGAGGCTCGTCCAGCCATGTTTTCTGCGCCTCCGAAAGCAATCCGCCCGTGGTGTCGAGCACACGCTCCTCGAACCGCCGCCGCGCGCTGGCGGTGAGCCGGGTAAGCTCGTCTTCGGCGGGGCATTCGATCTTGCGCTCGAAGAACCAGGCGATCAGTCGGTCGGTCATAGCGGCCCGCGTTAGGCCGCGCGGGCACAGATCCTCCGCGGTGAAGGCGGACGCATCCGCCAGATCACGCCGGGTCAGACGCCGCACACCCAGGAATTCAAGGATTTCCGCGCGGTGCCGCCGCGAGGTCCGGCCAGACCACAGCCAGCCATCCAGATCGCCGGCCTGCGTCCCTGTCGCATACGCCAGATGCTCGGCCACACCCGCCGGTAGATCGCTCGCGGCTTTCAGGAACCAGCCGGTCTGGCGGTAGTGCACCAACTCCACCGCCGCGGCCAACCGCGCCCGCGGATGCTTCGCCGCGAGAAAACCCTCTTCGGCAATACTCAGCCGCCACCAGCCGGACGGGTCCGCCAGACCTGGTTCTCGCTCCATCGGACATCTCCCGGCTGGGTCGGAAGGCCCGACCATCCTGGATTACTCACAAGTCGGTAATTAAGACGACAAATCTGTTGACATCGCCGCCAGAACACGGTTCAAGGTGGCATGAAGCGGGACGGACGCAGGCTCGACCACGCGACGCTGGAGACCATCCGCTTGATGG
>JAJZBM010000030.1 GCA_021798915.1 Pseudomonadota bacterium
TCCGCCTTCATCGCCTTTTGCAGCTTCTCGAAGGCGCGCACCTCGATCTGGCGCACCCGCTCGCGCGAGATGTTGTATTGCTGCGAGAGATCCTCGAGCGTCGTCGGGTTGTCCTGGAGGCGCCGCTCGATGAGGATATGGCGCTCGCGATCGTTGAGGGTTTTCAGCGCCGAACCGAGCAGCGCCTTGCGCCCCGTGACCTCTTCCTGCTCGGCGATGACGCTTTCCTGATTCTCGCTCTCATCGACCAGCCAATCCTGCCATTCGCCCTCGCTATCGCTGCGGAGCGGCGCGTTCAGGCTGTGATCGGGCGCCGTCAGGCGGCGGTTCATGTTGACCACGTCCTGTTCCGGCACGTCAAGCGCATGGGCGATCTTGGCGACCTGCTCGGGCTGGAGATCGCCGTCCTCGATCGCCTGCATCTGGCCCTTGAGCCGGCGCAGGTTGAAAAACAGCTTCTTCTGCGCCGCGGTGGTGCCCATTTTGACCAGCGACCAGCTATGCAGGATATATTCCTGGATGGCGGCGCGGATCCACCACATCGCGTAGGTCGCGAGGCGGAAGCCGCGATCGGGGTCGAATCGCTTGACCGCCTGCATCATGCCGACATTGCCCTCGCTGATCAGCTCGCCCATCGGCAAGCCGTAGCCGCGATAGCCCATGGCGATTTTGGCGACGAGGCGGAGATGCGAGGTCACCAGCTTATGCGCCGCCTCGGTATCCTCCTCGTCGCGCCAGCGATGCGCGAGCGCCAGTTCTTCTTCCGCGGAAAGCATCGGAAATTTGCGGATCTCCTGAAGATACCGCGACAGATTGCCCTCCGGGGCAAGATTGATGACGGCAGAGGCCATGATGATAGGCTCCTTTCGTCCGGGCAGGGCGACTCCTTGAAAAAAGCGCCCGCTGCCCGACATACTCATGCGATGAAATCCTGATGCGCCTTGATCTGCCGCAAGGGTTGGCCGGTATCTCGCGCCGGGGCAGTAAAACCCGGTTCCCGTCCGACCCCGAATGCCGCCGAGAGAGCAGGCCAGCCAGAGGTTTCGGGTCAATTGGTTTCTGGTCAATTGGTCTCGGGTCAACCGGGCGGCGAGAAGTGTGGCGCATTCGTTGCCGAAACTGATACAGGACCGGAGGAGTCCGGTCAAGCAAAACCCGACATGATGGATAGGAATTAAGAATTCCGCCCCGCCGCCAGTAATCTCAGGAGGGCCGCGAAATCGGCTGGCGGCGGCGTCGAAAACGCCAGTTTGGCGCCACTTCGCGGGTGGATGAAGCCGAGTTCGGCGGCGTGCAGCGCCTGGCGGGGGAAATCGAGCAGCCGGCCGCGAATCGCCGCCGGCACCGCCTTCGCCGCGCCCGGCACGCGGCGGAGATAGAGCGGGTCGCCGATCAGCGGATGGCCGCTGGCCGCGAGATGGACCCGGATCTGATGCGTCCGCCCGGTCGCGAGGCGGCATTCGAGCAGCGAGACGGCGGCGAACCAGCTTTCCCGCAAGCGATAATGGGTCAGCGCCGGCTTGCCGCCGGTGGCGCGCACCGCCATGCGCTTGCGATCGCGCGGGTCGCGCCCGATCGCGCCTGCGATGCTGCCCGCGGCCGGGGCGGGAAGACCCCAGGCGAGGGCGAGATAGGCCCGTTCCAGCGCGCGGGTCGCGAAAATCTCGCCGAGTCGCGCCATCATCCACGCGGTCTTGGCGACCACCATCACCCCGGAAGTGTCCTTGTCGAGGCGATGGACGATCCCTGGCCGCCGCTCGCCGCCGATTCCGGCGAAATCGGCGCCGCAATGGGCGAGGAGGGCATTGACCAGGGTACCGTCCTGGTTGCCGGGGGCCGGGTGAACGACGAGGCCGGCGGGCTTGTCGAGAACCAGCAGCTCCTCGTCCTCGAACAGGATCGGGAACGGGATCGCCTGCGGCTCGGGTCGCGCCGGGGTGGGCGGCGGCGGGGCGAGCGTATAGCGTTGACCGGCGCGGACCGGAACGGCGGCATCATGGAGCACGGCGTCACCGCCGCGCGCCGCGCCGGCGGCGATCAGCGCCTGAATGCGGGCGCGCGAGAAAGCCGGGAACGCGGCGGCGAGAAACCGGTCCACCCGCTGCCCGGCGGCTTCGGGCGGGGCGAGGATGGTGAGATGCTCGGCCTCGCGCTCCGGGACGGGCTGGGATAAGGACGGCGGCATGGAAAACACTATAGCGCGTTCGCGGTCCGGCGCGGAGGCGGCATGACGCACAAGGGGCGGCGATGCGGACGCTGAAGGCGATCACCGTGATCATGGCGGTATTGATCATCGTGGGCACGGTGACGCTTGCGGTGCTGATCGCAAAACGCCTCGCCGGGCCACCGGCCGCGAGCGGGGAGGCGATCGCCGTCCGGCTCGACGAGCCGCCGGCAAGCGAAATCGTGGCGATCGCGAGCGAGGGGCCAGGCCAATTGGCGCTGCTTCTGCATGGCGGTGGGCCGGACCGGGTGGTGGTGGTCGATCTCGCCAGCGGCGGGGTGCGGGCGCGGATCGGCCTCAGCCGCTGACTGCGCCCTCCGCCTGCGGAGGCTGATCGAAGAAATTCGCTGTCGCCGAAGCGCGCCCGACGATCGCGCGCATGGCCGGGTTATCGGCGCCGTTTTCATCCGTCAGCGCGTCCATCGGCACGAAATATTCATGCGGGTGCGGGATCTGGCTCGCGGCGAAGCCCTGATAGTGGCGGGTTTTCAGGCCGTACAATACGCGGAGATCGCGCACCGGGAGCACCAGCGGCGTCGCCGGTTCGCAGCGGAGTAGCCCGATCGCCCGCCAGCGCGGCGTCTCCTCGCCACGGCTGATCGGGGCGAGCAGCCACGGTGCCGGGCAGACCGCGAGCAGGGATTGCGTGCTCGGCGCGAAACGCGAGCGCTTATCGAGCAGGTTCTGCAAAGACCCGCAGGCTTCGATCGCGAAAATATCCACATAAGGTTCCACAGGCGTGCCGCCGAAATTGAGCCATAGCCCATCCGGCAAGGTACGTAGCCGATCGCTCCCTGGCAGCTTCAGAAATGGGTTACAAATCCCTGTTTTTACGTCAGGTCTCCCGCGCAGCCACGTGTCCATGCCGTGTGGCCGAGGGGGCAACCCCGGCGGCCGTTGCGGCCATTTCGCCAAACGTGCCCGCACCAGCGCATCGAGCGAACGATACTCGCGCATCGGAATGTACTCCCACACCAGGACACTGTTAAATTCCGTTAAGACGAGCCCTTATATCGCCAAAAAATGGAAAACAAAAGGATCAACTTAACCATAAGTAGTGAATTCATCAGCTTCACTCGCTGAACGGAAGGAAAATCTTGGGTGACAGCCAGCGGATGAGCGTGAATAGAGCGAGATATTGTTGACGTTGATCCGATTCGATGAAGGTTTCATTCTCTGGGAATGCGAGTCTTTGGAATCTCTTGGAGAGTGTTCTTCAGATTATTTACTAACAGCCTGTGGATAATTTTGTCCACAGAAAGAAATGCAAAAAAAGAATATTAGATTTGATAAAATTGCATATCTATTCCGCCGCGCGCGCCCCACCGCGCGGCGCGCCAGATACGTGACTGGCGCCGGGGAATGTCTTCCGGCGGAGAAATTTATTTTGAGATCAATGTCCTGGGTGAAGGCCCGCGCAAACGCCGTCAGACCGTGGTCGGAACCCCGGCCTCGGCCAGCGCCGCTGCCTGACGAGCGGCGAGGGTATCGGTATCGAAATCGGCGATCAGATCCTGGAACATCCGATACCAGTTGAGTTCCGCGCCGAGACGCAGAAACACGCTGCCAAGCCCGATCGCCGAGCGGTCCATCAGCACGAATTCACGCGGCGGCGTGATCCCGCCGGTGCGCTGCAATCCGGCATGCACCTGCTCGGCGATGGCGCGGCCGAACTGCGTGTCATTGCTCTCCTGGATGCGCCGCACCCGATCCTGCATCAGCGGCTCATAGAGAAATCTTGCCCAGAGATTAAGCACTTCCATCTTCTCCCGGGTGATGTCGGTGAATCCCCAGGAGGCATAGGCGGCATGGGCGCGCGCCTCGTCATCGTCGCGCACCGCTTCGTAGAGATCGATGACGCCGCGCACGAAACGCGCCGGAAACACCCGGATCGCGCCGAAATCGAGCAGATTGACACCGCCATCATCGGCGACCTGGTAATTGCCGAGATGTGGGTCGCCATGAATGACGCCGTAGCGATAGAGCGGCACATACCAGGCGCGAAACAGCGCCTCGGCGACGCGATTGCGCGCCGCCTGCGGCGGGTCGTCGGCGAGCCAGCGCATCAGGCCCTGGCCGTCGAGCCAGCTCATGGTGAGCAGGCGCTCTGTGCAATAGCCGGCGACCGGGTTCGGCACATGCACCCCCGGCTCCTCGGCCAGCAGGCGCTGGTAGAGCCGCATTTGTGCCGCTTCGCGCCGGTAATCCAGCTCCTCGCGCAGCCGCTCGGCGAGTTCGGTGTAAACATCGCCATGGCGGATGGCGTTGTCCATGCGGTGATAGATCGCCATTGCCAATTTGAGCTGGCGGAGATCGGCCTCCACCGTGCTCGGCATATCGGGGTATTGCAGCTTGCAGGCGACCTTGCGGCCATCCGGCAGAATCGCCCGATGCACCTGCCCGAGGCTCGCCGCCGCCGCCGCCTCTTCCTCGAAATCCTGAAATCGGCTGCGCCAGTCCCGGCCCAGTTCGCTTTCCATCCGCCGGCGCACGAAAGCACGGCCCATCGGCGGCGCGTTGGCCTGCAATTCGGCAAGTTCGGCAGCGTATTCGGCGGGCAGCGCGTCGGGCACGGTGGAGAGGAATTGCGCGACCTTCATCAGCGGCCCCTTGAGCCCGCCGAGGATGATTTTCAGATCCTCGGCATGCTTGCCGCGATCGGTCCGGAGGCCGAACACCCGCGCCCCGGCCAGGCGCGCGGCGATGCCGCCGACCGCGCCCGAGGTCCGCGCCATGCGCTTGATCTCACCAAACAACGTCGATCCGTCGCGCGGGGCCGGGAGGACGGGGAGATCGGCCATCAGCCCATCGCCTCGAGCTGATCGATGAAGCCGGCGATGACGTCCGTGCCGCGGCGCCAGAAGGCCGGATCGGCGGCATCCAGGCCAAAGGGGGCGAGCAGTTCGCGATGCCGCTTACTGCCGCCGGCACGCAGGAGATCGAGATATTTCGCGGCGAAGCCGGGATGACCATCCTCGAACACGCCATAGAGTGCATTCACCAGACAATCACCGAAGGCGTAAGCGTAGACATAGAAGGGGCTGTGGATGAAATGCGGGATATAGGCCCAGTAGACCGCATAATCCGCCCCGAAATCAAACGCCGGGCCGAGGCTTTCGCGCTGCACGTCGAGCCAGATCTGGCCGATCTGGTCCGGCAGCAACTCGCTCTCGCGCCGCGCGAGGTGCAGTTTTTTCTCGAAACGATAAAAGGCGATCTGGCGCACCACCGTGTTCAGCATGTCCTCGATTTTCGCCGCCAGCATCACCCGCCGCCGCGCCGGGTCGGTCTCGGCGGCGAGGAGGGCGCGGAAGGTCAGCATCTCGCCGAATACGGAGGCGGTTTCGGCCAGCGTCAGCGGCGTGTTGGCGAGAAGATAGCCCTGTCCGCCAGCCAGCACCTGATGCACGCCATGGCCGAGTTCATGGGCGAGAGTCATCACATCGCGCGTGCGGCCGTGATAATTGAGCAGGAGATAGGGATGCGCAGACGGCACCGTCGGGTGGGCGAAGGCGCCGCCGGATTTGCCCGGGCGGAGGGTGGCGTCGATCCACGGGCGCTCGAAAAACGGCTGCGCCGTCGCCGCGAGTTCGGGTGAGAACGCGCCATAGGCGTCAAGCACGCGGCGCTTGGCCTCCGCCCAGGGGATCTCGCGGTCATGATCCTCGGGGAGCGGCGCGTTGCGGTCCCAGTGCTGTAATTTCTCCAGCCCGAGCCATTTCGCCTTGAGCGCGTAATAGCGATGGGAGAGGCGCGGAAAGGCAGCGGCCACCGTCTCCTCCAGCGCCGCCACCACATCGTCTTCGACCATGTTGGCGCGGTTGCGCTGGCTCCACGGGTGGGGGTAGCGGCGCCAGGTGTCGATGATCTCCTTGTCCTTGGCGAGGGTGTTGGTAATGAACGAAAAAAGCCGGATATTTTGGGAAAAAACGGTGCCGATCGCGCTCGCCGCCCGCTCGCGCACGGCGCGGTCGCGATCGGCGAGCTTCTCCAGCGCCGCATTGACCGTCAGTTCCTCGCCGTCGAGCGGGACGCGCAAGCCGGCGATGGTCTCATCGAACAGCCGGCTCCACGCAGCGTGGCCGGTAACTTCTTTTTCGTGCAGCAATTTTTCCAGCTCATCGGAGAGCTGATGCGGCCGGAAGACGCGGAGATCCGCGAGCCACGGGCGCCAGCGGGCGAGCGCCGGGGCGGCCAGTTTGCGCGCCAGCGTCGCCTCGTCGAGCCGGTTCAATTCGAGGGTGAAGAACAGCAGATGGCTGCTGATCGCCGTCACCCGTTCGGTGATGGTCTGATAGAAGCGGCCGCGCTCGGGATCGGTCGAGCAGGCGGCGAAGAGAAGTTGCGCGTAGGAGACGAGGCGGCCGAGCCGCTCTTCGATCCGCTCATAGGTGGCGATCGCCGTCGCCAGCGCCTCCCCGGCAAGCGTCGCGAGGTGCCCGGCATGGGCGCGCTCGAACGCTTTCGCGGCATTTTCCGCGGCCGTGAGATCGGCCTCGATCGCCGGGCTCGCCGGGCTCTCATAGAGATCGCCGAGATCCCAGACGGGCAGATCGGTATCGGTGGCCGATTTTTCGGCGGCGGCATTGTCGGGCGGAGTGCCGAGCATCGGCGATGACCTCGTTGCGTTCGATGTCCCTCGATGTAAGCGATCCCCGGGTGACGTCAAAGGGGGGGCGTCAAAGGGTGGCCCGCGCCGGCCGCGGCCTGCTAAAACCAAGATCAGCCTTCTTTTTCTGAAGAAAAAGAAGCAAAAAGAGTTTTCTCCCTTGGGCCCTGCCGAAGGCGAGGCCCAAGGGAGGCGGGTAGACGATTTATCTCGATCAAGCCTTGGCGAGTTGCTGCTCGACCAGGGTCGCCCAGTAGGAAGCGCCGATGGGGAGCAGGGAATCGTTGAAATCATAGGCCGGGTGGTGAACCATGGGCTCGTTCTCGCGCCCGCGACCCCCGCCGAGCATGATATAGCTGCCCGCTTTCTCATTGAGCATGAAGGAAAAATCCTCGCTACCCATGGTCGGCTGGTCCATGTGGCGGACGCCGTTCGCACCGGCCACCGCCTCGGCGGCGCGGCGCGCCAGGGTCGTCGCGTCGGGGTCGTTCACGGTCGCGGGATAGGTGCGGCGGAATGCGACCTCGACGCTGGCGCCGAAGCTCTCGGCGATGCCGCGCACCAGCCGCAGCACGCCTTGCTCCAACTGGTCACCGACCTTGGGATGGAACCAGCGCGCCGTGCCCTTCATCCGCACCTGCTGCGGGATGACGTTGTAGGTGTCGCCGGCGACGATCTGCCCGATCGTCAGCACCGCCGATTGCACCGGATCGACGCGGCGGGCGACGATGGTTTGCAACGCGGTGACGATCTGGCTCGCGATGACGATCGGGTCGTTGCCGTTATGCGGCTGCGCGCCATGGGCGCCGCGTCCGGTGATGCAGATGTCGATCTGCGCCGCCGCCGCCATCACCGGCCCATCGCGCCAGGCGAAGACGCCTTCCGGGATGCCCGGCCAGTTATGCATGCCGTAAACCCGCTCCATCTCGTAGCGGGTAAAGAGACCTTCCTCGACCATCGCCCGCCCGCCGCCGAGCCCCTCCTCGGCGGGTTGGAAAAGGAGATAGACGGTGCCGTCGAAATTCCGCGTCTCGGCGAGGTAGCGCGCCGCGCCGAGCAGCATGGTGGTATGCCCGTCATGGCCGCAGGCATGCATCTTGCCCGGTGTTTTCGAGGCATAAGGAAGGCCGGTTTCCTCGAGAATGGGTAGCGCGTCCATATCGGCCCGCAGCCCAATCGCGCGGCCATTGCCGCCGTTCTTGCCGTGGATGATCCCGACCACCCCGGTCTTGGCGATGCCGGTGACCACCTCATCGACCCCGAAAGACTGGAGTTTCTCGGCGACGATCCGGCTGGTGCGGACTTCCTCGAAGCCGAGTTCGGGGTGCTCGTGAAAATCACGGCGCCACGCGGTGAGGTCGTCGGCATAGGCGGCGATGCGGTTGATGATCGGCATGAGCGCGCTCCCTCGCAAAAATTCAGATGGTGATCTTCGCAGCTTGAAACGTGCGCGCAAGCCCATCCCGAAGGCCGATCGGGTGCACATCGAGGCGTGCGATCATCGGCGCGGTGGAAAAATCCTTGTCTTCCAGAAGCCGGCGGATTTCCCCAGGGGTGGCGCGCACCGGCAGCGAAAGCCGCGTGGTGATCCTGGCGGCGAGGATCAGGAGGGCGGCCGGCAGCGCGACGATGCGCGGGCGGGGGAGACGGCAGGCTTCGGCGATGGCGCAGGCAAAATCGGCGTAAGTCACCGCCTCGGCGCCGGCGATCACCAATGTCTCCGGCCCCGCCCAGGGCACGGTGAGTGCGGCCCGGATCGAAGCCGTGACATCGTCCTGATGGATCGGCTGGATCAGGCTCCGCCCGCCGGCGGGGAGCGGCAGGAAAGGCAGGCGGCGCAGCATGGCGGCGAGGCGCTGGACGTTTTCCTCTCCCGTCGCGCCGTAGATCATCGTCGGGTGCAGCATCACCCCGGCGCGGCCGGAGGCGAGAAACGCCGCTTCGCCGGCGGCGATTTCGTCGGCGAGGGGATCTGGGACGCGCGAAAAACGCCGTGTGCTGCCGAGCAGCACGAGGCGCGCGGCGGCGGGAGCGGCGGCGAGGAGGGCTTCGGTATGGCGGGCATGGGCGGTGTTGACGATGTGGCTGGCATCGGCGAGCGCCGCCGCCAGCGCCGTGCGATCGCCGAGATCGGCCCGGCGCACCGGCGCGAGCTTGGGATCGGCGCGGAGATCGGCGGCCGGCTGCCAATCCGCGCTCCGCACCAGCGGGACGACACCGATGCCATCGGCGAGCAGGCGGCGGGTCAGCGCCTGGCCGCTCTTGCCGCTCGCGCCGATCAGGTGAACCGGCGTGGAAATTTGTGGTATCATATTACCTCAGACAAAAATCGAGGAAAAAACTTGACGCTTTGGCGCGTCCTCGGCATAAGCCGCCAGCTTTCGAAAAAGGAATGGGTCATGAAAACGACTCTCTCGCTGAAGCCGGCGGAGGTGCAGAAGGACTGGGTGCTGATCGATGCCGAGGGCGTCGTGCTCGGCCGTCTCGCCGCCCTGGTCGCGACGCGTCTCCGCGGCAAGCACAAGCCACAATTCACCCCCCATGTCGATTGCGGCGATCATGTCGTGATCGTCAATGCGGACAAGGTGCGGCTCACCGGCAAGAAGGCCGAGCAGGCGGTCTTTTATTATCACACCGGCTATCCCGGCGGCATCAAGGGCCTGAACGCGCGCCAGCGCCTGGCCGGCAAGCGGCCGGAGCAGGTGGTGGAAAAAGCCATCGAGCGCATGATCACCCGCGGGCCGCTGCAGCGCCAGCAGATGCGCAATCTGCACGTCTATGCCGGGGCCGAGCATCCCCATGCCGGGCAGGCGCCGCGCCGGCTCGATCTCGCCGCCCTCAATCCGAAGAACATGAGAGGTTGAGCCCGATGTCTGGAACCACCCGTACGCTGGCCGATCTCAAGGATCTCGCCGCCGCCGCGCCGAGCCTCGCCACCACCGCACCGGACGCGCCGAAATACGAGCCAAAGCGCGATGCGCAAGGCCGCGCCTATGCGACCGGCCGGCGCAAGAACGCCGTCGCCCGCGTCTGGATCAAGCCGGGGAAGGGTGAGATCATCGTCAATGGCAAGAAGGTCGGGCAGTATTTTGCCCGCCCGGTGCTGCGCATGCTGATCACCCAGCCATTCCTGGTCGCCGACCGCTACAACCAGTTCGACGTCACCTGCACCGTCACCGGCGGCGGGCTGTCCGGTCAGGCCGGGGCGCTGCGGCACGGGATTTCGCGCGCGCTCACCCATTACGAGCCGGAATTGCGTGCGATCCTCAAGGTCGCGGGCTTTCTCACCCGCGATTCGCGCGTCGTCGAGCGCAAGAAATACGGCCACGCCAAGGCGCGGCGGAGCTTCCAGTTCAGCAAGCGCTGATCGCGGCGGGCGGCGGCGGGGCGGGGTGGGACATCCCGCCCGCCCGCGTGCCCGCCCGCGTGCCGTGACGGCTCATGCGCCGGCTCGATCATTTCATGGCGACGGCCAATGCGCAGTATTATACGGAGCGCGATCCGTTCGCCGATTTCATCACCGCGCCGGAACTGACGCAGGTTTTCGGCGAATTGCTCGGGCTCTGGGCGGCGGAGGCCTGGCGCCTGCTCGGCCGGCCGGACCCGGTTCTGCTGGCCGAGGCCGGGCCGGGGCGTGGCACGCTGATGGCAGACGCGCTCCGCGCAATCCGCGCCGTCACCCCGGATTTTGCCGGAGCCCTTCGCCTCCATCTGATCGAAACCTCGCCGCGTCTGCGTGCCCGGCAAGCGGAAAAACTGCCCGGCGCGACCTGGCACGAGACGCTGGCCGGGCTGCCGCCGGGCCCGCTCATTCTGATCGCCAACGAATTTCTCGACGCTTTGCCGATCCGCCAATTCGTCCACCGTTGCGGCGCGTGGTCGGAGCGCTACGTCGCCGGGGCGGCGTTCGCCGAAATCGCCTGCCCCGATCCGCCGGCGCTGCTCGTCGAGACCGCGCCCCCGGACATGCCGGAAGGCGGGGTGATGGAGGTGGCCGAGGCGGCGCTGGATTGGGTTGCGGCGCTCGCCGGGCGGATCGTGGCCGATGGCGGCGCTGCCCTTCTCATCGATTATGGCCCGGTGCGGGCCGCGCCGGGCGAGAGCCTGCAAGCCCTGCGCGATCGCCGCCCAGCGCCGCCGCTCGAAAACCCCGGCTGCGCCGATCTCACCGCCCATGTCGCGTTCTCGCCGCTCGCCGCGTGTGCCAGGGCGCGGGGGGCGGCGGTATTCGGGCCGCTCGCGCAGGGGGTTTTCCTCGCCCGGCTCGGGCTTTTTCAGCGCAGCGGCCAGCTTGCGCGCGGCCTTCCGCCCCGGCCGGCGGCGGCCATGATCGCCGCCGCCCAGCGCCTCGCCGCGCCCGAGCGGATGGGAAAGCTGTTCAAGGCGCTCGCGATCATGCATCCTGGCGCACCGTCCCCGCCAGGATTCGAGATGTGACTTTGCCGCCTTTTCTCAGTGTCTCGGCGCTTGCCGTCCGGCATGGGTTTTTTACGCGTGAAGGCGGCGTCTCGACCGGCGCTTTCGCGTCACTCAACGGCAGTCTCGGCGGCCAGGACGCGCGCGAGAACGTGCTCGAGAACCGCGCCCGGGCGGCCCGCGCCCTCGGCGCCGATCCGGCGATGATGGTCGGGCTGACGCAGGTGCATGGCGCCGCCGTGATGCGTGTCGATGCGGCTTGGGCGCCGGGCGCCGGGCCGGCGGCGGACGCGATGGTGACGGCGCGGGCCGGGATCGCGCTCGCCATCGTCACCGCCGATTGTGCGCCGGTGTTGTTTGCCGACGCCAAGGCCGGGGTGATCGGCGCCGCCCATGCCGGCTGGCGTGGCGCGCTCGCCGGGGTTCTCGAAGCGACGGTCGCGGCGATGGGCGCGCTCGGCGCGCGGCCCGAGCGCATCCGGGCCGCGATCGGCCCCTGCATCGCCCAACGCTCCTATGAGGTCGGCGCCGATCTCCGCGCCGCAGTGCTCGCACGCGATGCGGCGGATGCGCGGTTTTTCGCCCCCGGGCGTGACGCGGCGCATTGGCAGTTCGATTTGCCCGGGCTGTGCGCGGCCCGGCTCGCGGCGGCCGGACTGGTCGATATTGCCCTGCCCGCGAGCGATACCGTGACCGACACGGCGCGGTTTTTCAGCCATCGCCGGCGGGTTCTCGCCGGCGGCGGGCCGATCGGGCATCAGCTATCGGTGATCGTGCGGTGAGATGAGGCGTTTTGCGCGCATCCTGCGCGGCTTGCCGGCGCTTTCCCTTGCCCTTGCCGCCTGTGTGCCGGTGCCGCACCCCTTCGCCGGACCGCCGACCGGGGAGACGGCGCGGCTCGTCCAGCCGCCGCCGCGCCTCGCCGTCCCCGTTCCGGCCAACGCCCTGCTCGCCGATGCCGACGCCAATGCCTTCGCGACCGACCTCGCCGAGGCGCTGCTCGGCAACGAGGTGCCGGCGCAGGCGGTCGCGGCCAAGAGAGGTGACTGGCGCCTGATCGCGACGGCGGAGATGCGCGGCGCCCAGGTGATCCCGCATTATGCGATCGTCAATCCGGCCGGCGTCACCATCGCCCATAGCGACGGGATGGCGGAGCCGGCAGCATCCTGGGCGCGTGGCGACGCCGGCGTGTTGCAGAGCGCGGCCCAGGATGCGGCGCCGAAACTCGCCGAACTGCTCACCAGCATCGATGCGGCGGAGAAGCAGAACGACCCGCATAGCCTCTATCACCGCCCGGCCGAGGTCGCGGTGCTCGGCGTCACCGGGGCGCCGGGGGATGGCGATGCCTCGCTCGCCCGCCAGCTCCGCTTGCAATTGCCGCAACTCGGCCTGATCGTGGACACGGATTCGAAAGCGGCGGATTTCACCGTCGGCGGTGAGGTGCATGTCGCCGCCGCCGCCGCCGGCAATAGCCGGGTCGAGATCCAGTGGCAGATGCGCGACGCCGGCGGGCATGATCTCGGCCGCATCGTGCAGATCAACGAGGTGCCGAACGGCACGCTCGATCAATACTGGGGCGACGTCGCCATCGTTGTCGCGCAGCAGGCGGCGCTCGGCATGCGCGAGGTGATGGAAAAACAGCGCCATCCGCCGTCGGGCGCGCTCCCGCCCGACAAGAAGGCGGCCGCCGGGAATGCGCCCGCTGGGAATGCACCGGCTGGGAATGCGCCCGCTGGGAATGCGCCCGGGGCAGCGCCCGCGCAGCCGGCGGCAACGCCCGATCCGGCGCCACTCGGCGATCCGACCCAGCCATGAGACGCCCCGGTTGGACACGCTCTTGTCACATTGCTAGAAGCCCCACGCACCCCCCGGATCGATCGGGGCCTCGGGATCACGCCAGATGAAACCAGATGAAAATCGTCGCCTGTAACAGCAACCGCGGGTTGGCCGAAGCCGTTGCCGCGGCGCTCAACCTGCCGCTGACCAGCGCCGCCATCCGCCGCTTCGCCGATATGGAGGTGTTCGTCGAAATTCACGAAAACGTGCGTGGCGAGGACGTATTCGTGATCCAGTCGACGTCGTACCCCGCCAACGACAATTTGATGGAATTGCTGATCACGCTCGATGCCCTGCGGCGCGGCTCGGCGCGGCGGGTGACGGCGGTCATTCCCTATTTCGGCTATGCCCGCCAGGATCGCAAATCCGGCCCGAGGACGCCGATCAGCGCCAAATTGGTCGCCAATCTGATCACCGAGGCAGGCGCCAACCGGGTTCTGACCATGGATCTGCATGCCGGGCAGATTCAGGGATTTTTCGATATCCCGGTGGATAATCTCTATGCCGCGCCGCTCTTTACCCGCGACATCCGCGAACGCTTCGCCGGCAAGGACATCATGATCGTCTCGCCCGATGTCGGCGGCGTGGTGCGGGCGCGCGCCATCGCGACGCGGCTCAATTGCGACCTCGCCATCATCGACAAACGCCGCGAACGCGCCGGGGTTTCGGAGGTCATGAACGTGATCGGCGACGTCGCCGAGCGTGATTGCATCCTGGTCGATGACATCGTCGATTCCGGCGGCACGCTGTGCAACGCCGCCGCCGCCCTGATCGCCAATGGCGCCAACTCGGCGAGCGTCTATACGACGCATGGCGTGCTTTCGGGTGGCGCGGTCGCGCGCATCACCGCGAGCCCGATCACGATGATGACCATCACCGATAGCATTCTGGCGACCGAGGCGGTACGCTTGGCCCATAATATCCGCCAGCTCTCGATCGCCCGTCTGCTCGCCGAGGCGATGCGGCGGATCAGCGACGAAAGCTCGGTCAGTTCCCTGTTTGAGTGATCTCCAGGAAGGAAACCCCCATGAAGCTGCTCTATGCACCCGGCGCCTGCTCGATCGGCATCCACGTCCTGCTCGAGGAAATCGGCGCTCCGTTCGAACTCGAGCGCGTGTCGCTACGTGATGGCGAGCATCTCAAGGAGGGGTTCACCAGCCGCAATCCGAAAGCCAAAGTGCCGACCCTGATCCGGGACGATGGCTCGGTGCTCACCGAATTTCCCGCCATCGCCTATTACCTCGCGCAGAGTTTCCCCGCGGCGAAACTCTGGCCGGAGGGGCTGGAGGCGCAGACGCGGGCCCTCGAAATCATCGACTATGTGGTCGCGACCATCCACATGCAGGGGTTTTCGCGGATGTTCGCGCCGGGCAAATTCGCCCCGAGTGCCGCGGATGCGGAAGCGGTAAAAAAACGCGGCCTCGAGATTTTCGAGACCGGGCTTACCCTCCTCGATGCGGCGCTGGGCGGCAAGGACTATGCCGTCGGGCCCTTCTCGGTCGCCGATGCGGCGCTGTTCTATGTCGAATTCTGGCGCCAGTCCGGCAAACTGCCGCTGCCTGCCCATCTCGCCGCGCATTATCAGCGCATGCTCGCCCGCCCCGCCGTGCAGCGGGTGATGAAGAGCGAGGGGTTCGCCTGAGGCGGCGGGCGTGAGCGCGCTCACCCGGGTTCCGTTCTGGTTTCTCCGCCACGGCGAGACCGATTGGAACGCCAACGACCTCGCCCAGGGCAATGTCGATATCCCGCTGAACGCGCACGGCGTCGCGCAGGCGCGCCAGGCGGCGGCGGCGCTGGTCGGGCGCGGGATCGAGGCGATCGCCGCGTCCCCGCTCGGCCGCGCGCGGCAGACCGCCGACATCGCCGCCGCGACGCTCGGCGTTCCGGTCGAAATCGTGCCGGATCTCCGCGAGGTTGCCTTCGGCATCGAGGAAGGCCGGCCGATGTCCACCTGGTTCAGCGATTGGGTGGATGGCCGCGCGACCCCGGAAGGCGGCGAGTCGTTTCAGGCCCTTCGCGCCCGCGCCCGCGCCGCCATCAATCGCGTGCTGGCGGCGGAGCGGCACTGGCTGGTGGTCGCGCATGGCGGGCTGTTTCGTGCCGTGCGCGCCGAAATGGGCCTCACCGCCACGGTGCGGACCGCCAATGGCGTCCCGATCTTCTGCCAGCCGCCGGCGATGGCGGGCGGTACCTGGAGCCTGCTCTCGCCATCGGATCTCGATGCGCGGGCGGTGGGCGAGGCGGCGGGATAGGGACGACGCGACAAGATAAGGTTGCGGCGCCGGCGCCGATCGGCTAAGCGCATCGCGCGCCGGCACCCCTGGAGGCCGGCCTTTGCGATTGAGAGCAGCAGGAGCGGACCATGGCCAATTTCGTGACCATCGAGGCCGAGGCGCGCGCGAGAGCCGGTAAGGGGGCGGCGCGTGCGACAAGGCGAGAGGGCAAGGTGCCCGGGGTGATTTACGGCGCGAAGGAGAGCCCGAGCCTGATCGCCCTCGACCCGCGCCTGGTCGTGCGCGAGATCCATCGCGGCGGCTGGCGTTCGCGTCTCTATGAAATTTCGGTGGCCGGGGCGAGAACACGGGCGCTCATTCGCGACGTGCAGTTCCATCCCGTGAACGACACCCCGATCCATGTCGATTTCCAGCGCCTCGCCGCCGGCGAGGAGGCGCGCGTCGCGGTTGCCGTGCATGTCCTGAACGATGGCATCAGCCCCGGCATCAAGCGCGGCGGCGTGCTCAATGTCGTCCGCCATACCGTCGACGTCTATTGCGACCCCGAGAAGGTGCCGGAGTATTTCGAGGCCGATCTCGCCGCCCTCGACATCAACGACAATGTCCGCTGGTCCGATCTCAAGGGCACCGAGCATTGCCGGCCGACCATCGTCGATCGTGATTTCGTCATCCTGACCATCGCCGCCCCGACCAAGATCGCCGAGACCGCCGAGACGGCCGAAGGCGCCGCCGCGCCGGCCGCGGCTGCCGCCCCGGCCAAGGGTGCCGCGGCTCCGGCCAAGGCGGCGCCCGCCAAGGCCGCCCCGGCCAAGGCGGCGAGCGGCAAGAAGGGCTGATCGCAACCGGCATCGTGCTGTGCTGCTCTGGGTCGGGCTCGGCAATCCCGAGCCGCGCATGCTGCGCAACCGCCATAATATCGGCTTCATGGCGCTCGATGTCATCGCTGAGCGCCACGGGTTCGGCCCGTGGCGGCAGCGTTTCAAGGGTTTGATCGCCGAGGGCGTGATCGGCGGCGCACGGATTCTGGCCCTGAAGCCGCTCACCTATATGAACGAGTCCGGCGAGAGCGTCGTGCCGGCGGCTGCGTTCTACAAGATCGTGCCGCCGGCGATCACGGTGTTTCACGACGATCTCGATCTCGCCCCCGGCAGGCTGCGGCTCAAGCGCGGCGGTGGTGCGGCCGGACATAATGGTCTGCGCAGTCTCGATCGCCTGCTCGGGACGGAAGATTACTGGCGGGTTCGGCTCGGCATCGGCCATCCCGGCGACAAGACGCGGGTGCTCTCGCATGTGCTCGGTGATTTCGGACGTGAGGACGAGGTCTGGCTGGTCCCGCTGCTCGCCGCCATCGCCGAGGCGGCGCCCTTGCTCGCTTCCGGGCAGGGCGAGGCGTTCATGACCAAGGTTGCGCTTTTACGGCAGGAGCAGGGCTGATGGGGTTCAATTGCGGCATCGTCGGGCTGCCCAATGTCGGCAAATCGACGCTATTCAACGCGCTCACCGCGACCGCGGCGGCGCAGGCGGCGAATTATCCGTTCTGCACCATCGAGCCCAATATCGGCCGTGTCGCGGTGCCGGATGCGCGGCTTGCGACACTGGCGCGGATCGCGAAATCGGCCCGCGTGGTGCCGACCTCGCTCGAATTCGTCGATATCGCCGGCCTAGTGCGCGGGGCGGCGAAGGGGGAGGGGCTGGGCAACCAGTTCCTTGCCAATATCCGCGAGGTCGATGCCATCATCCATGTCCTGCGCTGCTTCGAGGATGACGATATCGCCCATGTCGAAGGCAGCATCGATCCGCTGCGCGACGCCGAGACGGTGGAGACCGAATTGATGCTCGCCGATCTCGAAAGCCTGGAAAAGCGTCTGCCGAATTTGCAGAAGAAGGGGCGTGGCGGCGATCGTGAGGCGGAGGCGCAGGCGGCGCTGATCGCGCCACTCCTTGAGGCCTTGCAGGCCGGCAAACCGGTGCGCCAGGTGATCCCGGCGGGAAAGCACGAAAGCGTGCGGCGGCTCAATCTGCTCACCGCGAAACCGGTGCTCTATGTCTGCAATGTCGCCGAGGCCGAGGCGGCGAGCGGCAATGCCGCGAGCGCGCGTGTCGCCGCGCGGGCGCGCGCCGAGGGGGCGGGCGTCGTCATCGTCTCGGCGGCGATCGAGGCCGAGGTCGCGCAATTGCCGGAAGCCGAGCGCGGGGAGTTTCTCGCCGGGATCGGCCTTGCGGAAAGCGGGCTCGAACGGGTGATCCGTGCCGGCTACGATCTCCTCGCGCTCATCACCTATTTCACCGCCGGGCCCAAGGAGACGCGGGCCTGGACGATCACCCGCGGCACCCGCGCCCCGCAGGCCGCCGGTGTCATCCATGGCGATTTCGAACGCGGCTTCATCGCCGCTGAGACCATCGCCTATGACGATTATGTCGCCGGCAAGGGCGAGGCCGGGGCGCGCGAGGCGGGAAAACTGCGCGTCGAGGGCCGCGACTACGTGGTCCAGGATGGCGACGTGCTGCTGTTTCGCTTCAATGTGTGATCAGATCTCGCCTGCTTCGGGCTGCCCCTTCAGTCGCTGCGCATAGACATTGATGATCAGGGCGGCGAGCAGGATCAGGCCGCGGATCAGAATCTTCAGAAAACTGTCGATATTGACGTGATCGAGGCCGTTATTGAGCACGCCGAGCACGAAGAGACCGACCAGCGTGTTGCCGATCCCGCCCTGGCCGCCGAACAGGCTGGTGCCGCCGACCACCACCGCCGAGATCGAATCGAGCAGGTAATTATCGAACTCATCCTGCTGCGCGCTGCCGAAATGGGCGACGCCGAGCATCCCGGCGAGGCCCGAACAGAGCGCCGAGATGATCATCACCGCGGCGATCACGGCGCGCACATTGACGCCGGAATACTCCGCCGCCTCGCGGTTGCCGCCGACCATGTACACATAGCGGCCAAAGCGGGTGTAGGTGAGCACGATATGAGCGAGCGCCAGGACGAGGGCGGCGACGATGACGATCCACGGCACCGGGCCGAGCCCGCCATTGCCGAGGGTCGCGATCACCTTCGGCACCGCGTAGGCGATCTGCCCGCGCACCAGCATCGCGCAAATGCCCGCCCCGATCTGCAACATCGCGAGCGTCATGATGAACGAGGGAATGCCGATCCAGGTGATGCCGAAGGCGTTCACGGCGCCGAGGCAAAAACTACCGAACACCGCGAGCCCGATCGCGACAACACCCGGCAGCGGCAGATTGGCGATGTTCACGCTCGCATCTTGCGCGGTGAAAAAGGCGAGGATGATGCCGGTCGCGTTGGCGACGCTGGCGACGCCGAGATCGATCTCGGCGCAGAGAATGACGAAAGTGAGCCCGACCGCCATGATCCCGGTCACCGAAATCTGCTGCAGGATATTGGCGAGATTATCGAGGCTGAGGAAGGAGGGGCTGGCGGCGGCAAACAGCGCGACCAGGAACATGAGGGTCGCGAACGGCGCGATATTGCGCAGCCGCAAGCGCAGCCATTGGCGACGTTTGCCCGGGCGCGCGGCCGGGACGGTCGTTGGGGCCAAAGCTCCGCGTTCCTTGCTCATGCGGCGGCGAGAAGCCGGTCCTTGCTGACCGTTTCATTGGCGAATTCGCGGGCGATCCGGCCTTTGCGCATCACCAGGATGCGATCGGCGAGGGACAGCACCGTTTCCGGCTCGGTCGAGGCGACGATGATCGCCAGCCCCTCGTTGCGGAGCCGGCGCACGATGCGCACCACATCCTCCTTGGCGCCGACATCCATCCCGCGCGTCGGCTCACTCAGCATCAGGACTTTGGGCCGGAAAGTCAGCCATTTCGCGAGCGCGACCTTCTGCTGATTGCCGCCCGAGAGCGTCCCGAGCGGGCGATCGGGGAAGGGGGGGCGAATGCTGAGCTGGGTGATATGGCCGCGCGCGATCTCGCGCTCGCGCTTTGGTTTGAGCCATAGCCGGGCGAGGCGGTCGAGGACGCTGATCGACATGTTCTTATAAAGCGGCTCCAGCGCGAACAGCATGCTGCGCCGGCTTTCGGGCACGAAAGCCAGTCCGGCGCGGCACGCGCTGGTGGTGTTGCGAAGCCGCACCGGGCGGCCATCGATGCGTAGAATGCCGTGCTCGGGCGGGGTTTTGCCGAAGATCGCGCGCGGCAGGTCGAGCTGGCCCGAGCCCATGAATCCATAAATCCCGAGCACCTCGCCGGCGCGAACAATGAACGAGACGTCCTGGAATGCACCACCAAGGCCAAGCCCCTCCGCCGCCAGCACCACCGGCGCGTCCGCGGCCTCTCCCTCCGGGCCGCGGAGCTGGATTTCGCCGAGATAGCTCTCCTCGAGTTCGTGATGCCCGGCGCCGATCATGTGTTCGATCAGCCATGCCTTATCGATCTCGGCAACCCGCGCGCCAGCGGCTTTGGCGCCGTTGCGGAACACCGTCACCCGATCACAGATCGCCAGCACGTCATCGAGGAAATGGGAGATGAAAATGAAACTCCTGCCCTCGGCGCGCAGCCGCTCCAGCAGCGCGAACAGGCGGGTGATCTCGGGCGGCGAGAGCGCCGAGGTCGGCTCGTCGAGAATGATCAGTCGGGCGCCGGAAAACAGCACCCGCGCGATCTCGATCAATTGCTGCATGCCGAGCGGGAGGCTCGCCATTTCGGCGCGCGGATCGACGATGAGCCCGAGATTTTCGAGATGCCGTCCGGCGATCGCGATCATCGCCGGCCAGTCGATGAAGCCGAGGCGGTTGCGCGGCTGCATGCCGAGCAGGACGTTCTCGGCGACCGAGAGCGTCGGCACGATGGCGAGTTCCTGATGCACCATGCCGATCCCGGCCTCGCGCGCGTCACGCGCCGAGCGGAACCGCACGACATCGCCGGCGAGCCGCATTTCGCCCTGATAACTCGCATGCACGCCGGCGATGATTTTCATCAACGTCGATTTGCCGGCACCGTTTTCGCCGACCAGAGCATGGATCTCGCCGGCGTCGAGGGTGAAATCGACCCCCTTGAGGGCCGCGACGCCACCGAAGGATTTGGCGACGGCGCGGAGTTCGAGGAGTGGCGTTCCGGACATAAATGCGGCCGTGGCGATGTTAGATCATTAGATCAGATAGTGTTTTTCCATCCACAGCATGCCGGGCGCGTTGGTCTTGGTGACCACCGGGCCGTCGGTCACGACGCTTTGCGGGATACCGCCCGGCCCGGTCTTCTCGCCACCGACCACGGCCGCGACCCCGGCGACGATCGCCCCGCCATGGATGCGGCAGGACGGGTTGCGCACGGTTGCGTGCATGCGTCCGTCCAGCACCGCCTCCAGCGCCGGCGGCATCGCATCACAGCCGCCGATCAGGATATTGGTGCGGTTATGCGCCTTCATGACGTTATAGGCGGCGAGCGCCATGTCGTCGTTGTGGAAATAGGCGGCGCTGATCTTCGGGTATTTGGTGAGCAACGTCTCCCAGATCCGCGCCGTCTTGGCGACGTCCCAGTCCGCCGGGGTGGTGTCGAGCACTTCGAGCTTCGGGTATTTCTTGACCACCGCATTGAAGCCGCGGGCGCGGCCCTGGGCGCCGGTATGGCCGAGCGCGCCCTGGGTCATGATGATCGTGCCTTCGCCATTGATCGCATCGACCAGCGCCTGGGTCACCGAAGCGCCCATGAATTCATTGTCGGGGGCGAGGAAGCTATGCACCTTGATCTGATCGAGCGGCGCGATCAGCGTATCCATGTCGATCACCGGCGTGCCGGCGGCGATCATCTTGTTGACCGGCGCGGTCAGCGTGCCGATGCCGAAGGCCTGAATCGCGACGAAATCCCATTTCTGGGACGCCATGTCGTCCACCGCGGCGCGCTGCTTCGGGGCGGAAAGCTCACCGTCGAACCAGGTGACCTCGACATTGAACAATTTCCCCCAGTATTCCGCCGCGCGCTTGCCCTGCGCGCACCAGGTCGCCTGCAACCCGGCATTGGAGAACGCGGCGCGGAGCGGTTTTGGCGATCGTCCGGCGACTTCGCCCATCTCGGCGGCCAGCGCCGGGGCGATCCCGAACAGCGCCGCACCCGCCGCCGCGGCCTGCATGAAGCCCCGGCGATTGTGATTTAACCGCTTGTCATTTTTCGGCATTTTTCCCCCGCGTGGTGACCGCGCCGGCGCTTCGCCGGCCGATTTGTTTCTTGGACGCGGGTACTCTGCCCGAAAATCCGGCGCCTTGGCAATGGCGTGAAATCGATGCCGTGCCCCTCCCCAGCAAGCCCCGGAAACCCTATTCTCCGCGAAGCATGGAACCCGCCCCTCATATCCTGGTCGTCGATGATGACCACGAAATCCGTGATCTGCTGGCGCGGTTTCTGGAGCGAAGCGGGCTTCGGGTCAGCGTCGCCCGCGATGGCCGCGAGGCGCGGCGGCTCTGGGGGCAGGGGCATTATCACCTCGTCGTGCTCGACCTCATGCTGCCCGGCGAGGGTGGGCTCGATCTCGCGCGCTGGCTGCGCGAGCAGGCGAACGTGCCGATCGTCATGCTCACCGCGATGGGCGAGGAGACGGATCGCATCATCGGTCTCGAACTGGGCGCCGATGATTACCTCGCGAAGCCGTTCAATCCGCGCGAATTGCTCGCCCGCATCCGCGCCGTTTTGCGCCGCAGCGGCGAGGGCGGGCCTGATGACGCGGGGGCGCGCCGCACCTTCCATTTCAACGGCTGGCGGCTGGAAACCGCGCGCCGGCGGCTGCTTGACCCGGAAGGGGCGGAGGTGGCGCTGACCGGGGGCGAATATGATCTGCTGCTGGTCCTTCTCGAACGCCCGAACCGGGTGCTGACGCGCGACATGCTGCTCGATCTGTTGCGCGGGCGCCAGGCGGGGCCGTTCGATCGGGCGATCGACGTCGCGATCAGCCGGCTGCGCCGCAAGCTCGACGATGACGGCCGCAACGCCCAGGTCATCAAAACGGTGCGCGGCGGCGGCTATGTCCTGACCTGTGACGTCGAGCGGCGATGATCGTGGGCATGGCGGCGGCGCGCGCGGCATGAGACCGTGGCCGCGAAGCCTGATGGCGCGTGCCGGGCTCGTGTTGCTGATCGGCCTTGCCGTGGTGCAGGGCGGTGGCCTCTATCTGCACATGATCGATCGCGGCGATCTCGTCCGCCTCGGCCAGGCGCGCGAGGTCGCGGCGCGGGTGATGGCGGTCTATCGCGCGGTGGTGGTCAACACGCCGGAGAGCGGGCGGGCGGCGTTGCTCCGCGCCATCGCCTTGCCACCCGGCACCCAAGCGACGCTGCTCGAGGCGCCGCCGGCGGAGATGCTGCCGGCGCCGCTCACCCTGGTGCGGCTGATCCAGGCCGATCTTACCCTCTCGCCGGTGCCCTATCATCTCCGCCCGCACGATGTCGT
Source organism: Pseudomonadota bacterium (assembly GCA_021798915.1). Classification (GTDB taxonomy): domain Bacteria; phylum Pseudomonadota; class Alphaproteobacteria; order Acetobacterales; family Acetobacteraceae; genus Acidibrevibacterium. The sequence continues at coordinate 22,718 of JAJZBM010000030.1, forward strand.
GGTGCTCGGCTCACTCTATGACCGGCTGGTCGAGGTCGGGCTCGCGCTCCCCGATCATGGTTGGCTCGCGGTGACGGTCAGGGTGCCGGCGCCGGAATTCTGGCATTCATCGCTTGATTTGAGCCTCTTTCTCGGCCTCACCGCGCTTGTCGCCGCGCTGTTTCTGGTCGTTGCGCGCCGGCTGATCGCGCCGATCATCACACTGACCCATGCCGCCGAAGCGCTCGGGCGTGATGTCGATGCGCCGCCGCTGCCGGAGGCAGGGCCGCGCGAAACCGCCGCCGCCGCCGCCGCCTTCAACCGCATGGCGGGGCGAATCCGCCGCTTCGTGCAGGATCGCACCTTTCTTCTGACCGCGATCGGCCATGATCTCCGCACCCCGATCACCCGCCTCAAGCTGCGCGCCGAGTTTCTCGAGGATGAGGAGATGCGGCGCAAAATCCTCGCCGATCTCGACGAGATGGAGGCCATGCTCTCGGCGACGCTGACCTTCGGGCGCGACGCGGCGGCGAGCGAGCAGGCGGCCACGCTCGACCTCGTCGCCTTGATCCGCACCGTGCTCGACGAGGCCGCCGATGCCGCCCCCGATATCGCCGAGCGCCTCACCTATGCCGGCCCCGAGCGTCTGCTCCTCGCCGCCCGGCCGCTCGCCCTGAAGCGGGCGCTCGGTAATTTGATCGCCAACGCGGTGAAATACGGCGACGGCGCCGCCGTCAGGCTGCGCCCGCCCGAGGGAGGGATAGCGGCGGGCGGGATGGCGGCGGGAGGGATGGCGGTGATCGAGATCGAGGATCGCGGTCCCGGCGTCGCGGATACCGATATCGAACGGATATTTCAGCCATTTCAGCGTCTCGAGGCGAGCCGCAACCGCGAGACCGGGGGCAGTGGCCTCGGCCTGCCGATCGCGCGCAACATTCTCCGCGCCCATGGCGGCGATGTGACGCTGGCCAACCGGCCGACCGGGGGGCTGCGTGCCACGGTTTCTTTACCGGTGTAAAAGCATTGCCGGCTATGTTAGGCTCCAATGCGTCGCCGCGTGTCGAGCGGAGGACTGGGTGCGAAGCAAGCGGGCTGTCATTTTCGGCTGTGGCTTGGCGTTGCTGACGCTGACCGGGTGTTCGTCGGGCGCGAACCAGCAGAGTCTGGCGCGCCCCTCCTGGCCACCGGGCGCCTATATCGGCCCGAGCTGGCCGGTCGCGACCTATGTGTTCCTGAGTTCGCCCAACCCCGCCGGGGGGGTCCGCGCCGCCTCCGCCGATGCCGACGCGGTGATCGGCGCCGCCGGCCGCTATCTGCCGACGCGGGATTTCGCGCTGCTGCTCCCTGATCCGCGCAACGACCAGTTGGTCGTCAATCCGACCATCCGCATGCTGCGCCTTCTCGCCTATGCTCGCGCGCGGAGCCCGGCGCCGGTCTGGCTGGTCGGCACCATGCAGGATATCGACCTCGTGCTGCACGGGGTGCCGGCGGTGCCGCCGCGTGCCTTCGCGGGCTTCGTCCTGCTGCCGATGTCCGCCGAAGGGTGCGGCACGCCGGCGCAAATGCAGGAGCAGGGGCTGGATGGTATGCCGACGGTGGTGGTCGGGATGGGCAGCGCCGCCTGCCTGAGTGCGCCACGCCCGATGGCGACGCTGCCGCCGCCGGCGCCGATCATCGCCCCCTATCACCCGCCGCTCGGCGTCATGCCGGTTCTGCCGCCCGGTCTGCAGCCGCCGCCGGCGCCCGGTATCGCGCCGCCGCCACCGCCGCCTGAGACGACGCCAGCCGAGACGACGCCAGCCGGAACGACAGGTCCCGAAACGGCGGCGCCCGATATGGCCGGCACGAACGCGCTGCCGGTGCCGCCGGTGCCGCCGGCTGGGAACACGCCTGGCCCCAAGATCGCCGCGCCGGCGCTGCCCGCCAACATGCCGTTCCAGCGCGTCTCCCCGGTCATGCCCGGCAATCTGATCCTCAAGACGGCGCCCAAGCCGCCGGTTGCGATCCAGCCACTGCCGGCGCCCGGCGTCACCCCGCCCGCGCCATCACCATCCGCGCCATCACCATCCGCGCCATCACCACTGGCGCCATCACCACTGGCGCCGCCGGCCTCCGGCCAGTCCATCACGACCTGAGGCCGGAAGGTGCCGGGCATGGTTGCCGGCTAATTTTTCTCCTCTCCGATGAGCCCGGCGATACGGTCGGCGAGTTCGCCGATGAGCGTGCTCATGGTCGCGATCTGGCTATCTTCGCCGCTGGGAGCCGGGGCGGAGAGGCTGATCGTGGTCAGCGTCGGCGTGCTGCCCGGATGCTGGAGGGCGAGGGTCGCGACGAGCGCGAAGCGCCTGGCCGCGTCAAAGCGCTGGATGTCGATCTCGACGGTGACGTCGGGGGCGGCGGAAATGGCGCTGGCAGCGGTAAAGACCGTGCTGTTCGGCAGGCGCGCGCCGAGATCGGCGGCGATGACGCGGGCGAGCATGTCCGCGAGCGGCTCGGCCCAGCGCGCATCATCGGCGAGCGTCACCCGGTAGGCGTCGACGCCGGTGACGATGCCGGGGCGGTCGAGATAGCGGGCGAGGCCGACATGGCGGATCTCGATCACCCGTGCCGGCGCGGAAACCACCGGGCCGGGGACGCGCGCCAGGGTATAAAGCTTCGGGTTCGGCGAGGCGCAGCCGGCGAGAAGCCAGAGCAAGGGCGGCAGAAGCCGGAAAGATCGCATGGTCATCGCTCCTCCACCGGCCCGCTGCGGCCGCGCACCAGCGCCTCCGGATGCTGGTCGAGGAGGTTGGCGAGGGCGCGGATGGCGCGCGCCGCGTCATTCATTTCCCCGACCAGACGCTCGAGATCGCGCGGCAGCGGTGAGTTGGCGCCATAGCCGGCCTCCAGCGCCGCCATCAGGCGGTTGGCGCGATCGAGGGAGGATTGCAGATCGGCGCTGATTTGCGGCAGCCGCGCCAGCGCCGGGCCGGCATTGGTGTTGATCTGGCGCAGCAATGCCTGCGCGCTCGCCATCGTGGCGGCGACCGATTGCAGCGTCGTTTTCAGCTCTTTCCCGGTGGCCAGATCGTTCAGGGCGGCGAGGCTGGAATCGAGGTTGCCGGCGATCCGCTCGATCGGCACCGCCTCCAGCTTGCGGCCGATGACATCGACCATGCGGGCGAGGGTTTCGAAATCGCTCGGCTGGCTCGGCACCACGATGGCGCCGTCCTCCTCGCGGACCGCGCCCGGCTTGGCTTCGGGGAAGAAATCGAAGGCGACGTAGAGCTGTCCGGTGAGGTAATTCGCGGTGCGAAGTTGGGCGCGCAGCCCGTTCTTGGTCAATACCGAGAGCGATTCGAGCGCCCGCTCCTGGGTCGGCGGCGGCGCCCCGGGGGCGGAGATGCGGTCGGGCTGGATGGTCAGGCGAACCGGCACGTCGAGCGTTTTGGTTTTGAAATCATATTGCAGCTTCACGTCGGTCACCTCGCCGATCTGGATGCCATAGATCTCGACCGGCGCGCCGGCGGCAAGCCCGCGCACCGAGCCGTGGAAATGCACCAGAACGGCGACGGAATTGGTATAGCGCGAGGCGGCGGCGGCGGTGCGGTCGGCATACAGGGTGAAATCGCTGCCATCGGCGGCTTGCGGCGCCGTGCGCGCCTCGGGCGGGGTGTCGAAGGCGACGGCGCCGGTGAGCAGCGCCTGGATCGACTGCACTTCGAGATGGAGGCCACCGGACCCGGCTGCTACCGAGAGGCCGGATTCGTTCCAGAAATAGCTCCCCTCATGGATATAGGTGTCGAAGGGGGCGCGCACGAACACTTGCACCACCGCTTCGCCGCCGGGCGCGCCGAGATCATAGCTCAGCACCTCGCCGACGCTGGCGTCGCGAAACAGCACCGGCGAGCCGACGCCGAGCGAGCCGAGACGGCTGGTATGAAGGACATAGGTATGGCCGGGCTCGCCCGAACGCACCGCCGGCGGCTGCTCGAGGCCCTTCCATGTCCGCTGCTCGGCGCCGCCCGGGGCGCCGGGGTCGATTTCGATATAGCTGCCCGAGACCAGGGTTTCGAGCCCGGAGACGCTGCTCGGCGTGAGGCGCGGGCGGACCACCCAGAACCGCGCATGATCGGTCAGAACCGCGGTCGCCTCGCGGCGCATCCGCACCTCGACGATGACATGGGACATATCCTTGCTGAGCCGGATCGCCCGCACCGTGCCGAGATCGACGGCCTTGTGCTTGACATGGGTCTGCCCGGCGGTGAGGCCGTCGGCGGTGGCGAAGGTGAGGGTGATGACCGGCCCCTCCTGCGACAGCGCCCGCCAGCCGAGCCAGGCCGCGACCGCGGCGGCGACGAGCGGGATGATCCAGATCAGGGAGAGCCGTGGCTCACGCTCGATCAGCGCCTCCTGGTCCGCAGCCGGCGGCTCGGTCATCGCGGGCCCCGCTGGTTTCGCGGCCGTCGGGCGGCGTCCCACATCAGGCGCGGGTCGAAGCTTTGCGAGGCGAGCATGGTCAGGATCACGACGCCGGCGAACGCCACCGCGCCGGCCCCCGGGGTGACACGGGCGAGCAGGCCGAGTTGCACCACGCCGACCAGGATCGAGAGCATGAATACATCGATCATCGACCACCGCCCGATGGCATCGATCAGGCGATAGAGCCGCGCCCGATCGACGAGCCGCCCGGCTGTTCCGCGCCGCGCGCTCAGGAGCAGCAGGCCGAGCCCGATGAGTTTGAGCACCGGGACGGTGATGCTGGCGAAAAACACCAGGATCGCCAACGGCCACATACCGCTCGCCGCCAGTTCCTCGACACCGGAGAGGATCGTATTGGGAACGCCTTGGCCATGATAATCGACGGTCATGATCGGCAGCAGATTGGCCGGGATGTAAAGCAGGGCGGCGGCCAGGACGAGGGCGAGGCTGCGCCCGAAACTCTGGGGTTTGCGTGCATGGAGCCGGGTTTTGCACCGCGGGCAGCGGGCCCCCGGCGCGCCCTCGCAGAGAAGGCCGCAGCAGAGGCAGCCGATCGATCGCCGGCGCGACGCGGGGGAGGGGGGGATGGCGGGCGGCGGCGGCGCCAGATCCTCCCAGAGTTGAGTCGTGTCGAGCACCTCGTCGATCAGCGCCATCACCAGCATTAGCGCGGCAAGCGCATAGCCCGCGAGTTCGACCCGCACGCGGGCGAGGTCGATCAGCTTGCTGTAGGCGACGAAGAAGCCGAGCAGATAGACCTCGACCATCGCCCATGGCCGGAGATACTCGGTTGCGCGCAGCAATGGGCGGAGCAGGGGGCGTGGCGGATGCGGAAGGCGCAGTCCGAGCAGCACCAGAGTGAGGCCGAGGAGGCGGAACCCGGGGAGTAGGCAAGCGGTGAGCAGAACCACCGCGGCGAGCGGCAGCCAGCCCTCCGCGTCGAGCAGCGCGGGGCCGGTGGTGAGCGCGGCGCTGATCCCGCGGCCGAGCAACGAGAGATGGATGAGCGGGGTCAGAAAGGCGAGCGGCAGCAGCGGCCAGGCGGCGAGCGCGAGCGGCAGGGCGAGCGCTGCACCACGCGGCCGCCCGCGCCGCAGCACCGCGCGGCAGCGCGGGCAGCGCAGACGGCGGCCGGGCGGCGGCGAGGGGGCGCGCAAAATCAGCCCGCAATCGGGGCATTCGATCTGGTCTGGGACCGCTCGCGCCGGCGGGAGATGGTCCGCGAACGAGAACGGGCTGCGCTGGATCGCCAAAAACCGGGTCATTCTGGAGGCTGCGAACCTGAACTGGCTGGCCCGCGGCGCATGGACGCCGGGAGCGGTGATGGGCATAAACGTCACAAGCCTAGACCGATTCGCACTCGCATGGCGATTCGGGTGGCGGGCGGATGGTATGAGGGAAGACGGTAGGGAAGACGGTGGCAAGTATTGCGATCGAAAAACGGGCGCAGATCATCGTGCTCGGCAACGAAAAGGGCGGGTCGGGCAAATCCACCGCCGCGATGCATCTCATCGTCGGCCTGCTGCGCGACGGCTACCGCGTCGGCGCCCTCGATCTCGACGCGCGCCAGGCGACGCTGACCCATTATCTCGAAGCGCGGAGCGAATTCGCGGCGCGGCGGGGTCTTGCGCTACCGATGCCGCGTTTCGCCCCGGTGATGCGGAGCGAGGCCGATAGCCGGGCGGCGGCCGACGCCGAAGAACAGGCCCGATTCACCGCGGCGCTCGCCGAAATCGGCCATGACGCGGATATCGTGGTCATCGACTGCCCAGGCGCCGACACCAATCTGAGCCGCCTCGGCCATGCCCATGCCGATACTCTGATCACCCCGATCAATGACAGTTTCGTCGATTTCGCCATGCTCGCCAAGGTCGATCCCGAGCAGCACGAGGTCGTCCATCCCAGCATCTACAGCGAAATGGTGTGGGAGGCGCGCAAACGCCGCATGGCCCGCGATCGTGGCCGGATCGACTGGCTGGTGATGCGAAACCGCCTCGGCGCCGGCGAGGCGCGCAACAAGCGCGATGTCGGCGCGACGTTGGAGGCGCTCGCCAAGCGCATCGGCTTTCGCACCG
>JAJZBM010000052.1 GCA_021798915.1 Pseudomonadota bacterium
TCACTCCCATGGATTGGGAAGCTCGGCGCCGTATAATTTGAAAGAAAAAAATGATAACAGTATTAAAGAAACAAGACTTATTATGATTGTCAGGATGGACACCGTCGAACAAATAAATATTTCAACAAAAATCGGCTTATATTTTGTCAAAAATAAAATTGAATATTCGATAACCATAATGGAAATAAATGGCTGAACGATCCTGAAAAGATAATCAGAAAAAAATTTTGTGTTGATATGCCTTTTCAACGAAAGCAATCTCATCAATATCGACGATGAAACAACAATCCATGGCAAAATGCTTGACTCCAGTAAATTTTTTTCTCCTATGCCAATTTTCCTATTCATCAAATAAAATATGACTATCGAAAATACCATCAACCACATGATGGCCCAGACCGTGAAAAGCCGCATCGTTATACGTGGCACAACTTCCAGCGAATGAACGTGCGGCATCTGATGTCTTTTCTTGCCCACGGCGGCTTTCCGTTTATCCGGCATCGCAGCATGAAATCCGTCATTTCTGGCTGTTTCTGGCCAAAGCGAGGTTCAGCCGCAGCACGTCGACATGCGCGGTGCCGATCACGCCGAACGCCGGCCGCACCGCGAGGCGGCGCACCAGGCGCTCGACCGTCGCCGCCGGCATTCCCCGCGCCCGCGCCACCGCGGGCGCCTGCCGCAGCGCGTTCGCCAGCGAAATGTCCGGATCGAGCCCCGACCCCGACGAGGTCGCCGCATCATCCGGCACCGGCCCCGGACCATAGGCCTTGCGATAGGCGGCGATCCGCGCGGTGACATGGGCGACGAGCGCCTTGCTGGTCGGCCCGAGATTGGACGCGCCGGATTCCGAGGCGTCATAGGGCGTGGGTATGGTCTGGCCTTTCGCATTCGTCCCCGTCAGCGCCGAGGGACGGGAATGGAACCATTGCGCCCCCCGGAAATCCTGCCCGATCAGCGCCGAGCCGACCGCCTGTCCATGAACCCGGATCAGGCTGCCATTCGCCTCGAAGGGAAAGACGAGCTGCGCCAGCCCGGTCACGGCCAGCGGTGCTGCCAGTCCGAGCAGCAGGGTGAAGAGGACGACAAGGGAAAACGCGGGGCGGAGTTCGCGCAACATGACGGTCTCGCTCGATCAGCTGAAGATGTGGAAACTGTTCAGGATCAGGTCGATCACCTTGATCCCGACGAACGGCGTGACGATGCCGCCAAGCCCGTAGATCAGCAGGTTGCGCCGCAGCAGCGCCGCCGCCCCCATCGGCCGGAAGGCAACGCCGCGCAACGCCAGCGGCACCAGCACGACGATGACCAGCGCATTGAAGATCACCGCCGAGAGAATGGCGCTTTCCGGCGAGGCCAGGGCCATGATGTTGAGGGCGCCGAGCTGCGGGTAGCTCGCTGCGAAGATCGCCGGCAGGATCGCGAAGTATTTCGCGATGTCGTTGGCGATCGAGAACGTCGTCAGCGCGCCACGGGTGATCAGCAGTTGCTTGCCGATCTGCACGATCTCGATCAGCTTGGTCGGATCGCTGTCGAGATCGACCATGTTGCCCGCCTCGCGCGCCGCCTGCGTGCCGGTCTGCATCGCGACACCGACATCAGCCTGCGCCAGCGCCGGCGCGTCGTTGGTGCCGTCGCCGCACATCGCGACCAGCCGTCCCTCGGCCTGCGCCTTGCGGATATAGCCGAGCTTGTCCTCCGGCGTCGCCTGCGCGATCACGTCGTCCACACCGGCCTCGGCGGCGATCACGCTCGCTGTCACCCTGTTATCGCCGGTGACCATGACGGTGCGGATGCCGATCCGCCGCAGCGCCTCGAACCGCTCCCGGATCCCCGGCTTGACGATGTCCTTCAGCTCGATGACGCCGAGCAGCGCGCCCTCCGCCATCAGGCCGAGCGGCGTGCCGCCGGCGCGCGCGATGCGGTCCACCGCCGCGCCGAAGGCGTCCGGCGCGGCGCCGCCCACGAGGTCGAGGATCGAGTCCACGGCCCCCTTGCGCCAGTGCCGCTCGCCGGCATCGATGCCCGAAAGCCTTGTGTTCGCGCTGAACTTCACGATTTCCGCCCCGTCCGGCAGCACCGGATCGACGCCGAATTCCTCCCGCGCCAGCCGCACGATCGACCGCCCCTCCGGCGTCTCGTCGCCGAGCGAGGCGCAGGCGGCGGCCTCGGCCATGCGCCGCACATCCACACCCGGCACCGGATGGAACGCAGAGGCCATGCGGTTGCCGAAGGTGACGGTCCCGGTCTTGTCGAGCAGCAGCGTGTCGACATCGCCGGCCGCCTCGACGGCGCGGCCCGAGGTCGCGATCACGTTGAAGCGCACCAGCCGGTCCATCCCGGCGATGCCGATCGCCGAGAGCAGACCGCCGATCGTGGTCGGGATCAGGCAGACGAACAGCGCCGCGAGTTCGGCGATGCCGAGCCGCGTGTGCGAATAGGCTGCGAAGCCGGGCAGCGTGACGACCACGATCACGAACACGATGGTCAAGCCGGCGAGCAGGATGTCGAGCGCGATCTCGTTGGGCGTCTTCCGCCGCGCCGCCCCCTCGACCAGGGCGATCATCCGGTCGAGAAAGCTCGAGCCCGGCTCGGACGTGACGCGGACGACCAGCCAGTCCGACACGAGCTCGGTGCCGCCCGTCACCGCCGAGCGGTCGCCGCCCGCCTCGCGGATGACGGGAGCGGACTCGCCGGTCACCGCACTTTCGTTGACGCTCGCGATACCCTCGACGATTTCCCCATCGGCGGGAACCAGGTCCCCGGCCTCGACGAGCACGAGATCCTCCCGCCGCAACTGCGGCGCCGGCACCAGGGTGAACGCGGCGCGATCCGCCGGATCATCCAGCCGCTTCGCCATCGTGTCGCTGCGCGCCCGCCGCAGGCTCTCGGCCCGCACCCGTCCGCGCCCTTCCGCGACCGCCTCGGCGAAGGTCGCGAACAGCACCGTGATCCACAGCCAGATCGCGATGACGATCGAGAAAGCCCAGGCTTGGCCTGAAACCATTTCGCGAATGCCGACGAACGTCGTCAGCAGGGCGATGATCTCGGTCACGAAGATCACCGGATTGCGGATCAGCGTCCGCGGGTTCATCTTGGCGAAGGCATCGCGTATCGCGCGGATCAGGATATCGCGATCGAACAGCCCGATCGTCTCGGCTTTGCGGGACATGTCAGCGCTCCTCAGAAGGTCTTGCCGGCGAGCAGCAGGTAATGTTCGACGATCGGGCCGAGCAGGTCGGCCGGCATGAACTGCAACCCGACCAGGATGACGATGACGCCGATCAGCAGGCCGATGAACAGAGGCCCATCGGTCGGAAACGTGCCCTCCGAATGCGGCAGCCTCGGCTTGGCGCCGAGCGATCCGGCGATCGCGAGCACCGGGATCATCACCGCGAACCGGCCGAACAGCATGGCCAGGCCCAGCCCGTAATCGAGCAGCATCGTGTTGGCCGAAAGGCCCGCAAAGGCGCTGCCGTTATTTTCGGTGGCCGAAGTCCAGCCATAGAGCATTTCGGAGAGACCGTGCGGCCCCGCATTGGCAAGCGATGCCAGCCCCGATTTGGTCAGCAGCGAGAAACCCGCTCCGGCCAGGATGAACAGGGTCTGCACCAGAATTGCCAGCATCGCGAGCTTCATCTCCCGCGCCTCGATCTTCTTGCCGAGATATTCCGGCGTCCGGCCGACCATCAGCCCCGCGACGAACACCGCGAGCAGCGCGAAGAGAACGATGCCGTAAAGCCCCGAGCCGACGCCGCCGGGAGCGATCTCGCCCAGTTGCATCATGAACAGCGGAACCAGGCCACCCAGCGGGAGATAGCTGTCGGTGAACGAATTGACCGCGCCGGTTGAGGTCCCGGTCGCCGCGACATTGAACGTGGTCGACTGCGCCACGCCGAAGCGCACCTCCTTGCCCACCATGTTGCCGGGATGCGCCGCGAGGCCGGCATGGACGAGGATCGGATTGTTCGCCGCCTCCGCCGCATAGGCGCCCACCATGCCGCACGCGAGGATCACCGCCATCACGGCGAACAGCGCCCGCCCGTCGCGCCGCCGCCCCGCCACATGGCCGAAGGCGATCGGCAACGCGAAGCCGATGACCAGAAGAAGAAAGATTTCCAGAAGGTTCGTCCAGGCCGTCGGATTTTCGAACGGATGCGCCGAGTTGGCGTTGAAGAACCCGCCGCCGTTGGTGCCCAGTTCCTTGATCGCCTCCTGCAACGCCACCGGCCCGCGGGCGATGGTCTGCATCCCGCCCGCGAGGGCATGCACATGGGCATAGGGAGCAAGCGTCATCGGCACGCCGGAGCCGATCAGGAACAGTGCGGCGACTATGGCGATCGGCACCAGGAGATACAGGGTGATCCGGACGAGATCGACGTAGAAATTGCCGAGCGTGCGAATGCCGCCGCTCGCGAAGGCGCGCATGAGCGCCCCCGCTGCGGCAAGCCCGGCTGCCGCGGAGATAAACATATGTACGACGAGGCCGAACATCTGCGCGCCATAGGAAATCTGGCTCTCGGGCGCGTAGGCCTGCCAGTTGGTATTGGTGGTGAAGGAGACTGCCGTGTTGAAGGCGAGCTTCGGACTCATGCCCCTGATGTGTTCGGGGTTGAAGGGCAGGAAATACTGGAGCCGGAGAATCGCGTAGAGCAGCAGGAAGTGGATCAGGCTGAGCAACAGCAGGCCCACCGCATAGGCGCCCCAGGCCATCTGGCGCTGGGGATCAATGCCGCAAAGGCGATAGATCGGCGCTTCGATCGCCGCGAGGAATCGCAGATCGCCGCGATAAAGTCGGGCGAGATAGGCGCCCAGCGGAAAGGCCGCGCCGAAGACGAGGGCGAGCGCGAGGGCGATGAACCCTATTCCGTGCAAGGTCATGGGGGTTTCCGTTCGGAGACGCTATTGTTCGGGGGGATGCCGGTGAAGAACCTGGCGTGCCACCTGCCACATCCACAGGATGACGAGGACGATGGCGA
>JAJZBM010000053.1 GCA_021798915.1 Pseudomonadota bacterium
GCCCGCGATCGTGGCCGGATCGACTGGCTGGTGATGCGAAACCGCCTCGGCGCCGGCGAGGCGCGCAACAAGCGCGATGTCGGCGCGACGTTGGAGGCGCTCGCCAAGCGCATCGGCTTTCGCACCGTCAAGGGTTTCGGCGAACGGGTGATTTTCCGCGAACTCTATCTCCAGGGGCTGACGCTGATGGACGTGCGCGAGGCCGGGCTCGGCATTTCCTTCGGCATGAGCCACGTGACGGCGCGGGCCGAGGTGCGCAACCTGATCGCCGCAATCCGCAAACCCCCGCCCGCCCTGACCCTGGTGCCACCGGCAGCGTGAGGCGGGCGAAGGCCGGAGTTATGGCCCTTGAATATGCTGAACCAGGGAGCGCACCCACTCGGGGGCGGAGGCCGTCACTAAGATCGTGATCCCGAGAGAAATGATCCATGCGACGACCCCGATGAAAACTCCATACCAAAACGCGCCCGCTCCGCGTAATTTTGTATCAAGCGCCTCTCGCAATATTCTCGGCGTTTCCTCTTTGATGGCGGTTTGGCTGAAGGCGCGAAGGTAAATTTCTGCTTGGTTACGGTAGATATCGACTTCATTTCGCACGGGGTTTCGCTGCGCGCTTTGGACGACTGACTTGCCCTCTATTTTTTGCTTATAGATGACCTGTTTATAAAGAGAATAAGCCAGGAGACCGACGAGATCCTCGTCAGATTCAACAAATGCTTCAAATGCCCGGTTATACTGCCGTTCTCCCTCAGGCTGAATTTCCGCTGCGCCCATCTTCTTTCTTTGCTTCGATTCGGTCCGCGAGCATGATTTTCTCAGCCGCTGCTAAAGCTCGTTGGTAGGTAGTCTCCGGGAGTAGTGGGACTCGCGAGCCATCTGGCCCCCGAACCGAGTGAAGGATTTCCTGCGGCTGCGTCTTCACCTCCGCCATGAGGGGTCTCCTTTGCTACGTGAATCTCGCGCCAGCGGAACAGCGGCGCTTAAGCTACCCTGCCCGGGTGCATATTGCACACTTAAGTGGTTCGCGATGCCCTGGGAATGGGAGAGAGGCGAAAAAAACCTGATGCCTGACCGAAGGTCTTCAGCACGAAGATCGAATCGATTCCGCAAGCGCCCCGACGCTGTCCGCGATCACGTCCCAATCCGCTTCGGCCCGCAGATCGCGCGCCTGGCTCGGCCCGTATTCGTCCGGGCGCGGGATGAAGCCGGTTTTAAGGCCGCAGGCGCGCGCCGCGGCGAGATCGGAATTATGCGCCGCCGCCAGCATCACCGCGCCCGGCGGGAGATCGAGAAGGGCGCAGGCGCCGAGATAGGTTTCCGGGTCGGGTTTGTAGTGGCGGAAAATATCGGCGCCGAAAATCACGTCAAACCGCATCCCGCCGCTTCTGGCGAGCGAGACGAGCAGCGCCACGTGTCCATTCGAGAGCGTGCCGGTGATCACTTTCGCGTGTAACGCCGCGAGACCGGCGGCGCTATCCGGCCACGGGCGGAGGTGATGCCAAAGCGAGACCATCCAGTCGCGCTCGGCCGCGCTCACCCCCACGATCGCGAATTTTTCCAGCAAGTGATCGAGGCTCGCGCGTTGCAGCGCATCGAGCGTCGCGAACGGCATTTCGCCACTCCGCACCCGCTGCATCGAGGGCTGATAGGCGCCGCGCCAGGCATCGACCAGCCCCGCCCAATCGGCGCGCCGGCCGGTTTTCTCGCCAAACGCGGTCAGTTCGGCGATCAGGCTGCCGCGCCAATCGACCAGGGTTCCGAACACATCGAACAGAACCGCCCGCACCTGCGTCATCTCACGCGACCTCCGGCCATGGGCGCGGGGCCGGGCGCAGTGTCTCCCAAAGCGCGGCCAAGCGCAAAACACCTATATCATCAAAGCGTTGGCCGATGATTTGAAGACCGATCGGCAGCCCATCCGCCGTATAGCCGGCATTGATCGAGACCGCCGGCTGTTCGGACATGTTGGCAGCGACGGTGAAGCCGATATGGTCGAAGGGACGGGCGGGATCGTTGCTCGGCGCCGGCAGTTCGGCGGCGAAGGCCGGCATCGGCGCGGTCGGGGTGAGCGCGAAATCGATGTCGGCAAAGGCGCGCGCGGCGGCGGCGCGGATCGCCATGATCTGGCTCACGCCATTATAGACATCGAGCCCGCTGGCCCCGGCGCCACCTTCCGCCCAGGTGCGGATGAAGGGCAGCACCTTGGCGGCGCGCGAAGGCGGCAAGGCGCTGATATCGGCGAAGGCGCGCACCCGCCAGAAAGTATCGAGCCCGGCCATCATTTCCGAGGTCAGGAAGGGCGGCATTTCGATGATCTCCGCCCCCTCGGCGGCGAAGCGCCTGGCCGCCGCCTCGATCGCCGCCCTGACCTCGGGTGCCACCGGGAAGCCGAACCCGGCCTCCAGCATCAGCCCGAGGCGAAGCCCCCGGGGGCGTTCCGCGGGCGCGACCTCCAGCGCCTGCCAGGGGATATCGGCCGGCGGCAGGCTCATATGGTCGCGCCGGTCGGGGCGGCTCAAAACCGACATCATCAGCGCAGTATCGGCGACCGTCCGGGTCAGCGGGCCGGCGGCGCGGCCGATATAGGGCGGGTCGATCGGTACCCGGCCGAGGCTCGGCTTCAGCCCGACCAGGCCGCACCAGCCGGCCGGGAGCCGCACCGAGCCGCCGATATCGGTGCCGAGATGGAGCGGCCCATAGCCCGCCGCCGCCGCCGCCGCCGCCCCGGCGCTGGAGCCGCCGGGATTGCGTGCCAGATTCCAGGGGTTGCGGGTGAGTGGGTGAAAGCTCGAAAGCCCCGAGGACAGCATGCCGTAATCGGGCATCGTGGTCTTGCCGAGGATCACCGCCCCGGCCTCGCGCAGCCTTGCCGCCGGCGGCGCGTCAGTGGCGGCGGGGGTGAGGTCGGTCGCCGCCGTGCCGAGCGGCATCGGCACGCCCTCGGTCGCGATATTCTCCTTGATCGTCACCGGAACGCCATCGAGGGGTCCGCGCGCCTCGCCGCGCCGCCAGCGCGCCTCCGCCGCCCGCGCCGCCGCCCGCGCGCCCTCGGGATCATAGGCGTAGAGCGCGTGGAGCCGTGGCTCCCAGGCGGCGATCCGCGCTTCGATGGCGGCCAGCGCCTCGACGGGCGAGAATTTCCCGGCGGCGAAGCCGGCGGCGAGGCCGGTTGCGGCGAGGTCGGCGAGATCGGTCATCAACGGCTCCTGTCCCAACGCTTTTCTGATCGGCGGGCAGGATGCGCCGGATGGTGACGCCGCTCAAGCCGGCCGGAAAGCGGCGATTTTGTGAAGGGAGGGGGAGATGGCGCGGGCGCCGGCAGGCTGTTAGAATTGTGAGCATGAACACATTCGTTGCGACCTTTTCGCCTTTCCGGCCGCGCGCGGCTCTCCTGGCGATGACCCTGCTCTCGGCCTGCGCCGCCGGCAGCGCCGCGTTTCCGAGCAGCAATAATGCCACCAACGATCCGGGTGGGGCCTATGGCAATTATCTCTCCGGCCAGTTCGCGCTGAGCCAAGGCGCGCTCGATATCGCCGCGAGCCGTCTGCTCGCGGCGCTCGGCGACGATCCGACCAACGGCCAGCTCCTGCGCCAGGCGTTCCTCGCCAATCTGCTCGCCGGGCGGCCGGAGGCGGTGCGGCTGGCGGTCAAGCTGCCCGACAACGCCGCCGCGCAATTGCTGCTCGCCGACGAGGCGGCGCGCCAGGGCGACTGGGATTCGGCCAAGCAGCGCTATCTCGCGCTGCCGCATCAGGGGATCTCGCAGATTCTCGAACCCCTCCTCGTCGCCTGGTCCGAAATGGGCGCCGGGCACCCGGATGCGGCGCTCGCCATCCTGAAGCCGCTGACCGCCAATAAGCGGCTCGGCGGCATCTACGCCCTGCACGCCGCGCTGATCGCCGATCTCGCCGGCCGCGACGCCGAGGCCGGGCGCTATTACGATCAGGCACAGACCGCCTTCGCCGCCCCCAATCTCCGTTTCTCCCAGATTCTCGCGAGCTGGCAGGCACGTCAGGGCCAGATGGACGAGGCCCGGCGCACCATCGCGAGCCTACGCCAGGGGGACAGCGTGTTGTCGATGGCGGTGCCGGCGCTGGAGGCCGATATCAGCGAGCGGCCGATCGCCAACGCGGTCGACGGTATCGCCGAGACCTATCTCGCCCTCGCCGCCTCGCTGCACCAGCCGGAGACCGAGGATTTCTCGCTCCTCATCCTCCGCCTCGCGCTCGATCTCCGTCCGCGCTTCACGCCGGCGCGGCTGCTGATGGCGGACATGCTCGATGACGGCGGGCAGCCGGAAAACGCGCTCCAGACCTTGGCCTCGGTGCCGAAAGACGCGCCGCTCGCCGGCCTCATCCAGCTTCGCCGCGCAACCATCGAAAATCAGCTCGGCCATACCGATGCCGCGATCGGCATTCTCCAGGCCCTGGCCAAGGAATACCCCGACCGGCCCGAACCGCTCGCCCAGCTCGGCGATCTCTATCGCGGCAAGGAAGAATTCACCCCGGCGATCACCGCCTATGATGGCGCGATCGCGCGTATCCATGACATGCAGGCGCGTGACTGGGTGCTGTTTTACGCCCGCGGCATCTGCTTTGACCGCGCCCATCAATGGCCGAAGGCGCAGGCCGATTTCGAGCACGCCCTGCAACTCTCGCCCGATCAGCCTTATGTGCTCAATTATCTCGGCTATTCCTGGGCCGAGCAGGGCACGCATCTGGCCGAGGCGCGCAAGCTGATCGAAAAAGCGGTGGCGCTCCGCCCCAATGACGGCGCCATCATCGACAGCCTCGGCTGGGTGCTGCTGCGCCAGGGCAATACCGCCGGCGCGGTTCACTGGCTGGAGCGCGCGGTCGAGATGGAGCCCGAGGACGCGACCATCAACGGCC
>JAJZBM010000031.1 GCA_021798915.1 Pseudomonadota bacterium
GGCGGCGCGGGCGCGCTTCCTGGCGGCGTCGCGGTCGGCGGCGAGGCGGGCGAGGGCGGAGCGGAGATCGGCGGCGTGGGCGGCGTCGGCGGCGGCCTCACGGGCGGCGGCGCCGGCGGCGTCGGCCTCGGCGCGCGCGGTCGCCTGCGCCGCATCGATACGCTGATCGAGGGTCGCGGCCAGCGCGGTTTGCGCCGTCACATCCGCCTGTAATCGGTCCCGCGCCGCCGCGGTCTCGGCGCCGAGGGCGGCGACCGTCGCGGTCTCGCGCTGGAGCGCCGCCGCCTCGGCGGCGATTTCGCGGGCGAGACCCTGCACCACCAGGACATCGCCGATCGCCGCCTCCGGCGCGGCGGGGGCGGCGAGCAGGGTTTCGGTGGGATAGAGCGAGAGCCGGACGGCGAGCGGCAAAAGGCGCTGCAACGCTGCCGCCGCCGCTTGCCGCCGCGCTTCCGCCGCGGCGGCGCGGGCTTGCAAGGCGGCGAGGCGCTGCATCGCCGCGGCGCTCTCCTCCTCGGCGTCCCTGAGGCGTGAGGCCGCCGCCGCGCGCTCGCGCGCCAGCCGCGCCGCTTCCGCCGCCGCCGCCGCGGCGCGGGCACGGGCATCCGCCGCCGCCGCGCGATGCGTGTTCTCGTCTCTCTGGGTGTCACGGAGATCGGCGGCGACGCCGCTTTCCGGCGCGCTACCGGCCTCCTCCGCCGCGAGTGCCGGCGGCCAGAGGAGCGGCGCCAACGCGAGCAGCACCCAGCGTTTTGGCATCGCGTTCAGCCGAATAGCGGCTTCCCGGTCATCTCGGATGGCTGAGCGAGGCCGAGCAGGACGAGCAGACTCGGCGCGAGATCGGCGAGGCGGCCGTCATGGAGGGTCTGGGGCAGCGTTTCGGGATGGGCGCCAAACAGTATCACCGGCACCGGATTGGTGGTGTGGGCGGTATAGGGCGCGCCGGTTTCGGGGTCGCGCATCAGCTCGCAATTGCCGTGGTCGGCGGTGACGATCATCGCCCCGCCGGCACCCTCGATCGCCGCCATGATCGCGCCGAGGCCGCGATCGACCGCTTCCACGGCGCGGATCGCCGCTGGCAGGCTGCCGGTATGGCCGACCATGTCGGGATTGGCGAAATTGAGCACGATCAGATCATATTTTCCCGCGCCGATCGCGGCGACGGCTTTTTCCGTCACCTCCGGCGCCGACATTTCCGGCTGGAGATCATAGGTCGCGACCTTGGGCGAGGGCACCAGGATACGCGCTTCGCCGGGAAACGGGGTCTCGTTGCCGCCGTTGAAGAAATACGTGACATGGGCGTATTTTTCGGTCTCGGCGAGGCGCAATTGCGTCCGGCCGGCCTGCGCGACCACGCCGCCGAGCAGGTTTTCCATCGAGAGCGGCGGAAACAGGGTTGCGAGGTCGGCGGCGAGCGCGGTGCTGTATTGCGTCATGCCGACGCGGGCGGCGAACGCGATCCGGCGCGGGCGGGGGAAGCCGGAAAACCCCGCCTCCACCAGCGCGCCCAGGATCTCGCGCACGCGATCGGCGCGGAAATTGAAGCAGAGCAGACCATCGCCGTCCTTCATGCCGCGATAGCCGCCGATCACCGCCGGGACGATGAATTCGTCGGTGATCTGCTCGCCATAAGCGGCATCGATCGCCGAGGCGACGTCGGCGAAAGCCGGACCCTCGGCCGCGGCGATGGCGAGATAGGCCTTGCGCACCCGCTCCCAGCGCTGATCGCGGTCCATGGCGTAATAGCGGCCGGAGACGGTGGCGATTTTCGCGCCTTGCGGAAGATTGGCCCGAAATTCGGCGAGAATGCCGGCGGCGGATTGTGGCGGCATGTCGCGACCATCGGTGATTGCGTGGACCATGACCGGGATCGCAGCATCGGTGAGCAGCCGGGCGAGGGCGAGGGCATGGCGGTCATGCGCATGCACGCCGCCCGGCGAGACGAGACCGAGCAGATGACACGTGCCGCCCGAGGCCCGAAGCGCCGCGATGAGCGCGGCAAGGGCCGGATTGGTCGCCAGCGCGCCCTCGCGAATCGCGGCGTCGATGCGCGGCAATTCCTGCATCACCACCCGTCCGGCGCCGATATTGAGATGGCCGACCTCGGAATTGCCCATCTGCCCGGCCGGCAGCCCGACATCCTCGCCCGAGGCGCTGAGCAACGCATGCGGAAAACTCGCCCACAGGCGGTCGAAATGGGGTGTCCGTGCGAGGCGGACGGCGTTATCGGCGCTCGCCTCGCGCCAGCCCCACCCATCGAGAATGACCAGCATCACCGGCCGTGGCGGCATCGCTTTTCTCCTGTTTCTGGCGCTTGGCGCCGATCTCGGGGCAAACCCTGCCCACCGCGCCGGCGCCGCGCTAAAAGCATCATCCCACACCCGAGATGGGTATAACATTTAGAAGGAAATGCGCCATGCTCGTCGATCATCGCACCTACACCGTTCGTCCCGGCACGCTGGCCAAGCAGATCGCGCTCTATGAACAATTCGGCCTCGCCGCGCAGCAGCGCCATCTCGGCAAGCCGCTCGCCTGGCTGGTGACCGAGAGCGGCGAGCTGAACACCTATGTCCATATCTGGGTTTATGCCGATGCCGCCGATCGCGCGCGCAAGCGGGCGGCGATGCAGGCCGATCCGGAATGGATCGCGTTTCTCGCGAAATCGACCGAGATGGGCTATCTCATCAAACAGGAAACCAAATTGATGACCCCCGCCGCTTTTGCGCCGCTCGTCTTGCCGGCGGTGCCGGGCCACGGCTAGGCGCGCACGCCTCGCCGCAGGGCAATCGGGGGAAGGAAGCAAGGCCAGGGCCGGTGCAAAGTTGATGGCACTCGGCCTGCCCCGGCGAGAACGCCGAGCGGACATTCGGGGGCAGCAGTGATCGATCCGAGGAGATTTTGATGACGGCACGGCTTAGGCAGGCTGCGCAAAATCGTCGAAATCGGAGGGATTTTCCACAACCTGGTAAGGGGTTCACCGCTGGTGCTTGACAAGTGAGGGGGTCTGGAGAGGAATATTGATCGCTCTCCGACGGACACGGCGATATCAGGGAACCGGATCACGGGAGGATAGCATGGGTGGCACGCGGGATGCGTCCGACAATCCCGATTTCGCCCAAGGGATTGCACTCACGCGCCTGGCCGATGGTGAGATGCTGCTCGGACATGTCGGCGAGGAACCGGTGCTCCTTGCGCGGCGTGGCGAGGAATATTTTGCAGTTGGCGCGACTTGCACGCATTACGGCGGCCCACTTGTGGATGGTATTCTGGTCGGCGAGACGGTGCGTTGTCCCTGGCACCATGCTTGCTTCAGTTTGCGCACCGGGATGGCGGTCCGCCCGCCCGCGCTCAACCCGGTGGCGTGCTGGCGGGTCGAACAAAGGGACGGGCTCGCGTTCGTGCGCGAGATATTGCCACCCCCCGCTCCGCAAGCACGCCGCGCGGTCGGGGATGCGCCTAGCTCCGTCGTCATCATCGGCGGGGGCGCAGGCGGCAATGCGGCAGCGGAGACACTACGACAGGAAGGCTATGGGGGCGCGATAACTCTGCTCAGCGCGGATGACGCCGCCCCATACGACCGGCCCAACCTTTCGAAGGAGTATCTCGCGGGCACGGCACAGGCAGACTGGATCCCCTTGCGGCCGGACGATTTCTACGCCGAGCAGGAGATCGATTTGCGGCTCGGAACCCGGGTGGATGCCATCGACCCCAACGCCCGCATGGTGCGCCTGGCGGATGGCACCTCTCTCGCCTATGGGGCGCTGCTGCTGGCGACCGGGTCGGAGCCGGTCAGGCTTGATGTCCCGGGGGCAACCCTGCCGCATGTGCGTGTGCTGCGCACTCTCGATGACAGCAACAGATTGATCGCGGCGGCGAACACGGCCCAGCGCTGCGTCGTCGTAGGTGCGAGTTTCATCGGGCTCGAAGTGGCGGCATCACTGCGCGCCCGGGGGAGGGAAGTCCATGTGGTCGCCCCCGAGCGGTGCCCGATGGAGCGTATCATGGGGCCGGCGATCGGCAGCATGGTTCGCGCATTGCATGAGGCGCATGGGGTGATTTTCCATCTCGGTACGACAGTGGTCGGCATCACACCACGGGCCGTCACGATTTCCACTGGCGTACAAATCGATGCGGATCTCGTGGTGGTCGGCATCGGTGTCCGTCCAACGATCGCTCTCGCCGAACAGGCCGGTCTCGCCATCGACCGCGGTGTTACCGTGGATGCGTATCTCCAGACCAGTGTCGCCGGCATCTTCGCCGCCGGCGATATCGCGCGCTGGCCGGATCGCTTGACGGGCCAAGCGATCCGGGCCGAGCACTGGGTGGTCGCGGAGCGGCAGGGGCAAATTGCCGCCCGCAACATACTCGGGCAACGACTGCGGTTCGATGCGGTGCCGTTCTTCTGGAGTCAGCACTACGACACCACCATCGCCTATGTCGGCCATGCCGAGATCTGGGACCGGATCGAGATCAAGGGCGCTCCGGCGGGACATGACTGTTTGGCTATTTTCTGGCGTGGTGGTCGCAAGCATGCGGTCGTCGCGGTCGGTCGCGACCGCGACAGTCTGCGCGCCGAGGCGGCGTTCGAGCGGGAGATCGGGACGTGACGGCGAATCGGATCTCATCCGGTTTCATCCGCAGCCATGCCGCCAACTGGGACCGGCCGCTCAACACCGTGGGTTACAAGGCGAAGCTGATCCTGCCGCAATACGTCGAGATCTCCTCGGTCTTTGATGGTCTCCCGTTTCCGGACCGACAAAGTGGCACTTGAACCGTGGCAGGCCCGCCAATCCACGCACTGCAATGTGGCTGCAGCGACCGTGTTGTACTCGCAAACAATGTGTGTGACGCTCTTGCCCAAAGATGAGGTAATCACCGGACATGTGACCCAGAATTCAAAAAGAGATTTTCAACGATGAGCGACACACGGACGGTGGTCGGCCAGAAGAATTTCAATCAATGGCCCATTGAGAATAGCACCCGGCTACCGGCCATCAGCGGCGTCGTTCTCGCCGTGCTTCTTTATCCTTTCGTGCTCACCCAGTTTCATCGTGCGGTTGGCTCCGGCGCCGAGATCCCAACCGGCTATGAGGTGATCTCCGGCGTGTTTTGGCTGGCCGCTGCGTTCGCCTGCCCCGCGCTATGCCTGCTTTGTGCGATCCGCCTCGCTGCGGGGCAAATCGTCACTACAACTGCGCGCAGAGCGCTCCGTCTGGCCTATTTCGGCGTCACCGCGCCCACGGCATACACGTTCCTGGGGGTGGTGCTGTACATGTCAGGCAGCCCTATATCTGACAAATGGGTGTGGTCGGCTGCGTGGCTGCTGCTTGCGGCATGGACTGCGGCGGCGCCAAAGGGTGTCATTCTGCCACAGCACAGAGCATCCAGAATGCCCGACGGGCTGCGCATCGCGCACGCCGTCGCCGCAACAATCATATCCGTCTACGTGTTGTTCCATATCGTTAATCACCTCCTCGGCTTGCTCGGTCCCGAGGCGCATACGGCGATGATGAAGCTCGGGCGCGGTGTCTATCGCGCCCGTCTCGTGCAGCCGTTCCTGGTTGCTCTATTTCTTTTCCAGGTTGGTAGCGGGCTGGCACTGGCCTGGCGGTGGAGCGGTGGCACGGCACCCCCGTTTCGGGTATTTCAGGTCGCCTCTGGGTTATACCTGTCGATTTTCATTCTGGGGCACATGAATTCCGTGTTCATCTTCGCACGAACCTATTTGAAGATCGACACCGGCTGGGCATTCGCGACGGGAGCGCCGACAGGGCTGATTCATGATTCTTGGAACATCCGCTTGCTGCCGCATTACTGGCTCGGCGTCTTCTTCGTTCTGTCGCATCTGGCGTCCGGGCTGCGCGTGGTGCTCTCGGCACATGGCCTAGCCGAAATGGCAGCGGCGCGCGTCTGGACGGCTGGCCTTGTTGTCAGCGCTCTGATCGCAACCGGCATCATCGCCGGCATGTGCGGCATTCGGATATAATATCAACCTGCCTATCCGATGACCGTTTGAATCCACTTGTGTTGGGCAATTGAGGCGATGCGTTCTGGCATTTGCATGAGCTTGTTCCAGGTGTCTCTGCAGGCGGCGAGGATATCGTCGTATGTATTCCAGACCTGATGGCTCAGAAAGTTATGACGAAGGAATTGCCAGATGTTTTCGACCGGGTTGAGTTCGGGCGCATAGGGTGGCAGGGCCAGAAGGCTGATGTTCCAGAAGTCTGACGTTATCGGGCACCGGCAATCGTTCGCCGGGTTGACGCCAGCCGGCACCATCGCGCCGCGCCTCAGCAGATAACTCCAAACGCGTGATCGCTACCGTCATCGCCGCCCTCCTGCACAGGACATAAGCCAATCAGACACTACCCGTGCCGCGGGGGAGAGGCGCCGAGTTGTCACCAACTCAGGAAGCCTGGGCGCTCGCCTCGCTCCGGGTCGCGCCGACACGGGCGGCGAGCGCGCCAGCCATGAAGGCGTCGAGATCGCCATCGAGTACCGCGTCAGGGTTGGATTTCTCGACCCCGGTGCGGAGATCTTTGACCATCTGATAGGGGGCGAGGACGTAGCTCCGGATCTGGTGGCCCCAGCCGATATCGGTTTTCGCGCTCTCCACCAGCGCCGATTGTGCCTCGCGCTTCTGCAATTCCGCCTCGTAGAGCCGGGCCCGCAGCATCTCCATCGCCTTGGCGCGGTTGCGGTGCTGGCTGCGGTCGGTCTGGCAGGCAACGATGATGCCGCTCGGGATATGGGTGATGCGGATGGCGCTCTCGGTCTTGTTGACGTGCTGGCCACCGGCGCCGGAAGAGCGATAGGTATCGACCTTGAGATCGGCCTCGTTGATCTCGACGGTGATGGTGTCGTCGATCACTGGATAGACCCAGACGCTGGCGAAGCTGGTCTGGCGCCTGGCATTGGCGTCGAACGGGCTGATGCGGACCAGGCGATGCACGCCGGCCTCGGTTTTCAGCCAGCCATAGGCGTTGGCCCCAGAGACTTGGATGGTCGCGGATTTGATACCGGCCTGTTCGCCGTCGTTGCGGTCGATGATTTCCGCCTTGTAGCCGCGTTTTTCCGCCCAGCGCAGATACATGCGCAGCAGCATCTCGGCCCAGTCCTGCGCCTCGGTGCCGCCGGCGCCGGCATTGATCTCGACATAGGCGTCATTGCCGTCGGCCTCGCCGGAGAGCAGGCTTTCGATCTCGCGCCGCTTGGCCTCCTCGGCGAGGGCGCGCAGGCTGGCTTCGGCCTCGGCGATCATCGCGGTGTCCGATTCCGCCTCGGCAAGTTCGATCAGTTCCCCGGCATCGGCACTGTCACGCGCCAGCCGCCGCACCGCGTCAACCCCGGCGGCGAGGTGATTGCGAGCGCGCATCAGGGTTTGCGCGGCGGCGGCGTTTTCCCACAGCGCCGGATCCTCGGCGCGGGCGTTCAGTTCATCGAGGCGGGCGAGGGCGGCATCCCAGTCAAAGATGCCTCCTCAGCAGCGCGAGCGACTGCTGAATCTGCTGGATCAGGGCATCGGTTTCGGCGGACATCGTCGGCTCCGTCTGTTGTTCCGGGGGGTTGTAGTCGGCGGCGAATTCGACCGCAATCGCGTCGGGATGCGGGGCTCGGGCCTCATCCCTCCTTGAGGAGACGGGCGGCCTCGGGCGCGAAATAGGTCAGGACGCCATTGGCTCCGGCGCGCTTGAAGGCAAGCAGGCTCTCCATCATCGCGCGATGGTGGTCGAGCCAGCCATTTCCCACCGCCGCCATGATCATCGCGTATTCGCCGGAGACCTGATAGGCAAAAGTGGGTACCCCGAAACGGTCCTTCACCCGCCGCACGATGTCGAGATAGGGAAGGCCGGGCTTGACCATCACCATGTCCGCGCCCTCGGCAAGGTCGAGCGCGACCTCGCACAAAGCCTCGTCGCTATTGGCGGGGTCCATCTGGTAGGTTTTCTTGTCCCCGACCAGGGCGCCGGCGGACCCCACGGCGTCGCGGAACGGGCCATAGAAGGCCGAGGCGTATTTCGCGGCATAGCTCATGATCCGCGTGTGGATCAGGTCGTCCGCGTCGAGGGCGGCGCGGATCGCGCCGATCCGGCCATCCATCATGTCTGATGGCGCGATGATGTCGATCCCGGCCGCCGCCTGTACCACCGCCTGGCGGGTGAGCACGGCGAGCGAGGCGTCATTGGCGACGTAACCGTTCCGGATCACGCCGTCATGGCCGTGATCGGTATAAGGGTCGAGCGCGACGTCGCCGACCAGGACGAGGGCTGGGAATTCCCGCTTGAGAAGGCGCGCCGCCCGGCACATCAAATTGTCGGGGTTGGTCGCCTCGCTTCCTTCGGCGTCCTTTTTCTCGGCCGGGGTCGCCGGAAACAGCGCGACCGCTGGGATGCCGAGGGCGACGGCCGGGGCGACATGGGCGGCCAGGCGATCGAGGCTGACGCGCTCGACGCCCGGCATGGAGGCGACCGCTGTGGTTTCTCCGCGGCCCTCGATCACGAAGACCGGCCAGATCAGATCGTCGACCGTGAGCCGATTTTCGGCAACCAGACGGCGCGTGCCCGCATCCACCCGGTTGCGCCGCATACGCCGCGCCGGAAATTGTCCGAGCGTCATGATGTTCCCTTCAATCGCAACACTCCGCGACGCGGTTCTATCAATTCTCCGGCCGATAGACCAGGAGGGCCGCGGTCGCGGTATTGGACATGCCGTTCGGGCCGGGGAGCGACTGATTGAGGACGTAACCGGCGATATCATGCGGCAAAGTGCCAGGGAAGGTGCCGGCGGGGGCGGCGATGAACAGGCGATCGAGCCCCGGCACGAAAAGCCCGGTGCGCGCGCCGGGGATGGAGGCGACCGGCGGGGCGGCGAGGTAGCCGCCAGGCTGGCCGTCCTGGATGGTGAACACCGAGATCTCTCCCGATCCGCAGGAGGCATAGATGCGCTGGTGGTTGGGATCGAAGAACACGCCATCGGCATCGCGGCAGGCGGGCGAGGTGCCGAGCACGTCGCCCTTGTTGCGATCATAAAGCACCATCACCGGTGGATTGCGGAAGATGGTGGCGAGCAGTGGCCCCTTGGGGTCGATGGCCAGGGAGTAATTGTCCGCCCCCCGCAGGTTCCGCCAGCGGCCGATGATTTTGCCGCCATCGATATCGACGACGTCGATCTCCGCGGCGTCGGGGATATTGACGAAAACATGCCCGTTGGCGGGGTCGATCGCGAAGCCCTCGGGGTGGGCGGGAAGATGGACATCGGCGATCTGTTTGCGCGTGCGGGCGTCGATGATCGCGAGCCCGCCATGGCCGTAGCCGACGACGACGTGATCGTTGCGCGGGTCGATGAGAATGTTGTCGGCGTCGCTCCCGAGCTTGATGCGGCCGATTTCCTTGGTGTTGTCGCCGCGGAACAGGCGCACGCTGCCGTCACCGCCATTGGCGACGTAAAGCGTGTCGCTCGCGGCGGAGAAGCCGACCCCTTGCGGCCGGTCGAGGCCGCTGATGCGACGAACGACGTGGCGCTTCTGCCAATCGACGACATCGACCGAGTTGTTGGCGAATTCGGCGATATAGAGCAACTGGCGCTTGGGATCGAGGGCGAGATGGTCGATCCGCCCGAGCGTGTCGGGCAGCGGGATCGTCGCTTCCAGGGCCAGCGGCTGGCTCGCCGATGACACCGGCTGGCCGGCGAGCGCCACGGCGAACAAAGTCGTCACACCGAGAATGCGGGAAAATGTTTTGATCATTGTCGATTTAACCCCTGAAGCTTAACCCCTGAAGCGAGCGCTATTATTTAGGTTTGTTGCAGCAAAAAATTCCGCACCGCGCGGATGCTTTCCACATCCATCAGCGCCGGCGCGTGTCCGGTATCCTTGACCACGTGCGGGCTGGCCCCCGATTGGACCATCCGCTCGAAGGTTTTCGGCAGCAGGAGATCGCTGTTTTCGCCGCGTATGACAAGCACCGGGCAGGAGATCTTCTCCCACCATGGCCAGAGTTCGGTATCAATCGCAAGTGAGGAACGGATGGGTTTGGCGATGCCGGGGTCGTAGTGCAGGGCAACCCGCCCGTCCGGCAAATCACGAGCCGAGGTCTTGGTCAAATGCTCCCATTGCGCGTCCGAAAGCGGGCCGAAACCGGCATGGACGTGACGGAGATGGGCCTCGAGCGCCAGGAGATCGGGAAATTCCGGGCGCACGCTCATATAATCACGAATCCGCGCGATCGCCCGCCCCGGCACCATCGGCCCGACGTCATTCAGCACGAGACGCGAAATCGGCGCCCCCGGCGCCGACGCGATCATCATGCCGCAAATGCCGCCCAAGGACGTGCCGACCCACATCACCCGCTCGCCCAAGGTCGCGAGCAGATGGGCCAGCGCCGTGACATAGGATTGCGGCTGATAAAGACTAGCATCCGGCAGCCAGTCCGACGCCCCGCGGCCGGGGAGATCGGGGCTGATCACGTGAAAGCGATCGCTGAGACCAGCCGCGAGGGCATCGAAATCGCGCCCGGTGCGGGTCAGGCCGTGGACACAGATCACCGCCGGATTCTTGCGGCTGCCGGCCTCGTGATAACGCATGCGATAGAAGCTGCCTGCGAGAAAGTAACGGATTTCCCCCAGAAGGGGCCGCATCAAACAATACCTTCGGCTCTGAGGCTGGCGACCGCCGCTGCATCGAGGCCGAGCAGTTCACCGAGCACCGCTTCGGTATGCTCGCCGAGTAAGGGCGGCGGCAGGCGATAATCGACCGGCGTCACATCGAGCCGCACCGGGTTGGCGATCACCTTGACACGATCGTTTTCAGCACCTGGCCGCGCCATTTCGACCACCGCGCCGCGCGCAATCACCTGCGGATCGGCGAACACTTCGGAGAGGCGGTTGATCGGCCCGCAGCCGATCTTGAGCGCTTCCAGTTTTGTCACCCACCACGCGGTCGGGTGCGCGGCCATCACCGGCGAAAGCGTCTCGGTGACCAAGGCGCGGTTCTCGACCCGCGCGGCGTTGGTCGCGAAACGCGGATCGGCGAGGAGGTGTTCGAGGGCGAAAGCCTCGCAAAAGCGCTGGAAAGTCGGGTCATTGCCGATCGAGAGCACGATATGGCCGTCAGCGGTCGCGAAAACTTGATAAGGGACGATATTCGGATGCTGGTTGCCGAGGCGCGGCGGGTTCTCGCCGGTCGCGAGATAATTCATGCCCTGATTGGCGAGCCAGGCGACGTGCGTATCGAGCATGCCGATATCGATCTGCTGGCCGATCCCGGTCTGCTCGCGATGGCGGAGGGCGGCGAGGATGCCGATGCAGCCATAGAGCCCGGCAAAAAGGTCGGCGACCGGCACGCCGACCTTCTGCGGCAGTCCCTCGGGCTCGCCGGTGAGACTCATGACGCCGCCCATCGCCTGGATCAGGCTGTCATAGCCGGGGCGCGGCGCGTAAGGTCCGGTTTGGCCGAAGCCGGTGATCGAGCCATAAATCAGACGCGGGAATTTGGCGTGGAGTTGCGCGTAGCCGAGGCCATATTTGGCGAGCGCGCCGACCTTGAAGTTTTCGACCAGGATATCGCAGCGCGCGATCAGGGCGAGCGCCAATTCCTGGCCCTTCTCGGTCGCGATATCGAGGGTGACGGAGCGCTTGTTGCGGTTGACGCCGGTGAAATAGGCGCTTTCCCGGCTGCCCGGCATGAAGGGTGGGGCGAAGCCGCGGGTATCGTCGCCACTCCCGGGTTTTTCGATCTTGATCACCTCGGCGCCGAGATCGCCGAGCATTTGCGTTGCCGTCGGCCCGGCGAGCACGCGGGTCAAATCGAACACGCGTAAACCCGCCAAGGGACCGCTTGCCACCGTGGTCGCCATCCTCGCTTCTCCGCCCCTCAAACCGCCGCCGCCACAGCGCTCACCGCTTGCAGGGCGCCGGCACTCGGTTCATCTTCGAGCACCGCTTATAGAGATCCAATCACGGGAGGAAAACCCGATGCTCGACCAACCCATGTCCACCCCGGCCGCGCCCAACCTTGACCAAAACGCTCTGGCGCGGGCACTTTCCGGCTATCATTTCATCGGCGGACGGTTCGTCCCGGCGCTCTCAGGGCGCAGCTTCGCGGTGCACAATCCCGCGACCGGCGCCGAGGTGGCGCGCGCCGCCGAGGGGGACGCCGCCGATGTCGATGCCGCGGTTGCGAATGCGGCGCTCGCACAAAAATCCTGGGCGAAGCTGCCGGCCCGCAAGCGCGGGGCGCTGGTCAGCCAATGCGCCGCCCTGATCGCCGAGCACGCGGAAGAACTCGCGCGCCTCATCGCGCTCGAGACCGGCAAGGCGCTCCGCACCGAAAGCCGGGTCGAGGCCAATGTCGTCGCCGATATTTTTAGCTTCTTCGGCGGCCTCGGGAGCGAGTTGAAGGGCGAAAGCGTGCCGTTCGCGCCCGATGTGCTCTCGGTCACCGTGCGCGAGCCGCTCGGCGTGGTCGGCGCGATCATTCCGTGGAACGTGCCGATGCTGCTGATGGCGCTCAAGATCGCCCCGGCGCTGGTCGCCGGCAACACGGTGGTGGTCAAATCGGCGGAAGAAGCGCCGCTCGCCGTCCTCCGTATTTGCGAGCTGATGAACCGCATCCTGCCGCCGGGCTGTTTCAATATGCTGTCGGGCTTCGGCCCCGAATGCGGTGCCCCGCTCGTCGCCCATCCCAAGGTGCGCAAGGTGACCTTCACCGGCAGCGTCGAGGTCGGGCGCATCGTCGCCGTGGCCGCCGCCGAGAAGCTCATTCCGGTGACGCTGGAACTCGGCGGCAAAAGCCCGATGCTGGTCTTCGCCGATTGCGATTTCGAGAAAACCGTGCTCGGCGCGATCACCTCGATGCGCTTCACCCGCCAGGGCCAGAGCTGCACCGCGGCGAGCCGGATCTATGTCGAGCGGCCGATCTTCGACCGCTTCGTCGCCGCCCTCGCCGAGAAGGTCAACGCCATGGTGATGGGCGACCCGCTCGATGAGAAAACCGATATCGGCACCATCATCAGCGAGGGTCAGTTCGAGAAGGTCAAGGGCTTCGTCGCCGAGGGGATGGCAACCGCGGGCGCGAAGGCGCTGGTGTGCAGCGCGCTTCCGGCCGACCCGGCATTGAAAAAGGGCCTGTTCCTGCAGCCGCACATCTTCACCGGCCTCACCCGCGAAAGCCGCCTGGTGCGCGAGGAAATCTTTGGCCCCGTCACCTGTGTCTTCCCCTTCGATGACGCGGAAGCGGTTCTGGCCGAGGCCAATGACAGCGAATACGGCCTCGCCGCCTCGCTTTGGACCAATGATCTGAAGCGCGGTCTCGACCTCGCCCATCGGTTGGAAGCCGGTCTCGTGCAGATCAACCAGAACCTCGTCGTGCAGGCCAACCTCTCCTATGGCGGGGTGAAAAGCTCGGGTCTCGGCAAGGAGGCGAGCCTGGAGGCGATGCAGGAGCACTTCACCCACAAGAAGACGATCATGGTCAATTACGGCTGAACCCAGCCGAGCCGCAACGCGGGGGACGATGGCGAAGGCAGCGCGTCTGGCGCGGCGGCTGAGCGGTGGCGTCGCGGCGCTGGTGCTGTTCGCCATCGTCATCGCCGGCGGGATGATGTGGCTGACCTTGCCGCCGGCCGAGGAGACGGTGCGGCTCGCGCAGCTCGGCGCCCCGGCCACGGTCAGCTTCGACCGTTACGGCATTCCCCGCATCCAGGCCGGGCGCGAGGAAGATGCGGCGTTGGCGCTCGGCTATGTCCATGCGCGCGACCGGCTGTTCCAGATGGAGCTGATGCGGCGGATGGTTTCCGGCCGGCTCGCGGAGTGGGTCGGGCCTGCCGGGCTCAAAAGCGACCGCCTGATGCGCACCCTCGGCCTCCGCCAGGGCGCGCTGGTCGAATATCAGACGCTGCCGCCGGCGGTGCGCGCCGATCTCGAGGCGTATGCCGCCGGCGTCAATGCCTGGCTTGCGGCGCGCGGACGCTATGCCTGTTTGGAGTGCGTGTTCTTCCGCCATCTCGACCCTTGGACCCCGGTCGATTCGCTGCTTTGGGGCCATCTCATGGGCTGGTATCTCGCCGCCAATGAGCGGGTGGAGCTGGCCCGCATCGCGCTCGCCGCCAACCCGGCTCTCACGCCCGAGCGCATCCAGGCGCTGTGGCCGGCACAAAATGCCACCGCCCGGCCCGACGCGGCGGCGAGCGGGGTCCGCTTCGCCGGGCTCGCCGGCGACGTTTTGAGGGCGATGCCGTTCCTACCGGCGCCGTTCAATGCGCCCGCCGAGGAATCGAACGCCTGGGCGGTGGATGGCGCGCATAGCGCGACCGGGGCGCCGCTGCTCGCCGGCGATCCGCATCTCGGGTTCAGTTTCCCCGGCCTCTGGTATCTCGCCCGTATCACCACCCCGGCTGGCACCTGGGTCGGCGCGACCGCCCCAGGCGTGCCGTTCCTCGTTCTCGGCCAGAACGGCCATATCGCCTGGAGCTTTACCTCGAACAGCGCCGATACCGAGGATGTGTTCGTCGAAACCCCGGTCGATGCCGGCCATTATCTCGGCCCGACCGGCCCGCTCGCTTATGGTGTGCGTGAGGAGCGGATCAAGGTGCGCGGCGCCCCGGACGTGGTGCTGACGGTCCGCGCGACCCGTCACGGCCCGGTGATCAGCGATCTCATTCCGGGGGAGCGCCGCATCCTTGCGGTCGCGATGGCCAATCTCGCGAGCCCGAGCACGGCGGCGAATGGACTTTACGCGCTCGATCACGCGCAATCGGTCGAGGAGGCGGCGCTTGCCGCGCCGCAAATCAGCGCGCCGGTGCAGAATCTGATGGTCGCCGATCGCAGCCGGATCGCGCTCTTCGTCACCGGGCGGGTTCCGATCCGGCGTCATCCCGAGGACAGCCCGCCGCAAAACGGCGCCGACTCCGTGCATGACTGGATCGGCTGGGCCGAGGGTGACGCGCTACCGCACTTCGTCGCTCCGGCGAGCGGGCGCCTCGTCAACGCCAATGAGGAGATCGCGCCGTTGCCGGGCGGCGCCTTCCTCGGCAGCGACTGGCCAGGGGATTGGCGGGCTCGGCGCATCCGCGCCCTGCTCGCGGCCAAGGATAAGCTTACCGTCGCCGATTTCGCGGCGATGCAGGCCGATACCACCAGCGCTTTCGCGGCCCAGATCCTGCCAGCACTCCGCGCCCTTAAGCCCGCCCCCGGCCTTGCCGCGACGGCACTTGCCTTGCTTGCGAACTGGCCGGGCAAGATGGACGCGGCGCGGCCGGAGCCGCTGATCTTCAATGCCTGGATGCGCCGCTTCGCGGCCGAGGTACTGGCCGGGGCCGGCATCGCGGCGGGCAATCCAGCGGCGCCTTTCCTCGAATTCACCGCCTCCCTGTTCACGCCCGCCGGGGCAGCGACCTGGTGCGGCGGCGATTGCGCGCCGCTTCTCCTGCACGCCCTCGATGACGCCACCGCCGATCTTGCCCGTGCATTCGGGCCGGACCCCGGAACCTGGCGTTGGGGGGATGCGCATCAGGCCGTCTTCGCCCATCCGCTGCTCTCGCATCTCCCCGGGATCGGACGGCTCGCGACCTTCCGGATTGCCGATGGCGGCGATGACGCGACCATCGACCGCGCGGCGATGGCGCCGGAGAGTCTCGACGCCGTCCACGGCCCCGCCTATCGCGGCGTCTACGATCTCGCGAACCCGGAAAACAGCCGTTTCATGATTGCGCCCGGCCAGTCCGGCAATGTCTTGAGCCGCCATGCCGCCGATCTGCTGACGCCCTGGCGTGATGGGGAGACGCTTACAATTCCCGCGATCCCAGATAGCATTACCGCACGCCTCACTCTCACGCCGTGACAAACGCAGGCGCGGGCGCGGGCACTTATGGCGCGACCGGCAGCCAGGGTTGGACGCTCGGCGCCTGCGGCGGCACGCCTTTCTGGATCAGGCAGTTTTCCAGCGCCTGATTGCGGTTATAAGCGGCGCCGAGGCCGGCGCCGGAGACGCCCATCAGGCCATAGGTCGCGTTCGGCGCGTCGCGGGTGCTATTGGCATACATGTCCTGTTTGTAAAGAGCATCTGGATTCTGCTGCATATAGGCCTTATCGACCTGCTTGCGGCATTCCTCGATCGCCGCCTGCTCAGCCGGGCTTTGCCGGTGGGTGGCGCACGCGCCGAGTGCGAGAAGCAAGAGGATCGGCGCCTTGACGCGCAGCGACATGATCATGATGCGAAAATCTCCGCTGGAAAAGCAACCGCCAATCCCCTGAAGATGGACCTTGGCGCGTCGTTGCGCCAGTCTGACGATGCGGCGTAACAAAGAACGCGGCACGATACTGGCCGCGGAAGGAGAGCCCTGCATGTCCGATCCCGCCGATCTCACCGCCAAGGAAGCTTCGCGCCGCATGCGCGATGGCCGGCTCACGCCTGAGGCGCTCCGTGAGGCCTGCGTTGCCCGCGCGGCGCAACACGAGGCACGCCTGCATATCTACGCTCATTTCGACATCGCCGCCCCCGCTCGCGCGCCGATGCCGGGGCCGCTCCATGGCCTGCCGCTCGGGGTCAAGGATGTATTCGACACCGCCGACCTGCCGAGCGCCTATGGCTCGCCGATCTGGCACGGCCATCGCCCGCGCGCCGATGCCGCCGCCGTCGCCTGGGCGCGGGCGAGCGGTGCGGTGGTGATCGGCAAGACGGTGACGACCGAATTCGCCTATCGTCATCCTGGCCCGACTGCCAACCCGCATGATCCGGCGCGCACCCCCGGCGGCTCCAGCAGCGGCTCGGCGGCCGGGGTCGCCGCCGGCTATTTCCCCTTGGCACTCGGGACGCAAACCGCCGGCAGCGTCATCCGCCCCGCCGCCTATTGCGGCGTCGTCGGCTTCAAGCCGAGCTTCGGCACCATCAACCGCGCCGGGCTCAAGCCGCTCGCCGAAAGCCTCGATACGATCGGCGTCTTTGCCCGGAGCGTCGCCGATTGCGCGCTGCTCGCCGGGACGCTGGGCGCGCGTGCCTTAGGCGATCCCGACCGCAAACCGGAACGGGCGCCGCGCATCGGCCTTTGCCGTTCGCCGTCCTGGCCGCAAGCGGCGCCGGAGACCGTCGCCCTCCTCGCTGAGGCCGCGACCCGGCTTGGCCGCGCTGGCGCGCATGTCGAAGAGCGCGAATTGCCGGCCGATTTCGAGGCACTGGCCGAGGCGCATCCGCTGGTGATGAATGCCGAGGCGGCGCGGGCGCTGGCCTGGGAGTTGTTCACCCATCCCGCCAAGCTCAGCCGGGCGCTGACCGAGCGGCTCACCGCCGGCATGGCCGCGGCGCCCGAGAGCCTGTTCACCGCGCGCGCGACGCTGCGGCAATGCCGCGCCGCCTTCCCCGCCGCGATCGAGGGCCTCGACATTCTCGTCACCCCCGCCGCCCCCGGCGAGGCGCCGCTCGGCCTCGATTTCACCGGCGACCCGGCGTTCAATTATCTCTGGACCAGCCTCCATCTCCCATGCGTGACCGTCCCCGCCGGCAAGGGGCCGAACGGGATGCCGCTCGGGGTGCAGATCGTCGGCCGCTTCGACGACGACGCCGCGACGCTGGCCTGGGCCGAGTGGGTGCGCCAGGCGATGGCATGACGCCGGCCAGCGCGGGGTTTCAAGCGGCGCGGGCCGCGCTTTGGGCCGTGGTGGTGAGTTGCGTGAGATCGGCGGCGAGGGCGGCGATGGCCGGCGCCCAGTCGCCCGGGCTCGGCTGACGGTAGAGACGAAGGGTCGGATACCAGGGGCTGTCTTGGCGTTCACGCAGCCAGCGCCAGCAGCCATCGAAGCGAGACAGCATCCAGACCGGTTTCCCGAGCGCCCCGGCGAGATGGGCGACCGCGGTATCGACCGAGATCACCAGATCGAGCCCGGCGATGATGGCGGCGGTGTCGGCGAAATCGGCCACCTCCGCCATGGGATCGGCGATCGCGAAGGGCGGGTTGGCAAGCTCTTCCGCCGGCGCCCCCTTCTGGAGGCTGACGAAGGCGATGCCCGGCACCGCGCCGAGCGGCGCCAGCGCCGCGAGCGCCAGCGAACGGCGGGGATCGATCCGGCGGGCATAGGCGCGGTGGGATTGCGCATGGCCGGCCCAGACCAGACCGACGCGAACCCCCGGGCCGGTCGAAAGGCGGCTCGCCCACAGATTTGCCAGGGCAGGGTCGACGGTGAGATAGGGGATGGCGGCGGGGATGGACGCGAGATCGGTTCCGAACACGTGCGGCAGGCTGAGCAGCGGGCAGTGGAGATCGAAATCGGGGAGCGCCGCGCCGGTCGCGACCACCTGCGCAACCCCCGGCAACGCGGCGCATAACCGGACCAGTTCCGGCTGCACTTCGAGGATGATGCGCGCCCCGCTTGCGGCGACCAGCTTCACGTAGCGAATGAATTGCAGCGTATCGCCGAATCCCTGCTCGGCATGGAGCAGAAGAGTGCGCCCGGTGATGTCCTCACCTTGCCAACAGGGCCGGGAGAAGCTGCGCGTCGCCGCGGTGACTTGCCGCCGGCGGTGCTCGAACAACGCGAAGCCTTCTCGCATATGGGTGCCGCTGGCGAGCAGAGCGAGGCCGAGATTGACCGCGATATCGGGATCGGCCGGGTTGGCCGCGACCCCCCGGCGCAGCGCCGCGATCGCCGCCTCGATCCGGCCGAGGCCGAGAAGGGCGATGCCCTTGTTGCTTTCGACGCGCGCGAGACCGGGATGGTATTCCAAAGCGAGATCGGCGGTGGCGATCGCGCGATCATATTGCCCCATTTCGGCCAGGGTCGCGGTCAGCGTCGCATAGGCATCGGCGTCGCCCGGCGTCTGGCGTAAAATCTCGGTGCAGAGCGCGATCGCCGCCTCGAAGCGGCCGAGGGCGCGGAGCGCGCTCGCGTGGTTGACGAGAAGGGCGGGGAGCGCGACGCCGGCGGCGCGAGCCTCCTCGCAGGCGCGGAGGGCGGCTTCCGGCTGGTCCGCGAGTTCGAGCATGAAAGCGAGATTGACCCAGGCCTCGGCATTGTCGGGCGCGCTGGTGACGGCGGCGCGGAACGCGCTGGCAGCCTCGGCCGGGCGGCGAAGCGCGTGCAGGGCCATGCCGAGGTTGAACCAGACCGGCGAGGCCTGCGGTCGCGCCGCCAGAACCTCCCGATAGGTGGCAACCGCGGCCTCGATCTGGCCCATGAGGTGCTGGCAGCGGCCGCGGCCGAATTTTGCTTCCATGAGATCGGGCGCGCCGGCCACCGCCTCGCGATAGGCGGCGGCGGCGGCCTGGGGCCGGCCGTCCTGTTCCAGCGCGGCGCCGAGGGAAAGATAAAAACGCGGCGCAGGCGCCAGCGCCAGCGCCTGGCGGAACAAGATCGCCGCGGTGGCCGAGCGGTTCTGCGACAGATGCAAAAGCCCCCGCCGGTAGCGCGCCTCGGCGCTATCGGGGAAATGGCTGATGGCGACGAGATAGGCCCGCTCCGCCGCTTCCACGGCCCCGGATTGCTGCAGGGTGGCGGCGTTTTCGAGGATCTGGTCGAGGGTCATGGGCCACCTGCGGCTGTGCTTGGCTCGTATTTCACCACTGCCGGGTAAAGACCCGATTAATCCCGCGCCAGCGCTCTTGCCCCGCTGCCCTGCAAGGGAATATAGGAAGCGCGGCGCCATAGCCCGGCCGCGCGGCATAGGAGAGAGCGCAAGGCACGCCCGCCGAACCCAGGTTCGACGAGGACGGGCGAGAGAGTCGTGCCGGGGGGCAAATCGGGGATAACCGACGGACATCATGCACCCATTCCATGCGCTTTGCCACCAGGCCCTGGCCGATATCCGCGCCCAGGGACGCTATCGCAGCTTCACCCCGCTCGGCCGCAACGCCGAACGCTTTCCGGTCTATGAATGGGAGCGGGACGGGCAAAAGCGCGATGTCACGGTGTGGTCCGCCAATGACTATCTCGGGATGGGGGTCGCCGAGGTGACGATGGAAGCGGCCTGCACGGCCGCACGCAGCCATGGGGTCGGCGCCGGCGGCACCCGCAACATCGCCGGCACCAGCCCGCTGCACGACGCGCTGGAGGCGGAACTCGCCGATCTCCACGGCAAGGAGGCGGCGCTTTTGTTCACCTCCGGCTATGTCTCGAACGATGCCGCGCTGACCACCATTCTCGGCAGCCTCCCTGGATGGGAGGTATTTTCGGACGCGAAAAACCACGCCTCGATGATCGCCGGCATGCGTCACAGCCCGGCCAAACGGCATATCTTCCGCCATAACGATCTCGACCATCTCGAAGAATTGTTGCGCGCCGCGCCAGCCGCGTCACCCAAGCTGATCGCCTTCGAGAGCGTCTATTCCATGGACGCCGATATCGCCCCGATCGGCGCCATCGCGGCGCTCGCCCGCCAATACGGCGCCCTCACCTATCTCGACGAGGTCCATGCCGTCGGCCTCTATGGCCCGCAAGGCGGCGGGGTCGCCGAACGCGACGGGGTGGCCGGTGAGATCGACATCATCGAGGGGACGCTGGCCAAAGGTTTCGGCACCCATGGCGGCTATATCACCGGGCGCGCCGAGGTGATCGATTTCATCCGCTCGACCGCCGCCGGGTTCATTTTCACGACCTCGCTGCCGCCGGTCATCGCCGCCGCGGCGCTGGCCTCGATCCGCTATGTACGCGCCCATCCCGAACGTCGGGCACGATTATTCGAGCGCGCCGAGACGCTGAAGCGCCGTCTCGATGAGGCCGGCATCCCCCGCCTCCCCTCGGCGAGCCACATCGTCCCGGTGCAGATCGGCGATGCCGCCCGGTGCAAGGCGGTGAGCCGGCGCCTGCTGGACGAATTCGGCATCTACGTGACGCCGATCAATTATCCGACGGTGCCGCGCGGCACCGAGCGCCTCCGCTTCACCCCGGGGCCATTTCACACCGATGCGATGATGGACCACCTCGTCGCCTCGCTCCGCATCGCGCTCGATATCCGAGCATCACGAGCGGCGTAAAACAGGCACCGAACGCGGCTTTCGGCCCCACATCCCCGAAAGGAGATGCGGGCCGGCGCCGCGGGTGGTATCCTTACCGAAATGTGATGCCGGCGCGGACGATAAAAATCCTGCCCGCCGGGCGGCATGAGCACAGGACAGCGAGGCGAGGGTGGCCGAACGGATTTTGATGGTGGCGCTGCTCGGCATCCTGCTGGTGGGCTGCCTTTATGTGCTGTCGCCATTCTTTTCGGCCATTCTCTGGGCGGCGATCCTGGTGTTCGCGAGTTGGCCGGTCTACCAGCGCGTGCGCCGCTTCGGCCTCCCGGCTTGGCTTGCCGCGCTGGCGATGGTGCTGCTCGCGACGGTCCTGGTCCTGCTGCCGCTCGCCGTCGCTTTGCCGGGGGGCGGCAAGGATGTCATGCATTTGCGTCTCGCGATCCAAACGGCGCTGCAAAATGGGCTGCCGGCGGCGCCACCCTGGCTCGCGCGGTTGCCGATCGCGGGGACGCTCTTGAGCGATCTCTGGAATAGTTGGGCCGATGACATGAATGTCATGGTGGCGTTCTTCCGGCCCTATTTCGGCACCATCATCGAGGAAGGGCTGCGGCTTCTGCTCGGCATCGCCAATGGCATCGTCGGGTTCGGTGTCGCGTTGTTCATCAGCTTCTTCTTCTATTTGCACGGCGAGGTGATGGGGGGCTGGCTGGTCGCGGCGCTGGAGCGGGTATTCGGGTCGCAAGCGGCGCGGCTGCGCACCGTCATCGGCAAGACCGTGCGCGGCACCGTCTATGGCATTCTCGGCAATGCGGTCGTGCAAGGCCTGCTGGTGTTTTGCGGCCTCTGGCTCACCGCCGTGCCGCGGGCGCCGCTTCTCGGCCTGATCGCGGGCTTCCTCGCGACCCTGCCGATCGGGGCACCGCTGGTCTGGGTGCCGGTTTTGCTTTGGCAACTCGGTATCGGGGAGACCGGGCACGCGGTTTTCCTCGGGCTTTACGGGTTGATCGTGGTCGCCGGGCTCGACCATGTGATCCGCCCCTATTTCATCGCCCGCGGCGCGCAATTGCCGTTTCTGCCGACCGTGCTCGGGGTGCTCGGCGGCGCCATCGGGTTCGGCCTGCTCGGGGTTTTCCTCGGCCCGGTGCTGCTCGGCGTCGGGCTCTCCCTGCTCAAGGAGTTCGCCAAGGGCGGGAAACCCTGCCCTGACCCCGCGCCGGCGCCGCGCCCGGTTCATGCCCCCCCTCGCGTCACGGCGGGCTGAGCGCGGCGCGCGGGCCGAGTGCCGCGGCCGCGCCGCCGAGGATGCCGCCTGCGCCGCCCTGACCGCCGAGGGCTGGTCGATACTGGCGCGGCGGCGGCGGACCGAGGCCGGCGAGATCGATCTGATCGCCGAGCGCGCTGGCCTGCTCGCTTTCATCGAGGTCAAGGCCCGCGCGAGCCTTGCGGCGGCGGCGGCGGCGCTTTCGCCGCGCCA
This sequence comes from Pseudomonadota bacterium, assembly GCA_021798915.1. Taxonomy (GTDB): domain Bacteria; phylum Pseudomonadota; class Alphaproteobacteria; order Acetobacterales; family Acetobacteraceae; genus Acidibrevibacterium. The sequence continues at coordinate 22,411 of JAJZBM010000031.1, forward strand.
GCGCCGGCGCTTGGTCGCCGCAGCCGAGATCGTGCTCGCCGCGGAGCCCGGCTGGGGCCGCGCCGGGGTTCGCTTCGATGTGATCGTGGTTGATGCGGGCGGGAATCTCCGGCGGATCAGCGACGCGTTTCGCTGCGGCGATTGAGCCCTATCCACGCCGCCACGCATGCACCCGGGCCAGCCAGGCAAGCCCCCGCTCCGTGGCGTGGTTCTGGCGCCAGCGGCCAGCGGCGGCACGCAAAGCCTCGCTTCGCGTCGGGTAGGGGTGGATGGTCGCGAGGAGTTTCCGGAGCCCGAGCCGATGCCGCATCGCCAGCGTCGCCGGCGCCAGCATCTCGCCGGCGCCATGGCCGACGATGGTCGCGCCGAGAATCCGGTCGCGCCCCGGCGGCGTCAGGAACTGCACGAACCCCTCGCTCTCGCCCTCGATCAGGGCGCGGTCGAGTTCGGCGAGATCATAGCGCGTCACTTCGTAAGCAATGCCTTTCTCCCGCGCCTCACGCGCATTGAGACCGACACGGGCGACCTCAGGGGTGGTGAAGGTCACCGCCGGGACCGCGTCATAGTTCGGGCGCAACCGCCAGAGCCAGCCGAACAGGCCGTTCAGCGCCGCGTACCCGCCCTGATGGCCGGCCATATGGGTGAATTGCCAGGGTCCGGTGACATCACCGCAGGCGAGGATATGCCGATAATTGGTCCGCAGCCAGGGATCGACGGCGATGGTACCGGCGCGGGTGAGAGCGACACCGATCTCTTCGAGGCCGTAGCCGGAGACGCGGGGCTTGCGCCCGATCGCGACCAGGAGCCGGTCGAACGCAACCGCGCGGGCGCCCTCTTTGCCCTCGACCTGCAATGCAAATCCTTCGCCCGTGCGCGCCACCGCGAGGGCGCGATGGCCGGTGAGGAGGGTGATCCCCTGCCGCACCATGGCCTGGGCGACCAATGCCGCGACCTCTTCGTCCTCACGGATCAAAAGCCGGGGGGCCTGTTCGACGATGGTCACCGCGGCGCCGAGGCGGGCGAAGGCTTGCGCCAATTCGCAGCCGATCGGGCCGCCGCCGAGAATGACCAGGCGGCGCGGCAGGTCGGCGAGATCCCAGAGCGTCTCGGAAGTAACGAACGGGGCGTCCGCGAGGCCGGGAAGCGGCGGGATCACCGGCTCGGCGCCGGCGGCGATGACGATGGCGCGGGTAGTGAGGATCTCATCGCCGATCGCAACACGCCAGGGGTCGAGGAGGCGGGCCTCACCGATGCGGACATCGACGCCGAGGGCACGATAGCGCGCGATCGAGTCATGCGGGGCGATGGCGGCGATGGCGGCGCCGATCCGGGCTTTGGCGGCGGCGAAATCGAGCCCCGCGGTCGCGGCGTGGATCAGCGCTTTCGAGGGGACGCAGCCGGAATTGAGGCAATCCCCGCCCATCTGTCCCCGCTCGATCAGGGTTACACGGGCGCGGAGGGCTGCGCCGAGATAGGCGGTGACGAGACCGCCAGCACCGGCGCCGATGACGACGAGATTGCGATCGAACCGAAGCGGCCGCCGAAAACGCTGCGGGGGCGCCGCCATCTCAGGCGCGCTTGCGGGCCGGGCGGGCGCGCGCCGGTGCCGGTTGCGCGGCGCGCGGGGCGAGAAGCGGGGCGAGGAAACGGCCGGTATGGCTCGCCGCATTGGCCGCGATCGCCTCCGGCGTGCCCTCGGCGACGATCCGCCCGCCGCCCTCGCCGCCCTCGGGGCCGAGATCGAGGATCCAATCGGCGGTCTTGAGCACTTCCAGATTATGCTCGATCACCACCACGGTATTGCCCTGATCGACGAGGGCGTGCAGCACCAGGAGGAGCTTGCGCACATCCTCGAAATGAAGCCCGGTGGTCGGCTCATCGAGAATATAGAGAGTGCGGCCGGTGGCGCGGCGGGCGAGTTCCCTGGCGAGCTTGATGCGCTGCGCCTCGCCGCCGGAAAGCGTCGTCGCCGGCTGGCCGAGGCGGATATAACCAAGCCCGACCTCGCGCAGGATGGCGAGACGGTCGCGGATGCGGGTTTGCGCCGAGAAAAACGGCAGTGCTTCTTCCACCGTCATCTCCAGCACCTCGGCGATCGAATGGTCGCGGAACTTCACCTCCAGCGTCTCGCGGTTGTAGCGCTTGCCCTTGCAGACATCGCAGGTGACGAAGACATCGGGGAGGAAATGCATCTCGATCTTGATCACCCCATCGCCCTGGCAGGCCTCGCAGCGCCCGCCCTTGACGTTGAAGCTGAAGCGTCCGGGCTTGTAGCCGCGCGCCCGCGCCTCGGGGAGTTCGGCGAACCAGTCGCGGATCGGCGCGAAGAGATCGGTATAGGTCGCGGGGTTGGAACGCGGCGTGCGGCCGATCGGCGATTGGTCGATATCGATGATCTTGTCGAGGAATTCTAGCCCCTCGATGCGCTCATGCGGCGCCGGCACCTCGGCCGCCCCCATCAGCCGCCGCGCCGCCGCCTTGTAAAGCGTGTCGATGATCAGCGTCGATTTGCCGCCGCCCGAGACGCCGGTGATAGCGGTGAACACGCCGAGCGGGATGGCGGCGTCGATCGCCTTCAGGTTATTGCCGCGGGCGTTGATGATTTTGAGCTGTTTTTCGCGCGTGACCGGCCGCCGCCGCGCCGGGATTTCGATGCGGGCGCGGCCGGAGAGATAGGCGCCGGTGAGACTTTCGGGATTGGCGGCAACCGCCGCCGGCGTGCCTTCGGCGACCACGCGCCCGCCCTCGGTGCCGGCGCCCGGCCCCATGTCGATCAGATGATCGGCGCTGCGGATCGCGTCCTCGTCATGCTCGACGACGAGGACGGTGTTGCCGAGTTCCTGCAACCGCCGGAGGGTTGCCAGCAAACGGGCATTGTCGCGCTGATGGAGGCCGATCGAAGGTTCGTCGAGCACGTAGAGCACGCCGGTGAGCCCGGCGCCGATCTGGCTCGCGAGCCGGATGCGCTGGCTCTCGCCACCGGAGAGGCTCGCCGAGCCGCGCGCGAGCGTCAGGTAGTCGAGCCCGACATCGACCAGGAAGCGCAGGCGCTCGCCGATCTCGCGCAAAATCCGCTCGGCGATGGCGCGCTTTTGCGGCGAGAGTTGGGCCGCGACGCCGGCGAACCAGTCATGGGCGGCGCGGATCGAGAGATCGGAGGCCTCGGCGATGGTCTTGCCGGCCACCTTGACCGCCAGCGCCTCCGGCTTCAAGCGCGCGCCATGGCACACGGCGCAGGGTTTTTCCGCCTGATAGCGGGATAATTCCTCGCGCACCCAGACGCTGTCGGTCTCGCGCAGGCGCCGTTCGAGATTGTGGATCACGCCCTCGAACGGCTTGGTCACGGTATAGGCGCGGACGCCGTCTTTGTAGTCGATCGCGATCGGGGTCGTGCCGCTCCCGAACAGGATCATCTCGCGGAGCGACGCCGGCAGATCGTCCCAGGGCGCATGCGTGCTCGCCTTGAAATGGCGGGCGAGGCTGGCGAGGGTCTGGGCGTAATAGGGGGTATCGGCGCGCGCCCAGGGGGCGATGGCCCCCTCGGCGAGGGAAAGCCGCTCATTGGGCACCACCAGGGCGGGGTCGAAAAAACTCTCGACGCCAAGCCCGTCGCAGGCCGGACAGGCGCCGTGCGGGCTGTTGAAGCTGAAGAGACGCGGCTCGATCTCTTCGATCGTGAAGCCGCTCACCGGGCAGGCGAAGCGGCTGGAAAAAATCATCCGCGCGCCGGTGGTCGCGTCCTCGGCATAGACGATGCCGTCCGAAAGGGCGAGCGCGGTCTCGAAACTGTCGGCAAGTCGGCTCGCGATGTCGGGACGGACGACGATGCGGTCGACCACCGCCTCCAGCGTGTGTTTGAGCTTGCGGTTCAGCGCCGGCACTCTGTCGATCTCGTAAATCTTGCCGTCGACCTTGACGCGGGTGAAGCCGCGGCGCTGCAGTTCGGCGAGTTCCTTGCGGTATTCGCCCTTGCGGTCGCGGATCACCGGGGCGAGCAGAATGAGCCGCGTGCCTTCGGCCAGCGCCAGCACCCGATCGACCATCTGGCTCACCGTCTGCGCCTCGATCGGAAGACCGGTCGCCGGCGAATAGGGCGTGCCGGCGCGCGCCCAGAGGAGGCGCATGTAGTCATGGATTTCGGTGACCGTCCCCACCGTCGAGCGTGGGTTGTGGCTGGTGGTTTTCTGCTCGATGGAGATCGCCGGCGACAACCCCTCGATGCTGTCGACATCGGGCTTCCCCGCGAGTTCGAGGAATTGCCGCGCATAGGAGGAGAGACTCTCGACATAGCGGCGCTGGCCCTCGGCGTAGATGGTATCGAAGGCGAGCGAGGATTTCCCCGACCCTGAAAGCCCGGTGATCACGGTCAGGCTGTCGCGCGGGATCACGACGTCGATATCGCGGAGATTATGCTCGCGCGCGCCGCGCACGATGATGGAGCCGGGCATGCGGCAGGGTCCGGGTGGTTGTGTTCGGAGGTCAGAGGGTGGATATGGCAGTCTCCGCCGCGCTTGGAAAGGGGCGCGCGGCGGGCTAGAGTGTTTTTCCGGGCATGATTCCATGCTCGCCCCCGAGTAGGAGTGAATCGTCGCTATGGCTGGCAGCGTGAACAAGGTGATCCTGATCGGCAATCTGGGCCGCGACCCGGAAGTGCGGAACACCCAGGATGGCACGAAGATCGTCAATTTCACGCTGGCCACCAGCGAGACCTGGAACGACCGCGCCTCCGGCGAGCGCAAGGAACGCACCGAGTGGCACCGGGTGGTGATTTTCAACGAACGCTTGGCCGACATCGCGGAGCGCTACCTGCGCAAAGGGAGCAAGGTCTATGTCGAGGGCGCCTTGCAGACCCGTAAATGGACCGACCAGGGTGGCCAGGAGAAATATACCACCGAAGTGGTGCTGACCCGCTTCCGTGGCGAGCTGACCATGCTCGATGGTCGCGCAGCCGAAGGCGGCGAAGCGCGGGCGGCGCCGATGCGGGCGGAGAAGCCCGGCGCTGGCGCCGCAAGTGGTGGTGGCCGCCCGGCTACCGCCTGGGAGCCGCCGGCGGGCGATCTCGACGACGAGATCCCGTTCTGATCCCGGCATGAGCGAAACACCGCCAAGCCCGCCGGAACCGCCAGAGAGCGGCCCGGTTTTCGGCGTACAGCCGGTCACCATCGAAGAGGAGATGCGCCGCTCCTACCTCGATTACGCCATGTCGGTGATCGTCAGCCGTGCGCTTCCCGATGTGCGCGATGGGCTGAAGCCGGTGCATCGGCGCATTCTCTATGCCATGCAGGAAGCCGGCTGGACGCCGGACAAGCCGTATCGCAAATCCTCGCGCGTGGTCGGCGATGTCATGGGCAAATACCACCCGCATGGCGACGCCGCGATCTATGACGCCATGGTGCGCATGGCGCAGGGTTTTTCGATGCGGGTGCCGTTGATCGACGGCCAGGGCAATTTCGGCTCGATCGACGGCGATCCGCCAGCCGCGATGCGTTATACGGAGGCGCGGCTGGCGCGCGTCGCGATGGCGCTGCTCGACGACATCGACAAGGACACCGTCGATTTCCAGCCCAATTACGACGAAAGCGAGCGTGAACCGCGGGTTCTGCCGGCGTCCTTCCCCAATCTCCTGGTCAATGGCGCGAGCGGCATCGCGGTCGGCATGGCAACGAACATCCCGCCGCACAACCCCGGTGAGATCATCGATGCGACGCTGGCGCTGATCGAGGCGCCCGATCTCTCGCTCGCCGCCCTGACCGCGATCGTGCCGGGGCCGGATTTCCCGACCGGCGGCCTCATCCTCGGCCGCGCCGGCATCCAGAGCGCGTTCGCGACCGGGCGCGGCAGCCTGGTCTTGCGCGCGCGCAC
>JAJZBM010000009.1 GCA_021798915.1 Pseudomonadota bacterium
GCGGCGACAAGATGGACGAGGCGATCATCAATTACATCCGCCGCAACCATAATCTCCTGATCGGCGAAAGCTCGGCCGAGCGGATCAAGCTCGAAATCGGCGCCGCGAGTTCGCTCTATGACGGCGATGAGGGCACCTATCGCGAGGTCAAGGGGCGCGATTTGATGAATGGCGTGCCGCGTGAGGTCTTGGTCAGCCAGCGCCAGATCGCCGAAAGCCTTGCCGAGCCGGTCAGCGCCATTGTGGAAGCGGTGAAGGTCGCGCTCGAAAACACCCCGCCGGAACTCGCCGCCGACATCGTCGATAAGGGAATCGTGCTGACCGGCGGGGGCGCTTTGCTGTATCGTCTGGATCAGGTACTGCGCGATGCGACCGGGTTGCCGGTGGTGGTCGCCGAGGAACCGCTGCAATGCGTGGCACTCGGCACCGGTCGCGCGCTCGAGGAGATGAAGAGGTTGCGCAATGTTTTGTCCACCATGTACTGACCGGCCATGCTCTGAGTAGTATCCGCAAACCACCATGATCTCCCGCCGCTCGCCGGCGTCCGCCCGGAGGCAGCACCGGGGGCGCCGGGGGCCGGCGCACCACGGAGGGACGACGCCCGATGATCCGGCTGTCCATTCCCGCGCGCCAGGCGCTGGCGCGGCTTACTTTGCCGCTGCTGATCGCCGGCGCCTTCGCACTCCTCCTGCTCGGCAAGGCCGACGCCGTGCTCGCCGAGCGCGTCCGCGCCAGCCTCGGCGACACGCTGGCGCCGCTTTATGACCTGATCGCCAACCCCGTCGCCCGCGCCCGCGCCGCCGTCGCCGAGGCCGGCCATCTCGTCTCCCTGGTCGGCGAGAACGCCGCCCTCCGCGCCGAGAACGCGCGTCTGCGGCAATGGCAGGCGGTCGCGCTTACGCTGGAGGCCGAGAATGCGACGCTGCGCGCCAACCTCCATTGGATCCCGGACCCGGCGGCGGCCTATGTCACGGCGCGGGTGGTGGCCGATACCGGGGGTGTCTATGCCCGCTCGGTGCTGCTCGCGGTCGGGCCGCACCACGCCATCGCCAAGGGCCAGGTGGCCCTCGACGATAGCGGCCTGGTCGGGCGCATCACCGAGATCGGGTCGCGGAGCGCGCGGGTGATGCTGATCACCGATCTCAACAGCCGCATCCCGGTGACGCTGGCCCATAGCCGCGCCCGCGCCATTCTCGCCGGCACCAACGGCGCCCTGCCGCGCCTCCTGTTCTGGCCCGAGGACACCCCGCCGGAGGAGGGTGAACAGGTGGTGACCAGCGGCGAGGCCAATGCCTTCCCGGCCGGGCTGCCGGTCGGCTATGTGCATTATGTCGGGGCTGCACCGATGGTTACGCCGGCGGCGCGTCTGGGGCGGCTCGATGTCGTGCGGGTGTTCGACTATCACCTCGCCGGCGTCCCGCCGCCCGAGGCCGGCGAGCGCCGGGCGGCGACATCCGCCCCCGCCCCCTATGAGCCCTGAGCCCCCTTTGGCATGGCGATGAATTTCCTGCCGCGCCCCGATCCCTGGCAGCAGCTTGATGCCGTGGCGCGGGCGGCGTTTCCGGCGGCGGGCACGGTGCTCGGCCTACTCGCGCTCGCCGTCCCGCTCGGCCTCCCTGAGCAAGCGGCGCTGGCGCCGGCCTTCCTGTTCGCCTCGGTCTATTTCTGGAGCCTGTTCCGCCCGGCGGCGATGACCCCGGCGCTGGTCTTCGCGCTCGGCCTGTTCGCCGATCTCCTCGGCGGCGGGCCGCTCGGGCTCGACGTGTTGCTGCTCCTGCTGCTCTGCGCCCTGACGCGGCGCTGGCGCAGGACGCTCGCGCGGCAGAGTTTTCTCGTCGTCTGGCTGGTGTTTTCGGGGTTTGCCGCGGCGGGGGCGGCGCTCGCCTTCGCGCTCACCGCGTTGCTCACCCTGACCCTGCTGCCGCCGGCGCCGGCGCTGGTCGAGGCCGGGCTCGCGATCGGGTTCTATCCGCTGCTCGCGGTGCTGTTCACCCGCGCCCATCGCAGCCTCGCCGCCGGCGCGGAACGCTGAGCGTTGCGCCGCGACACCAACCGCACCCGCGTCTTCACCCGCCGCGCCCTGATCCTCGGCGGGATCGAGGCGCTGGCCCTCGGCGGGCTGGCGGCCAAACTCTATCAGGTGCAGGTCGCGGACGGGAAACGCTATGCCTTGCTCGCCGAGAGCAACCGGGTCAGCGCCCGCCTGCTCGCGCCGCCGCGCGGGCGGCTGCTCGACCGCACCGGGACGCCGGTCGCCGGCAACCGGATGAACTGGCGCGCCGTCCTCGTCGCCGAGCAAACCGATGACGTGCAAGGGACGCTCGCGCGGTTTTCCGACCTGATCCCGCTTTCGGACCACGAGCGCGCCCGGATCGACCGCGAACTTCTCCATTCCCGGCGCTTCATCCCGATCATCCTGCGCGATTTCCTGGAATGGGACGAGATGGCGCTGATCGAGGTCAACGCCCCCGATCTCCCCGGCATCCTGATCGACGCCGGCACGACGCGGCTCTACCCGTTTGGGGCGACCCTCGCCCATGTCGTCGGCTATGTCGCGCCGCCGAGCGAGGACGAGGCCGAGGACGAGCCGGTGCTGGCGCTCCCCGGGATGCGGGTCGGGCGGGCGGCGGTGGAGAAATATCATGATCTGGCGCTCCGCGGCCGCGCCGGCCTGGTGCAGGTCGAGGTCAACGCGGTCGGCCGGGTGATCCGCGAGCTGGCCCGCGAGGAGGGGGTTCCCGGCGCCGAGATCACCCTCACCATCGATTCCGGGCTGCAACAGGATGTCACCGCGACGCTAGCCGACGAGAGCGCGAGTGCGGTGGTGTTGGACGCCCGGAACGGCGAGGTGCTGGCGATGGCGACGACGCCGAGCTTCGACCCCAGCCTGTTCAATTCCGGCGTGACCCAGGCGCAATGGAACGAATGGACCAAAAACCGCCAGACGCCGCTGATCAACAAGGCGGTCGCCGGGCTCTACGCGCCGGGCTCGACGTTCAAGATGGTGGTCGCCATGGCCGGGCTCACGGCGCGCACGATCACCCCGAATGAGCGCATCTTCTGCCCCGGCTATCTCGATCTCGGCGACACCCGTTTCCACTGCTGGAGCCGCTATGGCCATGGCGCGCTCGACCTGCGCGGCGGGCTCAAGAACAGTTGCGACGTGTTTTTCTACGAGGTCGCGCGGCGCACCGGAATCGACGCCATCGCCGCCATGGCCAACCGCTTCGGCCTCGGCGTGCGCCCGGCGATCGAGCTGCCCGAGGCCCGCGCCGGCCTCGTCCCGACCCGCGCCTGGCGCGAACGCCACGGCCATCACTGGAATCCCGGCGATACCGTGGTGCATGGCATCGGCCAGGGGTTTTTGGAGATCGCGCCGGTGCAGCTCGCGACCATGGTGGCGCGGATCGCGACCGGCCGCGCCGTCGAGCCGCATCTGACGCGGAGCGTCAACGGCACCCTGACCCCCGGCGCCGATCCTGGCTTCTGGCCGGCGCTCGACGTGCCGGCGCCCTATCTGCACGCCGCCCGCGAAGGGATGTGGGCGGTGGTCAATGAGCAAGGCGGCACCGCCCCCCTCGCCCGGCTCGATCTCCCCGGCGTGCAGCTCGCCGGCAAGACCGGCTCGACCCAGGTCCGCCACGTCTCACGCGAAGCGCGCGAGCATGGCCATTTCAACTCCGAGAGCCTGCCTTGGGAGTTTCGTCCGCACGCCCTCTTCGTCGCCTTCGCCCCCTATGACGCGCCGCGCTATGCACTCGCCGTGGTCGTCGAGCACGGCAATGCCGGGGCGCAGCGGGCGGCGCCGCTCGCGCGCGCGATCATGACCGATGTCCTGCTCCGCGACCCCGCCAACCGCAGCGCCTCGCCCGTCCCCCCCTCGCCCGTCCGCGCCGAGGCAGCCACTCCCGCAGCGATGGTGCAGACGCGATGATGGAGCGGCGGCTCTACCGCGCCGAGGCGTTCGGATTAGCAGCCAAGCTCCGCTCCGTGAGCTGGCTCTACGTCACCCTGCTCGCGCTTCTCGCCGCGGTCGGCTATGTCGCGCTCTATTCCGCCGGCGGCGGGCCGCAGCCCTTCGCCAATCGCCACGCGTTGCGGTTTGCCGTCGGGCTGGTGATCCTGCTCGCGACCGCGCTCACCGATCTCCGCCTGATCCAGCGTCTGGCCTGGCCGCTTTACGGGCTCGGGGTCGGGCTGCTGCTCGCCGTCGCGCGCTTCGGCCATGTCGGCAAGGGGGCGCAGCGCTGGATCGAGATCGGCGCGTTTCAGCTCCAGCCGAGCGAGTTGATGAAGATTTTCCTGGTCCTCGCCCTCGCTTCGTGGTTCCGCCGTGCCTCCTGGGAGCGGGTCGGCAACCCGTTTTTCCTGCTCCCGCCGGCCCTGGCGAGCGCGGTTCCGGTGGTCCTGATCCTGAAACAGCCCAATCTCGGCACCGCCGTCATCACCGCGCTCGTCGCCGGGGTGGTGTTTTTCGCCGCCGGCGTCCGGTGGTGGAAATTCGCGCTGATCGCGCTCACGATCGCCCTCGCCGCGCCGCTCGCTTATCACCATCTGCATGACTATCAGCGCGCCCGCATCGAAACCTTCCTCCATCCCGAGAGCGACCCGCTCGGCACCGGCTACAACATCATCCAATCCAAAATCGCGCTCGGCTCGGGCGGGCTCTGGGGCAAGGGATTTTTGCACGGAACCCAGGGGCATCTCGATTTCCTGCCCGAAAAACAGACCGATTTCATCTTCACCGTGCTCGCCGAGGAATTCGGCCTGATCGGGGCGCTTTCGCTGCTCGGGCTGATCACACTGATCATCGCCGGCGGCTTCGTCATCGCGCTTCGCGCCCGCGACCCGTTCGGCCGCCTCGTCGCGATCGGCATTACCACCAATTATTCCCTTTATGTCTTCGTCAATCTGGCGATGGTGATGGGGGCGATCCCGGTCGGCGGCGTGCCGCTGCCGCTGGTCTCGCATGGCGGCTCGGCGCTGCTCACCACGATGTTCGGCTTTGGCCTTCTGCTCTCGGTCGAGGTGCATCGTGACGCCGCGAGCGAGCGCGACGAGCGCGAGCCGCTCTGATCTCCGGGGACGCGCATGGAGCGGGTCTATCAGGCGATTTTCGAAGTGGCGGCGGACGGAATCTTCGTCATCGACATAGAGGGCGTGATCGGCGCCGCCAATCCCGCCGCCGGCGCCCTCCTCGCCACCGAAGAAGCATCGCTGATCGGCCGCCGGATCGACGATTTCCTCGACGATCCCGCGGTCGCCGCCCTTCTCCGCCCCGGCGCCGTCACACGGGTCGTCGGCGCGCGCGAAATCACGATGCGGCGCGCGGACGGGCATCGCTTTCCGGCCGAAATCGTGCTCCGCGATGTCCCGCGCGACGACGGGCCACGGCTGGTGGTCATCGCGCACGATATTTCGGCCCGCCGCGCCGCCCATAACACCCTGATCGCGCGCGAGGAATTGCTGCGCGCGATCATCGCGACAGCGCCGGAGGCGGTCATCGTCATCGACGCCGAGGGCGCCATCATCTCCTTCAGCGCCGCCGCCGAGCGCATATTCGGCCACCCCGCCGCCGCCATGCTCGGGCGTAACGTCCGCATGCTGATGCCCGAGCCCTATCGCGGCCAGCATGATTCCTACCTCGCCCATTATCGCGAGACCGGCGAGAAGCGGATCATCGGCATCGGCCGCGTCGTCGTCGGCCAGCGCGCCGATGGCTCGACCTTTCCGATCGAACTCCAGATCGGCGAGGTCGAGGCCGGTGGCCGCCGCCTGTTCGCCGGCTTCGTGCGCGACCTCACCGAGCAGCAGGAGACCGAGCGGCGGCTCCAGGATCTGCACGGCAAGCTTCTGCACACCTCGCGGCTTTCCACCCTCGGGCGAATGGCCTCCACCCTCGCCCATGAGATCAACCAGCCGCTGACCGCGATCGCCAATTATGTCCAGGCCGGGCGGCAATTGCTCGCGAGCGGGCGGGCCGAGCTTCTGCCCAAGGTCAGCGACGCGCTGGCCCGCGCCGGCGAGCAGGCGGCACGCGCCGGGGCCATCATCCAGCGCCTCCGGAGCTTCGTCACCCGCGGCGAGAGCGAGAAGCGCCCGGAGGATCTCAACGCCCTGGTCGAGGAGGCGGCGACGCTGGCGCTGGTCGGCGCGCGCGAATACGGCATCCGCGTCACCTTCGCGCTCGCCCCCGATCTCGCGCCAGTGCTCGCCGACCGGGTGCAGGTGCAGCAGGTGGTGCTCAACCTGGTGCGCAACGCCGTCGAGGTGCTGCAACCCTGTCCCCGGCGCGAGATCACCGTCACGACGGCGGCGCGCGGGGATTTCGCGGAAATCACCATCGCCGATAGCGGCCCCGGGATCGCGCCGGAGGTCAGCGCCCAGATCTTCAGCCCCTTCGTCTCCACCAAGCCGGATGGCATGGGGCTTGGCCTGTCGATTTGCCGCGAAATCGTCGAGAGCCATGGCGGGCGGATCGACGTCTCCTCCGCGCCGGAGAGTGGGACGGCGTTCCGCTTCACCCTCCCCTTCGCCGCCCTCAAGGAGATCCCCGATGACGGCTGACCCCGAGGTGATCGTCGTCGATGACGACGAGGCGGTCCGCGACTCGCTCTGCTTCCTGCTCGACGCCGCCGGCTATCGCTGCCGGGCTTTCGCCTCCGGCGCGGCGCTGCTCGCCGCCCCGCCGGGCGCGGCGGCGGGCTGCCTCCTCCTCGATGTGCGGATGCCGGAGATCGACGGCGTGACCACGCTGGAACGGCTGCGCGCGGCCGGGTTCCGGCTGCCAACGATCATCATGACCGGGCACGCCGATGTGCCGCTGGCGGTGCGCGCGATGAAGGCGGGAGCGCGGGATTTCATCGAAAAACCGTTCTCCGATGGCGCGATCCTGGCGGCCGTCGCGCAGGCGCTGGACGCAGCGGCCGATACGCCCGAAGGCGAAGCGGCAGCCCGGATCGCGACCCTCAGCCCCCGCGAGCGCGAGGTTCTCGCGGGGCTGGTCACCGGCCTGCCCAACAAGAGCATCGCCTACGACCTCGGCATCAGCCCGCGCACGGTGGAAATCCACCGCGCCCACGTGATGGAGAAATGTGGCGCGCGCAGCCTCTCCGAACTCGTGCGCCTCGCCCTCGCCGCCGGGGTCGAACCGGGGAGGCGGCAGTAGGCAAGGCTGTTCATATATGGGCGGCCCGTTGGGATCAAGAGGCGACCGGACAGATCAAGCATTACCGCGTCAACCGGCGTAAAATCAGCACCCGCCGGCGTACCCAGTTCTGTTCCGAGCTGGCGGAGAGGGTGGGATTCGAACCCACGGTACGCTTTCACGCACACACGCTTTCCAAGCGTGCGCCTTAAGCCGCTCGGCCACCTCTCCGCGGGGCAGGCGCGGGAACCTAGCAGAGGCGAGAAAAGTCGCCAAGCCGGCCTCAAGGGGTGGCGCGGGTGGTATTGATCCTCGGCAGCACTTTTTCCGCCATCAGCACCATCGAGCGCCGCGCCAGCGTGGGATCCCGCCAGTCATGCCCGGCGTAGAGCAGGGTGCCGAAATCGCCGGTTTGTTCGCGAAAGGCGAGAATTTCGTCCGCGACCTGGTCCGGCGTACCATGGATCACGAGCTGTCGGCAGACGTCATCGAGGGTCACCGCCTCATCCGCCATCGCCGGGTCCGGCTTGAACAGATTGAGCCGCCCGGCGCGGCGCATTTTGGTCAGCATCTGTGCGTAATAGAAGCGATAGGGGCTGGCGGCCTCGGTTGCGTAGGCACGGGCGGTCGCGGCGTCGTCGGCGACGAAGACGCTTTTGGCGACTCGCCAGGACGCGGGATCAGCGGCGCGGCCGATGCGCGCGCAGCCGGCGGCGAAGCGTGGCCAATGGGTCGCGACCCAGCATGGCAGCAGGAAATTCGCCGAAATCATATCCCACCCCCGCGCTGCCGCCTCGGTCACGCCCTGCGAGTGGGGGGCAACCGCGGTGACGATGATCGGCGGATGCGGGCGTTGCAGGGGCCGGGGCAAGACGCCCTGGCCGATCTCGGCGATCAGCGTGCGCGCGGTCGAGATCGACCAGTATTTCCCGGCGATGTCATAGGGCGGCTCACCCGCCCAGATCGCGAGGACATGGTTGATCGCCTCCAGGAACATGGCGTTGCGGTCGGCCGCCAGGGTGCCGAACACCTCCCAGTCAGACGGCAGCCCGCCGGGACTGATGCCGAAATTCAGCCGCCCGTCGAGCAGATGGTCGAGCATCGCGATCTCGGCCGCAACCGAAGCCGGATGGCGGTTGGGGAGATTGACCGTCCCGGTGCCGAGGCGGATCTGCCGGGTCGCGCCGGCGAGGGAGGCGAGGAACAGCGGCGAAGAGGTGATGTTTTCCGCCTGATCGCTCACATGCTCGCCGACATAGGCCTCCCGGAACCCGAGTTCGTCGGCGAGCAGGAACGCCGCGCGATCCTCGGCCAGCGCCTGGCGCCAATCCTTGTCGAGCGGATGGACGGGCATGGTGAAGAAGCCGAGCTGCATCGTATCGTTCCTCGCAATTCGCCAAAAGGGGGATGAAACGCCGCCCTCACCCGTCACGCGCCTCGCGGCCATAGAGGAGCAGGAGGACGAGAATGATCACGCCGTAGATGATGCTCCGGCCATATTCGGCCATGTTCATCGCCAGCAGCACGCTGATCAGCGTCACCAGACAGATGGCGCCGGCCACCGCGCCGAGATAATGCCCGCGCCCGCCGAGAATCGAGGCGCCACCGATCACCACCGCGGCGATCGACTGGAAGAGATAGGGCTCACCCATGCCGAGCGAGGCCTGGCCGCCGAAGCCGACCAGCATGATCCCGGCGAGTGCCGCGGTGAGGCCGGAGAGACCGTAGAGCCCGATCACCGTCGCGCGGACGCGAAGCCCGGCCAGTTCGCTGGCGCGGAGATTGGTGCCGATGGCATAGGTCGCGCGGCCGAACACGGTGGCCTGGAGCAAAAACGAGATCAGCCCGATCACCGCGAGCCACAGCCAGAGCGGCGCCGGCACGCCGAGCAGGCTGCCATGCGCGAGACCCTGCACCAGGGGCGGCGCATACGACGCGCAGGCGCCACAAGTCATGCCGCCGCTCAAGCCGAGCGTCAGCCCTTCCATGATGCCGTTCATGGCCAGCGTCATCACCACCGCCGGCACGCCGAGCACGGTAACGCCGATCCCGTTCGCAACCCCGACCAGCGCCCCCATCCCGAGGGTCAGGGCGAGCGCGGCCGCGGCATGCGCGTTTTCGCCGCCCGAACTGGTCGCGAGCAGGATCGCCGCCGCATTCAAGACCCAGGGCACCGAGAGATCGATGCCGCCGATCAGGATCACGAAGCTCTGGCCGGCGGCGACGAGGCCGACGAACATCGCGACGGTGAGAATGGTGAGCACGTTCGTCGCCTGGATAAATCCCGGCCGCACCAGCCCGCCGAGCAGAAACAGCAGCACCGTCGCGCCATAAGCATAAAGCACCCGCCGCCCGGTCGGCGAGAGCCCGGCCAACACCCGCCGCCTTGTGCCGCCGCCGCTCATGCCCGCGCCCGCCGCTTTCGCACCAGCCGCCCGAGCCCCTCGGCGAGCACCACCGCGATCACCAGGAACGCACCCTCGTAGAAGGATTGATACAGCGGATCGATATGCGCGAAAAACAGGATATTGACGATCATCGTGGTGACGAAGGCGCCGAGAATGGCGCCGATCCCGCTGCCGCGCCCGCCGAACAGGCTGACCCCGCCGAGCACCACCGCGACGATCGAGGTCAGGGTGTAGCCATTGCCGGTGGTGGCGTCGCCAGCGGTCGCCTGGGCCGCGAGAAAGAGCCCGGCGGCGGCGGCGATCAGGCCGCTCAGCGTATAGGCGACGAGCTTCGTCACGACCGGGTCGATGCCGTTCGACGACGCCGCCGCTTCGTCATCGCCGACGGCGAGAAGGGCGATGCCAATCCGGCTGCGGCGCAAAACCGCCCAGAACAGCATCATCGCCAGGACATAGAACAGCGCATAAGGCGCGCCAGTATTGACCAGGAGCGCGGTATAGCCCTCCGGCACGGCGCCACCCGGCTGCGGCAGGATGCGGATCGCCAGCCCCTGAAAAATCGCCAGCGTCGCCAGCGTCACCAAAATCGGCGGCAAGCGGCCATAGGCGACAAGGGCACCATTGACGAAGCCGAGGACGGCGCCGGCAAGCAGGATCAGCGCCGAGGCCAGCGCCATCGAAGCCGCCGTGGTCCCGAGATAGAGCGCCGCCAGCGCGTCGCTGAGATCGATGATCCCGCCGATCGAAAGATCGAGCCCGCGGGTCAGGACGACCATGGTCTGGGCCAGGCCGGCGAGCGCCAGCGGCATGGTGTTGTTGAGGCTGGAGGTGAATTCGAACCCGCCGGGCAGCCGCCCTTGGGTCGCGAGATAGAGCCCGCCATAGCCGATCACCGAAACGGCGAGCAGCGCCGAGACCAGCGCCAGCCCGAGATGGCGGGCGAGCCCGTGGGCCAGGGTCGAACGGCGCGGCGGCGCCATCATGGGGCGGCCTGCTCGTGCATCGCGGCGGCGACGATGCGCTCGGCGTTCAGACCGCTCGCGGCGAGTTCGGCGGCGATCCGCCCCTCGCGCAACACCAGGACGCGATGGGCGAGATGGGCGAGTTCTTCGGCATCCGAGGAATAATAGAGAATGGCGCGGCCATCCCGCGCCAGCGCCGTCATCAGTTCATAGATTTCGTGCTTGGTCGCGACATCGACCCCGCGCGTCACGTCGTAGAACAAGAAAACGGCGCAATCGGCGAGCAGCCAGCGCCCGAGCAGGATCTTTTGCTGATTGCCGCCGGAGAGCGCACCAACCGGGCTGGTGATATCCGGCATACGCACCTTGAGCCGCGCCGCCATCGCCGCGGCCAGGGTGCGCAGCCGGCGGCGGCGCAGGATGCCGAGGCGGCTTTCCCGCCCGAGCACCGCGAGCGTGAGATTGTCGCCGACCGAGAGCGGCAGCAAAAGCCCCTCGGTCTTGCGATCCTCGGGCACCAGCGCGATCCCGGCCCTTATCGCCTGGCGTGGCGAGCGCGGACGGATCTCCTGCCCGTCGCGGCGGATTTGCCCCGCCTTGCGCGGCATCGCGCCGAACAGCATCAGGAATAATTCCCGATGCCCGTGCCCGGCGAGCCCGCCGATGCCGAGAATTTCGCCGCGATTGAGGGTGAAGGAAGCAGCGGCGAGCCGCCCGCCGGCGAGATCGGCAACCGCGAGCGCCGCCGCCGGCGCGGGCGCCGGCGGGCGCGGCGGATAGAGCGCCTCGACGCGCTGGCCGGTCATCAGCGTCACCGCCTCGTCCTCGTCGAGCGTCGTGAAACTCCCGACATCACGCCCGCCACGAAACACCGTGATGCGATCGGCGATGGCTGAGATCTCGTGCCAGCGATGGGAGGTGAAAATCACCGTCCGCCCGGCGTCGCGCAGCCGGCGCACCTCGCCGAACAGCCATGCCGTCTCGCGCGCCATCAAGGCCGAGGTCGGCTCGTCGAGCAACAGGATGTCGGGATCATGCGACAGCGCGCGGACGATTTCGATCACCTGGCGATCGGCAAGCGGCAGATCCTCGACCAAAGCGCCGGGGTCGATATCGCGGATGCCGAACCGCGCGAACACCACTTCCGCCGCTTGCCGCAAGCGGCGGCTGCTGGTGAGGCCGAACACGTCTCTCGGCTCGCGCCGCAGCAGCAGGTTCTCGGCGACACTCATCGCCGGAAGCAGCGTCAGTTCCTGAAACACCGTCCAGCAGCCCTGGCGATGCGCGGCATCGGGGGTTTTGAGGGCGGCCGCCGCGCCCTGGTAGCGAATGATGCCGCTATCGGCACGGAGCCGCCCGCCGATGAGCTTGATCAGCGTCGATTTGCCGGCGCCGTTCTCGCCGACCAGCGCATGTACCTCGCCGGGAAAAGCGGTGAGCGAGGCCCCACTCACCGCCTGCACGCCTCCGAAACCCTTGCTGACCGAGACCGCCTCCAAGCTGGCGGCGCGTCGCCCCTCGGCGTCGTTCATGCCGCCGGGAGTTCGACCGCGAGACGGCCGGCGCAGGCTTTGCCGTCGAGCGCCGCATCGACGCAGATTTTCACCGTCGCGTGCGGGCCGGCATCGGTGAAATCGGCGAAGAAACTATCCGGCAGATCGGGAAACACCGTCTCGCCGACTTTCACCGTCTCGCTGGTGACATAGGGGAACGGAATGGTGATGTCCTTCTTCGGGTAATCGCCGGCAAGCGCCCGGCGCGCGAGTTCCAGCGAAATCACCGAGAGGAAGGGCGGCTGGCCGATCGAAATGCCGTCGACCTGGTGGCCCATATAGCCGGTGAGGAATTTGCGGAAGCCGTTTTCCGCTTCCCCCGCGGTCGGCGGCAGCTTGCGCCCGGCGGCGATGAAGGCTTTCAGGACGCCATCGGTGCCACCCTGGCACCAGATGCCGTCGATCGGCGGCAACGAGGGCAGAGCGGCGGCGGTGTTACGCTCGGCGGTCGCGCTGTCCCACATGCCGGTATAGCGGCTCACCACCTTGATATCGGGATGCTCCGCCCAGACGCTCTCGGCGCCCTTGTTGCGGTCGAGATCGACATGGGTGCCGGCAACCCCGGTGACCATGATCACATTGCCTTTGCCGCCCATTTTCTTGGCGACGAACTCGGCCCCCATGCGGCCGAAGGCGAACTGATCGGTGTTCACTTTCAGCGCGCTCGGCGCGGTGACGACGTTATCGAAGGAGACGACGAGAATGCCGCGATCGGTCGCCTGTTTGATGATGCCGTTGAGCCCGGTCGGCGAGGCGGCGTTGAGCACGATGGCGTCCACCCGCTCGGCGATCAGGTTGGAGAATTGCTGCGACTGCTTGGAGACGTCATTGCCGGAATTGTACCAACTGCCCTCGATCTCGGCCGCGAACGGCTCCATCAGCAGCGCCGATTTGAACAGATTCTCCATCTCGATGCGCCATTTATTGCCGATATAGGAATTCGAGAGGGCGATCTTGAACTTACGCGCGGCAAAGGCGCTGCCGGAGAGGATGGCTGGTGTCGCGGCAAGCGCGAGACCGGTGCGCAGAAGGTCGCGGCGATGCCAATCGCGGCGGCGGATATCGGACATGGCGGTTTCCTCTTTATAGGGCAACGGGAGCCCGGTTTGTTGACTGTCCGGCGGAAAGACGGACTGGCGGAGAAACAGCAGCGGAAACTCTGCCCGATCCGCCAAAGCCTGTCGAGACCGCGGCAAGCAAGGATTTCTTCACGAAATCACGCCATTCTGTGCGGACAACCGAGGAGAATCGGAAGATCATGAGTTTCACGGCGCTGCGGCAATTGCTGGGCCGCGCCCGGCGCGCGGCGGTGCCGGCGGCGCTATCCCTGCCGCCGCTCGCGGCCGGGGCCGGGGCGTCCGCGGCCATGCCGGCCAGCGCGCCGGCCGCCCTGCCGCAGACGCCCGATCGGCCGCATCTCCCCGGGCTGACGGCGCTTCTCGCGCTGCGCCACGATCTCTGTGGCGAGGGTTTTCTATTTCCGGATGGCGCCGCGGAGGTGGCGCGGCTCGCGCGCCCGCTCGGCCTCTCGGAGGCCTCGAGTGTGGCGCTGCTCGGTGCCGGCAGCGGCGGCCCGGTCACCGCCATCACCGCCGCGTTCGGCGCCTGGGTCAGCGGCTTCGAGGCCGATCCGGCCCTCCTCGCGATCGCCGTCGAGCATTGCCGCCGCGGCGGCCACGGCAAGCGCGTCTCGGTGGCGCCGTGGCAGCCCGCTGCGCCGGAATTGCCACGGGCGCAATTTCATCACGCACTCTCCCTGTTCGCGCTCGCCGGAGCAGCGCCGAAGCCGGTGCTGGCGGCGCTGGCGCAGACCCTCCGCCCGCGCGGCCAGCTCGTTTTGCTCGATCTCGTCGCCGCTCCCGATCACCAGCCGGACGCCAGCTTCGCCGATTGGGCCCGACTCGAGGAACGTCCCCCGCTGCTGCCGACCGAGGCCGAGATCACCCGCCTGCTCGGCGCGCTCGGCTGCGATGTGCGGGTGGCCGAGGATGTCTCCGAGCGGCATGTCGAGGCGGTCATCGAAGCCTGGCGCGCCCTCGTCCGCCCGCTGGCCAGCGCCCGCCCGTCTCTCGCCCGCGCCAAGCTCCTGGTCGCGGAGGCGGAACGCTGGCTGCTCCGGGTGCGGCTGCTGCAAGCCGGCCAGATCCGCCTCGTCCGCTGGCACGCCATCGCCGGCAGCAAGGCGCTGCCGCTTGCTTGACAAAGCCGCACGGGACGCTTAACCGGGCCGCAGCCAAGTGGCCGCCGCGTTGAGAGAAAGTGTCAGAGACCCGCCATGAAGATCCGTAATAGCCTGAAATCCGCCAAGGCGCGGGACAAAAACTGCCGGGTGGTGCGCCGCCATGGCCGGGTTTATGTCATCAATAAGAAAAACCCACGTATGAAGGCACGCCAGGGCTGATACGCTAGATCACGTGTAAGATAAGAAAGGGAAAGTTCTTCTTTTTCTGAAGAAAAAGAAGCAAAAAGACTTCTTCCCGTTTTCTTGGAATGGCGATGCCTGCGGCACTGCTTAACGGGTAAAAGTTTTTTGGTTCTTTTTTTCAAAAAAGAACCAATCCTTCCCTCTTCACCTATATGATGTGGATGTCGGGAGGACGCCATGATCGACCTGCCAGATCCCAAGCCCACCACCCTCGCCGCGCGTGAGCGCATCATTGCCGGGCTCCGCGCCCTGCTGCCCGAAGGCGGGGTGATCGCCGAGGCGCTGCGCCTCAAACCCTATGAAACCGACGGGCTTTCCGCTTATCGCCAGGTTCCGCTAGCCGTCGCCCTGCCGGAAACCACCGAGCAGGTGGCCTCGGTGCTGCGCTTCTGCCACGAAAACGGCGTGCGCGTGGTGCCGCGTGGCGCCGGCACCAGCCTCTCCGGTGGCGCGCTGCCGCTCGCCGACGCGGTGGTGATCGGCCTCATGCGCATGAACCGCATCCTCGCCATCGACTATGCCGACCGCCTCGCCGTGGTGCAGCCCGGGGTCACCAATATCGGCATCACGGAAGCGGTGCGCGGGGCGGGGTTTTTCTATGCCCCGGATCCTTCGAGCCAGCTCGCCTGCATGATCGGCGGCAATGTCAACATGAATTCCGGTGGTGCGCATTGCCTGAAATACGGGGTCACCGCCAATAATCTCCTCGGCCTCAAAATCGTCACCATCGAAGGCGAGGTCATCGAGATCGGCGGCGCCCATCTCGATGCCGCCGGCTATGACTGGCTCGGGCTGCTGACCGGGAGCGAGGGCCAGCTCGCCATCGTCACCGAGGTCACGGTGCGGATTCTCCGCAGCCCCGAGGGCGCGCGCGCCATGCTGGCCGCGTTCCGTTCGAACGAGATCGCCGGCGCCTGTGTCGATGCCATCATCACCTCCGGCATCATTCCGGTCGCGCTCGAATTCATGGACCGCCCGGCGATCCACGCCTGCGAGGCCTTCGCCCATGCCGGCTACCCGCTCGATGCCGAGGCGATGCTGATCATCGAGGTCGAGGGCAGCATCGCCGAGCAGGACGATCTGCTCGCGCGGATCAAGGAGATTTGCGCCCGCTTCGATCCGATCAGTCTCAAGATCTCGCAAAGCGCCGAGGAGTCGGCGGCGATCTGGAAAGGGCGCAAGGGCGCGTTCGGCGCCGTCGGGCGGATCAGCCCGGATTATCTCTGCATGGACGGCACCATCCCGACCGGCCGCCTGCCCGACGTGCTCCGCCGCATCGGTGAGATGAGCGATTCTTACGGCCTCAAGGTCGCCAATATTTTCCATGCCGGCGATGGCAATCTCCACCCGCTGATCATGTTCGACGCGAACGACCCCGAGAGTTTCCACCGCGCCGAGGCGTTCGGCGCCGATATTCTGAAACTTTGCGTCGAGGTCGGCGGCTGCCTGACCGGCGAACACGGCGTCGGCGTCGAAAAACGCGACCTCATGACGGCGCAGTTCACCGCGGTCGAACTCGATCAGCAGCGACGCATCAAAACCGCGTTCGATCCCGACTGGCTGCTCAATACGGCGAAGGTGTTCCCGCTCACCGCGGCCCTCGCCCCCGCCATGCCACGCGCCGCATGAGCGCGCTCGCCCCGGCAGACGAAGCGGAGATCGCGCAGGCGATCGGCGAGGCAAGGGCGCGCGCGACACCGCTGCTGCTGGCCGGCCGCGCGACCAAGGACGGGATTTTGCGGCCGGTGCAGGCGGAGACCACGCTCTCCCTCAAAAACCATGCCGGCGTCACGCTTTATGCCCCGAACGAGCTGATCCTCAGCGCCCGCGCCGGAACCCCGCTCGCCGAGATCGAGGCGTTGGTTGCCGGCGCGGGCCAGCAGATCATCGCCGAGCCGCCCGATCTCGCAGCGTTGCTCGGCGAGACGGAAGGCGCGCAAACGCTGGGCGGCGTCGTTGCCTGCAATCTCTCCGGCCCGCGCCGCATCACCGCCGGGGCGATGCGCGATCACGTCATGGGTCTGCGCGCCGTCAACGGCGCCGGGGAGATCATTCGCGCCGGCGGGCGGGTTTTGAAAAACGTCACCGGGCTCGATCTCTGCAAGCTGCTCACCGGCAGTTTCGGGACGCTCGCGGCGATCACCGAAATCACCCTGAAAGTGCTGCCGGCGGCCGAGACGACGGCGACGCTGGTGCTCCCCGGGCTTGACGCGCAACGCGGGGTCGCGGCACTCGCGCAAGCGCTCGGGGCGCCGTTCGGGGTTTCCGCCGCCGCCTGGCTGCCGCGCGCGCAAGCGGCGCGGGTCGGCGAACTCGCCGGCTTCGCGGCATCGGTCGCGCTGGTCAGGATCGAGGATTTCCGGCCGAGCGTCCTCTATCGCGGCGAGCGGCTGCGCGCGCTTCTTTCGGAATTCGGCGCGGCCGAGATTTTGGACGAGGCGCCTAGCCGTGCCGTCTGGCGCGCGGTTCGCGATGCCGCCCCGCTCGGCCCGGTTGGCGGGCATGACGCGGTTTGGCGGGTCTCGGTGCGGCCTTCGGCGGGGCCAGGGATCGTCGCTGTGGCCGAGGGCCTGGGCGGGCGCTGTTTCCTCGACTGGGGCGGTGGCCTCGCCTGGATCACGGCGGAAGCCTCGGCCGAAACCCATCGTGCCATCACGGAGGCGGCGCGCGCTGCGGGCGGTGTCTGGTGGCTGATGCGTGCGCCTGCGGCGCTCCGCGCCAGCCTCGATGTCGTCCCCGCCGAGCCGGCGCCGCTCGCCGCCATCGCGCGGCGGGTGAAGGCAGCCTTCGATCCCGCTTTCATCCTCAATCCCGGGCGCATCCATGTCGGTTTGTGACCTTTTTCTCGCGCGTTAGATCATGCAAACGCATTTCACGCCCGAACAGCTTCGCGACCCCGAAACCGCGGTCGCCAATCAGATTCTGCGCACCTGCGTGCATTGCGGCTTCTGCACCGCGACCTGCCCGACCTTCGTCCTCCTCGGTGACGAACTCGACAGCCCGCGCGGGCGCATCTACCTGATCAAGGACATGCTGGAGAGCGGCCGCCCGGCGAGCGAGGCGGTGGTGCGCCATGTCGATCGCTGCCTTTCCTGCCTTGCCTGTATGACCACCTGCCCCTCCGGCGTGCATTACATGCACCTCGTCGATCACGCCCGCGCCCATATCGAGGAAACCTATCGCCGGCCGTGGCATGATCGCGCGCTCAGGGCGCTGCTGGCGCGGGTCTTGCCACACCCGCAGCTGTTCCGCGCCGCCCTCGTCGCCGCACGACTGGCGCGGCCGTTTCGTTTCCTGCTTGCCGGCAAGAGCGTTTTGGCCAAGCGTCTCGCCGCCATGCTGGCGATGGCGCCGGCGCGTCTTCCCGCTCCGAGCCCGATCGAGCGGCCACGCGCGCATCCCGCCGCCGGGCCGCGCCGCCAGCGTGTCGCGTTACTGGCCGGCTGCGCGCAGCAGGTCCTCGACCCGGAGATCAACGCGGCGACGATCCGTCTCCTGACGCGGCTCGGCGTCGAGGTCGTGGTGGCGAAAGGTGCCGGCTGCTGCGGCGCGCTCACCCATCACATGGGCAAGCATGACGACGCGATGGCGGCGGCACGCGCCAATATCGCCGCCTGGAGCCGGGAGATCGAGGCCGGCGGGCTGGACGCGGTGATCATCAACGCCTCCGGCTGCGGCACCACGGTCAAGGATTACGGCTTCATGTTCCGCAATGAACCCGAGCCCTGGCGCACGCGCGCCGCGCGTATTTCGGAGATCGCCCTCGACATCAGCGAATTCCTGACGCGGATCGGCTACCGCCCGACGCGTGAGCCACCGGGCCTCACGGTTGCCTACCACGCCGCGTGCAGCCTCCAGCATGGCCAGAAGATCACCGGCGAGCCGAAAGCCCTGCTGCGCGCGGCGGGGTTCACCGTCGTTGAACCAGCGGAGGGGCATCTCTGCTGCGGCTCGGCCGGCACCTATAATCTCATGCAGCCCGACATCGCGGCGCGGCTGCGCACCCGCAAACTCGCCAACATCGCCGCGACCGGCGCCGATCTGATCGCCGCCGGCAATATCGGCTGTCTCACACAACTGGCGGGCGATACCTTGCCGGTTGCCCATACCGTAGCATTGCTCGATTGGATGGCGGGCGGGCCGGAGCCGGCGGCAGTCGCGAAAGCCGCGCCCCGCCGTGACGCCAAGGCGTCATGAACTGCCTTCATGAGCCGGGGGCGCGAACCCGCGTGGCATCATTCAATGCGACATGAAGACGGGCACCGTCATTTCCTGCAACAGCCGCCGGGTGATGCCGCCGAGCAGTAATTCGCGGAAGCGCGAATGACCATAGGCGCCGATGACCAGGAGATCGGCGCCGGTGTCGAAGGCCTCGTTGAGCAGCACATCGGCCTCACCGATTTCCTTGGCGACGGTGTGATTGGCGACCGCGCGGACCCCGTGACGCGCGAGATGGAGCGCGATATCGACCGCCGGCACGTGCTCCTTCCCGCTCACCCCGGCGGGCGGATTGATCGCCAGCACCGTCGCGGTCTGGGCTTTTTCGAGGATCGGCATCGCGTCATTGACGGCGCGCGCCGCTTCCCGCCCGCCATTCCAGCCGATCAGAACCCGCTCACCCAAGGTCGTGAAATTGCCGAACGCCGGCACGATCAGCACCGGCCGGCCGGAGGTGAACAGAACGCGGGCGATGAAATCCGTGCTTTCCGGCGGGCGCGGCACTTGCGGGTCGTCCTGGCCGATGATGGTGACATCGGCATAGCGGGCATGGAGGGCGACGGTGGCCGCCATCCGCCCTTGCGCGAGCCGCCATTCACCCTCGAATCCGTCCTGGCGGCGGCGTTCATCGAATTGCGCCTCCGCCTGCGCCGCCCCTTCCTTGACGCCCTGTTCGAGCCGGTTGACCAGCGCGTCGGCGTCGGTCGCATCGGCATAGGCGAGGGCGGAGGCCTCGAGCCAGCTCGGCAGCGAGGTATCGGCGACATAGAGCCCGGTCAGATGGGCGCCGTGGCTAACCGCGAGGCGGGCGGCGAGATCGAGACGCACCGCGTCACGCAAACCGCCGTCGAAATGCACCAGAATGTCCTTGAACGGCATGGAAAAAACCTCCGATCCGGGAATGAAACCATGTAACGATAGGACTCGGATGCACCGCCGCCATGATCTGCCTCAAATACCCTTCATTCTTCCGTCTCGGCGGCGGTGGCACGGGCGGGAACAATCCGCTCAAGGGGAAGCATGTGAGATCCCCGGCGCGGTTCAGTCATGAGAAAAACCGCACCAGTTTTCCGCGCGGCGGGCCCAGCACTTCGTCGTTTTGCATCGCGATCTCGCCGCGCAGCACCGTCATCACCGGCCAGCCGGTGACCATCATCCCGTCGAACGGCGTCCAGCCGCAGGGGGTCGCCATGTTCGCGTTCTCGATCCGCCGCCGCGCGGCGAGATCGACGAGGGTGAAATCGGCGTCATAGCCAGCGGCGATCCTCCCCTTTCCGACCGCGCCGAACACCCGCGCCGGGCCGGCGGCGAGCACATCGACGAGGCGCATCAGCGAAAGCCGGCCATGATGCACGTGATCGAGCATCAGCGGCACCAGGGTCTGCACGCCGGTCAGCCCCGCCGCCGTCTCCGGCCAGGGCCGTGCCTTCGCCGCCCGGCTATGTGGGGCGTGATCGGAGCCGACGCTGTCCACCAACCCATCACGAAGCGCCCGCCACGCCGCCTCGACATGGTGCCGATCGCGAAGCGGCGGGTTCATGACGGCATAGGCGCCGAGCCGCTCATAACATTCCGGCGCCACCTGGGTCAGGTGATTGACCAGCACCTCGACGGTGGTGATATCACGAAAATCGCCGAGATAGGCGAATTCCTCCGCCGTCGAGACATGCACGATATGCGCCGCCCGGCCGGTCTCGCGGGCCAGCGCCATCAGCCGCCTGGTGCCGCGAAACGCGGTCTCGGGGTCGCGCCATTCGGCGTGGCGGGCGTAGGGGTCGCCGGCGGCGAACAGCGATCGGCGCTCGCGGAGACGGTATTCGTCCTCGCTGTGATAGGCGATGCGGCGCCGCCCGGCGCGCATGACGCGGGCGAGCGTCGCGTCATCCTCGATCAAGAGGTCGCCGGTGGTGCTGGCCGCGAACACCTTGATCGCGCAGACCCCGCGCCCGGCTTCGAGCGCGCCGAGGGCGGGGATGTTCTCGCGTGTCGCGCCGACATAGATCCCCATGTCGCACCAGGCCGCGCCCTCGATGTAGCCCTGTTTCCAGGCGAGTCGCTCGGCATCCACCACTGGCGGGGCGGTGTTGGGCATGTCGAACACGGCGGTGAGGCCGCCGAGCAGGGCGGCGCGGGTTCCGGTCGGGATGGACTCGATGCTGGCGTCCCCCGGGTCGCGCAGATGCACATGGGCATCGATGAGGCCGGGGAGAACGTGCAGGCCTTTCGCGTCGATCACCGCCGCCGCGCCCGCGCTCGCCGAGACGCCGAGGGCGGCGATGCGGCCATCGCGCACGCCGATCGTGGTTTCCTCAAGCCCCCACGGCAAGGCGCAGATGCCATTCTGGATGATGAGGTCGTAGTGTTCCGACATAGCACAGCCCTTCTCGCAGAATGGTCAGAATTATTTTTTTGAGTTCTCTACGTCGGCAGTGCCGCAGGCACTGCCCCGGGACAAAAGTTTTTTGGTTCTTTTTTTCAAAAAAGAACTCCCCTTCCCTCTTCCCCTCACTCCCCCGCCAGCGCCGCAAACACATCGCCCGATGGCGTGTGGCCGAGGATATGGGCGCGGTGCCAGAGCGCGTAAAATAGCAATATCCACGCCGCCTGTCCTTCGTGCCGGCCGCCCGCCGCGCGGAACAGGGCGCGGACGCGATCGGGTTGGGCGATTTCGGCGACCCCGGGCGTCGCGGCCACCAGGGCGCCGAGTCGCTCCCCGTCTTCGGCGATCCAGGCGCCGACCGGCACCGTGAAGCCCTGCTTCCTGGCAAAGGGCCGCGCCGCTTTCTGATGCGCGGCGAGCCAGGCGCGGAGCAGGTATTTCCCCATGCCGTTGCGCAATTTCAGCCGGTCCGGCAGGCGGAACACCGCGTCCGCCACACCGCGGTCGAGAAACGGCGTGCGTCCCTCGACGCCGTGCGCCATCAGGCAGCGATCGAGCTTGAGGAGGAGATCGTTCGGCAGCCATTCAGCGATGTCGCTCGCTTGCGCTGCCATCAGGCGGGAGCGGCCGGGGATTGCGGCGGCGGCCTCGGCGGCGGCGATGCCGTCGCGCCAGGCGCCCGAGCGCTGGCGGAGAACGCCGGGGACGCGGTCGAAAATCCCCCGCCCGCGCATCACCCGCCCGCCGAGGAACCAGGGGCGCATGGCGCTGCGATAGCGGCCGTAGCCGGCGAAAATCTCATCGCCGCCCTCCCCCGAGAGCACCACCTTGACCGCTTGGCGCGCGGCGCGGCCGAGGAACCAGGTCGGGATGATGGCGAAATCGGCCGCTGGGTCATCCATCGCGGCGACGATCTCGGGCAGATGGCGCCAGACCATGGCGCGTGTGATTTCCACCGCCTCGTGCCGCGCACCGGCCGCTTTGGCGAGCGCCGCCGCCTGCGCCCGCTCATCCGCCGCCTCCTTGACGTCGAACCCGGCGGTGAAGGCGAGCACCGGCGCGCTATCGAGCCGGGCCATCATGGTGAGCAGGGCGGCGCTGTCGATCCCGCCGGAGAGAAAGAGGCCGAAGGGCACGTCGCTCCGCTGATGGAGGGCGACGCTTTCTTCGAGCGCGGCGTCGAGCCGGGCGAGCGCCTGCGTCTCGCCGATCTCCTCCGGCCCGCCTTCGGGCAAGGCCGGCGTCTGATGGCGCTCGATCACATGGCCCTCGGCGGCGACCAGGATTTCCCCCGGCAGAACGCGCTGGATGCCGGGATAGATCGTCGCGGCGCCGGTGGTGAACTGAAGTTGCAGCAATTCGTCGCGGATTCCCGGGGCGACGGCGCGGGGTTTGACGCCGGCGGCGAGCAGGGCCCGCGGCTCGGAGGCGAAAACCAGCCCCTCCGGCCCCTGCGCGACATAGAGCGGCTTGATCCCGAACGGGTCGCGGGCGAGGACGAGGCGATGGGCGGCGCGGTCATGCAGCGCGATCGCGTACATCCCGCGCAGGGAGCCGACGAAGTGGCGTCCGTCCCTGTGCCAGAGATGGAGCGGCGGCTCGCAATCGCTCGCGGTCGCGAACTGGGCCGGCGGGCTGCCCTGGCCGAGGGCGGCGCGCAATTCGCGATAATTATAGATCTCGCCATTGGCGATGAGCGAAGCGGCGCCGGCGTGGAGCGGCTGGCTGCCGCCGGCGAGATCGATGATCGCAAGCCGCGTCTGGACCAGCCCGACGCGGCCGGCGATCTCATCCCCCATGCCGTCCGGCCCGCGATGGGCGAGGGACGCGGCAAGGCGCGCGAGCGAGGCTGGCGCCGGGGCCGGCGCGGCGGCGGCGGCCTGCACACCGGCGATGCCGCACATCAGCGCCCACCCGGCCCGAAGGGGCGCTCGGTGAGGAAGAAACGCCGCGAATACATCTGTTCCATGGCTCTCCATCCCCTATTTTCGTCGCCAAAGCCAGGGGCGTGCGTTTCAAACAAGACAGCAAAGCTTTCTTTTTCTGAAGAAAAGAAACAAAAAGACTTTCTTCCCGTTTTCTCGGAGTGGCAGTGCCGCAGGCACTGCCGAAGGGGAGAAAAGTTTTTTGGTTCTTTTTTACAAAAAAGAACATTTTTCCTTACCCAACACGCGGGTGCTTGCCGCGCCCGGCCGTCTCACCCATGTCTTCGCCCATGACGAAGATTGCCGAGCTTCCCGAACGCGGCGTGATCACCCTCACCGGCGCCGATCGCCTCGCCTTTCTCCAGGGCCTGGTCTCGAACGACGTCGCCCTGGCGGCGCCGGGACGGGCGGTGTTCGCCGCCCTCCTCACCCCGCATGGCCGCTGGCTGGCTGATTTCCTGATTTTTTCCGATGGCGAGCGGCTCCTGCTCGATTGCGCGCGGGCGCAGGTCCCCGATCTCCTCCGCCGCCTCGGGCGCTATCGGCTGCGCATGGACGTGACGCTGGCCGAGGCCGGGCCGGAATGGCGCGTTTATGCCGCCTGGGACGGCGCACCACCCGCGCCGGAATCGGCGCTCACCGCCCCCGACCCGCGCCACCCGCACGCCGGAACGCGCCTCCTGAGCCCGGTGCCGCTGGCGACCAATGCGAGCCCCGATGCCTGGGACGCGCATCGTCTCCGTCTCGGCATCCCCGATGGCGCACGCGATCTGGAGGCGGAAAAGACCCTGCTCCTCGAAGCCGGCTATGACGAATTGGGGGCGATTTCCTGGACCAAGGGCTGCTATATGGGCCAGGAGCTGACCGCCCGCACCCGCTATCGCGGCCTGGTCAAGCGCCGCCTCGTCCCGGTCACGATCACCGGCGATTGTCCGCCGCCGGGCACCGCTGTTCTTGCCGGTGGCGAGGAGATCGGCTCGCTGCGCTCCGGGCGGGACGGTTTGGCGCTCGCGCTCCTCGCCCATCCGCTGCCCGCCGGCCCCTTTACCTGCGCCGCCAGCACCGTCACCCCCCGCGCCGCGCCAGCCTGAGGGGGCTGGGTTTAGGCCTTCTCGACCTGGCTGTATTCGAGATCGACCGGGGTTGCGCGGCCGAAGATCGAGACGCTGACCTTGACCCGCCCCTTTTCCTCGTCCACCTCCTCGACCGTGCCGTTGAAGCTGGTGAACGGCCCGTCGGCGACGCGGACATTCTCGCCGACCTCGAACAGCACCGCCGGGCGCGGATGTTCGGCGCCCTCCTTGGTCTGGTTCATCACCCGCTCGGCCTCGGCGTCGCTGATCGGGCTCGGGCGCTGGCGGCCGCCGAGGAAACCGGTCACCTTCGGGGTGTCCTTGACCAGATGCCAGGCCTCGTCGGACAGTTCCATGTGGACGAGGACGTAGCCGGGGAAGAATTTCCGCTCGGCGTTGACCTTCTGGCCGCGCCGCAGCTCGACCACTTCCTCGGCGGGGACGAGAATCTCGCCGAATGCGTCGGCAAGCCCCTTCTGCGCCGCCTGCTCCTTGATCTGCTGGGCGATTTTCTTCTCGAAACCGGAATAGACATGCACCACGTACCAGCGCTTGGCCATCACGCAACCTCCATTCCGCAACGCGCCGTCATGCCGCCTTGCTGCCACATCCGCGCGCTCACCCGCCAAACCCGAACAAAACCCTGACCCCGAGTCCGACCACCTGATCGATCACGAAGAAGAACAGCGCCGCCAGCGCCGCCAGCGCGACGACGAGGGCGGTGGTGATCACCGTCTCCCGGCGCGTGGGCCAGGTGACCCTGCCGCCCTCGATCCGCACCTCGCGCAGAAACTTCGCCGGATTAACCGCCACGCCACCCATTCCCCTTGTCACCATACCCAAAGGGCGGGGCCGGCAATACGCCGTTCCCGCCGCACGTCACGCCGCGGCGTGGCAGGGGTGGAGGGTCTCGAACCCCCAGCCTCCGGTTTTGGAGACCGGCGCTCTAGCCAATTGAGCTACACCCCTCCGCGCCGCGCGAAGGCGCTAGACACAATGCGGCGCGCGCCCTGTCAAGAGCTTGCCCCGGTTTTACCGGTGTTCGCCCGCGCCGGTGGCCGGGCCACGAGGGCGACCCCGCCCGCCGCCAGCCCCATCCCGAGCCAGGCGAATGGCGGAATCGCCTCCCCGGTCAGCAGCCAGGCGATGACCGCGGCGGCCGGCGGGACGAGGAAAAACAGCGCCGACACCCGCGCGACCGCCCCACGCCTGATCATCGCCAGGAGCAGACTGACGGCGACCAGCGAATTGGCGAGCACGAGATAGGAGAGCGCGCCAAGGAGCGGCGCCGTCCAGCGCACCCGCATCGGCTCCAAGGCGGCAGCAAAGGCGAGCGTGACCACGAATCCGACCACGTATTGCACGGTGATCGCGCTCAGCGGGTGATGCGCCGGGCCGGTGCGTTTTTCATAGAGCGTCCCCGCCGTCATCCCGGCGAGCGCGAGCCCGGCCCAGAGCAGCCCCGCCGCCGTCACCTGTGCAACTCCGGCGCGCGAGACGATCACCACCACCGTCCCGACCAGCCCGAGCCCGAGGCCAAGCCAATGCCGCGCGCCGATTGTGCCGCCAGCAAAGCGCGGGGCGAGCAGCGCGACGAGAATCGGCTGCAACGAGGTGATCAGCGCGAGCCCGCCGGCGGAGAGGCCGAATTCCTCGGAAAGATAGCAGCCGGCGAAATAGCCGAACTGAATGAGCAGCCCGACGACGACGAGATCCCGCCATTCCCGCCCGCGCGGCAGACGCGGCCGCCAGAACGCGAGCGCCGGGGCGAGAAACGCCAGCACCAGCGCGTAACGGAGGGCGAGAAAGGTCAGCGGATCGGCATAAGCGAGCCCGATCTTGATGCAGATGAAGCCCGAGGACCACAGCACCAGGAACACCACCGGGGCAAGCAGGAAGGGATCGAACGCGACCCTCCCGCTGGCCGGCCCCGTCGCTGGTGGAGCGGGTGAGGGGAATCGAACCCCCGTAACCAGCTTGGAAGGCTGGGGCTCTACCATTGAGCTACACCCGCTAAGCGACACCGGCGCATCCGACCCCCACGCATCCCACCCGAAACAGCGCCGCCGGCCCTGCGCGCGGAGATCAAATTAAAAGAAAAAACAATAAGATTAACCGGCAAGAATGTTTTTAGCACCCCATGCCCTGGCGAGCAAGGCCCGGTGGGCGGGAGCGTGGGTCAGTTTACACCCCCGCGCCGAAGAGATGTCTGTGGCTCTCGCCTATAACCATTTAAATTATGGCGCGCCCTACTGGATTCGAACCAGTGACCCACAGCTTAGAAGGCTGTTGCTCTATCCGACTGAGCTAAGGGCGCCGGGAAGGCGTGGTCAGTGGGTCCAGTTTTCGCGCCGGCGGTATTGAAAATTCTCGGCATAGACCTTGGGGCGAAAGCGCGGACGGGTGGGAAGTTCGAGGTCATAGGCGAGGCCGTGCCGCGCGGCGTAGGCCATCGCCGCCTCGCGCGTCGGGAAGCGGAGGCGGAGTTGGGTTTCGGTATCGGCGCTGCTGAT
Source organism: Pseudomonadota bacterium (assembly GCA_021798915.1). Taxonomy (GTDB): domain Bacteria; phylum Pseudomonadota; class Alphaproteobacteria; order Acetobacterales; family Acetobacteraceae; genus Acidibrevibacterium. Next base: position 26,605 of record JAJZBM010000009.1, read on the forward strand.
CCAGCCCATCAGCGGATCGTGCTGGCGCGGTTCCACCGGCTCGAATTCCAGCACCCAGTTATGGGTGTTGGCTTGACCGGATTGCATCGCGGTTTTCGGCGGCTGATAGATCCGTGCCCGGCGCGTCATCGCTTTCTCTCCTCGTCGGCGTCATCTCGTCGGCATATCGCCTCGCGCGGCGGCCCCGCGCTGGTCGGGGCGGCCGGATTCGAACCGGCGGCCTCGTGTACCCAAAACACGCGCGCTAACCAGACTGCGCCACGCCCCGCCGGGCGGAAACTATGGGCCGGCGGGGCGTGGCGCAAGGGGATCGGCGAAACCGCGCGCGGATGCTAGACTCGCTTGCCCGATCCGAAAGGGAGAAAAACCCATGCACGAAGAACGCGGCCTCTTGCCACGCGCCGGATCCCCGCCGCTCGCCTATGCGCGGCGGCCCGGGCGGGAGCCAGGTTTGGTGTTCCTTCCCGGTTTCGCAAGCGACATGGAGGGCGAGAAGGCGCGCCGGGTCGCGGCCCTCGCCGCAGCCCGCGGCCAGGCGATGCTGCGTTTCGATTATTCCGGCCATGGCGCGAGCGGCGGCCGCTTCGAGGCGGGAACCATCGGCGCCTGGCGCGATGACGCGCTCGACGCCATCGACGCGCTGACCGATGGCAAGCTGGTGCTGGTCGGCTCATCGATGGGCGGCTGGCTCGCGCTTCTGGTCGCGCTTGCCCGCGTGCCGCGGCTCGCCGGGTTGATCGGTATCGCCGCGGCGCCCGATTTCACCGAGGCGCTGATGTGGTCGGCGATGCCGTTCGCGGCGCGCGAGACCCTGATGCGTGAGGGCATGATCATGATGCCGAGCGCCTATGGGCCGCCGACGCCGATCACCCGGGCGCTGATCGAGGATGGGCGTCGCCATCTCCTGCTCGAGCGGCCGATCCCGCTCACCTGTCCGGTGCGCCTCCTCCACGGCCAGGCCGATCCCGAGGTGCCGTGGGAAATGTCGCTCCGCCTCGCCGAGCAGATCACCGGCAGCGATGTCACCGTCACCCTGATCAAGGACGGGGATCACCGGCTATCGCGGCCCGCCGACCTCGCCTTGCTCGACGCGACCATTACCGGTCTCCTCGGCGAGAATAGCGGCTAGACCCTCGCGATAGCTCGGATAGCGCCAGGCGAGGCCAAGCGTTTGCTTGGTCCGGGCATTGCCGACCCGGCGATTCTCGGCCCAAAAACTCAGCGCCATCGGGCTCATCGTCGGCGCCGCCGCGGCGAAGGGGATTGCCGGCGGCAATGGGAGGCCGAGCAGCCGCGCCGCGTGCGCGATCACCTCGGCGCTCGCCGCCGGCTCATCGTCGGCGAGGTTGAACACCCGCGCGCCCCGCGCCGGGGCGTTCGCCATCGCCGCGAGGACCGCGCCGGCGATATCGTCGCGATGGATGCGCGAGAACACCTGGCCGGGCTTGACGATCCGCCGCGCCCGCCCGGCGCGGAGATCGTCGAACACTGAGCGTCCGGGGCCATAGATGCCGGCGAGACGCAAGAGATCGACGGCGCATCGGTCGGCGAAATCCTGCCAGGCGCGCTCGGCAGCGACTCGCCTCTGCGCGCGCGGCGCGGCCGGGCGCGGCGGCGTCGTCTCATCGACGAGGGCGCCGGCGTGATCGCCATAGACCCCGGTCGAGGAGAGATAGCCGATCCAGCGGAGATGCGGCGCCGCGGCGATTTCGGCGCCGTAGCGGGCGAGTACCGGATCGCCGCCCTCATCCGGTGCCGCCGTGATCAGGAGATGTGTCGCGGTGGCGAGCGCCGGCGCGGCTGCGGCGAAGGCCAGAGTGCCGGTGTCCCCCGCCCGGGTCGTCCCCGCCACGCGATACCCGGAAGCCATCGCCGCCCGCGCCACCGCCCGGCCGCTATAGCCGAGCCCGAAAATCAGCAGGAACCGCTCGTCCGTCATGCCATTGCCCATCATGCCGGCGATGTTTGCCCGAGCCCGGGGCGCAAGGCTAGATTGGCGCCGTCATGGACCGGCGATGGCTGATCTTCGGGGGTGGGGCGGTGCTGTTGCTGATCGCCGTCGCGGGCGGCGTCGCCGGCTGGCGGATGCGTGCCGGCAGCGCGCCGGAGGTGGCCGAAGCCCTGCCGGTGCCGCCGGTGCCGCCGCGCATCGCAAGTGGCAAGGATTATGAAGATTGCCTCGCCATGCTGGCCAAGGATCCGCTCGGCGCGCATGGCTTCGCCGAGGCCTGGGAGGCGACCGGCGGCGGCGATGGCGCGACCCATTGTTACGGCCTTGCCGAAATCGCCCTCGGCAATGCCGAAAGCGGCGCCGAAATCCTGGAAAAACTCGGCACCGAGAGTGCCGCGCCGGCGGCGGCGCGGGCGATGATCCTCGGCCAGGCGGTGCAGGCCTGGTTGATGGCGGGCGATGCCGGCCACGCCTATGGCGCCGCGACGCTCGCGCTCATGCTTTCCCCCGACGATCCCGATCTGTTGATCGACCGTTCCGTCGCCGCCGCGACGGCGGAGCATTACACTGACGCCATCATCGATCTCGATCGCGCCCTGGCGCTCGATGCGCGGCGGCCGGACGCGCTGGTCTATCGCGCTGCGGCGTGGCGGGAACTCGGCCATCTCGATCGCGCGGCGGAGAATGTGGAGGAAGCGCTGGCACTCGATCCCGACAATGCCGATGCCCTGCTGGAACGCGGCATCCAGCGCCAGCGCTTCGGCGATCTCAGCGGCGCGCGAGCCGATTGGGAACGGGCAATGACCCTTGCCCCCGATACCCCGACCAGCGATCTCGCCGAGCAGAATCTGGCGTTGCTCGATGCCGGGCCGGAAAAACCCTAAATAGAAGAAAAGAAAGTAATTGTTCTTTTTTTATAAAAAAAGAACCAAAAAAATTTTTATCCGTTGGGCAGTGCCTGCGGCACTGCTACTCCGGAAACCCAGGATAAAAGTCTTTTTGCTTCTTTTTCTTCAGAAAAAGAAGGATTTTTTTGACTTATCTTCTCCGTGCTATTGCCTTCGCGCGGGGATCGGCGCAAAGCCGAGTACGGTTGTTGGTGTTCGCATGAGGAGGAAACTGGGATGAAACTGCTGCGTGTCGGCCCGATGGGGGCTGAAAAACCCGCGATGCTCGACCCCGAGGGGGGAATTCGCGACCTCTCTGGCGTCGTTCCCGATATCGCCGGAGACGTGTTGCTGGATGCCGGGCTGGCCAAGCTGCAGGCTCTCGACTGGAAGACCCTGAAGCTCGTTTCCGGCCATCCGCGGATCGGCCCGCCGGTCGCGCGGCCGCTGAATTTCATCTGCATCGGCCTCAATTACGCCGACCATGCCGCCGAAACCGGCTCGCCGATTCCGAAGGAGCCGATCGTTTTTTTGAAATCGCTCGGCGCCTTCCAGGGGCCGAATGACGACGTCAAAATCCCGCGCGGTTCGAAAAAGACCGATTGGGAGGTCGAACTCGGCGTCGTCATCGGAAAATCCGCGTCCTACGTCCCTGAAAGCGCGGCCTTCGCGCATGTCGCCGGCTATACTATCGTCAACGATGTCAGCGAGCGCGAATACCAGATCGAGCGCGGTGGCACCTGGGACAAGGGCAAGGGCTGCGATACCTTCGGCCCGGTCGGCCCCTGGCTCGTGACGCGCGACGAGGTCCGCGACCCGCAACACCTGCCGCTGTGGCTCGATGTCGATGGCAGGCGGATGCAGAACGGCAGCACCGCGACGATGATCTTCGGTGTCGCCAAGCTGGTGAGCTATGTCAGCCATTTCATGACGCTCCACCCCGGCGACATCATCTCCACCGGCACCCCGCCCGGCGTCGGCATGGGGATCAAGCCGGAGCCGGTGTTTCTCAAGCCGGGGCAGACCATGCGCCTTGGCATCGAGGGGCTCGGCGAGCAGCATCAGCGGGTCATCGCCGCCTGAGACACGCGAAGCGCGCCACCCCGGCGGCGCGCTTCGCCGCTTTATTTCCGCCCTCATTCGGGCTAGTGCTGCGCCGATGTCGCGGATCGTAACGCTCAACCGCCGGACGGCGGAGACCGAAATCGCCCTCACCCTCGACCTCGATGGCACGGGGCGGGCGGAGATCGCGACCGGCATCGGATTTTTCGACCACATGCTGACCGCGCTCGCCCGCCACGCGCTGTTTGATCTCCGGATCGAGGCGCGCGGCGATCTCGAGGTCGATTTCCATCACACCGTCGAGGATGTCGGGATCGTGCTCGGTTTGGCGCTGGCCGAGACCATGGGCGAGAAGCGTGGCCTCACGCGGTTCGGCCAGGCGCTGGTGCCGATGGACGAGGCCCTGGTCGAAGCGGCGCTGGATTGCTCGGGCCGCGCCCATCTCGCCTTCGCCGTCGCCTTCCCGCGCGCCAAGGTCGGCGAGATGGACAGCGAATTATTCGAGGAATTCTTTCGCGCCCTGGCCGGCAATGCGCGGATCACGCTGCATCTCACCGCCCGCGCCGGACACAACACCCATCACCTCGCCGAGGCCTGTTTCAAGGCGACGGCGCGGGCGCTGCGCATGGCGCTGACCCGTGATCCCCGGCTCGGCGAGGCGGTTCCGTCCACCAAGGAGAGCCTGTGAGGGTCTATACCGTGCATCTCGCCGGCACCCGATCGCCGGTCCTGGTGCGTGAGGGGTTCTCGATCGGCGCTCTGGTTTTTGGCCCGTTATGGCTGTTTGCGCATCGCGCCTGGCTCGCCGGGGTGCTGACGGTTGCCGCCGAGATCGTCGCGGCGGTGGCGATGGTACGGTTTCCGGCGCTCTGGCCGCTCGGCCTCGCGATTCCGTGGCTGTTTGGTCTGTTCGGGCAGGATTTGCGCCGCGCGGCACTCGCCCGGCGGGGCTATGCCGAAAATGCCGTGATCGCCGCGCGGAACGAGCTCGAGGCCTGCGCGCGTCTGCTCGCGGCGCGGCCCGAGCTTGCGCCGGCGTTCCTTGCGCCGGGTGGCTGGTCGTGAAAATCGCGGTGGTCGATTACGGCAGCGGCAATCTCGCCTCCGCCGCGCGTGCCCTCGCCGTTGCCGCCGAGCGCGCCGGGCTGGCGGCCAGCGTGCGCATCACCGCCGAGCCCGAAATCGTCGCCGGCGCCGATCGCATCGTGCTGCCCGGCCAGGGCGCCTTCGCCGATTGCGCCGCCGGCTTGGCCGCCATTCCCGGTCTCAAAGAGGCGATTTTTACCGCAACCGACCGCGGGGCGCCATTTCTTGGCATCTGCGTCGGCATGCAGTTGATGGCCGAGCGCGGGCTGGAGCATAGCGTGACGCCGGGTTTCGGCTGGATCGAGGGCGAGATCGCGCCGCTCGAAGCCCCGGGGTTGCGGCTGCCGCAAATGGGCTGGAACGGGCTTGCCCTCATTCAGCCCGCGCATCCGCTGCTCGCCGGGCTCGTGCCGGGCGATCACGCCTATTTCGTCCATAGCTACGCCCTCACCGGTGCCCGCCGCGACCAGGTGCTGGCGACCACCGATTACGGCGGCGAGGTCATCGCCATGGTCGCCGCCGGCAACCGCGCCGGCACGCAGTTTCATGTCGAGAAAAGCCAGGAGGTCGGCTTGCGTATCCTCGGGAATTTCCTGCGCTGGCAACCATGAGCGAGCGCCGGAGGGAGTTGCTGGTCGAGCGCGCCGGCTCGCTCAGCGAGGATGATATGGCAGCCTTGTGCGAGGCAGCAGACGCCGCGATCCTCGAAGGCGGCGGCTTTGGCTGGGTCAACCCGCCCGGGCGGGCGGCGTTGGAGCGCTATTTTCAAGGGCTGCTGCTGGTGCCGGAGCGCGAGCTTTACATCGCCCGCCTCGATGGTGTCGTGGTCGGCTCGGTGCAGCTCGTCCGCCCGCCGCGCAACAACGAGGCGCAGGCCTTCGCCGCGACCTTGACGCATAGCTTCATCGCCCCCTTCGCGCGCGGCCATGGCCTCGCCCGCCTGCTTACCGAGCGCGCCGAGGACGGGGCGCGGGCGCTCGGCTATCACGTCATCAATCTCGACGTGCGCGAGAGCCAGGAAGCGGCGATCCGGCTCTATGAATCGCTCGGCTATACGCGCTGGGGCACGCATCCGGTCTATGCCCGTATCCAGGGGCGCACGGTGCGCGGGTTTTATTTCTACAAACTGCTCCAGCCGGGCGGAAAAATCGCATGACGCTGACCCTCTATCCGGCGATCGACCTCAAGGACGGGGCTTGCGTGCGTCTCAAGCGCGGCGCGATGGCGGAGGCGACACTCTATGCCGCCGATCCGGTGGCGCCGGCGCGGGCCTTTCAGGACGCCGGCTGCCGCTGGCTCCATGTCGTCGATCTCAACGGCGCGTTCGCCGGCCGGGCGGTGAATGCCGCGGCGGTCGCGGCCATTCTGGCGGCGAGCCGTGTGCCGGTGCAGCTCGGCGGTGGCATTCGCGATCTCGCGGCGATCGAACGCTGGCTTTCGCTCGGCATCGCGCGCGTCATTCTGGGGAGTGCTGCGGTCAAAAACCCAGGCCTGGTGCGCGATGCCGCGCGGGCCTTCCCCGGCCGCATCGCGGTCGGCATCGATGCGCGGGACGGGTTGGTCGCGACCGAGGGCTGGGCCGAGACCTCGGAATTGCGGGCCGAGGAACTGGCCCTCCGCATCCAGGATGCCGGCGTCGCCGCCATCATCTTCACCGATATCGGCCGCGACGGCATGCTCGCCGGTGTCAATGTCGACGCGACTCTGGCGCTGGCCGCGAGGCTCTCCGTTCCGGTGATCGCCTCCGGGGGGGTTGCGGGGACAGACGATCTCATCGCCCTGGCCGGTGCCGCCGGCACCTTGGAACACGGCCGCATCGAGGGCGTCATCGTCGGCCGCGCGCTCTATGACGGCCGCCTCGATATCGGGACGGCGCTCGCGGCGCTGACTGGCCGCCCCGGCGGAAAATAGCCTATCCGAACGTGACGACCGACGGCGCCAGCCCGAACGGATTGGTGTTGTTCCCTGCAATCGCCAGCGTCCGCCGCCGGCCGCTGGCGGAGTTATGCACATAGGTTTTCCAGGTCGGCGCATAGGTTGCATCGGCATGGCTGCCCCAGACCGTCCAGCCCGGGCGGGTGCCGCGCGCGAACATTTCGAGATAGGGGCCGTGGCTGCACGCCTCGACGAGGTCGTAGATTTCGTCCAACTTGCGCGAATGTTCGCGCTTGCGGGTCGCGAGATAATTGACCTGCCGCCACCCGGCATCGCGCGTTCTGGCGTTTTTGCCGCGGGTGCCGAACAGGACCAGTTCGGTGACGTTGCCGAAATAGAAGCCGACACCCCGGCCATCACCGCCGCCATCCTTGCGGATTTTATGCCAGACGATATTCGCTTTGTAAGCAAACCCCCATGCCGCCATGACGCGGAGGCCATCCGGCAGCAGAGCATTCGGCACCCAGAGATCGAGATGGGCGGTTTCCGCGACGATCGCCGGCACCGGCAGGGCGCAAATCTCGACGCCGGATTTGTCGAGCGCTTCGATGTCGCCGATCATCATAGAGATATGGTGCAAACGTGGTTCTCATCATCACCGACGGTGGCGCGCCATTTCGACATAAAACCGCCAACGACGATCACGTTCCCGGCCGCGCGCGGAGCGCTTCGGACAGATGCGCGCGATCGGCGAGGCGCCGCAGCAGCGGTCCGCGATCCGTCATTTCAACGATGGTAAGCGACGCCGTCGGCGCGTCGATCCGGTCGCGATAGCGGCCGAAATCGATGCCGAGGAGCGAGCACAGCATGATGCGGATCGTCGCCTTGTGCGAGACGATCAGGATATTGCCGGTGCGATGGGTCTGTAAAATTTCGTCCAGCACGGCGGTGCCGCGCCGCGCGACATCCACCCCCCGCTCGCCGCCATTGGGCGCGTTCCAGCCGGGATCGGCGAGCCAGCGCACATAATCGTCGTGGAACTGGCGGTTGACATCCGCCTGCGTCATACCCTCCCACGCGCCGTAGGCGATTTCCATCAGCCCGTCGCGCTTCTGCACCTCAAGCCCGAGCGCGTCACACAAGGGCCGCGCCGTATCGAGACTTCGGCGCAACGGGCTGCAAAAAACCGCGTCCCATTCATGCCCCTGATAGGCAGCGGCGAATTCCGCCGCCATCTGATGCCCCTCCGGGGTCAGATCCAGATCCAGAACACCGCAAAAACTGCCGCTCTGGCTCGATTGCGTCTCGCCGTGGCGGAGAAAATATAATGTGATGCTCATTGCTGACACCTCATCGCAACGCTTCCGGCCAGGTCCATTCGACGATCTCCGTGGAATCGACGCCAGCCGCATGGGCATGGCGAGTACAAGCGATCTGCCGTTCGAGGAGCATTTCCCTAATACCGGAGCCGATTTCGGCAAACCGCGGAATCCGGTCGATGGCGTCGATCGCGAGGCTGAAACGATCGGTCTGATTTTGGATCGCAAGCTCGAGCGGCGTATTGATGTTGCCTTTTTCTTTGTAGCCACGCACATGGATATGGTGCTGACCTGGCCGCCGATAGGTCAGCCGATGGATCATCCACGGGTAGGAATGGAAATTGAAGATCACCGGCTTCGTTTCGGTGAAAAGGGCGCTGAATTCGCGATCGCTCATGCCGTGGGCATGCTCGGTATTCGGGACCAGCTTGAACAGATCGACGACGTTGACGAAACGGATTCTGATCTCCGGCAAATATTCGCGGAGCAACGCCGTCGCGGCAAGCGACTCCATGGTCGGCACGTCGCCGCAACTCGCCATCACCACATCGGGTTCAGCGCCCTGATCATTACTCGCCCACCGCCAGATCCCGGCCCCTTTCATGCAATGGGTGATCGCCTCGTCCATCGTCAGATACTGCAGATGAACCTGCTTATCGGCGACGATCACGTTGACGTAATTGACGCTGCGCAGACAATGATCGGTGACCGACAGCAGGCAGTTGGCATCGGGCGGCAGATAGATTCGTGCAATCTCCGGACTTTTATTGGCGACGACATCGAGAAACCCAGGATCCTGATGGGTGAAGCCGTTGTGATCCTGCCGCCACACCAGGCCGGTGATCAAAAGATTGAGCGAGGCGATCTTGGCGCGCCAAGGAATGGCGTTCGATTTTTCCAGCCATTTCGCATGCTGATTGAACATCGAATCGATGACGTGAACAAAGGATTCATAGCTGTTGATCAGCCCGTGCCGTCCGCTCAGCAGATAACCCTCCAGCCAGCCTTCGACGGTGTGCTCGCTCAGCATTTCCATCACCCGGCCGGCGCAGGCCAGTTCGCCGCCATCGCTGTCTTCCGGGAAAAACTCGCCAAGCCAGACTTTTTTGCCAACCTCGTAAACTGCATCGAGCTTGTTGGACTGCGTCTCATCCGGCCCAAAAAGGCGGAAATTATCGGGGTTGCGCCGCATGATCTCACGCAGGAAGCCCCCGAGGCTCGGCACGTTGCCGGCGGAAATTGCCGCCGGCTCGGTCACCGCAATCGCGAATTGGCGGAAATCCGGCATGTCCAGCGGGCGCCGCAGCAAGCCGCCATTGGCAACCGGATTGGCGCTCATGCGGCGCGCCCCGACCGGCGCCAGCGCCCTCAGTTCCGGCCGCACCCGCCCCTGCTCGTCAAAGCAGGCTTCCGGCTGATAGCTTCGCAGCCAGTGTTCCAGAATCTCCAGATGCGCAGGATTGCTCGCGACATCGGTGATCGGAATCTGATGCGCGCGCCAAAATCCTTCGAGATAATGGCCATCGATGGTGCGCGGCGCGGTCCAGCCCTTGGGCGTGCGCAAAACGATCATCGGCCAGCGCGGGCGAAACGCCTGGCCGCTTTTTCGTGCCTGCGCCTGATGCCTGCGGATTTCGGCAACGCAATGCGCCATGGTCGCCGCCATCGCCTGATGCATGCTGGCGCGATCGCTGCCCTCGACGAAATAGGGCGTATAGCCATAGCCGATGAAAAGCGCTTCCAATTCCACGCGGCTGATTCGCGCCAGCACCGTCGGATTGTTGATCTTGTAGCCATTCAGATGCAGAATTGGCAGCACAGCGCCGTCGGTGATGGGATTGAGGAACTTGTTGCCGTGCCAACTCGTCGCCAGGGGCCCGGTTTCCGCCTCGCCATCGCCGACGATCGTGAGCGCGAGTAGATCCGGCCGATCGAGCACCGCGCCGAACGCATGGGACAAGCTGTAGCCGAGTTCGCCGCCTTCGTGGATGCTACCCGGTGTTTCCGGGGTCGCGTGGCTGCCGATGCCGCCGGGAAAGGAGAATTGCTTGAAAAATCGCCTGAGCCCGGCAATATCATTGCTGATCTCAGGATAGATTTCGCCGTAGGTGCCTTCGAGATAAGCCTGCGACAATACCGCCGGCGCGCCATGGCCGGGCCCGGAGATGAAGATCGCGTTGAGATCGTGCTGTTTGATCAACCGATTGAAATGGATATAGGCGAAGCACTGCCCCGGTGCGGATCCCCAATGGCCGAGGAATCGCGGCTTCAGATGATGCCGCGCGAGCTTCTCCCGCAGCAGTGGATTGTCCTGGAGATATAACATGCCAAGACAGAGATAGAGGCTGGCGTTCCAGTACTTTTCGAGCCTCCGCACGTCATCGTGATCGAGCGGATTGCCGGCGATCGTGGATCGCGCATGGCCGTAAGCGCTCAGACTCGCGGCTTGCGCCGCCGATGGCGGCGTGAGGGATGATGTCACCGGCGTTTCCTTTCCGCGATATCAGCGGCGACCGCGACGATGCAATCTCTCGCACGATGCCGCCGCCAGCCCCCCGAGGATGATCCGCCCTCCCGACGAGATCAAGGCCCCGGTTCCAGGCGCACCCGCCGCAGCCGGAGCGCGTTCGCCACCACCGAGGCCGAACTCAGCGACATCGCGAACGCCGCGATCACCGGGCTCAGGAGAACGCCGAACCAGGGATAGAGAAATCCCGCCGCCACCGGCACGCCGATCGCGTTATAGACGAAAGCGAAAAACAAATTCTCGCGGATATTGCGCATCACCGCCCGGCTCAGCCGCCGCGCCCGCGCGATGCCGGCGAGGTCGCCCTTGACCAGGGTGATGCCGGCGCTTTGCATCGCAACCTCGGTGCCGGTGCCCATGGCGATGCCGATATCCGCCGCGGCCAGCGCCGGCGCGTCGTTCACGCCATCCCCGGCCATGGCGACGATGCATCCCTCGGCACGCAGCCGGCGGATGATGTCCTGTTTGTGTTCGGGCAGCATCCCGGCCTCGATGTCGGTGATGCCGAGCGGGCGGGCGACGGCTTCGGCAGTCGCGCGATGATCGCCGGTCAGCATGACGATGCGCACCCCCTCGCCGCGGAGCGCCGCGAGTGCCGCCGCAGCCCCTGCCTTGATCGGATCGGCGATAGCAAGGAGACCTGCGATATCGCCATCGATGGCGATGAACACGACACTCGCCCCGCTCACCCGCGCCGCCTCGGCGGCAGGCGCGAGCGCCGCGGGGTCGGCCCCTTCCGCTGCCATCAGCGCGGCGCTGCCCAGAACCACGCGGTGCGCGCCGAGACGCCCGCGCACCCCCTTGCCGGCCAGCGCCGTGACATCGGCCGGCGCGTCGAGCGTGAGCCCGCGCGCCTTCGCCGCGGCGAGAATCGCCGTGGCCAGCGGGTGCTCGCTCGCGCGCTCCAAACTCGCCGCGCGATGCAGGATCTCCGTCTCGGAAAACCCGCCCGCCGGCACGATCCCGACCAGACTCGGCTTGCCCTCGGTGATCGTCCCGGTCTTGTCGATGACCAGGGTATCGACCCGCTCCATCCGCTCCAGCGCCTCGGCGGATTTGATCAGAACCCCGAGGCTCGCCCCGCGCCCGACCCCGACCTGGATCGACATCGGCGTTGCGAGCCCGAGCGCGCAGGGGCAGGCGATGATCAGCACCGAGACCGCAGCGAGCAGCCCATAAGCGAGCGCCGGCGCCGGCCCCCAGATCGCCCACAAGACAAACGAGAGCAGGGCGACGGCGATCACCGCCGGGACGAACCAGGCAGCGACGAGATCGGCAAGGCGCTGGATCGGGGCGCGCGAACGCTGCGCCTCGGCGACCATGGCGATGATGCGCGCGAGCACGGTCTCGGCGCCCACCCGCTCGGCCCGCATCACCAGCGCGCCGCTGCCGTTCACGGTGCCGCCGATCAACGCCGCGCCGGCGCCTTTCGCAACCGGCATCGCCTCCCCCGTCACCATCGCCTCATCGATATGGCTTTGCCCCTCCAGCACCACGCCATCGACCGGGACGGCCTCGCCGGGGCGAATGCGCAACCGATCGCCGGGCGCGACCCGATCACGCGGAATTTCCTCGTCGGTGCCATCTTCGCGCAGCCGCCGCGCGGTCTTCGGCGCGAGCGTGAGAAGGGCGCGAATGGCGTCGCCGGTTTTCTCCCGCGCGCCGAGTTCCAGCCGCTGCCCGAGGATCACCAGAACGGTGATCGCCGCCGCGGCTTCGAAATACGTCCCGACCGCGCCGCCCGCCCCACGGAACCCGGCCGGAAACAGCCCCGGCGCCAGGGTCGCGGCGAGGCTGTAGAGATAGGCGGTGCCGGTGCCGAGGGCGATCAGCGAAAACATGTTGAGGCTGCGGTTGATCAGCGAATGCCAGCCGCGCACGAACACGAACGACCCCGCCCCGAAGACGAGCGGAGTTGCGAGTACGAGCTGGAGCCAGTTCGACACCGCCGGCGACACCCACCGGCCCGCCCCCGCCAGATCGCCGCCCATGGCGAGCAGAATCACCGGCAGCGCGAGCCCGAGCGCGAGCCAGAACCGCCGCCGCATCTCGACGAGTTCGGCATTTTCCCCGGCCTCGGCGGTCGGCGTCAGTGGCTCCAGCGCCATGCCGCAGAGCGGACATGGGCCGGGGCGATCCTTTCGCACCTCGGGATGCATCGGGCAGGTATAGAGAGAGCCGGGAGGGGCGGGCGCGGCCGGCGCCTCGGTCTTGGGCGCGAGATAGCGGCTGGGATCGGCGGCGAATTTCGTCCGGCAGCCGTCACAGCAAAAATGATAGCGCCGACCGTGATACGCGAAAAACGGCTTCCCCGCCGCCGGGTCGACCGTCATGCCGCAGACCGGATCGATCTCCCGCACCGTCTCGCGCGGGTCATGCCCCGCGCCGCAACACGCCGCCACCGCAGCCTCCGCCGCTCGCGCGCCGACCACGCCGGCCGGCTTCACGCCTTCGTGGAGGATATACCCATCATGGGTATCGTATCAAGGGGCGGCGGCGCGCCCCGGCCCGCTATTTCGCAAGCAACCCCTCGGCGATCAGGGTCTCGGCGATCTGCACCGCGTTCAGCGCCGCCCCCTTGCGGAGATTATCCGCAACACACCAGAAGCCGAGGCAATTGGGCCGCGTCGGGTCGCGGCGCAGGCGGCTCACATAGACGGCGTCCTCGCCCTGGCATTCGAGCGGCGTCATGTAGCCGCCATCCTCGCGCTTGTCATAAAGCGCGACCCCCGGCGCCCGCGCGAGCAGGGCCCGCGCCTCGCTCACGCTGACCGGGCTCTCGAACTCGACATCGAGCGCCTCGCCATGGCCGATGAACACCGGAACACGCACGCAGGTCGCGAAAACCTGAATGTCGGGGTCGAGAATCTTGCGGGTCTCGACCACCATCTTCCACTCCTCCTTGGTCGCGCCATCCTCCATGAAATGGTCGATCTGGGGGATGCAGTTGAAGGCGATTTCCTTGGTGAAATGCTCGGGCTTGCTGGAATCGGCGACGAAGACGGCGCGGGTGTGGCCATACAACTCGTCCATCGCCTCCTTGCCGGCGCCGGAGACCGATTGATAGGTCGAAACCACCACCCGGCGGACGCGAAACCGCTCATGCAACGGCTTCAGCGCCACCACCATCTGGATGGTGCTGCAATTGGGGTTGGCGATGATGTTGCGCTTGCGGAAATTCTTGAGGTGATGCGGATTGACCTCCGGCACCACCAACGGCACATCCGGCTCCATGCGGAACTGGCTGGTATTGTCGATGACGACACAGCCCGCCCGCGCGGCGCGCGGCGCGTGTTCGGCGGAAACCTTCGCGCCGGGGCTGAAAAGCCCGATCTCCCAGCCGGAAAAATCGAATTTTTCGAGGCTTTGGACACGGAGCGTGCGGTCGCCGAAGGAGACTTCGCTGCCCGCCGAGCGGCCGGAAGCGAGAGCGGCGATGTCAGAGACCGGAAATTTGCGCTCAACGAGTGTCTTGAGCATCTCCCGCCCGACCGCGCCCGTTGCCCCGACCACCGCGACTTTGTAGCCCATTACCCGCTCCTCGCGCCAAAGGGCGGCCCACCCGCCCGAGACCGGCATAGCCAAAGGCGGGTTTCCCGGCAAGGCAAGGCAAGGGCAGGTCAGAAGAGGCAGATCGTTCTTTTTTATAAAAAAGAACCAAAAAATTTTTATCCGTTGCGGCAGTGCCTGCGGCACCGCCGCGCCAAGGAACCGGAAAGCTTACGCGACGCTCACGGCCAGGGCGTCGCGATCGCCGCCGGGCCGCCGGGGACTGGAATTTTGACGCCGGGAATCAATTTCCCACCATGCCAGCGGAACACCTGCACTTCGTGCTCGCGCATGTTCTGGACCAGAATCAGCCGCCCATCGCGCGAGAACGCGACCCCCTGCGTCCAGCCACCATCGCTCGCTTCGGCGAGCTTGTGGAGCCGGGTGCCGGCACTGGTCAGGCCTTTGGCGGGAGCTTTCTCGACGGCGTAGAGGCTGAGAATGCCGCCCGGATTGGAAAACGGCGTCCCCGTCGGCTTCAGCGTGCCATTGATGGAATTCACCGCGAGATATTTGCCATCCGGCGAGAATTTCACCGCCTCCGGCCCATTGGCAACGCCGATCGTGTCGATGGTGCGGGGCGGCTGGGCGGTGAGGTCGATCAGACTGACCGTATCGACATCGCCATCGCTGCGCCCGACATTGCTGACCACGGCGAGGGTGCCGGCGGGGTTGGTGTCCATGGTGTCGGGGGAAACGCCGGTGGTGATCGGGCGCGGATCGAGACTGAGCTTGCCGCCCGCGACATGCACCAGGCTCACCATGTGATCGCCGAGACGGCTCACCAGGATGAAGCTGCCGTCATGGGAAAAAACGATCCCGACCGGCTGGGATTTCGCGTTGTCGAGGGCGAATTTACCCGCCGGCTCGAGATGAGCGCCGTCGATCGCAAAGATCGAGATGGTGCCCTCGAAACGGTTGGCGACCAGCGCCATCCGCCCGTCCGGCGAAATCCGCACCGCCGAGGCGCCGGCACCGGCATGCAGCGTCTGGATCACCCGCGGCGGCGAAGTGGTGAGATCGACCACCGAGAGCCGGTCATCGGGCGACGTGCCATCGGCGGTGGTGGGATCGGGTTTGGTCGCGGCGGTGACGAGCGCGAAGCGCGCGTCATGCCCGATCGCGACCGCCATCGGCGGGCCGACATCACTGAACGGAACCGCGATCGAGGCGGTAAGACGCGGCGGCATCACCGAAAGATCGATCACCGAAAGCGTATCGGGCTTGGCATCATGAATGCCGAGCATCTTGCCGTTGACGATGGTGGTGTGATTGTCGTTCGCCGAAAGGGCGAAATCCGCCGGATCGGCGGCGTTCGCTGGCGGCGCGAGCGCGAGCCAAACCGAGGCCGCCGCCCCGCCCAACAGCGATGCCAGTCGGGATCTGCGCATGTTCTTCACCCTCCCCCGTGTTTTTTCTCACCGACCTCTATAGCGCCCTCTCGGCGTCCCGTCAGCCGGCAAACGCGATTTTGAGGGACGCCGCGATCATCGCCACCGCCTCGTTCGCGGCCGGGATCAGTTTCCCCATGGTGAGGAAGCCGTGGATCATGCCCTCGACACAAAGCCGCGTCACCGGGACGCCGGCGGCGGCGAGGCGGGCGGCGTAATCCTCGCCCTCGTCGCACAGCGGATCACAGCCGGCGGTCAGCACCAGGGCGGGCGGGAGATTGCCGAGCGAAGCGGCGCGGAGCGGCGAAGCCCGCCAATCGGCGCCATCCTCGATGCCGCGGAGATAATGGTCGCGAAACCACAGCATCGTCGGGCGGGTGAGCAGCAGCCCCTCGGCGAAACGCTCATGCGAGGGATGGGTCATGGCGAATTCGGTCGCCGGATAGATCAGCACCTGCCGCGTGAGCTTCGGGCCGCCATGGTCGCGGGCGTGGAGCGCGACCACGGCGGCGAGATTGCCGCCGGCGCTGTCACCGCCGACCGCGAGCCGCGCCCCATCGATCCCGAGTTCGCCACCATGCCCGGCGATCCAGGCGGTGGCGGCGATGGCGTCCTCGACGGCGGCGGGGAATTTATGCTCGGGCGCCAACCGGTAATCGACCGCAACCACCGCCGCGCCGGCGCCGTTGGCGATCTGGCGGCAGACCACGTCATGGGTGTCGAGATCGCCGATCACCCAGCCGCCGCCGTGGAAATAGATCAGCGCCGGGAGCGCCGTGCCCGCCGCCGCCCCGAGCGGACGATAGAGGCGGGCCGGGATCGTGGCGCCGGCGCCGATCATGACATCGCGCACCTCACCCATCTCCGGCGGCTCGGGCGCGAGCACGGCGCGGGCGTTGCGGGAGAATTGCCGCGCCTCCGCCGACGCAAGCGTCTCATAGGGCGGGCGGCCGGAGAGGCGGATCATTTCCAGAACCTTGGCGGCATGGACATCGAGCGGCATGGACGTTTCTCCTCGCACGGTTGGTCTCGCGCCGTCATGGGCGCGGTGGACACCGATTTCGGGCCATTGCGGACCAAATGGCAAGGTGGGGGCGATCAGCTATTCGACGTCACCCTATTCGGTATCGTCATTCGGTATCGTCCCCGGGCGCCCCGAATCCGGGTGGTGGCGTGTAGCCCTGCGGCGGCGCATAGCCGCTGCTCGGCGCGTAGCCCTGGGGTGGCGCGTAACCCTGGGGTGGCGGCGCATAGCCATAGCCTTGCGGCGGCGGATAGCCCTGCCCCTGCGGCGCCGCATATTGCGGATTCGGCGCATAGCCATACCCCTGCGGCGGCGGATAGCCCTGGGGCGGCGGGTAATTGGGCGCATAATTAGCCGGCGGCGCATAGGTGGGTGGCGCATAGGTGGGTGGGGCCGTGGCGTAAGCCGGCGCGCCATATTCGATCCCGGTCGGGGCGAATAGCGGCGGCCCGAACACCACCGGCGGCGGCGCCATCACCACCGCCGGGGCGTAGATCGGCGGCGCGAAAATGATCGGCGGCGGCGAGGCGATGAACGCACCGAGACCGATGCCGATCCCCAGCCCGCCAACGAACAGGCCAGGCCCCCAC
This sequence comes from Pseudomonadota bacterium, assembly GCA_021798915.1. GTDB lineage: Bacteria > Pseudomonadota > Alphaproteobacteria > Acetobacterales > Acetobacteraceae > Acidibrevibacterium. The sequence goes on from JAJZBM010000009.1 coordinate 43,866, forward strand.
CAGGGCGCCCAACCGCCCCAGCCAAAGCCGCCAAACCCCCACGGCCGCCCCCACGGCCCGCCCCAGGGGCCATGCCAGCCACCCCAACCGCCATGCCAGCCACCCCAGCCGCCGCGCCAGCCGCCATACCCACCGCGCCAGCCACCATAGCCACCGTGGAAGCCGCCATAGCCGCCGTGAAACCCGCCGAAACCGCCATGAAATCCACCCCCTCCGCCCCCATGCCAATCGGCCTTGGCCGGCGGCGCAAGCAAAGCGGCCACGCCGAGACCGATCACGGCGAGGCGGAAAATTTTACGAGGCATCGATCGTCTCCTTCGTCCCCATCGCGGCAGATGGCGCCGGGCATGATAGGCCGGGCAAACGCCCCTGGACAGCCGGGGAATGCTCTACTCTAGCCACGGAATAATGGCGAGGATCGGGCGGGATTGTATCTTTTTGGTAAGTCTTTTCTGTCATGGTGGTGGTCACAAACCCTTCCGCACCATCACCGCCGCGCGTATGATCGCGGCCGAGTCACGACATAGGTTTTGGCATGTCCCCCTCGCTCGCCCGTTTGCGCAATTCCATGAAACGCCAGACGAAAGCGGCACTGCCGCCGCTGTTGTTCCTGGCGCTTGCGGGATATTTCGCCTGGAATGCAACCCGCGGTGATCTCGGTCTTCGGGCTTACGCCGCGCGCGAGCAGGATCTGGCGCGCGCCGAGGCGCAACGGGCCATGGCCGCCGAGGATGTCACGACCTGGCAGCGCCGGATCGCCGCTCTCCGCGCCGAGCATCTCGATCCCGACGTCATCGACGAGCGCGCCCGCGCCATGCTCAACCTCGCCGATCCGACCGATATCGTCGTTCCTTTCGGCCGTCTCGGTCCGGCTTACTGAGCCGCGGCGCGACAAAAAATTCCGCCACCCGCTCCGGCAATCTTGCTGCGTCACCATCATGCGCCGCGATTGAAACCTGCGCCGATGGCGCCAGCGGCGCAATCTCCTGACCGACGCGGACGTCAGAATCACGGCCGGACAGGCTGTTAACCGGATTTCGGTTAAAGTCATCTATCGCACTGCACAATCACGGGTTTTTGCCAATTTGCGCTTGCCGCGCGCGAGGCTCCGGGCTAGTCCCACCCAGAGAGAGCCCCCGGGATCGGTCCCTGGGGCGACGGTCTCGGCGCCGGGCTCGCCGGCGTTCGCGGGGCAATAAACCGGGGGGCATCGCTATGGCGCGGTCAGGCAAAATCGCGGGACGCAGCGGCAAGGCTGGTGGCGCGAAGGGAGCGCCCGGGCTCGGGCGTGACATCCTGCTTCGGGCCTATCACGACATGCTGCTGATCCGCCGCTTCGAGGAGAAGGCCGGCCAGCTCTACGGCATGGGCCTGATCGGCGGCTTCTGCCATCTCTATATCGGCCAGGAAGCAGTGGTGGTCGGGGTGCAGATGGCGCTCTCGCCGGGCGACCAGGTGATCACCAGTTATCGCGATCACGGCCACATGTTGGCGACCGGCATGGACCCGCGCGGCGTCATGGCCGAACTCACCGGCCGGCGCGACGGGTATTCGCACGGCAAGGGCGGCTCGATGCACATGTTCTCGCGCGAGAAGAACTTCTTCGGCGGCCACGGCATCGTCGGTGCCCAAGTCAGCCTCGGCGCCGGGCTCGCCTTCGCCAATCGCTATCGCGGCAATGATCGCGTCGCCGTGACCTATTTCGGTGAGGGCGCATCGAGCCAGGGCCAGGTCTATGAAAGTTTCAATCTCGCCGCCTTGATGAAGCTCCCGGTGTTGTTCGTCATCGAAAACAACAAATACGGCATGGGCACCAGCGTCGAACGGTCCAGCGCCTCCCATGATCTGTCGCAGAACGGCGCTCCCTGGGGCATTCCCGGCGCCCAGGTCGATGGCATGGATGTCGAGGCGGTCCACGCCGCCGCCGCCGCCGCCATCGCCCATTGCCGCGCCGGTGAGGGGCCGTATCTCCTCGAAATGAAGACCTACCGCTATCGCGGCCACTCGATGTCCGATCCGGCCAAATACCGCTCGCGCGAGGAGGTCCAGAAAATGCGCAGCGAACGCGACTGCATCGATCACGCCCGCCAGCATCTCGCCGGTCTCGGCGTCGAGGAGGGGGAACTCAAGGCGATCGATGATGCGGTGAAGAAACAGATCCAGGAGGCGGCGGATTTCGCGCAGGCTTCCCCCGAGCCGGACCCCGCCGAACTCTGGACCAACGTGCTGGCGGAGGCGTGAGATGGCGACCGAAATCCTGATGCCGGCGCTGTCGCCGACGATGACCGAGGGCAAGCTGGCGCGCTGGCTGAAAAAAGAGGGCGATATGGTGCGCGCCGGCGACGTCATCGCCGAAATCGAGACCGACAAGGCGACGATGGAGGTCGAGGCCGTCGATGAAGGCGTGCTCGGCAAGATTCTCGTCGCCGAGGGCAGCGAAGGGGTCGCGGTGAACACGCCGATCGCGGTGCTCACCGGCGAGGGCGAGGCGGCCGACGCGGCCCCGGCCGCGAAACCCGCCCCGGCGACCAAGCCGGCGACCATGCCAACCCCGGCCGCGCCAACCCCGGCCGCGCCCCCGGCCCATGCACCCGCGCCGCTCGCCGCGGAGGAGAAGGATTGGGGGCCGGTCGCGACCATCACCGTCCGCGAGGCGCTGCGCGACGCCATGGCCGCCGAAATGCGCCGGGATGCGGATGTGTTCCTGCTCGGCGAGGAGGTCGCGCAGTATCAGGGCGCCTATAAAATCAGCCAGGGCCTGCTCGAGGAATTCGGGGAAAAGCGGGTGATCGACACGCCGATCACCGAGCACGGCTTCACCGGGCTTGCGGTCGGCGCGGCGATGGCCGGGCTCAAGCCGATCCTCGAATTCATGACTTTCAATTTCGCGATGCAGGCGATCGACCAGATCATCAACTCCGCCGCCAAGACACGCTACATGTCGGGCGGGCAGATGAGCTGCCCGATCGTCTTTCGCGGCCCCAACGGCGCTGCATCCCGCGTCGCCGCCCAGCACAGCCAGTGCTATGCGAGCTGGTATGCGCATGTGCCGGGCCTCAAGGTCGTCGCCCCGTGGTCGGCGGCCGACGCCAAGGGGCTGCTGCGCGCCGCGATCCGCGACCCCAACCCGGTGATCTTCCTCGAAAACGAAATTCTCTACGGCCACAGCTTCGATTGCCCGACCGCCGAGGATTTCGTGCTGCCGATCGGGCGCGCGAAAATCGAGCGGCCGGGCAAGCACGTCACCCTGATCGGGTTTTCGATCACCGTCGGCACCGCGCTCGCCGCAGCGGAAGCGCTGGCCGCCGAGGGGATCGAGGCCGAGGTGATCAATCTCCGCACCATCCGTCCGCTCGATATCGAAACCATCGTGGCATCGGTGAAAAAAACCAACCGCCTGGTCACCATCGAGGAAGGCTGGCCATTCGCCGGCATCGGCGCCGAGATCGCGATGCAGGTGATCGAACACTGTTTCGACTGGCTGGATGCACCGCCGGCGCGTGTCCATGGCGTCGATGTGCCGCTGCCTTATGCCGCCAATCTCGAAAAACTGGCGCTGCCGCAGCCGGATTGGGTGATCGACGCGGTGCGCAAAACCGTCCGCGGCATGGGCTGAGGGAGAACATCATGGCCATCAACATCCTGATGCCGGCCTTGTCGCCGACGATGACCGAAGGCACGCTGGCGCGCTGGCTGAAGAAAGAAGGCGACACCATCCGCGCCGGCGACGTCATCGCCGAGATCGAGACCGACAAAGCAACGATGGAGGTCGAGGCCGTCGATGAAGGCGTGCTCGGCAAGATCCTCGTCGCCGAAGGCAGCGCCGGGGTCAAGGTCAACGCGCCGATCGCGATCCTCGTCGCCGAGGGCGAGAAAGTGCCGGAGGCCGCACCACCGGCACCGGCACCGGCACCGGCACTGGCGAAACCGGAGGCCGCGAAGCCGGAGCCAGCCAAATCCGATTCCCCGCAACCGCCCCCCGCCACGCCGGCGGCGAAACCGGCCGCTGCCGCTGCGGACAGCGCCGATCACGGCGAGCGGATTTTCGCCTCCCCCCTCGCCCGCCGTATGGCGCTGCAGGCGGGGATCGATCTCGCACACCTCACCGGGAGCGGCCCGAACGGCCGGATCGTCAAGGCCGATATCGAAGCCGCGCTCCGCAAGCCGGCCGCCGCGCCGAGTCCCGCGGCCACATCGGCGGCCACACCCGCCCCGGCGGCGCCACGCGCCAGCGCGATCACCGCGCCGCACGAACTCGTGCCCCATTCCTCGATGCGCAAAATCATTGCCCGCCGCTTGAGCGAGGCCAAACAGCAGATCCCGCATTTCTATCTCTCGCTCGATATCGGGCTCGACCCACTCCTCGATCTTCGCACCACACTGAACGCGAAAGCGCCCAAAACCGGGCCCGGCGCCTTCAAACTTTCGGTCAATGACCTGATCATCAAGGCGGCGGCGATCGCCCTCCGGCGCGTCCCGCGCGTCAATGCGAGCTTCACCGAGGAGGGCATCGCCTATTACCGCGATGTCGATATCAGCGTCGCGGTCGCCATCCCGGACGGTCTGATCACCCCGATCATCCGCGCCGCCGACCAGAAAGGCTTAGCTGTCATCAGCAATGAAATGAAGGCGCTCGCCGAGCGGGCGCGGGCGGGCAAGCTCAAGCCGGAGGAATACCAGGGCGGCGGCTTCTCGATTTCCAATCTCGGCATGTTCGGCATCACCGCGTTTTCGGCGATCATCAACCCGCCGCAAAGCGCGATCCTTGCGGTCGGCACGGGGGAAAAGCGCGCCGTGGTGAAGGGCGACGCGATCGCCATCGCAACCATGATGACCTGCACCCTGAGCGTCGATCACCGCGTCGTCGATGGCGCGCTCGGCGCCGAATGGCTCGCGGCCTTCAAGGCGATCATTGAGGATCCGCTGAGCCTGATGCTCTGACAACCCGAACGGGAGCCGGAAATGGCCGACACATCCTTTGATTTGATCGTGCTCGGCGGCGGGCCGGGCGGCTATGTCGCGGCGATCCGCGCCGCACAACTCGGCATGAAAACCGCGGTGGTCGAGCGTGAACATCTCGGCGGCATCTGCCTCAACTGGGGCTGCATTCCGACCAAGGCGCTGCTGCGCTCGGCGGAGATCAACCACATCCTGCACCATCTCCCGGAATTCGGCTTCGCTGCCGATAATATCCGCCTCGATCTCGGCAAGATGGTGGCCCGTTCACGCGCCGTCGCGAAACAGCTTTCCACCGGGGTTGCCCACCTGCTTCGCAAAAACAAAGTCACCGTCTTCGATGGCGCAGGCACGCTGATCGGCGCGGGCAAACTCGCGGTGAGCAAGGACGACAAGCCGGTCGCGACGCTGGCGGCGCCGCATATCGTGCTCGCGACCGGGGCGCGGGCGCGCGAACTCCCCGGGCTCGAAGCCGATGGCAGGCTGATCTGGACCTACAAGGACGCGATGGTGCCGAAGGCGCTGCCCAAGCGGCTTCTGGTCATCGGCTCGGGTGCCATCGGCATCGAATTCGCCTGTTTTTATCGCAGCCTCGGCGCCGAGGTGACGGTGGTCGAAGTGCTCGATCGCATTCTCCCGGTCGAGGACGCTGAAATCAGCGCCTTTGCACAGAAGGCGTTCGAAAAACAGGGCATCAAATTCCTCACCAAGGCGATGGTGAAGGGGGCGAAGAAGGCCGCGGACAGCGTCAGCGTCACCATCGAGGCGGCCGGCAAGACGAGCGAAATCACCGTCGATCGGGTGATCTCGGCGGTCGGCATCGTTGGCAATGTCGAGGGCATCGGGCTTGCCGAGATCGGTGTGCGGGTGGAAAAAACCCATGTCGTGATCGATGAATTCTGCCGCACCAATATCGCCGGCCTCTATGCCATCGGCGATCTCGCCGGCCCGCCCTGGCTTGCCCACAAGGCGAGCCACGAAGGCGTGCTGTGCGTCGAGAAAATCGCCGGCGTCAAGGGCGTTCATCCGCTCGATGTCACCAATATTCCCGGCTGCACCTATTGTCGGCCGCAGATCGCCTCGGTGGGATTGACCGAGGCGAAAGCGAAGGAGAATGGACGCGAGGTGCGGGTCGGCCATTTCCCGTTCATCGGCAACGGCAAGGCGATCGCGCTCGGCGAGCCGGAGGGGATGGTGAAAACCGTGTTCGACGCGAAAACCGGCGAATTGCTCGGCGCGCACATGATCGGCGCGGAAGTGACGGAAATGATCCAGGGCTTCGCCATCGCCCGCACCCTCGAGAGCACCGAGGCCGAACTGATGGCAACCGTCTTCCCGCACCCGACGGTGAGCGAGGCGATGGCGGAATCGGTGCTCGACGCCTATGGCAGGGCGATCCATTTCTGACCCAAAAAAACGTGCGAACACTCTGGATCAGCGGCCCATAACCCGCCATGCTGGGGACAAGTTCGGGGGGAGATACCAACATGGCCGCTGCATCGACGCCACGTATCCGCTTCATGCAGCGGGCGGCGCTGACGCTCCTGGTGCTGAGCGGGGTCGTCAACTACATCGACCGCGCGACCCTCGCCATCGCCAATCCGCTGGTGCGTCATGATCTCGGCCTGTCGATCAATGACATGGGGTATCTGCTTTCCGCCTTCCTCTGGGCCTATGCCTTCGCGCAGCTTCCGGCCGGCGCCCTGGTCGACCGCCTCGGGCCGCGGCTTCTGCTTGCGCTCGGCCTCGCGCTGTGGTCGGGAGCGCAGGCTTTGGGCGGGCTGGTGCGCAATTTCGGGGAGTTTTTCGCCGCCCGCATGCTGCTCGGCCTCGGCGAGGCGCCGCAATTCCCGACCGGGGCGCGCGTCGTCAAGGATTGGTTTCCGGTCCGGAATCGCGGGCTCGCGACCGGCATTTTCAACTGTGCCTCGACCCTCGGCAACGCCATCGGCGCGCCGCTCCTGACCTTTCTCATGCTCGCCTTCGGCTGGCGCTGGATGTTCCTGATCATGGGGATTGCCGGCCTCGTCGTCGCCGCCCTCTGGTATCTGCTCTATCGCGATATCGAGACGGTTGCGCTGTCGCGTGAGGAAACCGCGCTCGTCACCGAGGGCGATCCGCCCGGCGCGCGCGCGCCGACGCGGTTTCACGAATGGCGGCGGCTGTTTCGCTTTCGCATGACCTGGGGCATGATTCTCGGCTATTTCGGCACGATCTATCTCACCTGGGTCTATACCGCCTGGCTTCCCGGCTATCTCGAAATCGAGCGCCACATGACCATCGCCAAAACCGGCTGGGCGGCGGCCATCCCCTCGGTCGCCGGGGTGGTGGGCGGGATTTTCGGCGGCTGGATCGTCGATGTCCTGGCGCGGTTCGGGCTTTCGCCGATCAACGCCCGCAAATACCCGATGTCGCTCGCGCTCATCGGCATGGCGCTGTTCACCGTTCTCGCCGCCGAGGTCGAAAGCAACACCGTCGCGATCGTCTGCATCTCGGCGGCGGTGTTTCTCGGCTATGCGACTTCGAGCAGTTGCTGGGCGATGGCGTCGGTCGCGGCACCGTCGAACTATACCGCCTCGATCGGTGCCATTCAGAATTTCGGCGGCTATCTCGGTGGCGCGCTAGCGCCGACGGTCACCGCCCTGATCGTCACCGCGACCGGGTCTTTCGTCCCTGCCCTTCTGGTCGGGGCGGCGATCGGCGTTTTCTCTGCGATCGCCTATTTCGTGGTGATCCGCGGGCCGATCACCGCGGCGGCGCTGAGCGGCGAAGACCTGGCCCCCTCTATTCGCGCGCCAGCACCCGGTCATTGAGCAGATCGGCGGCGCGATTCGAGCGGAATTGGGCGCGCAGACGATCCTCGTGATAATCGTCACGCACCCAATCCAGAAACGGCTTTTTCCCTTCCGCCTCGCGCGCATACAGCACGAAAAACGCATCGAGTATCCCGGTCGCGGAGGCGCGAATATGCAAAAATCGCCAGGAAAGCTGCGCCAGCGCCTGGCGTGAGGTGCCGCCATTGATCAGGATGAAGAGACCGGCGGCGAGACCGGCGCGATCAGCGCCGGATTTGCAGTGAATGAGCGCCGGCTCGCGCATCTCGGCGAAAATTTCAGCGAGAGCGAGGATGCGATCGCGATGCGGGGCACCCCGGCTCTCGAACGGCGCGTAGATATGGCGAAGGCCGAGCCGTGCCGCCGCCTCCCGCGTCAACGCATCCGAGCCGCAAGCGCGGGCGCCGCGGAGATTGATCACCGTCCGCAAGCCGTAACGCTTGGCCGCGTGCGCGAGCCAGGCCGGCGTCGGGTGATTGGCGCGATAGAGGCGCCCTTCGGCGACGGTTGCGAAATTATGCCAAAAGATGCGGAAGAAGGCGTGATCGACGAAGAAACTATCCGCCCAGGCAGCGAGCCGCCGACGCGGCGAGGTGATATCGCCCGCGAACATCACCCGCCGCCTCGTGCCACAAGCGGGGTCAGACCTGGCGCTCGACGAGCAATTGCTTGATTTTGCCGATCGCCTTGGCCGGGTTGAGACCCTTGGGGCAGGTCTGGGTGCAATTCATGATGGTGTGGCAGCGATAGAGCTTGAACGGATCCTCCAGCGCATCGAGCCGCTTGCCGGTGGCCTCGTCGCGGCTGTCGGCGATCCAGCGATAAGCGGCGAGCAGCACCGCCGGGCCGAGATAACGGTCGCCGTTCCACCAATAGCTTGGACAGCTCGTCGTGCAGCAGAAGCAGAGAATACACTCCCACATGCCATCGAGGGCGGCGCGCTCGTCCGGGCTCTGGCGCCGCTCGCTATCGGGCGGCGGCGGCGTATCGGCCTGCATCCAGGGCTCGATGCTGCGCAACTGGGCATAGGCCTGGGTGAGATCGGGCACCAGATCCTTGACCACCGGCATATGCGGCAGCGGATTGATGCGGACGGCGCCTTTCACCGCATCGATCGGCTTCAGACAGGCAAGGGTATTGGTGCCGTCGATATTCATCGCGCAGGAGCCGCAAATCCCCTCGCGGCAGGAGCGCCGGAAGGTCAGCGAACTATCGACCTCGTTCTTGATCTTGATCAGCGCGTCGAGAACCATCGGCCCGCATTGATCGAGATCGATGATGTAGCTATCCATGCGCGGCTTCGCCCCGTCATCGGGACTCCAGCGATAGACGCGGAATTCCTTGGTGCGTTTGGCCCCCGCGGGCGCCGGATGGGTTTTTCCCTGACCGACCTTGCTGTTGGCGGGCAGTGCGAATTCGACCATGTCTTCCGTTCCTTGGGTCTTTTCTATCGCCTGGCGCTCAATAGACCCGCTTTTTGGGCGGGAACACCGACACGTCGTTGGTCAGTGTCCGCATCTTCACCGGGCGATAGGCGAGCGCAACCTCGCCTTTGGCATCGCACCAGGAGAGCGAGTGTTTCATCCACGCGGCATCGTCGCGCTCAGGATAGTCGTCATGGGCGTGGGCGCCGCGGCTTTCGTGCCTTGCCTCGGCGCTGGTGATGGTGGTGAGCGCGTTGCCCATGAGATTGGTGAATTCCAACGCCTCCATGAGATCGCTGTTCCAGATCAGGCTGCGGTCGCTGAGCGCCATGTCCGCCATGCCGTTCCAGAGGTTTTTCATTTTCGCAACCCCCTCGGAGAGGCTTTTCGCGGTACGGAACACGGCGGCGTGGCTCTGCATGGTGCGTTGCATGGTCTCGCGCAGTTCGGCGACGCGGGTGCCCCCTTTGGCATGGCGAACGCCATCGAAACGATCGAGCGCCGCCTCGCCGGCGCGGGGAGGGAGCGGCGCGGTCTTGGCGCCGGGTTTGACGATCTCGGCGGCGCGGAGGGCGGCGGCGCGGCCGAAGACGATGAGATCGAGCAGGGAATTGGTGCCCAGTCGATTGGCGCCGTGAACGGAGACGCAGGCCGCTTCACCGATCGCCATCAGGCCGGGGACCACCGCGTCAGGGTCGTCCGGCGTCGGGCGCAGCACCTCGGCGTGGAGATTGGTCGGGATGCCGCCCATATTGTAATGCACCGTCGGCAAAACCGGGATCGGCGCCTTGGTGACATCGACCCCGGAAAACACCCGCGCGGTCTCGGAAATTCCCGGCAAGCGCGCATGCAGGATGTCGGCGCCGAGATGTTCGAGATGGAGCAGGATGTGGTCCTTGTTCGGCCCGCAGCCCCTCCCCTCGTTGATTTCGATGGTCATCGAGCGCGACACGACATCACGCGAGGCGAGATCCTTCGCGGTCGGCGCATAGCGTTCCATGAAACGCTCGCCCTCGGCATTGGTGAGATAGCCGCCCTCGCCGCGCGCGCCCTCGGTGATCAGGCAGCCGGCGGGAAAAATGCCGGTCGGGTGGAATTGCACGAATTCCATGTCCTGGGTCGGAAGGCCAGCGCGGAGCGCCATGCCGGCCCCGTCACCGGTGCAGGTATGGGCGGAGGTGCAGGAGAGATAGGCGCGGCCATAACCGCCGGTCGCGAGCACGACCAAGGGGGCGCGGAAGCGGTGCATCGTCCCATCATCGAGGCACCAGGCGATGACACCGCGACACGCCCCCTCCTCGTCCATGACCAGATCGATCGCGAAATACTCGATGAAGAACTCGACGCCATGCTTGAGGCTCTGCTGATAGAGAGTGTGCAGAATGGCGTGGCCGGTGCGGTCGGCGGCGGCACAAGCGCGCTGCGCCGGGGTTTTGCCATAGTCCATCATATGCCCGCCGAACGGGCGCTGATAGATTTTTCCGTCCTCCGTGCGGCTGAACGGGACGCCGAAATGTTCGAGTTCGTAAACCGCCGGGATCGCCTCGCGGCACATATATTCGATCGCATCCTGATCGCCGAGCCAGTCCGAGCCCTTGACGGTGTCGTACATGTGCCAGCGCCAGTCATCACTTCCCATATTGCCGAGCGCGGCACCGATGCCGCCTTGCGCCGCGACGGTATGGCTGCGGGTTGGGAAAACCTTGGTGATGCAGGCGGTCTTCAGCCCCGCCGCGCCCATCCCGAGGGTCGCCCGCAAGCCAGCGCCGCCGGCACCGACGACGATGACCTCATAGGCGTGGTCGATGATCTCATAGGCGCCGAGCGAAGGCTTCGAAATCGCATTCATCTTTCGTCCATGAGCCCGCGACGCGGCGGACTTCCCTTTTCATCGATCGGTTGACCCGCCGCCGTCGCGCTCACAACGCCATGCGCAGAATGGCGACGAAAGCGGTGAGAAACAGCAGCGCCACCGCCGCCCGCATCAGGAGCAGCACCGCGAGCCGCGCGCCCTCGCCATGAATGTAGTCCTCGATCACCACTTGCAAGCCGAGATGAAGATGGTGAAACAATGCCACGATCAGGGCGAGCAGCAGAACCGCGTTGACCGGCCGGCCGATCCAGTGCGCGACAGCCTCGTGCGGCGCACCGAGATGGGCGAGGAGCGTGAGCACGAACCAGATCGCAAGCGGCACCAGCGCGATCGCGGTCAGGCGCTGCCCCCACCAATGCCCGGTCCCCGATTTCGCCGAGCCGAGCCCACGCACCCGCCCGAGCGTCGAGCGCATGGGGGTGATTTCCATTTTGCTTGCCGACATCGCGCCGTCCCTCACCAAATCACCAGACCAATGATCCAGACGAGCACGGTCAGGACGATGGTCAGAATCACCACCAGCTTGCCGCTGGCATGGACTTGCGACAGTTCGAAGCCGCGCCCCGCATCCCAGGCGAGATGGCGAATACCGTTGAGAAAATGATAAACGAGTGCGCCGGTCCATAAAAACAGTAGGATGAGACCGGGCGGCGAGGCAATGAAGCCGGCGGCGCGAGCGTATTCGGCATCCGTCCCGGCGGCGGCGGCAAGCCACCAGACCAGGAGGAGCGTGCCGACACCAAGCCCGGCCCCGGTGATACGATGAAAAATGGACAACGCCGAGGTGATCTGCGGGCGATAGATCTGCAAATGCGGCGAAAGCGGACGCTCGACCCGTTTGCCGTCGCTATTGCGCGCCATTCGCAGCGCGCTCGGCGTATCCTTCATGATCCCGAGTTCCCCCGACGAGACCGGCGCGAACGCATCGGCCAACACGTTTTTTCAATAATCCCGCCGCCCTGCCCGGTCAACGCGCCGGCCCACGACGCGCGCCCCGCGCAAGCGCCTCAGACGCGCTCGATCAGCGCCGCGATCCCCTGCCCGACCCCGATGCACATGGTGACGATGGCGCGGCGCCCGCCGCGTACCTCGAGCGCACTGACCGCGGTCATCGCGAGCCGAGCCCCGGAAGCGCCGAGCGGATGGCCGAGCGCGATCGCGCCGCCATGCGGGTTCACATGCTCGGCGTCGTCGGCAAGGCCGAGTCCGCGCGTCACCGCCAGTGCTTGCGCCGCGAACGCCTCGTTGAGTTCGATCAGATCGATCTCGCCGATCTTGAGGCCGAGCCGGGCGAGCAGCCTCTCCGTCGCCGGGGCCGGGCCGATGCCCATGATTCGGGGGGGCACCCCCGCCGTCGCCATCGCGACCACCCGCGCCCGCGGCGTGAGACCATGGCGCGCGGCGGCTTTTTCGGAGGCGAGCAGCAGCGCCGCCGCGCCATCATTGACGCCGGAGGCATTGCCGGCGGTGACGCTTCCCGGGTTGCGGAACGGCGTCTTGAGCTTGGCGAGCCCCTCCAGCGTGGTGTCCGGGCGCGGATGCTCGTCTTCGGCAACCACCACCTCGCCCTTGCGGGTCTTGATGGTGATCGGGGTGATTTCGCGGGCGAAAAACCCGGCGGCGATCGCCGCTTTCGTGCGCTGCTGGCTCCGCCAGGCGAAAGCGTCCTGGTCGGCGCGCGCCACCTGGAATTCCGCGGCGACGTTTTCCGCCGTCTCCGGCATCGAATCGACACCGTATTGCGCCCGCATCAATGGATTGACGAAACGCCAGCCGATGGTCGTGTCGTGCAGTTCCGCCTGGCGCGGAAACGCCTCGCTCGCCTTGGCCATGACGAACGGCGCCCGGGTCATGCTCTCGACCCCGCCGGCGATGATGAAATCGGCTTCATTGGCGCGGATGGCGCGCGCCGCCGAGCCGACCGCGTCCAGCCCCGAGCCGCAGAGCCGGTTGATCGTCGCCCCGGCGATGCTCGCCGGCAGCCCGGCCAGCAACAGCGCCATGCGGGCGACGTTGCGGTTGTCCTCGCCGGCCTGGTTGGCGCAGCCGAGGAGGCATTCATCGGCCGCTTCCCAATCGACCCCGGCATGGCGCTCGCGCAACGTCCGGAGCGGCTGAGCGGCGAGATCGTCGGTGCGGACGTCGCGCAGTGCGCCGCCGTAGCGGCCGATCGGGGTGCGGGTGAAATCGCAGATATAGGCCTCGGTCATGGGTTTCCCTCCGCGGATCAGATGGTCCAGCCGCCGTCGATCACCATCGATTGGCCGGTGACGAAGCGCGATTCGTCGGAGGCGAGATAGACCGCGAGTGCGGCGATCTCCTCCGGCGTGCCCAATCGCCCCATCGCCTGGCGGGCAACGAAGGCCGCCCGCGCCGCCTCCACCGAGCCGGCTTGGGCGGCGTTGGCAGCGATGCGGTCATCGAGGCTCGGGGTCTGGATGGTGCCCGGGCAGATACAGTTGCAGCGCACCCCGCGCGTGACGGTATCGGCGGCGACCGATTTGGTGATCCCGACCACCGCCGCCTTGCTCGCGCCATAGACGAAGCGGTTCGGCGCGCCCTTCAGGCTGCCGACCGCGGATGCCATGTTGATGATCGAGCCGGCGCCCTGCGCCAGCATTCCGGGCAGAAAGGCACGGATCAGGCGGAACATCGAACGCACATTGAGGTCGAAGGCGAATTGCCATTCCTCCTCGGTCGCATCGAGAATGCTGCCTTGATGGACGAAACCGGCGCAGTTGAACAGGATATCGACCGGCCCCGCCGCCGCCATCGCCGTGATCGCCGCCGGATCCATCACATCGAGACGTTTCGTGGTGAGATTGGCGGCTTTGAGATCGGCGAGTTTGGCCTCGTTGACGTCGGTTGCGATCACCCGCGCCCCCTCGGCGGCGAAAGCAAGCGCGCTCGCTCGCCCGATTCCCTGCGCCGCGGCGGTGACGAGCGCGGTTTTGCCGGCGAGCCTCTGTGCCATGCCTGGTATCTCCTCAGTGATTGTTGCGCGATTCACCGCGCGTCGTGATGATGTCGAGATAAAGCGTCGCCGGTTCGAGACATGCCCCGGTGCCGAGCTGGCCGACCTGGTTCCGGTAGATCTCCTCCCACGGCGTCTTGTTGTCGAGCTCGGGCTTGCGCCAGGCGGCGCGGCGGGCGGCGAGTTCGCCGTCATCGAGCAGCACATCGACGCGGCGCCGGCCGAGATCGACGCGGATGCGATCGCCGTTGCGGAGCAAAGCGAGCCCGCCGCCGACCACCGATTCCGGCGTGACGTTGAGGATCGAAGGGCTGCCGGACGTGCCCGATTGCCGCCCATCGCCCATCGTCGGCAAGGCAGAGACGCCGCGCTTCAAAAGGGCCGCCGGCGGCTGCATGTTCACCACCTCGGCGCTTCCCGGATAGCCGACCGGGCCACAATTGCGTATGATCAGCATCGAATGTTCGTCGATGCCGAGCGCCGGATCCTCGATCCGGGCGTGATAATCCTCCGGCCCCTCGAACACGATCGCCTTGACCTCGAAAACGTCCGGATGCGCCGGATCGGAGAGAAAGCGGCGGCGGAATTCGGCGTCGATGACGCTGGTCTTCATCACCGCGCTCTCGAACAGATTGCCCGACATCACGACATAGCCGGCCCGTTCGCGAAGCGGTTTGTCGTAGGCGCGGATCACCTCGCGATCGGGCTCGGGCACCGTGGCCAGGTTTTCGGCCAGCGTCCGCCCGGTCACCGTCATCACCGAGCCATCGAGCTTGCCGGCCGCCAGCAGCTCGCGCATCACCGCCGGCACGCCGCCGGCGCGGTGAAACGCCTCGCCGAGGAAGCGCCCGGCCGGCTGGCAATCGACCAGCAGGGGAATCTCCGGCCCGAGGCGCTGCCAGTCATCGAGCGTGTGCTCAACACCCATATGGCGCGCGATCGCGATCATGTGGATCGGGCAGTTGGAGGAGGCGCCGATCGCCGCCGCCGCCACCACCACGTTCTCGAACGCAGCCTTGGTCATGATATCGGAGGGTCGCAGATTCTCATGCACCATGGCGACGATCCGCCGCCCGGTCTCATAAGCGATCTGGCCACGTTCGCGATAGGGCGCGGGAATCGCGGCGCAGCCGGGGAGCGACATGCCGAGCGCCTCGGCCAGGCTGTTCATCGAGGTCGCCGTGCCCATGGTGTTGCAATGCCCGGCCGAAGGCGCCGACGAGGCCACCATGTCCATGAATTGCTGATAGTCGATCTTGCCCTCGGCGTAGAGCTTGCGCCCCTCCCAGACGATGGTGCCGGACCCCGAAAGCCGCCCCTGCCACCAGCCGTCCAGCATCGGCCCGCCGGAAAGCACGATCGCCGGGATATTGACCGTCGCCGCCCCCATCAGGCAGGCCGGCGTCGTCTTGTCGCAGCCGGTGGTGAGGACGACCCCGTCCAGCGGATAGCCGTGCAGCACCTCGACGAGGCCGAGATAGGCGAGATTGCGATCGAGCGCCGCGGTCGGGCGCTTGCCGGTTTCCTGGATCGGGTGCAGCGGAAATTCGAGCGGCACCCCGCCGGCCTCCCTGATCCCGTCCCGCACGCGGGAAGCGAGTTCGAGATGATGGCGGTTGCAGGGCGAAAGATCGGAGCCGGTCTGGGCGATGCCGATGATCGGCTTGCCCGATTGCAGCTCCTCGCGGGTGAGGCCGAAATTCATGTAGCGCTCGATATAGAGCGCCGTCATCCCCGGATCATGCGGGTCATCAAACCACCGCCGGCTGCGCAACCGCCGCGCCCCATTCTCCGCCATTGCCGTTTCTCCCTCGGACTCCGCGAACGCGCGCACTCTGCCACCCTCAGCGGCGGATGAACAGAGGCGCAGCCGGGATCGTGATTTTGAAAAAACAAGAAATAAAAATCTTCTTTTTCTGAAGAAAAAGAAGCAAAAAGACTTTTATCCGTTTCTCGACGCGGCAGTGCCGCAGGCACTGCCCAACGGGCAAAAGTTTTTTGGTTCTTTTTTACAAAAAAGAACCGCTTTCTTTTCGACCCCTTACCCGGCGCGGACGCCGAGCCGCCCGGCGAGATCCTGGATGAACTGCCAGGCAACGCGCCCGCTCCGCCCGCCGCGGGTTACCGACCATTCCACCGCCTCGGCATGCAGCGCCGCCGGCGTGATGGGAAGCGCGAGGGCGCCGGCATAACCCTCGATCATCGCGAAGAACGTATCCTGATCACAATTGTGAAAGCCGATCCAGAGTCCGAAGCGATCCGAGAGCGAAACTTTCTCCTCCGTCGCCTCCGAGGGGGTGATCGCCGTGGCGCGCTCGTTTTCGATCATGTCGCGCGGCATCAGATGGCGGCGGTTGGAGGTCGCGTAGAACAGCACGTTCTCGGGCCTGCCCTCGATGCCGCCATCGAGCACCGATTTCAGTGCCTTGTAATCCGCATCCTCACGCTCGAAGGAGAGATCGTCGCAGAAAATCAGGATGCGCCGGCTCTGCCCGCGCAGGCCGCGCAGAAGATCGGGCAGCGTCACGATATCCTCGCGATGGATTTCGATCAGGACGAGGCTACCCGGGTGCCGCGCATTGGCCTCGGCATGGGCGGCTTTCACCAGCGAGGATTTGCCCATCCCGCGCGCCCCCCACAGCATCGCGTTATTGGCGGGAAAGCCCGCGGCAAAGCGCAGCGTGTTGTCCAATAACAGGGTTTTTTGGCGGTCGATCCCCTGCAGAAGGCCGATCGCGACCCGCGATACCGTGGCGACCGGGTGCAGGCGCTTGCTCTCCGGGTGCCAGACGAAGGCATCCGCCGCGGTGAGGTCGAGGGCGGCGGGGCGGGGCGGGGCGAGGCGCTCGAGCGCATCCGCGATGCGCAGAGCGGCTTCGGTGAGGCGCGGGTCCATGCTCGGTCCTTTGGCAGGAAAAACTTGACGGCAAGGGGCGGCAAACTATGGTCCGCGCCGAGCTTCGGCAACCCGGAAAGACAGTTTCATGTTCTCCTCCCTGATTTCTCCCGCCTACGCCCAGAGCGCCAACGCCCTGATGGCCAACGCGACCCAGTTCGCGCCGCTGGTGCTGATCTTCGCGGTGTTCTATTTCCTGCTCATCCGCCCGCAGCAGCAACGCCAGAAGGATCTGAAACGTGCGCTCTCGGCGCTGAAGCGCGGCGACCGGGTGGTGACGGCCGGCGGCATCCTCGCCACGGTGCAGAAGCTTCGCGACGGGTCGAACGAGATCGAGGTCGAAATCGCGCCCAACACCCGCGTCCTCGTGCTGCGCGAGACCATCACCTCGGTTCTCAAGCCAGCCGCTGCGAACGATACGAAACCACCGGCCAAGGTGGCCGGCGGCTGACAGAGAAATCAGACAGGAAGCGGTTCTTTTTTGGAAAAAAGAACCAAAAAACTTTTCCGCGTGGGCAGTGCCTGCGGCACTGCCCGCCGAGGGAACGGGGCGTATCTCTTTAGGCGCTGGCGAGCTTGTTTTCGGCGAACTCGTAATTGGCGAGCTTGTCGAGCCAGTTCTGCACGTAATCGGGGCGGCGGTTGCGGAAATCGAGATAGTAGCTGTGCTCCCAGACATCGCAGCCGAGGAGCGCGCGGCCCTCACCGGTCGCCAGCGGATTGGCGCCGTTCGGCGTCTTGGTGACCTTGAGCTTGCCATCCGGCGCCAGCACCAGCCACGCCCAGCCGGAGCCGAACTGCCCGGTCGCCGCGGCCTTGAAGGCCTCTTTGAACTGGGCGACGCCACCGAAATCCTCGATCAGCTTCCGCTCGAGCTTGCCCGGCATCCGCCCACCATGGGTCGGGCTCATCCCCGGCCAGAACAGCATGTGGTTCCAATGCTGGCCGGCATTGTTGAACACCGGCGCGAGATCCGGCTTGCCATGCGAGAAAGCCACGATCTCTTCGAGGCTCTTGCCCTTGAGAGCATCATTCTTCTCGACGAAGCCGTTGAGCGCGGTGACATAGGCCTGATGATGCTTGCCGTGATGCAGCTCCAGCGTCTCCTGGCACATGCCATGCGCGGCCAGCGCACCGGCGGCATAAGGCAGCGGGGGAAGATCGAAGGCCATGATGTTTCTCCGTGTTGGGGCGGGAAAAGGCCGCTTTCGCCTCGTGTCGAGGCGCGGCGGACCAGCGGATGTTCGGGCCACCCCTTAGCTATTGGCCGGGCGGCGCGCCGTCAAGGCGAGCGGTGCTCCGAGCGCGTGGGTTGTGCGCCACGCGATCGCCGCTATCCTGACGCCATGCGATCGCCGGCAAGGCGGCGCGGAAAGCCCGGGCGCGCCCGGAACATGGGAGGAAGAAATGCCGCCGGTTACGCCCCCGATCACCCCCGCCCCCGATCCCTTGGAGCGGGAGACCATCCGCCGCGTCGCCTGGCGTCTGATGCCGATCCTCATGCTCGGCTATTTCTGCGCCTATCTCGACCGCGTGAATGTCGGCTATGCCGGGTTGCAGATGAACAAGGCGCTCGGCTTTTCGGCGAGCGTCTTCGGCTTCGGCGCCGGCATTTTCTTTTTCGGCTATTTCCTGTTCGAACTCCCGAGCAATCTCGTGCTCGCCCGGGTCGGCGCGCGGCGCTGGATCGCGCGCATCCTCCTGACCTGGGGCATCATCTCCGGCCTTACCGCCTTCGTCTGGAACGATTGGAGCTTTTACGGCATCCGCTTTCTCCTCGGCCTCGCCGAGGCAGGGTATTACCCCGGCGTCGTCCTCTTTCTCACCTGGTGGTTCCCCTCCTATTACCGCACCCGCATGATGGCGTTCTTCATGCTGGCGAGCGTGATTTCGCTGATCGTCGGGCCGCTAGTCTCGGGGCAGTTGCTGGAATTGAACGGCTGGCTCGGCATCGCCGGCTGGAAATGGCTGTTTCTGGTCGAAGCATTGCCGGCGATCATCATGGCCGCCGTCACCCTTCTCTTCCTCACCGACCGGCCGGAGGATGCCCAATGGCTGCGGCCCGAGCAACGCGCCTGGCTCGCCAAGCGGATCGCCGAGGAAAACAGCCAGCGCGAAGAGATCCGCCGCTTCGAACTCGTCGAAGCGCTCCGCAATCCGCGCGTCTGGTGGCTGACGCTGGTCTATTTCGGCCAGAACGTCTCCAATTACGGTTTTTTGATCTTCCTGCCGCAGATCATCAAGGCGTTCGGCGTGAGCTACGGCATGACCGGGGTGATCGGCGCCATCCCCTTCGTTTTCGCCGCCTTCGCGATGCTCGCCTGGGGGTGGCATTCGGACCGTACCGGGGAGCGGAGCTGGCACATCGCCATCGCCTGCTTCGTTGCCGCGGCCGGGCTTTGCGTCTGCATCTTCATCCACAACTCGCCGGTTCTGCTGATGCTCGCGCTGATTTTCGCGCAGATGGGCCAGGCGAGCATTTCGCCCACCTTCTGGTCGCTGCCGACCGCGATGCTGACCGGCGTCGCGGCGGCGGGCGGGATCGCGCTGATCAACTCGGTCGGCAATCTCGGCGGCTTCGCCGGCCCCTATATCTACGGTCTGGTCAAGGACGCGACCGGGAACGACATGATCGCGCTGATCGCCATCGCCTTGCCTGTCGTGATCTCGGGGATCGTCGTCATCCTCCTCGGCCATGACCGGCGGCTGGAGCGCATTCCGCAGGCGTCCACGGCCCCCCGCGCCTGACGAGGAAAAAACCGATGTTCGCCGCCCCCGCCGAAATCCCCTGCACGATCTTCGCCCGCCTCCCCGAGGCGCTCCGCAACGCCTCGGCGGCCCATGAATGGGTCGCGACGCAGCCCAGCGGCGGGCCGGAGCGCTCGCTCCTCGAAGGACCGTCCTTCGATCGCAATGGCGATCTCTGGTGCGTCGATCTTCCCAATGGGCGGATTTTGAAAGTCTCGCCAGAGGGAGAATTCAGCGTCGTTGCGCGCTATGACGGCTGGCCGAACGGTCTCAAAATCCACCGTGACGGGCGGGTGTTCATCGCGGATCACAAACACGGGCTGATGGTGCTCGACCCGGCGCGCGGGGTGGTGACGCCGTGGCTGGAGCGGGTCGGCGTCGAGCGCTTCAAGGGCGTGAACGATCTCTTCTTCGCCGCCAACGGCGATCTCTATTTCACCGATCAGGGCCTGACCGATCTCGCCGATCCCTCGGGGCGCCTCTTTCGGGTGCGCGCCGATGGCCGCATCGACTGCCTGCTCGACAACATCCCGAGCCCCAACGGCCTGGTGATGAACGCCGATGAAAGCGCGCTCTACCTCGCCGTGACGCGCGCCAACGCGGTCTGGCGGGTGCCGCTCGCGCGGAACGGTGGCGTCGTCAAGGTCGGCGTGTTCGTCCAGCTCTCGGGCGGCGGCGGGCCGGACGGGCTGGCGCTCGACGCCGAAGGGCGGCTGCTCGTCGCCCATGTCGGCATGGGGTCGGTCTGGGTGTTCGATGCGCGCGGCGAGCCGGTCGGGCGCATACGCGCGCCAAGCGGGGCGCCGCACGGGGCATCAACGGGGGCGTTCACCACCAATCTCGCCTTCGGCGGGCCGGAAAACCGCTCGCTCTTCATCACCGAAAGCGCGAGTGCGACCCTCCTCCGCGCCGAGATGCCCATCCCGGGGAAGACGATGTTCTCCCATCAATAGGATTTCGGCAGGCCGAGAACTTTTTCGGCGATGAAGGAAAGCGCCAGTTGTGGGCTGACCGGGGCGATACGCGGGATCAGGCTTTCGCGCAGGTAGCGCTCGACGTGATATTCCTGCGCGTATCCCATGCCGCCATGGGTCATCACCGCCGTCTCACAGGCGCGAAACCCGGCCTCTCCGGCGAGGTATTTGGCGGCATTGGCCTCGGCGCCGCATTCCAGGCCGGAATCGTAGAGGCTCGCCGCCTTGAGCACCATCAGGAACGCCGCCTCCAATTCCGCCCAACAGCGCGCGAGCGGGTGCTGAATACCCTGATTCTGGCCGATCTTGCGCCCGAACACGACGCGCTGATTGGCGTAAGCGGCGGCGCGGCGGAGGGCGGCGCGGCCGAGCCCGACCGCTTCGGCGGCGATCAGGATGCGTTCGGGGTTCATGCCGTGCAAAATGGCGCGGAACCCCGCCCCCTCGGCGCCGATTCGGTCGGATTCGGGAATCACCAGCCCGTCGATGAACAGCATGTTCGAATCGACCGCGTGCCGGCCCATCTTCTCGATCCGGCGCACCTCGACGAAGCGGCGGTCAAGCCGGGTGTAGAACAGGCTCAGCCCCTCGGTCTTGCGCCGCACCTGATCGAGCGGCGTGGTACGGGCGAGCAGCAGCATGCGATCGGCGACCCCGGCGGTCGAAATCCAGATTTTCTGGCCATGGATGACATAGGCATCGCCCTGGCGTTCGGCCCGCGTCTTGAGTTCGGTGGTGTTGAGCCCGGCATCGGGTTCGGTCACCGCGAAACAGGCTTTCTCCTCGCCGGCGATCAGCGGCGGCAGCATCCGCCGGCGCTGCTCGTCGCTGCCGAACACCACCACCGGGTGGAGGCCGAAGATATTGATATGAACCGCCGAGGCGCCGCTCATCCCGGCGCCGGAGGCGGCGATCCGCTCCATCATCAGCGCCGCTTCGGTGATGCCGAGCCCGGCGCCGCCGAACGCTTCCGGCATGGCGATGCCGAGAAATCCGGCCGCTGCCAATTCCCGATGAAAATCAACGGGGAAAACGCCGGCGCGGTCTTGCGCCAGCCAGTATTCATCATCGAAGCGGGCGCAAAGCCGGGTGATGGTTGCGCGAATTTCCTCCTGGGCGGGACTCGGGGTGAAATCCATGGAATTTTCCTTGCTCGCATGCGGCGTCCGGTTTTAGCGCGCCCCGCCGCTCTTGCCAGCCCGGAGCGGTTACGCGAGCCTGCCCGTGACCAACCCCGAGGGATTTTCCTTTGACCCTGATCGCGACCCTGCTCAGCCTCATCTTCCCCGCCTGCGGCCAGAGCGGCGCGGCGGGCGTCGCGCCGGCGCCGGCCGGCTATCTCACCCATCTCGAACGCCCGGCGAGCCCCAATTCCGCGCTTGCCGCGCCAGCCGGGTTCACCCCCCGCCCCGATCTCGTGCTCGCCCCCTATCCGGTGCCGGCGGCGCGGCTCGCGGCCGATCTTCGCGCCACGGCATTGGCCACGCCACGGGTTTATCAACTCAGCGCGAGTGCGGATGGCCTCGAGATGCAATTCGTGGCACGGAGCGCGATCGTCAATTTTCCCGACCTGATCGTTGTGCGAATTTCATCCCTCGGTGACAATGAAAGCAGCCTCGTTGTTTATAGTCACAGTCTCTATGGCCATTCCGATTTCGGTGTGAACCGGAAACGCTTGCGCGAATGGCTCGCCGCTCTCGACCAGCGCCTGCCGCCGGCGCCGACCCGACCCAAAGGACAATGACCCTTTCATGATCAAGCTCGGCCCGTTTCTCAAGGATGCCTGGTTCATCGCCCGGCCTTATTTCCGTTCCGAGGAAAAATGGTCGGCGCGCCTCCTGCTCGGCGTCATCGTCCTGCTCAATCTCTCGCTGGTTGGGATGGACGTGGTCCTGAATTTCTGGAATGGCGCGTTTTACGATTCGCTGCAGAACAAGGATTGGCGGGCTTTCACCGATCTTCTGTTCCTCTATCACCGCGGCAAGGACGGAAGCTTCATGCCCGGGTTTTCGGCGGTCGCGACGATTTACATCATCGTCGCGGTCTATCGCACCTACCTCAACCAATGGCTGCAAATCCGCTGGCGGCGCTGGCTGACCCGGGTTTTCATCAATGAATGGCTCAGCGACCGCGCCTATTACCGCATCAGCCTCACCACCAGCGCCGCCGGCCTCGGCACCGACAACCCCGACCAGCGTATCGCCGAGGATCTGCGCAGTTTCGTCGGCGATACGCTCTCGCTCGGGCTCGATCTCCTCTCCAACATCGTCTCCCTGATCAGCTTCGTCGGCATTCTCTGGAGCCTGTCCGGCTCGATCCACCTGTTCGGCCTCACCATCGGTGGCTACATGGTGTGGATCGCGCTGATCTATGCCGTCATCGGCACCTGGCTCACCCATCTCGTCGGCCGCCCACTCGCGACCCTGAGCTTCCGCCAGCAGCGCTTCGAGGCCGATTTCCGCTTCTCGCTGGTCCGCCTGCGCGAAAACGTCGAGGGGATCGCGCTTTATGGCGGCGAGAACGATGAACACGCCGCCCTCCTCACCCGTTTCTCGGCGGTGGTGATGAACTGGTGGGCGATCATGCAGCGGACCAAGCTTCTGAACGCCCTGACCTCGGGTTATCAGCAGATCGCCGTGGTGTTCCCGATCATCGTCGCGGCGCCACGCTATTTCGGCGGCCAGATCCCGCTCGGCGGCCTGACCCGAACCGCGAGCGCCTTCGGCCAGGTGCAGGGCGCGATGTCGTGGTTCGTCTCCTCCTACGCCTCGCTCGCCGCGTGGAGCGCGACCGTCGAACGTCTGGCGCGTTTCCAGCGCAGTATCGAGACCGCCCGCGCCGAGGCCGGACAGGGCATTGTGATCTCCGAAACCCCGGGCGACAGCCTCGAACTCCGCCATCTCCATCTCACTCTGCCGAACGGCAAGATGCTGATCGAGGAGGACGCCTATCGTTTCCTGCGCGGCGAATCGGTGGTGATCGGCGGGCGTTCCGGGCTCGGCAAATCGACCTTGTTTCGCGCCATCGCCGGCATCTGGCCGTTTGGCGAGGGCGAAATCGTGCGCCCCAAGGGCAGCCATCTCTTCCTGCCGCAGCGCCCCTATCTGCCGCTCGGCTCGCTGCGCCATATCGTGACTTATCCTGCCGCCGCCGACAGCGCGAGCGACGATGCGATCACCGAGGCGTTGCAAAAAGCCGGGCTCGGCGGGCTCGCCGAGCGGCTCGATGAGGAGCATGATTGGACGCTTCTGCTCTCGGGCGGCGAGCAGCAGCGCCTCGCCCTCGCCCGCGCCCTGCTGATCCGCCCGGACTGGCTGTTCCTCGACGAGGCGACCAGCAATCTCGACCCCGAAGCCGAAGCGGAGCTTTATCAGCTCCTACGGCGGGAATTGCCCGGAACGACGGTGATCTCGATCGCCCATAACCCGGCCATCGCCGCCTTCCACGACCGCAAAACCACCCTCACCGCCGCCCAGGCCCGGCCGGCCAGGCTCTCCGAAACCACCCCCGCGTCGGCCTGAAAATACTTTTATCCCGTTCCTTGGCGCGGCAGTGCCGAAGGCACTGCCGCAACGAATAAAAGTTTTTTGGTTCTTTTTTACAAAAAAGAACCGCTTTTCTGCCCTGCCCTCACCCGCGTCCGAGATAGGGCATCTTGGTTGCCATCACCGTCAGGAACTGGATATTGGCGTTGAGCGGCAGGCTCGCCATGAACGCGACCGACCGGCCGACATTCTCGACATCCATCAGCGGCTCGGCGGCGATGCGGCCATCGGCCTGCATGACGCCGTGTTTCATGCGCGCCGCCATTTCGGTCTCGGCGTTGCCGATATCGATCTGGCCGCAGGCGATATCGTATTTGCGGCCATCGAGGGCGAGGGATTTGGTGAGCCCGGTGATCGCGTGCTTGGTGGAGGTATAGGCGACCGAATTGGGGCGTGGCGCATAGGCCGAGATCGAGCCGTTATTGATGATCCGCCCGCCTTGCGGGTTCTGCGCCTTCATCATGCGGAACGCCGCCTGGGCGCAGAGGAAGGAGCCGGTGAGGTTGATCGCGACGACCCGCGCCCAATCCTCATAGGCGAGATCTTCGAGGAGCACGCCGGGGGCGTTGATGCCGGCATTGTTGAAGAGCACGTCGAGCCGCCCGCATTCGCGCCCGATCGCCTCGAACAATGCCGCAACCGAGGCCGGATCGGAGACATCGGCTTGTATGACGTGGCCGCGCCCGGCGGGCAGCAACGCCTCCGTCTCCGCCAGCGCCTCGCGCCGCCGCCCGGCCAGGGCGACGACGAACCCCGCTTCCGCGAGTGCTCGCGCCGCGGCCCGGCCGACGCCGCTCCCCGCCCCCGTCACCAACGCGACCCGATCCTTGGCGCTCATCGTTCGTCCTCCGTCTCGATCCAGGTTTTTTCGAAATCATGCACCGAAGGAAAGCCCATCAGCGCGTTCATGGCGGCAAAGGGATAGAGCGCCGTGCCCCGGCTCGACCCGGTTTCGCCGAGGGCGCGATAGGCCTCGGCCAACGCCCCGGCGGCGGCGAGGAAGCCGGTTGCGGGATAGAGCGCGATCTTGAAGCCGAGCCTGTGCAGCTCGTCGGCGGCGAGCACCGGCGTCCGCCCGCCTTCGACCATATTGGCGAGCAGATGGGCGCCACGGAAGGTCTCGCCGATGCGGCGAAGATCCTCGAGGCTTTCTGGGCTTTCGATGAACAGGATATCGGCGCCGGCGTCGAGAAACCGCTCGCCGCGCCGGAGTGCCTCGTCGAGCCCGAGGACGGAGGCGGCATCGGTACGGGCGACGATGAGGAAATCCCGGTCCGGGCGGGCGCTGGCGGCAACCCGCACCCGGCGCTCGGCGTCCTTGCCCGCAACCACCCGGCGATGCGGCGTGTGGCCGCATTTTTTGGGAAATTCCTGATCCTCGATCTGGATGCCGGCGGCGCCCGCTTGCGCGTATTGCCGCACGGTGTGATCGATATTGAGGAGGCCGCCATAGCCGGTATCGCCATCGGCGATGAACGGCACCGCGACCGTCCCTGCCAGCATGCGCACCCGATCGCGCATTTCGCTTCCCGAGACCAGCCCGGCATCGGGGAGACCGAAGGCGGAGGCGGCAACGCCGTAGCCGGTCATGTAGAGGGCCGAAAACCCGGCTTTTTCCGCGAGCCGCGCCGAAATCCCGTCATAAACGCCGGGCAGGGTGAGTGCGCCGGGGGCGGCGAGCAAGGCGCGGAGTTTCTGGCCGGCGGACATGGTGGTTTCCTCTCCCGCCCAGGGTTTCGCGTCGCGGGTTGCTTGTCAATCGCAGCGCTCAATCCGGCGAAATCGCCTCCAATTGCCGCCCGCCGGTCGCCGGTCCGAAGACGCCGATCGCGATCATCACCACCGCCATCGCCCCGGCGATGAACACGAATACCGATGCGACACCGCCGAGGTTGAGGAGGGCGGCGATCAGGAAGCTCACGAATACCGCCGATAGCCGGCTCCAGGAATAGACGAAGCCGATGGCCCGCGCCCGCACCCTGGTCGGGTATAGCTCGCTCTGATAGGCGTGGAACGAAAACGAGAGGATGTTGTTGGCGAGCGTGAGGACGACGCCGCAGACGACGAGGCCGGGGATGCTGCGCTGGGCGGCGAAAGCGAGGCCGGCGGCGGCGATCCCGAAAGCGGCGAGGACGATCAGCCATTTGCGCTCGATGCGGTCGGCGAAGGACAGCGCAATTGCCGGGCCGAACGGGTTGGCGAGCGCGATGACGAAGGCATAGAGCAGGCTGTTGCCGATATGGATGCCTTGCTCGGCGATCAGGGTCGGCACCCAGCTTGCAAAGCCGTAATAGCCGATGGTCTGGAAGAACTGGAACACCATCAGCATGATCGTCCGAGCGCGATAGGGCGGGCGCCAGATTTCGGCGAAATGCCCGGAAGCCGCGACCTCCGCAATGGCATCGCGGAGCGGCGGCGGGAGGGCTGCGCCGCGATCGGCGATCACCCGCGCCTCGAGGGCCGCGGTGATCCGTTCGGCCTCGGCCAATCGCCCACATCCGGCGAGCCAGCGCGGGCTTTCCGGCAGACCGCGGCGGAGCAGCCAGACGACGACGGCACCGAGCGCGCCGATCAGGACGACGACGCGCCAGCCGCCCGCGCCGAATACCGTGCGCGGCACCAATTGCCACGACAGCAGGGCGACCACCGGCACGGCGGAGAACTGCACCACCTGGTTGAAGGCGAAGGCGCGGCCGCGCATATCCTTCGGCACCAGCTCGGCCAGATAGGTGTCGATGGTCACCAGCTCGATGCCGATGCCGATCCCGGCGACGAGGCGCCAGAAGAGCAGCCCGGCCGGCGTGTGCTGGAACGCCATGATCGCGGTGCAGAGGCTGTACCAGAGCAGGGAGACGGTGAAGATCGGGCGGCGGCCGAAACGGTCGGCGACGAAGCCGAAGCCGATGGTGCCGAGAAAGAGGCCGCCGAAGGTCGCGGCGACGAAGGCGGCGGGGCCGGTGAAAATCCCCACCCGGACATGGGCGAGCAGCCCCTCTCTGACCAATCCCGGCACGACATAGCCGGTGAAGAAGAGATCATAGAATTCGAACATGCCGCCGATCGAGAGCAGCGCCACGAGGCGCCAGACGGTTTTCGTCGCCGGCAGGCGGTCGAGCCGCGCGGTGATCGCGGCACGCATCTCCTCGTGCTGTCCCTCGGTCATCGCGTCCCCCCTCTCGTGTCATTCTGGGCCGGCATGGCGGATTTGACCAGGGCGCGCCAAGGCGGGCTTGTCGTCGCCCGAGCGCTGGGCCATCTACCCGGCCATGACCCAAAATTTCTCTCCCAATTCCCCCCATGATCCGGTCGGCTGGCACGGCACCACCATCCTTTGCGTCCGCAGCAGAGGCGGCGTCGCGATGGCCGGGGACGGCCAGGTGAGCCTCGGCCAGACGGTGATCAAGGCCAATGCCCGCAAAGTGCGGCGCATCGGCCCCGCGGGCGGCGTGCTCGCCGGTTTCGCCGGCGCCACCGCCGATGCCTTCACCCTGCTCGAACGCCTGGAGGCGAAGCTCGAGCGCTTCCCTGGCCAGTTGGAGCGCGCCTGTGTCGAACTCGCGAAAGACTGGCGCACCGATCGCTATCTGCGCCGGCTGGAGGCGATGATGGCGGTCGCCGATGGCGAGCGGAGTTTCACGCTCACCGGCAATGGCGATGTGCTGGAGCCTTCGGACGGCGTCATCGGCATCGGCTCGGGCGGCAATTACGCGCTCGCCGCGGCGCGCGCCCTGATGACGATCGACGCACTCGATCCCGAGGAGATCGCCCGGCGGGCGATGGCGATCGCCGCCGAGATCTGCGTCTATACCAACCACAACGTCATCATCGAAACGATCGGGCTCAAGACCGGCGAGGGAGCGAAGTGATGGAGGTGCCGACCTATTCGCCACGCGAGATCGTCTCCGAACTCGACCGTTTCATCATCGGCCAGAATGAGGCCAAACGCGCCGTCGCCATCGCGCTCCGCAATCGCTGGCGGCGCCAGCAATTGCCGGAGACGCTGCGGGAAGAGGTGGTGCCGAAAAACATCCTGATGATCGGCCCAACCGGCTGCGGTAAGACCGAAATCGCCCGCCGGCTCGCCAAACTCGCCCAGGCGCCGTTCCTCAAGGTGGAGGCGACCAAATTCACCGAAGTCGGCTATGTCGGGCGCGATGTCGATCAGATCGTGCGCGACCTCGTCGAGGTCTCGCTCGGCATGCTGCGTGACGCTTCGCGGCGCGAGGTCGAGGCCAAGGCCGAACTCGCCGCCGAGGAGCGCCTGATCACCGCGCTCGTCGGCGAACGCGCCTCCGCCGATACGCGAAGCCAGTTCCGCCGGCGCCTGCGCGACGGTGAGTTCGAGGAGAAAGAGATCGAAATCAGCCTGACCGAGGTGCCGGGAACGCCGATCGGCCAGATCGACCTCCCCGGCATGCCGCCGGGCCAGATGATCAATCTCTCGGAGATGATGAAGGGCATGCTCGGGCGCCAGCCGCAGGCACGGCGGATGAAGCTCGGCGAGGCGCGCCGCGCCCTCCTGCGCGAGGAGGCCGACAAGCTGCTCGACAATGACCGCCTCGCCAAGGACGCGGTGGCGCATGCCGAGAATAACGGCATCGTCTTTCTCGACGAGATCGACAAGATCTGCGCCCGCACCAGCGAGGGCGGGTTTCGTGGCGGCGACGTCTCGCGCGAAGGCGTGCAGCGCGATCTCCTGCCGCTGATCGAGGGCACCACGGTCAACACCAAATACGGCTCGACCAAAACCGATCACATCCTGTTCATCGCCTCCGGTGCCTTCCACCTCGCCAAACCTTCCGATCTGCTCCCGGAATTGCAGGGACGTCTGCCGATTCGGGTCGAACTCGCCGGGCTGACGCGCGCCGATCTCCGCCGCATCCTGACCGAGCCGGAGCATTCGCTGCTCAAGCAATCGGCGGCGCTGATGGCGACCGAGCGGGTGGCACTCGCCTTCGATGACGCGGCGATCGAGGCGCTCGCCGAACTCGCCGCCGACATCAATGATCGGATCGAGAATATCGGCGCAAGGCGTCTGCACACGGTGCTCGAAAAACTGCTCGAGGAGATCAGCTTCACCGCTTCCGATCGCGCCGGCGAGACCATCACCATCACCGCCGATTACGTGCGCGAGCGGGTGGCGCCGCTTGCCGCGCGCGGCGATCTCAGCCGGTTCATTTTGTAGACGGCTTCTGCGCGGCGCGGCGATCGGCTAGAATTCCGCCATGGCCCTCGCCCGCATCCGCCTGCTTTCGGAAACGCTGGTCAACCGCATCGCCGCCGGCGAGGTGATCGAGCGCCCGGCGGCGGTGGTCAAGGAACTGGTCGAGAACGCGCTCGATGCCGGGGCGCGGCGCGTTGCCATCGCGATCGAGGAAGGCGGCATCGCCCGCATCGCGGTCACCGATGATGGCGCCGGCATCGCCGCCGAGGATCTGCCGCTCGCCGTCGCCCGCCACGCGACCTCGAAGCTCGGCGATGAGCAGTTGATCCGCATCACCACGCTCGGGTTTCGTGGCGAGGCCCTGCCCTCGATCGGCGCCGCCGGACGGCTTTGCATCACCTCGCGCCAGGAGGGCGCCGATCACGCCATGACCATCCGCGTCGAAGGCGGGCGGGTTTTCGCGCCCATCCCCGCCGCCGGCCCGCGAGGCACCGAAGTCGTAGTACGCGATCTCTTTTTTGCCACCCCGGCGCGGCGCAAATTCCTCAAATCCCCGCGCAGCGAGGCCGATTCCGCCGAGACCGTGGCGCGGCGTCTGGCGCTGGCCGCGCCCGGGGTCGCATTTCGCTTCGAAAACGATGGCCGGGTCGCCTTCGAACGCGCCGGCGAGCCGCTCGCCACCCGCGTCGCCGCCTTGTTCGGCGCCGGGGCGGCGGAAAATCTGCTGCCGCTCGCCGCCGAGCGTGGCCCGCTGCGGCTCTCCGGCTTTGCCGGCGCCGCCCATCTGACGCGCGCCAGTACTGCCTTGCAGCATTTCATCGTCAATCGGCGCCCGGTGACCGACCCGGTGCTGCGCACCGCGCTCCGCGTCGCTTATCGCGACGTCATTCCCGCCGGGCGCCATCCCGTCGCCGCCCTGATCCTCGATCTGCCGGTCGACGAGGTGGATGTGAACGTCCACCCGGCGAAGACCGAATTGCGCTTCCGCGACCCGGCCGGGGTGCGGGCGCTGGTGATCGGGGCGTTGCGGGCGGCACTCGCGGTGCCGGCCGGAACCCTGGTGCCGGCTCGCCTCCCCCTCCCCCACCGCGCCACCGCGCCGCCGCCGCTGCGCGACGCGGCGGCGGCGATGCAGTTCGCCGAGCCCCAAGCGCTGTTCAACGTCCCGCCGGCGGCGCGCCAGATCCTCCCCCCCATCAACGCCCCCGCCATCAACGCACCCGACTATCCGCTGGGGGCGGCGGTGGCGCAGGTGCTCGATACCTATATCCTGGCGCTGGCCAGCGATGGCGCCCTGGTCGTCGTCGATCAGCACGCCGCCCATGAACGGCTGACCCAGGAGCGCCTGAGCCGCGAATGGGCGGCGGGCGGCGTGCGGGCGCAGCCGCTGCTTTTGCCGGCGGTGGTCGAACTTTCCGCCGCCGAGACCGCGCGCATTCTCGCCCAGGCCGAGGCGCTGGGTCGGCTCGGCCTCGAAATCGAGGCGTTCGGGCCGCAAGCGGTGCTGGTTCGCGCCCTGCCGGCAGCACTCGGCGCGCCGGACCCGGGGCCGCTACTCCGTGACATCGCCGATGAACTCGGCGAGAGCGACACCACGGCGGCGCTCACCGCGCGACTCGACGCGGTGCTGGCGCGCCTCGCCTGCCATGGCAGCATCCGCGCCGGCCGCCGGCTCCAGGCGGCGGAAATGGACGCGCTGCTGCGTGAGATGGAAGCAACCCCGCGCGCCGCGACTTGCAGCCATGGCCGCCCGACCTTCATCCGCTTGCGCCGCGCCGAGATTGAGCGCCTGTTCGGGCGCCGCTAAACCCGGACTGCCACGGAATTGTCATCAAACCCGGCCTCATCGTCCCCGATGTCACAAAACCTTCATAAAACTGCAATCATCGCGCCGCCATCGCCGCCTAACTTGCCGGCGTGCCGCGCGAGGCACCTGCACGCCCGGAAACGAGGAGCTTTCATGAAATCAGCCATCGCGGCGCTTGCCCTCGCGCTGCTGTCAGGGTTCGTGCCCGGTTTCGCCAACGCCGCGGAGATCACCGGCGCCGGCTCGACCTTCGTCTATCCCCTGCTCGCCAAATGGTCGGACGATTACAGCAAGCAGGGCGGCGCCAAGATCAATTACCAGTCGATCGGCTCGGGCGGCGGCATCGCGCAGATCAAGGCCGCAACCGTGACCTTCGGCGCGAGTGACATGCCTCTTCCTCCCGCCGATCTGCATGAGGCCGGGCTGATCCAGTTTCCCGCCGTGATCGGCGGGGTGGTGCCGGCGGTCAATCTGCCCGGGGTCGCGCCCGGCGCGCTGCGTCTCACCGGGCCGGCGCTGGCCGATATCTATCTCGGGCGGGTGAAGACATGGAACGATCCCGAGATCGTCTCGCTCAATCCCGGGCTCACGCTGCCGGCACTGGCGATCACCGTCGTGCATCGCTCGGACGGCTCCGGCACCACCTTCAACTGGGTCGATTATCTCGCCAAGGTGAGCCCGGAATGGAAGGCGCGGGTCGGCGAGGGCACCTCGGTTTCCTGGCCGACCGGGGTCGGCGGCAAGGGCAATGAAGGGGTCGCAGCCTATGTCCAGCGGATCAAGGGGGCGATCGGCTATCTCGAATACGCCTATATCCTACAAAACAAGATGACCTACGCCCTGGTGCAGAACGCCGCCGGGCGCTATCCGGAGCCGGGCAAGGCCTCGTTCCAGGAAGCGGCGGCGAGCGCGGAATGGTCCAAAACCTCGGATTTCGATCTCGTCCTCACCAACGCCCCGGGCGATGGCGCCTATCCGATCACCGCCACCAGCTTCATCCTGATCCACCGCACCGCCGGCGCGACCGGCGCGGTCAAGGGCGCGCTCGATTTCTTCCGCTGGGCCTTCGCCCATGGCGATGCGAGCGCCGAAGCCCTCGACTATGTGCCGCTCCCGGCCAGCCTCACCGCCGCGATCGAGGCCTATTGGCAGGCCAATCTGCCGTGACAAACGGCGCGTCGCGGGGTTGGGGAAAAACCCGATGAGTGGGATGGCGATCGCGCGCGCGGCGCCCCGGGCGCGGCGCCTGCCCTGGGGCGATCGTCTCTTTCGCCTCCTCCTCGCCAGCGCCGCGATCCTGGTTCTGGCGCTGCTCGGGGGGACGGCCTTGGCGATTTTTTGGGGCGCGCTGCCGGCTTTTCTCCATTTTGGCTCGCGCTTCCTGACCGGTTTGGCCTGGGATCCGGTGCGCCAGGAATTCGGCGCCCTGGTGCCGATCTATGGCACGCTGGTGACTTCGGCGATCGCCATGGTGACGGCGGTGCCGATCAGTTTCGGCATCGCCCTCTTTCTC
The DNA here is from genome assembly GCA_021798915.1 of Pseudomonadota bacterium. Classification (GTDB taxonomy): domain Bacteria; phylum Pseudomonadota; class Alphaproteobacteria; order Acetobacterales; family Acetobacteraceae; genus Acidibrevibacterium. Next base: position 76,574 of record JAJZBM010000009.1, read on the forward strand.
ACCGAGGTCGCGCCAGCCTGGCTCCGCGCCCCGATCGGCGCCGCGATCGAACTGCTCGCCGGTATCCCGAGCATCATCTACGGCATGTGGGGATTATTCGTCTTCGCCCCCTTCATGGCCGACCATGTCGAGCCGGCGCTCACCGCGCTGCTCGGCCCGCTCCCGATCCTCGGCGTTTTGTTCAACGGCCCGCCGCTCGGCATCGGCATGCTCACCGCCGGGCTCATTCTCAGCATCATGGTGGTGCCGTTCATCTCCGCGGTGATGCGCGACGTGTTTCTGCTGGTGCCGCTCGCCCTCCGCGAGGCGGCGGTCGGGCTCGGCGCGACGCGCTGGGAGCTGGTCTGGCGGGTCGTGCTGCCGCAGACCAGAAGCGCGGTCATGGGCGGGATTTTCCTCGGCCTCGGCCGCGCCCTCGGCGAGACCATGGCGGTGACCTTCGTGCTCGGCAACGCGCATGAGTTCAGCGCCTCGCTGCTCATGCCCTCGACCTCGATCGCCGCCGCGATCGCCAACGAGTTCACCGAAGCCGATAGCAACCTCTACCGCTCATCCCTGATCGCGCTCGGGTTTCTTCTGTTCGTCATCACCTTCGTGGTGCTCGCTTTGGCGAAATGGCTGCTCGCGCGGCTCAGCGCCGGGGAGGCGCGACGGTGAGCGCGGGCGGGGCGCGGATGCTGCGCCGCCAGGTGGTGAACGGCCTCGCGCTCGGCCTCGCCACGCTCGCGACGCTGACCGGGTTGATCGCGCTGGTGTGGATTCTGGCGACCATCCTCATCAATGGCGCCGGCGCCCTCGGCCCGCATCTGTTCACCCGCGCGACCCCGCCACCGGGGAGCGAAGGCGGCCTCCTCAACGCGCTGCTCGGCAGCCTGATGATGACCGGGCTTGCCGTGCTGCTCGGGACGCCGATCGGCATTCTCGCCGGAACCCATCTCGCCGAAAGCGGCGGGCGGCGCTGGATCGCCGAGGCGGTGCGCTTCGTCAACGACATCCTGCTCTCGGCGCCCTCGATCGTCACCGGCCTTTTCGTCTATGAAATCATCGTCCAGCCGAGCGGCCATTTCTCCGGGATCGCCGGCGCCGTCGCGATGGCGATGGTGCTGCTGCCGGTGGTGGTGCGCACCACCGACGAGACGCTGCGGCTGGTGCCGGTTTCGCTCCGCGAGGCGGCGCTCGCGCTTGGTGCGCCGCTCTGGCGGATGGTGCTGTTCGTGCTGTATCCGGCGGCGCGCGCCGGCATGATGACCGGGCTTCTGCTCGGCATCGCGCGGATCAGTGGCGAGACCGCGCCGCTGCTGTTCACCGCGCTCAACAACCAATATCTGAGCTTCGACCTCACCCGGCCGATGGCGAACATGCCGGTGGTGATTTTCCAATTCGCGCTCAGCCCCTATCCGGCCTGGCAGCAGCTCGCCTGGGCGGGGGCCTTGCTGATGACCCTGTTCGTGCTCCTGCTCAGCCTCGGCGCGCGTTTCATGCTGCGGCCGAGACGAGGATGAGGGAGGGAACGCGGCCGATGAAAGGATCGCCGATGGATGCCAGCGCCGCCATGCCCGATTTCGCCACCGAAGGCGAAACCGCGCCGCGGATCATGATCGAGAATCTGCATTTCTTCTATGGCGCGACGGAGGCTTTGAGAAACATCACCCTCGCCCTCCCCGACCGGCAGGCGACCGGGATGATCGGCCCCTCCGGCTGCGGCAAATCGACGCTGCTCCGCGTCCTCAACCGCATGTACGACCTCTATCCCGGCCAGCGCGCCACTGGCCGGGTGATGATGGATGGCGAAAACATCATCAGCCCCGATGCCGATGTGAACACGCTGCGCCGGCGGATCGGCATGGTGTTTCAGAAGCCGACCCCGTTTCCGATGTCGATCTACGAAAACATCGCCTTCGGCGCCCGCCTGCATGAGCGCCTGTCGCGCGCCGAAATGGAGGAACGGGTGGAATGGTCGCTCTCCCGCGCCGCCCTCTGGGACGAGGTGAAGGACCGGCTGCGAGCCCCGGCAACCGGGCTTTCCGGCGGCCAGCAACAGCGGCTCTGCATCGCCCGCTCGATCGCCATCCGCCCCGAGGTCATCCTGCTCGACGAGCCGACCAGCGCGCTCGATCCGATCAGCACGCTCAAGATCGAGGAGCTGATCGATGAGCTGAAAACCGATTTCACCATCGTCATCGTGACCCACAACATGCAGCAGGCGGCACGCTGCGCCGATCAGGTGGCGTTTTTCTATCTCGGCGAACTGGTCGAGGTCGGGCCGGCGGCGCAGATCTTCACCGCGCCGCGCCAGCGTCGCACCCAGGAATACATCACCGGCCGGTTCGGTTGAGCGGATGGCAAACATGTCGGAGAGCACGGGGCATATCGTGAAAAGCTATGAACAGGAGCTGAAACGCCTCGCCGATCTGATGGCCGAGATGGGCGGGCTGGTGGAGAGCCAGACCGCGCTCGCGGCGCTGGCGGTGGTGGAGCAGGACGGCGGCGCCGCCGCGCGGACGATCGAAATCGATCCCCGCGTCGATGCCCTGGAGCGCGAGGTCGAGCAATTCGTCATCCGTCTGCTCGCGCTGCGCCAGCCGGTCGCCAATGATCTCCGCAAAATCGTCGCCGCCCTCAAGATCACTTCCGATCTCGAACGGATCGGCGATTATGCCGCCAATGTCGCCAAGCGCAGCCTGGTGCTGGCGCAATTCTCGCTGCCCTACAGCCTCACCGGCATCGCCCACATGGCGCGCATGGTGCAGGAGAACCTGAAGGCGGTGATCGACGCGGTGAGCGAGACAAACGCCGCCAAGGCGATCGCGGTGTGGCGTTCCGACCAGGCGGTCGATGACATCTACAACACCATTTTCCGCGAACTCATCACCTACATGATCGAGGATCCGCGCAACATCACGCCTTGCACGCATCTTTTGTTCATCGCCAAGAATCTCGAACGCATCGGCGACCACGCGACCAACATCGCCGAAAAAGTCCACTATACCGCGACCGGCGAAACCCTGCCCGAAACCAGGCCGAAGGGCGAACACTCGCCCTATGCCGGGTCCGAGCGGTCCTGAACCGGCCCATTGCCGAGGAGCCAGCCATGCCCGAAGGATTTTCCCATCCCGCCAAGCCGAAGGTGTTGATCGTCGAGGACGAGGCGGCCCTGGCGACGATGCTGCGCTATAATCTCGAAAAACAGGGTTTCGCCGTCGAGGAGGCGGGGGACGGCCAGGAGGCCCTGCTCTGCATCAGCGAGCGTGAGCCCGATATCGTGCTGCTCGATTGGATGCTGCCGACGCTCTCCGGGATCGAGGTCTGCCGCCAGATCCGCCGCTCCAGCGCGACCCGCGACCTGCCGGTGATCATGGTGACGGCCCGGAACGACGAGCAGGATGCCGTCCGCGGCCTCAACACCGGCGCCGATGACTACATCACCAAGCCGTTCAACATGGAGGCCCTGCTTGCGCGCATGCGCGCCCTGTTGCGCCGGGCGAGCGGGGGAAGCGGCAAGGGGCGGCGCGAATTCCACGATATCGTCATGGATCTCTCGTCGCACCGCGTCTATCGCGGCACCCGCCCGGTGCATCTCGGCCCGACCGAATACCGGCTGCTCGATTTCCTCATGCAGCACCCGCGCCGGGTGTTCGCGCGCGAGGAATTGCTCGATGCGGTCTGGGGGGTTGATATCCATGTCGAGCCGCGCACCGTCGATGTTCATATCCGGCGCCTGCGCAAGGCGCTCAATGTCGGCAACGAGACCGATCTGGTCCGCACCGTCCGCGCCGCCGGCTACGCGCTCGATACCGAAACCCTTTGACCGTGCCACCGGGCAGGCTTTGCCTGTCCGGTGATCGCGCTTTCTCCCCCTCGGAAATCAGCGCGGCCCGCCGCCGTTCCAATAGATCGTCACGGTTCCGGTCGGCGTGTAGGTGCGCGGGAAGTTGGATTGTGCAATCGGCAGCCCGACGCCAAACCCCCAGGTCATGACGAGATTGCCGGTATTCGGCCAGTTGAATTCGACCGCCGGAACCGCCCAGAGATAGGAGTAACTTGGCGCGTTGGCGGAGCCGAAAAACAGGCTGCTGCCTGATTGCGCGGCGCCGGTGAATTCGAGCACGTAGCCCAACCCATACTCCGAATTCAGGACATGTTCGAAGGCGGCGCCGAACCAGACCAGATTACCATCCACCATCCGCTCATAAGCGCCCATCGGAACCTGGGCGATGCCATTATTGAAGCCATAACCGGGGCCGACACGGGTGGGATCGGCGATGACGTCGCCGATCTCGGCATAGAATTCGAACGGTTTGAACCGTTTCCGCAGCAGCACATTGAGCCCCTCGGCCACGGTGCCATTGCTGAACTGATCGGTGTTGTAGAGATCGGGGCGAAGATCGGTGGTAAAATTCCCGGTCGGGATGAAGAGATCGGCGCTGGTCGAGATGGTCGGCCAGGCGAATGGCGTGTAGGTGTCCTGATCGGCGACCCATTCGTATTTCAACTGGATATGCGCGTTGCCGAATCCCCAGTCGCTGGCGTGAAGACCGCGCGGCGTCGTTGGGTAGCCGGCGTTATTGATCTCGATCGTCTGCCAGAAATCGATCTCGAAATTATGCCCAAGCCCGAATGCGATGCGCTCTGGCATGTAATAGGTGGACGTGCCTTGCGAGGGCGTGCGTTCGTTATAGACCCAGGGCTCGACATACCAGGATCCGAACGGCTCGACATCGGCGGTTCCGGTATATTGCGGCCCCGAGGTGTTGATGTCCCAAGGCGCATGTTTTTTGCCGATGACCGCGTTGCCATTATAAGTCAGCACGATCGGGACGAGGGTGGGTTCACCGCTGGCGCTGGCCGCGATAATCTGATTTTCGGTGTCGTAATCAGGCTTTTCGACCACGATCAGATAGGCGGTCGGCGGTAAGGCCTCGAAACGGAAGCGCCCTCTGGCATCCGAATACGTATGCGCGAGGTGATCGCCGTTGCGGTTTTCCAGCGTCACCCGCGCCCCGGCGATCGGCAGGCCGGTGATGTCCTCGATACGCCCGGTGATCACATCGGATGACGTGGTTTGCTCGCGCATCGGGCCGCGCGCCGGCGGGATGCCGGCAGCGAACTCCCCCACCCCGGCGTCATCGCCGTCGAACAGGCCGTCATTCGTGCCGCCATCGTCGGACAAGCGGACATCCATCCCCGGCGTTCCGGGTTGCGGCGCGGCCGCCGCGCCAATGGCCATGATCAAGAGAAAGACGAGCGCGCAAGCCAATGCCCGCGCGCGAGCGCGCGCGCGTGAACGAAGGTCAACCATCGTGAAAATCCCGCCAGCCGTGTCAAAGCGCGGCCCGGAGAGAGCGGACCGCGAGGGCGTCTATGCGCGAGGGGGAAACCCCCCGATCAGCGACGACTGGGCGGCTGGGAGGCGACGTGATCGGTTTTGCTGAACGCAGCCCCGATCATCATGGCGTCATGGGGTGAGCCGCGGAGGGAAATGGCAAGCATGAGAGCCCCCTCAGGTTGAGGCGCTACCGTGAATACGCGAAACCCGATCACGTCCCGCCGGCGCGACGCGCGCGATGGCAAGCGATGACGCGAAGCGGCCGGCCAGAGACCACGTCAGTGGTTTTTGAGATTTGCCCTGCGACATACATCCGCACCCATGGCGCTTCACCGCTCTGCTGGCCGATTAAAAACAAACGTTATAACGTAGCGTATCAACGAGGAGCGGTGCTCTGTCAAGCCGTCAGGGCAAAAAATGTATCATATGTTACATACGAGGTCGAATGTCGGCGGAGGCCATAAGGCTCGTCCCGCCTCACTGACCGCCCGATCACCCCGGCTTTCGCCCCGCTCGCGTTCGGGGCTAGACTGCGCCGGCTGCCGCGAGATCAGCCGGCACGCCAAATTCGGGGGAATGACCAGACATGCCGATCACACGCCGCACCCTGCTCGCTTCCAGCGCCGCCCTCGCCGCGACGCCGCTCACCCGGGCCCGCGCCGCCGAGGACGCCATCATCCGCATCGGCGTGCTCACCGATCTTTCCGGTCAGTACCGCGATAATTCCGGCCCCACCTCGGTGCTGGCGGCAGAGCAGGCGGTGGAGGATTTCCGGCCCGAGCAATACGGGTTCAAAGTCGAGATCCTCTCCGGCGATCATCGCCAGAAGCCGGATGTCGCCTCGGCGCTGGCGCGCGAATGGTATGACCGCGACGGGGTGGACGCCATCGCCGATCTCAACAACACCGCCGTCGCGCTGGCGGTCAACACCGTGTCCACCGAAAAGGACAAGGCGCAGCTCAATACCGGCGCGGCGTCGGGCGATCTCACCGGCAAGTATTGCAACCCCAACATGGTGCATTTCGCGCCCGATACCTGGTGCTTCGCACACTCCACCGGCTCTGCGATCGTCGAGCGCGGCGGCGATAGCTGGTTTCTCATCGTCGCCGACTACACGTTCGGCCATGCGCTGGAGCAGAACATCTCGGGGCTGGTCACCAGCAAGGGCGGCAAGGTGCTGGGCGCGGCGCGCTACCCCTTCCCCGGCACCACCGATTATTCCTCCTATCTCCTGGAGGCGCAGACCTCCGGCGCCAAGGTGCTCGGCCTCTGCAACACGGGTGGCGACATGGAAAACTGCGTCAAGCAGGCGCGCGAATTCGGGCTTTCCCAACATGGCATGAAGGTCGCGGCCCTGCTCGGCTTCGTCACCGAAATCCACTCCATGGGGCTGGAGACGGCGCAGGGGCTGTTGATTTCCGATACCTTCTACTGGGACACCAACGACCGCACCCGCGCCTTCACCACGCGCTTCCTCAAGAAATCGCCGCATAATTACCCGAGCAGCCTGCATGCGAGCTGCTATGCCGGCGTCACCCAGTATCTGCGCGCGGTGGCCAAGCTCGGCGTCCCGGCGGCGCGCGGCTCCGGGCGGGCGGCGATCGCGGCGATGAAAGCGATCCCGACCGACGATGATTGCTTCGGCCACCAGCAAATCCGCCCCGATGGCCGCTTCATCACCCCGGTATTTCTTCTGGAGGCGAAGAAGCCCGCAGAAAGCAAGATGCCGTGGGACGTGTTCAACATCCTCGCCACCACGCCGGCCGATCAGGCGTTCCGGCCGCTCGCCGAAAAAGCCTGCCCGATGCTGAAGAGCTGAGAGATACGCTCAATCCGGCGTGCCGAACCCGCCACCGCCCGGGGTTTCGATGACGAACGCATCCCCGGGCGCGAGTTCGGCGCGATCGACGCCGCGCAGCACATCGCGCCGGCCATCGCCGCGCTCGACCCATTGCCGCCCGGGCGCGCCATCCGCGCCCCCTTCGAGCCCGAAGGGAGCCACCTCGCGGCGTGAGGCGACGATCACCGCGGTCATCGGCGCGAGAAAGCGGAGCTTGCGTCGCGCGCCGTCGCCGCCGCGATGGCGCCCGGCGCCGCCCGAGCCGCGCCGGATGGAAAATTCCTCGAGCCGCACCGGATAGCGCAGTTCGAGAATCTCGGCGTCCGTCATGCGGGTATTGGTCATGTGCGTCTGCACCGCCGCGGTGCCGTCGAAATCCGGCCCGGCGCCGGTGCCGCCGCAGATCGTCTCGTAATATTGATACTTCGCATCACCGAACAGGAAATTGTTCATCGTCGCCTGGCTGCAGGCGATCACCCCGAGCGCACCGAACAGCGCGTTGCAGGTCGCCTGTGACACTTCGGTATTGCCGGCAACCACGGCCCGCCCGGGCGAGGGGCTGAGGAAACTTCCCGGCGGGATCACGATCTCGATCGGTTTCAGGCAACCATCGTTGAGCGGAATGTCGTCGCCGACCAGGCAGCGGAAAACATAGAGCACGACGGCGCGGGTCACCGCTGGCGGGGCGTTGAAATTACCATCCGTCTGCTCGGCGCCGGTGCCGGTGAAATCGACGATCGCGGCGCGGCGCGCCGGATCGATGCGCACCGCGACCGCAAGCGGCACGCCGCGATCCATGCGATAGGTGAAGCGCCCGCCGGGAATGCGCGCCAGCACCCGGCGCACGCTCTCCTCGGCATTGTCCATCACATGGCGCATATAGGCGGCGACGGTGTCCCAGCCATATTGCGCGATCACCCGCTGCAATTCCTGCACCCCGCGCGCATTCGCCGCCACCTGCGCCTTGATGTCGGCGACGTTGACATCGGGGCTGCGTGCCGGATAGCGCGCGGCGCCGAGCAGGGCGCGGAATTCCGCCTCGCGGAAATGCCCGCCCGAGGCATTCCCCTCGACGAGAAGAAAATCGTCGATCACCACGCCTTCTTCTTCGAGCGTCGTGGAGGCGGGCGGCGTCGAACCCGGCGTCGTGCCACCGATATCGGCGTGATGCCCGCGCGAGCCGACGAAAAACCGGATCTCGCGCCCGCTCTCGTCGAATACCGGGGTGATGACGGTGACATCGGGCAGATGCGTGCCGCCGTTGAAGGGATTGTTGAGGGCGATGACGTCGCCCGGTTTCAGGGTCGCGCGGCGCCGCGTGAGCACCGTCCGCACGCTTTCCCCCATGGCGCCGAGATGCACCGGCACATGCGGCGCATTGGCGACCAGCGCGCCATCACCATCGAAAATCGCGCAGGAGAAATCGAGCCGCTCCTTGATGTTGACGCTGAGCGAGGTGTTTTGCAAAACCGCGCCGGTCTGCTCGGCGACGTTCATGAAGAGATTGTTGAACAGTTCGAGCAGCACCGGATCGGCGCGCTCGGTGCCGGCGGCGTTACGCATCTTGCGCGCGCTGGCGCGGGTCAGCAGCAGATGGTTGCGCGCCGTGATCTCCGCCTGCCAGCCGGGCTCGATCACCGTCGTCGCATTGGCCTCACGGATCAGCGCCGGGCCCGGCAAACGATCGCCGGCGGCGAGTTCCGCGCGCTCGAACACCGGCGCGCGATGCGCCTCACCCTGGCTGAACAGCGTGACCGTATCGATCGGCGCCGGCGCGCCGGTGCCGCGGGGCGCCAGCGTCTCTTCGGCGACCGCTTCCCCCGGGGCGATCGCCTCGATCGCGACCAGTTCGGCGACCAGTGCCCGCCCGGGCGGCGGCGCGAAGCCGAAGCGGGCGCTGTGCGCGGCCGCGAATTCGGCGCGCATCGCCGCCAGCGTGCCGAAGGCGACGGGAAGCGCGGCTTCGGTGCTCTCGATGCGCAGATGAACCGCGCGGTTGACATGGATTGCCTCCCGCGCCGCCCCCTGCGCGATGAGCGCCGCGGTGCCCTCGGCGGCGAGTTCGGCGAGGGATTGTTCTAGAACGGGGAGTGCCGCGTCATCGAGCGGCGTTTCCACCGCCTGCTCGCGCATCACCACCTGATCGGCAAGCCCCATGCCATAGGCCGAAAGCACACCCGCGAAGGGATGCAAAAACACCTGGTCCATGCCCAGCGCATCGGCGACCAGGCAGGCATGCTGGCCGCCGGCGCCGCCGAAGCAGGCAAGGGTGAAGCGCGCGAGGTCATGGCCCTTTTGCACCGAAATCTGCTTGATGGCATTGGCCATGTTGGCGACCGCGATGGCGACGAAGCCCTCCGCGAGGCGCTCGGCGGTCTGCGCGATCCCGGTCTTGGCGCTGACTTCGGCGGCCAGAGCAGCAAATTTTTCCCGCACCAAACTGTCATCCAGCCTCTGATCGCCGGCGGGGCCGAAAATCGCCGGGAAATGGCGCGGCTGGATTTTGCCGAGACAGACATTGGCGTCGGTCACGGTGAGCGGCCCGCCATTGCGGTAGCTCGCCGGACCCGGCGCGGCACCGGCCGAATCCGGGCCGACGCGGAGCCGCGCGCCATCGAAATGCAAAATCGAGCCGCCACCGGCGGCGACCGTGTTGATCGCCATCATCGGCGCGCGCATGCGCACCCCGGCGATCTCGGTCTCGAAGGCGCGCTCGAAAGCGCCGTCATAGAGCGCGACATCGGTCGAGGTGCCACCCATGTCGAAGCCGATGATGCGGGTGATCCCGGCCGCGGCGGCGGTGCGGGCAGCGCCGACGATGCCGCCGGCGGGGCCGGAGAGGATGGCATCCTTGCCCTGAAAATGCCGCGCCTCGGCGAGCCCGCCATGGGACTGCATGAAATAGAGCCGCGTCCCGGCGAGCGAATCCGCCACCCGATCGACATAACGGCGGAGAATCGGCGAGAGATAGGCATCGACCACGGTGGTATCGCCACGCGGCACCAGCCGCAAAAGCGGACTGACCGCGTGGCTCGCCGAGACCTGCGCGAAGCCGGCATCGCGGGCGATCTCAGCGAGCCGGCGCTCGTGATCGGGGTATTTCCAGGCATGCATGCGCACGATCGCGCAAGCGGCAAGCCCGGCCGCGCGGGCCTCGGCGAAGACTTCGCGCGCCCGCGCCTCATCGAGCGGCGTTACCTCGCTGCCATCGACGGCGATCCGGCCATCGATCTCGACCACGGTTTCATAAAGCTGGCTCGGCAGCGTGATCGCGAGATCGAAGAGGCGCGGGCGCGCCTGGTTGCCGATCCGCAAGACATCGGCAAATCCGCGATCGACGACGAGCAGGGTGCGCTCGCCGCGGCGTTCGAGGAGGGCGTTGGTCGCGACCGTCGTGCCCATTTTCACCGCGTCGATCACGCCGGGCGGGATTGCCGCCGCAGGATCGAGGCCGAGCATCGCCTTGATCCCGGCGATCGCGGCGTCCGCATAGCGGCCCGGGTTTTCCGAAAGCAGCTTATGGGTGACGAGGCGCCCGTCCGGCGTCCTGGCGACGATATCGGTGAAGGTGCCGCCGCGATCGATCCAAAACTGCCAGCCGGAAGCAAGCGGGGTTTCAGGGCGGACGGCGGTTTCGCTCATCGCGGTTCCTCGGGCTTGGTTGGTGATTTTTCGGATCTATCATTGACAAATTCTTGGTAAATCGTCAACGTTTTCTCAACGACCAACCATCAAGGAAATGCCACCGATGTCCGAGCCCGAGGCAGCCCCAAAGATCCGGCGCGATCCCGTGGTCTCCTCGGCCCATCTCGCGGCCGGCGGCTCGCCGGCGCTTTCCGAGATCGAATTCGGCCTCACCCTCGCCCATCACGCCTTTCAACGCTGGATGATCCGCTGCGCCGCCGCCGCCGGCGTGCCTGGCCTCTCGCCGATCGAAGTGCTGATCCTGCACACCGTCCGCCATCGCGACCGGCCGAAGCGGCGGGCCGATATCGCCCTCGTCCTCGACATCGAGGATCCGCATCTCATCACCTACGCGCTCCGCAAGCTCACCCGCGCCGGCCTCATCACCAGCGAGCGCGCCGGCAAGGAGGTGCTGGTGCGCGCAACCGCCGCCGGCGCGGCGCTCTGCGCCCGCTACGCCACGATCCGCGAGCGGCTGCTGGTCGCGGGGTTTGCCGCGGCAAACCCGGGCGAGGCGCCACTCTCGGCGCTCGCTGCCCTGCTGCGCGCGCTTTCCGGCCATTACAACCAGGCCGCCCGCGCCGCGGCGACGCTGTAACCCCGCCAGTCAGAAAGGAATCCGGCCATTTCCGAGATCACCGCGCCCCCCGCCGAAACCGGCCTATGGGCGTTTTTCCGCAGCATGACCGCGCCCGAACGCGGCACGTTCGTCGCCTGTGCCTCCGGTTATGCACTCGATGGCATGGATTTCATGATCTATCCGCTGGTGCTGGGCTCGATCATGCAGCTTTGGCAGGTCGGCGGCGGACGCGCCGGCCTCGCCGCGACGGTGACCCTGTTCGCCTCCGCGATCGGCGGCTGGCTCGCCGGGTTTCTGTCGGACCGCATCGGCCGGGTGCGCACCCTGCAGCTCACCATTCTATGGTTCTCGCTATTCAGCCTGCTCTCGGCCTTCGCGCAGAGCTTCAATCAGTTGCTTCTCTTTCGCATGCTGCTCGGATTCGGCTTCGGCGGCGAATGGACGGTCGGCGCGGTGCTGATGGGGGAAGTGATCCGCCCGGCATTTCGCGGCCGCGCGGTGGGCTCGGTGCAGGCCGGCTGGGCGATCGGCTGGGGGGCGGCGGTGCTCGGCCAGGCGATCCTATTTTCCGAACTTTCGCCTGCGCTCGCCTGGCGGGCAATGTTCGCCCTCGGCGTCGCCCCGGCGCTGCTCACGCTCTATATCCGCCGCCACGTCGCCGAGCCGGAGCTCGCGGCGCGGAACCGGGCGCGGCACCTTGCCAAGGACACGCCACATCCGACGCTCACGCGCATTTTCGCCCGCGACATCGTGGCGACGACATTCCTCGCCTCCCTCGCCTCGACCGGCGCCCAAGGCGGCTATTACGCCATCACCACCTGGCTTCCGACCTTCCTCAAAACCAGCCGCGGGCTCAGCGTGATCGGCTCGACCGGCTATCTCGCGACACTGATCGCCGGCAGCTTCGCCGGCTACCTCGCCGGCGCCTGGCTCGCCGACCGGATCGGGCGGCGGATGTTGTTTCTCGTCTTCTCGGCGGCGGCGATCGTTCTCGTTCTCGCCTATACCCAATTCCCGATCCCGAACCAGGCGATGCTGGTGCTCGGCTTTCCGCTCGGCTTCTTCGCCTCGGGGTATTTTTCCGGCTTCGGCCCGTTCCTCACCGAATTATTCCCGACCGCGATGCGCGGCTCGGGGCAGGGATTCTGCTATAATTTCGGCCGCGGCATCGGCGCCCTGTTCCCGACCCTGGTCGGCTATCTGGCGGAGATCATTCCGCTCGCCGACGCCATCGCGGTGTTCGCGGTCATCGCCTATGTGGTGTTTTTCCTCGCCGCCTTCGCCCTGCCCGAAACCCGCGGGCGGGCGCTCGATCACTGAAGGGGGCACGGCAAGAGGGCGTGGCGAAAAACCGTCTAGGAGCAGGGGCCAAGAGATATCCCCACCTCTCGAAACCCCGCTACGGCGGCCGGAAATCGGAAGAAAAGCGAGTTTTTACAAATGGTTGAATTTTAACATTGGGGTAATCTCGGAACTTCACGCCCATCCTCCCACAGATTTACCCACATCCTGGCGGGGATAAAGGCATCGGGGCTGCGTCCCAGGCCGCCTGGATCCCGGCGAGCAGGGCCGCGCGTGGCAATCCGGCCGCGAGCGGCGGGCAGACGACGATATGGATCGGCCCCGGGCGCTTGAAAAATGCATTCTTTCCCCATCGCCGGCCCGAATCGGTTGCAACCGGGATCACCGGCAGATTCACCGCCGCCGCCATCGCCGCGACCCCCGGCTGCAACGCCCGCCGCTCGCCCGGACGGGTGCGGGTGCCTTCCGGGAAAATCACGATCTGGCGCCCCTCCGCCACCGCGAGCCGGGTCTCGTCGCGCAGACCGCGCAAGGCCGCCGCGCCCCCGGCGCGATCGACCAAAATCATCCCGGCGAGCGGCGTGAGCGGCCCGAACAGCGGAATTTTCACCAGCTCCCGCTTCATCACATAGGCCGGGCGGGGCAGCAGCGTCAGCCAGACCAGCGTGTCATAGGCCGATTGATGCTGGGAGGCGATCAGCATCGGCCCATCCGGCGGCAGATGCTCCTCCCCGATCAGCACCGGGTAGATGCCGCTGATCCGCCGCAAACCGCCGAGCAAGAGCCGCGCCCAGAATTGCGCATACGCCAGCGCCCGGCCTGGCGCGAACCAGCGCACACCGAAACCGCCGAGGCCGAGCACGAAGGTGAGCAGGAAGAAATAGAGATTGAACAGCACCGAACGCAGAAACATCACGCCCCCCCATCATGTCCTGGCAGCAGCGCCGAGAGCCCGGAGGCGACGATCAGGAATTTGCTGTATTCGACGGCGAGCAGCCTGAGCGTCGTCCATTGCCGGAGGCTGCGCATCGCCGGCGGCACGACCACGGCGGCGTACAGCGTGACATCGGGCATGGCGCGGGCGAATTCGGCGCGGGCACGCGGCATGTGATAGGTCGCGGTCACCAGGATCAGCGAGCGGAAGCCATTTTGCCGCGCCCAGAGCGCTGCCTCGGCGGCGTTGCCGCGGGTCGAGAGCGCCGCCCGGCCGAAGGTGACATGGCCGGCGAGCGGCGCCGGATCGAGCCCGGCATGGCGCGCCATCTCGGCGAGGTCGAGCTTCGAGGACACTCCCGAGACCAGCAATTCCCGCCCCTTACCGGCGGCCAGCAGGCGCAACCCGTCGGCGATCCGGTCCGCCCCGCCGGTGAGGACGACGATCCCGTCGGCGCGCGGCGGATCGGTCGGCGGCGAGGCGCCGGTCGCGGCGACGAACCAGAAAAGCCCGGCGAACCAGAGGATGGCGGCGGCCAGCGCGAGTGCCAAGGCCGTGTGCCCGGCGCGGGTCATGGCAAGCGGCGAAGCCATCGCCGCACCGTCACCTGCGCCGTGAGCCAGCCGATCACCGCCGCCGCCACCGGCAGCACCACCAGCCACAGCGCCGCCATCGGCCCGATGCCGCCGGCCGCACCACCGCCCCCACCCACGCCACCGCCCACGCCACCGCCCACGCCACCGCCCACGCCACCGCCACCGGGCACCATCAGCGCCGCGAACGGGGCGGCGAGCCGCGCGAGCAGCGCCAGCGCCGGCAGCGACGCCAGCGTGCCGAAGATCCCGCCGAGCGCCGCCAGCCATAGGGCGCGGGCGGCGAATCGGTTGGCGATATAGGAGTCGCTCGCGCCCAGACCATGCACGATCTCCAGCGCCTCGCGCCGCGCCGCGAGACTGGCGCGGGTCGCGATCGCGATCACCAGGGCGGCGATCACCCCGACGATGAGCAGCGCCAGCGCCGCCAGCGCCTCTAAACTGCGGGCCAGCGCCGCGAGACGCGCAAACCACGGCCCCGCCGCTTCGACCAGCGCCCCTGGTGCCGGCCGCGCCAGCCGGAGCGCGAGCGCGTCCTCGGCGACCGGGGGCGCCGCGGCGGCGCGGCGGACGGTGATCACCGCCGGCACCGCAAGGCCAAGGGCGCGTGGCGCCGCCCCCAGCCAGGGGCGGAGCAGCGCCTCGAGTTCGGCGTCGCCGAGACGATGTGCGGCGGCGATTTCGGGATCGGCGCGGAGCAGGGCGAGCACCGCCTCCGCCCGGCTCCCGGCGCCGGTGGCCGCTGGCGCCTCGGGCTCGGGCACCTGCACCGTCAAGCTCGCGCCGGCCCCTTCGCGCCAATGCCGGGCGAGCCCCGCCGCGGCCAGCATCCCGGCGAGTGCCAGCGCGGCGAGCAAAGCCACCGCCGCGACCAGAAGCGGCAGGAGACGCGGGGCGAAAGCGCGCTTGAGGCCGAGTTCGTCAAACCCCGCCGGACGCAGCCGGGCGCGGGCGCTAACCATCGCCAACCAGCCGCCCCTGTTCGAGCCGGAGCGCCGGCGCCGGATAGCGCGCGACCAGCGCGGTTTGATGGGTCGCGACGATGACGCTGGTGCCGAGCCGGTTCATCTCGCCGAGGAGCTGCATCAGCCGCTCCGCCTGCGCCTCGTCGAGATTGCCGGTCGGCTCGTCGGCGAGAATGAGGCTCGGGCGGTTGATCACCGCGCGGGCGATGGCGACGCGCTGCTGCTCGCCGCCGGAAAGCGTCGCCGGCAGCGCCGCCATGTGGCCGGCGAGCCCGACCCAGCGCAGCATTTCGGTGACGTCCGCCCTGATCTGCCCCTCCGGCCGCCCGGCAAGGCGAAGCGGCAGGGCGACGTTGTCGAACACCGAAAGATGGCCGAGCAGGCGGAAATCCTGGAATACGACGCCGATCTGGCGGCGGAGTGCCGCGAGATCGCGGCGCGCGGCGGCATGGATGGGACAGCCGAGAACGATCGCCTCGCCCCGGCTCGGCCGCGCGGCCAGGGTGAGCAGGCGCAGAAGACTGGTCTTGCCGGCACCGGAGGGGCCGAGCAGCCAGCGAAATCCGCCCGCCGCGACGGCAAAGCTGATATCACGCAACACCAGCCCCGCCCCGCCGCCATCGGCCCCGTCGCCATAGGAAAGTCCGACCTGGTGAAATCTGATCATTCCGAACCGTGCTGTTCTCCCGCTTCTTTTGCCAAGCCGCGAAAGGCGGCGCAAACCCCGCCAACGGCATTGTCAGGGCCGGGCCGGCACGCCAAAGTCAGCATGGTAACGTCCTGAGACAGTCATGCAGATCACCTGTCCCGCCTGCGCCGCGACTTACGAGGTTCCCGAGGCTTTGCTCGTGCCCGGGCGGCGGGCCCGCTGCGCGCGCTGCGGGCATGAATGGGAGCCGAGCGCCAATGCCCCCCCGCCGGCACCGGAGATCCCGGAGGCCGCGCCGGCGCCCGATTCCTTCCCTTTGATTCCGGAGACACCGCTGGTCGCGACATCGGCGCGGATGATCGCAACCCCCGGCATCCCGCCGCGCCGCCGGCCGGGGGTTGCGATCTGGCTCGGCTGGGCGGCCAGCCTCGCGATCGTGGTCTATGCCGGCTATGCCGCCGCCCATCATCGCGGCGCGGTGATGCGAAGCTGGCCACCGAGCATCCGGCTCTACGACGCGCTCGGCCTCACCGCGCCAGCAGCGCCGGCGAAACCGTGAGGATTCCGCGCCCGCGACGCTTGACGAACGAATAAGAACCAATATAGAACATAGTCCGGGAATCGGCCCGCCCTCATAAGCGTTCCCTCTCGCGCGATACCGCCTGGCGCGCTGCTGTCAGCGGCCGGCGTCTTTGGCACATGGCAGAAAAAGGCTCGGCATGCTGACCCGCAAGCAATATCAACTTCTGACCATCATCGATCAGCATCTGCGCAGCACCGGCTTCTCACCGAGCTTCGAGGAGATGAAGGACGCGCTCGGGCTCAAATCCAAATCCGGCGTCCACCGCCTGATCTCGGCGCTGGAGGAGCGGGGGTTTCTCCGCCGCCGCCATCACCGTGCCCGCGCCCTCGAAGTGCTGCGCCTGCCCGAGGACAGCGTGGCCGGCATGCCAGGCAATGACGACGCCAGCGAGGCCCCGGAAGCGGCACCGGGCTTCCCCTCCCCTAGCGTTTCTCCCCCCAGCTTTTCTCCCAACGTCATTCACGGTGACTTCTCTGCCCGACTCCAGGGCGTGCGCGCGGCCTCGGCGGCGAGTGCCGTGCAATTGCCGCTCTATGGCCGCATCGCCGCCGGCCTGCCGATCGAGGCGCTGCGCGATCACGGCGCGCTGATCGAGGTGCCGGTCGCGCTGCTCGGCAATGGCGAGCATTACGCGCTGGAAGTGGCTGGCGATTCGATGATCGATGCCGGCATCCTGGATGGCGACACCGCCATCATCCGCCGTGGCGAGGGGGCGGAAAACGGCCAGATCGTCGTCGCCCTGATCGACGAGGCCGAGGTGACGCTGAAGCGGCTGCGCCGGCGCGGCAATTCGATCGCGCTGGAACCCGCCAATCCCCGCCACGAGACGCGGATTTTCCCGGCCGAGCGGGTGCGCCTGCAAGGGCGATTGGTGGCGCTGCTGCGGCGCTACGCATGAGCCCGGCCTCCCGGCGGCCGGGCGGAAGCCTGATCGCCTTTCTTGCCATGGCCTTCGTCGTCGTCGGGCTGACCGGCATTCTCGCGACCTATGCCGCGCCCCTGCCGCTTGCCCGCGCCCTGCACGAGGAGGCGATGGTCGATGACGCGCTCGCCGGCGGCCGGGCGGCCGAAATCGACGCCATGGCGGCGGCACTGGGCAAAAATGACGAGGCACGATTCGGCGGCGCGGCGGCGGCCGACCATGATGCCGATCTCCCGGCCCGAGCGGCGGCTTTGCGCGCCGCGCTGCGCCGGACGATGACCGCCGAGGCGGAAGCGGCGGCGTGGCGGCTCCGCTTTCTGATCATCGTCGCGACCATCGCCGCGGCGCTGTTTGGTGCCGCACTCATGGGCGCCGGGCGGCGCTAGCCGGCCGCGTCCCCGCCCGCCAGAGCCTCGCCCGCCAGAGCCTCGCCCGCCAGAGCCTCGCCCGCCAGAGCCTCGCCCGTCAGGGCGGCACGCAAGCGGTGTCCGTCCGGGCTTTGCGGGTCGATCACGGCGTGGCGCAGGAAAAGATCGATCAGCACCAGGTTGACGTTGAACTTGAACGCATCCCCAGCCATCACCGCCGCTAACACCTCGGCCAGCGGCCAGAGGGCGAAGCCCGCCGCCTCGCCATCGGCGGCGCGGGGCACGAAATCCGCCGGCAAGGTGAGATCGAAACAATGCAAGCGATCGCGCCGCAGCCCCTCCGGGCGTTCCATCGCGTAATCGAGCACCGCGACCGGGCACGCCTGCGCCGCCAGTGCCGCCGGGATCGCGGCCTCCTCGGCGGCCTCCTTGATCAGGGTTTGCCAGGGCGTGAAGCCGGCCGGAATCCCGCCCGCGACGAGATGATCGAGCTTGCCGGGATCGAGCGGCCGATCCAGCGCCCGCTGCGCGACCCAGAGAAACCAGCCATCCCCGCGCCGCACCAGGCCATTGACATGCACCCCCTCGGCGCGAAGGCCGAATGCCGGCAAGGCGCCGCGATCGATGCGCGCCAGCACCGCGCCACCGGCCTCGGCGCGGACATCGAAGGCTTCTCCGCGCCAGGCAAACAGCCCCTCGGCGGCAAGTGCAGCGGCGATCTCGGCCAGCCGCGCTGGTGCTGCGAGGTCGATCGCGTCCCCATCGGCGCGAAATCCGGGAAGGTCGAGCAGCCGCGCGGCGAGCGCCGGCGCGACCCAGCCGACGGCGACGCCGCTGAGCCGGAACGCACGCCGCGCACCCGGCAGACGCGCATTCCGACACGCCTTGATATGGCGCAACAGCCTGTCCATGGCGATGCATGTAAGGTCTCGGCGCGGAAAAGCCAGAACCGGGGTTTGCAACCGGGGTCCGCCGTGCCACATGCAACGCAACATTGCCCATGGACAGACCCGCCCCCTCCCGCTCCTCGCTCGCGACCATCGGCTCTCTCCTCGCCTGGCTCTGGCCGCGCGGCGACCGGCGCGGGCAGGCGCGCATACTCCTCGCCATCGCGAGCCTGATCGCCGCCAAGATCGCGACCGTTCTGGTGCCGGTTTATTACAGCCGCGCCGTCGATCTGCTGGCGCCCAAGCATGGCGGGGCGATGGTGGTGCCGGTGGCGTTGATCGGCGCCTATGGCCTCGCCCGCATCGCCGCCTCCGGCTTCGGCGAATGGCGGGATGCGTTGTTCGCGCGGGTGCAGCAGCGCACCGTGCGCCGCATCGCGCGCGAGACCTTCGTCCATCTCCACCGCCTCTCGCTCGCCTTCCACCTCGAACGCCAGACCGGCGGCCTCGCGCGCGCCATCGACCGCGGCACCCGCGGCATCGAGCAGGTGCTGCGCTTCGCCGTCTTCAATATTCTGCCGACGCTTCTCGAAGTGGTGATGGTGACCGTCATCCTGTGGCGGATGTTCAACTGGCGCTTCGCCGCCGTCACCTTCCTCGCCGTCTTCGCCTATATCGGCTTCACCCTTTTGTTCACCAACTGGCGGGTGCGCTTCCGCCGCGCCATGAACGCCATGGACAGCGACGCCCAGACCAAGGCGCTCGACAGCCTGCTCAATTACGAAACCGTCAAATATTTCGGCAACGAGGCGCTGGAAGCGGCGCGCTATGATGCCTCGCTCGCCGCCTATGAGCGCGCCGCCGTCAAATCCCAGGTGACGCTGAGCGCGCTCAATTTCGGCCAGGGGACGATCATCGCGCTCGGCCTGGTCGCGGTGATGCTGATGGCCGCCGGCGACGTCACCCATGCCGGCATGAGCGTCGGGCGTTTCGTGCTGGTCAACACCTATCTCATCCAGCTCTATCAGCCGCTCAATTTCCTCGGCTTCGTCTATCGTGAGATCAAGCAGGGCCTGGTCGATATGGAGCAGATGTTCCGCCTGCTCGCCGAGCACCAGACCATCGCCGATCGCCCCGAGGCCCGGCCGCTGGCGCCGAGCGGCGCGCCGGCGGCGCTCGCTTTCGAGGCGGTGCGCTTCGGCTACGGCCCCGAGCGGACGATCCTCGACGAGATCAGCTTCAACCTGAAGCCGGGGGCGACGCTCGCCATCGTCGGGCCGACCGGGTCGGGAAAATCGACCATCACCCGGCTGATTTTCCGGTTTTACGAGGCGAGCGCCGGACGGGTCTTGATCGACGGCGAGGATATCCGCGCCCTCACGCAGGAGAGCCTCCGCGCCGCGATCGGCGTCGTCCCCCAGGATACCGTGCTGTTCAACGACACCATCGCCTACAACATCGCCTATGGCCGCCCCGGCGCGAGCGAGGCGGAGATCGAGCGCGCGGCGCGGCTCGCGCAGATCCACGACTTCATCACCGGCCTGCCGCAAGGCTACGCGACCCGAGTCGGCGAGCGCGGCCTGAAACTCTCCGGCGGCGAGCGTCAGCGCATCGCCATCACCCGCACGATTCTCAAGAATCCGCGCCTTCTCATCCTCGACGAGGCGACCAGCGCCCTCGATACCGAAACCGAGCGCGACATCAATGCCGCCCTCCGCCAATTGGTGGAAACCCGCACCACCCTGGTCATCGCGCACCGGCTTTCGACCGTGATCGAGGCCGATGAGATTCTCGTCCTCGCCACCGGTGCCATCGCCGAACGCGGAACCCACGCGTCGCTCCTGGCGAAATCCGGTCTTTACGCCCGGCTCTGGGCCGTTCAAGCCGATCAGCGCCACTCCGAGCCCCTCGACGCCGCATGATACCAACGTTCATACCGCCGCCCACCACCCGGCGCGCATACCCCGAATGAAAAGGACACGAAAATGGGCCGCGAACATCAACCCGCCGACGCTCATGACGACGCGCATGACGATGGGCACAATGACGAGAAAACCCTGCACGATCTCGGCCAGGCCGGCTCGGTCATCCAGCATGCCATCAAATATCTGATGGAGAAGAATATCGACGAATTGTCGATCGCCTCGGCTCTGCTCGGCGGCGGGCTCGGGGTGCTTTCGAACGTGCTCGACAATGATGCCATCGAGAAAATTCTCACCAACGCCATCGCCAGTGTCCGCGCCGGCGATCTGCACGCCCCGACCGGCGCGGCGACGGCTCCGGACCAGAAAGCGTAGCCTTACCGGGGTCGGCAAAGCGCTCTATGGTAGCGCCATGCCGCGCGGTGATCTGTTTCCCGAAATCGGGCCGTACGAAACCGGCTTCCTGCCGCTATCCGGCGGGCATGTCATGTATTGGGAGCAGGTCGGCAGCCCTTCCGGCCTGCCGGTGCTGTTCCTGCATGGCGGTCCGGGCGCCGGCGCGGGCGCGGTGCATCGGCGGTTTTTCGACCCGACCCAATGGCGGGTGGTGATTTTCGACCAGCGCGGCGCCGGCCGCTCGCGTCCGAATGGCGGCCTCGACGAGAACACCACCACCCATCTCGTCGCCGATATCGAGACACTGCGCCGCCATCTCGGCATCGAGCGCTGGCTGCTATTCGGCGGCTCCTGGGGCTCGACGCTGGCTTTGGCCTATGCCGAGGCGCATCCCGCCCGGGTCGCCGGCTGCGTGCTGCGCGGCGTGTTTCTTGGCCGCAAACACGAGGTGGCGTGGTTCCTCCACGGCCTCGCGCATTTTTTTCCCGATGCCCATGCCGCCTTCGTCGGCTATCTGCCCGAAGCCGAGCGTGGCGACGTGCTCGGCGCCTATCTCCGCCGCCTGACCAACCCCGATCCGGCGGTGCATATGCCGGCGGCGCGCGCCTGGTCGCTCTATGAAGGCTCGTGCAGCACCCTGCTGCCGAGCCCGGACACCGTCAGCGCCTTCGCCCAGGACCGCACCGCGCTCAGCCTCGCGCGGATCGAGGCGCATTACTTCGCCCATGATCTGTTTCTGCCGCCGGGCGGGCTGCTCGCCGGCATCGGCCGCATCAGCCATATCCCGGCCGAGATCGTGCAGGGCCGCTATGACATGATCTGCCCGCCGGAAACCGCCTATACCCTGGCCAGCGCTTGGCGCGGGGCGCGGCTCACGGTGGTTTCCGACGCCGGGCATTCGGCGCTGGAGCCGGGCATCCGCCGTGCCCTGGTGGCCGCCGTGGAGCGGCTGCGCCGGCCCGGCTTTGGATGACGACAGGAAGGAGAAAAGCCTCATGAAATGCGGTGTGATCGGACTCGGGTCGATGGGCATGGGTGCGGCCCTCAACCTGGTCAAAAAAGGCCATGACGTCACCGGCTGCGATCTCCGCCCGGCGGCACGCGAGGAACTCACCGCCGGCGGCGGGCGGAGCGTCGCCCGCGCCGCCGATCTTCCGGACGGCCTCGACGGCGTTCTGATCTTCGTGGTCAACGCTGCGCAGGCGGAGGCGGTGTTGTTCGGCGCTGAGGGCTGTGTCCCGCGCCTCGCGCCCGGTGCGGTCGTCATCTGCGCAACGACGCTCGCACCGCAGCGCGCGACGGCGCTCGGCGCGCGACTCGCCGAGCACGGCCTCCTGATGCTGGACGCGCCGGTCTCGGGCGGCATGGTCGGGGCCCGAGGCGGCACGATGACGGTGATGGCCTCCGGCCCCGAGGCGGCCTTCGCCAAGGCCGAGCCGATGCTTTCAGCGATCGCCGGAAAAATCTGGCGGCTGGGGGCGGCGCATGGCGCCGGCAGCACGGTGAAAATGGTCAACCAATTGCTCGCCGGCGTGCATATCGCCGTCGCCGCCGAGGCGCTGGCGCTCGGCATTCGCGCCGGCGCCGATCCGCAAACCCTGTTCGACGTCATCTCCAGCTCCGCCGGCAGTTCCTGGATGTGGCAGAATCGCGTGCCGCATATCCTGGACGGCGATGATCAGCCGCTCTCGGCGGTAAATATTTTCGTCAAGGATCTCGGCATCGTGCTCGATGAGGCGCGCGCCCTCACCTTCCCGCTGCCGCTCGCAGCTTCGGCGCATCAGCTCTTTCTCGCCGCAGCGGCCAACGGCCAGGGGGCGAAGGACGACGCGTTCGTGATCCGGGTCTGGCAGGCCCTGACCGGGATCGCGTTGCCCGGCGAAGAGAAACCGGCCGAAACAGCGCACCCCCCCGCTTGATCCGCCGCCCGCCGCCCTCTATAAGCCGCGCCACGGGGGCCATAGCTCAGTTGGGAG
The DNA here is from genome assembly GCA_021798915.1 of Pseudomonadota bacterium. GTDB lineage: Bacteria > Pseudomonadota > Alphaproteobacteria > Acetobacterales > Acetobacteraceae > Acidibrevibacterium. Next base: position 99,501 of record JAJZBM010000009.1, read on the forward strand.
AGCGCCTGAATGGCATTCAGGAGGTCAGGGGTTCGACTCCCCTTGGCTCCACCAAATAAATCAAAATTTGCGATTGGACTAAAAAATACAACTAAGAAACTGTCGGCACCGTGTCCGCAAGCGGGACGAAAGCACAAGACAGTCGAGGGGCAATCGCATGGCACGCCGCAAAGAAATCGCCCGGACCATGGGCTGATCCGGGGGTTCCCTTCGGCGGCTCGTGTTTGGCGGCGCGGTTCCATCGGTCTGCCCGCCGCTCGGCCTGGCGGCGCATCTTGCCGATCCGGGCGCGAGGAAACCGGGTGCGGTACAAGAGAAAGGGCTGGTAGGTTTCGCGCGGGGCTCCCTGCGAGAGGCATGGTTTGGTGATCTCGCAAACAAGCTCATTCTCGTGCAGTACGAATCCCTGGTGGGGGATCCGGACAGGGTCCTGGAAAAGCTGTATCACGTTTTAAATGAGCCGTTTTCCGCCATGATTTTGATAACATCATCTATGATGAACCCGATTATGACGCCAACCTTGGCGCACCCGGGTTGCATGCGGTGAAACGCCATATTCACCGCGAATCTCGCATGCTTTCCATTCCTCCAGATATATTGGCAAAATTTGCAGACGCGAGCTTCTGGGCAAATCCGAAACTGAATTCCAGGAAAGTGCTCGTGTTGTAGCCGCTCTCAGGTAGAAAAAGCGTCGGTATTTTGCTACAGGAGTGGCTACGGCACATACACTTTCGCCATTCACCGCTCGCAAGGTTGGGTCAAAATAGACAAATGGACAATTCAGTTCGTGATCCCGCACGTTACCCAGTGCTTTCGGATGCGCATTTGCGTCATGCACGCATAGTGCCCAGCCGTCTGGCCGCTCTCACGTTGTGGCCGCAAGACGCGGTGATCGCCGAAATTGGCGTGGCACTGGGTGAATTCTCAAACGCCATTCTGGCCGCATGCCGTCCTCGCCGGTTTCTGGCCATTGACCGGTTTGATCTTCATCAATTGCCTTCTCTTTGGGATATTCCGACCAGCGAGCATTTCGGTGGGCGGACACATGGTGAGTTCTATCGGAACCGGTTTGCCCGCGAGATTGCCGGCGGCCAAGTGGAGGTTATGGAAGGTGACAGTGCAACCGTGATTTCTTCGCTGCCTGACGGCAGCGTTGATGTCTTCTATGTCGATGCCGATCACACGTATGAAGGCGTTCGGCGTGACCTCGAAGCCATCTTGCCGAAGATTAAGCCGGATGGATGGATCGTGATGAATGATTACATCCCAGCCGAAATCGGGTTCAGCAACGGAACATATGGCGTTATCCAAGCCACCAACGAGTTCATGATCACCCATGGCTGGGAGATGGCCTATTTCGCTCTGGCTTGGATCATGTATTGCGATGTTTGCTTGCGCAAAGCGTCGTCCGCTCCCGATAAGGCATTGCCGAAAATCGATGCCAGAACGGCTCATCTCGCGACGGTTCTGGAAGGTTCTGGAGCGTTTAATCGCC
>JAJZBM010000032.1 GCA_021798915.1 Pseudomonadota bacterium
CCGCACCGAAGGCGGCCACCGCGCCTATGGCCCCGCCCATGTCGAGCGCCTGACCTTCGTCCGCCGCGCCCGCGAACTCGGCTTCACGCTCGACGAAGTGCGCGCGCTGCTGCGGCTGGCCGAGGCCGGCGACGTGCCCTGCGCGGAGGTGAAGGATCTCGCCGCGACCCATCTCGCCGCGGTCAGGACCAAAATCGCCGATCTCTGCGCCATGCAAAAGGCGCTGACTGCGTTGATCACGCAATGCGACACGCGGGGCGATGCCGCCGAGCAGCCCGGTTGTCCGCTGATCGAGACGCTGTTGACCAGCGCGACGAACGGACTCTGATCGCGGTTGGTCGCCGCGATGCGCGTCGCGGGTGCCGTGCAGCTTGGTGGCGCGCTGGTCGCGTTCGCGATGGTGAAATGATGCTGCCGGTCAGAACGGCTGCAGCAGGCGGTCGATATAGCGCAGTTCTTCCGCCGGGCGTTCGCGTTCGCCGCCGCGGCGGCGGAGTTCGTCCTCGATGGTGCGGCTGCGGGCCTGTTCCATGCTATCCGGCACCGCGACGTCGTTTGCTTCATCGGTGCCGGCGCTGCCTTGCTCGACGGCGCGGCCGAGCGGGTCGCGCAGGAGCTGGCGGGCACGGCCGGCGCCGTTGGGATCGGTGCCATCCTCGCCGCCACGCGCCTCGCCACTGCTCTGGCCGAGCTGGTTGTCGCCCTCTCCCTCCTGATCGGCGCTTTGATCACTGTCATCGCGCGTTTCCGCCTCGGCCCGCGCCTGCGCTTGGCCACCCTTCATCAGCGCGGTCAGCGCCTCTTGCTCGGCCGCCGCCGCCGCCGCGTCCTCGCCCTGGCCGAGTTCGTGCTCGGCATGGCTCATCGCCATATCGGCCTCGTTGAAATTGGCCTCGGCATTTTCGCGATGGAGATCGGCGGGGGATGGATCATTGGCCTGCCCGCCGCTCTGCGGGCTTTGGGCGTCGCTTTGCTGGCTCCGGGCGCCGCCCGCCTGGCCGAGTTTGCGGCGCCATTGCTGCAAGGCATGGCGGAGCGCCGCCTCGCCACGCTGATCCGCCCGCTGTGCCGCGCTGGCATTGGCCTGGTCCGATGACGTCGGCGGGTGGGGGACGGGCATCAGGCCGAGCGGCAGACCGCCGGGTTGATGGAACGCCCCGGCGTCTTCGTCTTGCGTTTCGGCGCGGGCCTGGGCGCGATCGAGCAGCGCGCCCTGCTGACGGACGAGTTCGCGGAGCGCCCCCTCCTCCTCGCGGCGCTGCTTGCGGGCGGCCTCACGGGCCGCCTCTCGGGCCGGATCGCGGGGATGGGCGTGGGCGTTGCGGAGCGCGGCCAGCATCCGCTCCAATGTCTGCATTTCGGCGCGGGCCTCATCCATCCGGCCGGCCTCGGCATCTTTGCGCATCCGCTCCGCCATCTGCCGGAGCTTCTCGGCATCCACCCGTGTCGCGGACGCGGATAGCGGCGCGGCTTTTTTCGCTTCCTCGGCGAGAGCCTGGAGATGCGCCGCGAGCGCTTCCTGAAAGCGCTGCATCAAACGTTCGATGTCCTCCGGGCTGACTTTTTCGCCGGCGGCGCGGCGCTCCAGCGCGTCGTGCAATTCCTGGCGCGCGGCTTCCAGTGCCTGCGCCGTCTCGCCGGTGCGGCCTTCCTCGAAATGCAGCGCGAGCTGCCACATCCGCGTCTGCGCCTCGCCAACCGCGGTCGGCGCCGGATCGCGGCGCAACAAGGCCTCGATCGCGCGGTAATTGACCCAGCCCCCGTAATCGGTGCCGAAGAGGGCGGTGCGCTGGGCGGTCTGGTCGAGAAGCGCGAGCGCGCCGAGCCGCGCGCCCGGGTCGAGGCTCAGGGATTTGCGCGCCTCCGCCAGGGTCTGGGCGATCGGGTTGTGGAAATGGCGTTCCGGGAGGGTGAAAGTGGCGGGCTCGCTCGTCGCCTCCAGCCCGGCCTCATTGCGCGCGACCAGCTGCGCCGAGACCGGCAGCCCCGCCCAAGGGTGCGCGGTGAGGTCGAGGATCGCGGTTGCGTGGGCGGATTTCGGGCTGCCGCCGGGCAGCGGCAGGGGCGTGTCCAGCGCCGGCGCCTCCGGCCGTGGCGTGAGCGCGAGACGCAGGCCGAGCGCCTTGACGCCGTACTGGTCGCTCGCCTGCCACGGCACGCGGAGTTCGGGTGGCTGGGGGTCAGCGGAGGACGCGCGCGGCCGGGTGGCTGCTGGCTCCGGCGGCGCGGTAAAGGCAACACTCGGCGGCGTTGCCGGAATGAGCGTCACCTCCCACGCGCCGCGCTCCGCCCAACCCTGGCGTACCACCAGCCGGCCACTGGCGCGGAGCACCGTCTCGCTCTCGAAACTCTCTTTGTCGAGCGCGGTGAACTCAGTGCTCTGGCCATTGAACAGAAGGCGCGGCCGGGTATTGCGGCCACTCAGCGTGACATTGAGCCGTGACCCGGCGGGAACGCTCACCGCACCCCCGGGCGCGTGGAGAAAAAGCGGCGCGAGGCCGGTATAGGCGGGCGGTGTGATCCAGGCTTGCAAAAGCGGCGTCGGGCGGCCGGCGGCGAAGGCGAGATCCGGGGTCAAAGCGCGGCGGATCCGGGAAGGCGCATCAGGCCCGGCGATCACCCAGGCGGCGGCGAGGGCGACGATGAGGGCGGCACGGAGCGCGAAGCGGTCATGCCGCGCGAGGCCGGGATGCGGCCAGCCGCTCCTGAGGCGCCCGATGCGCGCCAGCACCGCCTCGCGATGGGCGTGCCACAGCGCCGCGCTCGCCGCCCCCAGCGGGGCGGGCTGATCGGCGAGGGCGGTGAGCGGGCGGTGGGCGAGGCCGGAAGCGCGCTCCAGCCGCCGCTCCGCCGCGGCACGATCGGGCCAGGTGAGGCCGCGCCCGCCACGCCAGAGCAGAAACCCGAGCCCGAGCACCAGCGCCGCGAGCAATGTGGCATGCAGCGCCGGCGGCAAGCGCGCCGGCAGATCGAGGAGAGCCGCGAGCAGGGCGAGGCCGAAAACCCCGACCGCCGGCCACAATGCCGGCCAGAGACGCTCGAAGAAGAGCACCGCCCGGGCGCGGGCTCGCGCCCAGCGCAGCCCGGGGAGCGCGGGCGGATCAATGGTGCGGCGCGGCGCCGTCACCCGGACGCCTCGGCGAAAGGCGGCACGCTCTCGCCGCGCCAGAGATCGTCCCGCGTCTGGCGCGGCCGGATCATCGCCCACTGCGTGCCGTCGATCATCGCCGCGGCGGCGAGCGGGCGCGCGTTATAGGTGGAACTCATCACCGCTCCATAGGCCCCAGCCTCGAGAATGGCGACGCGCGCGCCGGGAACAAGGGGGGGAAGGAGACGATTGGCCGCGAAACTATCGCCACTCTCGCAAACCGGGCCGACGACATCGACCGCGACCGGCGGCGCCTGCGCGTCTTTCGCCGCGAGCGGCACGATGCCGTGCCAGGCGTCATAAAGCGCCGGGCGGAGGAGATCGTTCATCGCCGCGTCCAGCACCACGAAGGGGCGCGGCGCGGCGTTTTTCACCAACACCACGCTGGCGAGCAAGACGCCCGCCGGCCCGACCAGCCAGCGCCCGGGCTCGACCACGAGCGCGAGATCGAGCCCGCCGAGGCTGGCGCGGAGGACGCCGGCGAGAAGCGCGGGCGCGAGCGCGGTTTCGTGACGATAGGCGATGCCGAGCCCGCCGCCGCAATCGACGCGGCTGACGCGCTCGCCGGCGGCGCGGAGATCACGGACCAGCCCGGCGATGCGGTCGAGTGCTGCGCGAAAAGGGCCGGCTTCGGTGATCTGGCTGCCGATGTGAACCGCGAGCCCGACGGGGCGGAGGCCGGGCAGCCGCGCGGCATGGGCATAGAGCGCCGGGATGTCGTCGAAGGGAATGCCGAATTTATTGCCGCGCAGGCCGGTGGTGATTTTGGGATGGGTTTTCGCGTCGATATCGGGATTGACGCGGAGCGCGACAGGCGCCTCCCGCCCCATCGCGCCGGCAATCGCCGAGACCATCGCCAGTTCCTCGGCGCTTTCGACATTGATCTGCCCGATCCCGGCGGCGAGGGCCTCGCGCAGTTCGACCTCGGTCTTGCCGACGCCGGAGAAAATCACCGCCCCGGCCGCGATGCCGGCATGGCACGCACGCGCGAATTCACCGCCGCTCACCACGTCGGCACCGGCGCCGAGGGCGGAAAACAGGCGCAAGACGGCGAGGTGGTCATTAGCCTTGACCGCATAATGAATGCGCGCAAGCCCATCGAGCGCGCCCGCCAGCGCCCGATAGCGCGCCCGCATCGTGCCCGCGTCATAAACCCAGGTCGGTGTGCCGAGGCTATCTGCGATGGCGTTGAGCGGCACCCCGGACAGCAGCAGCCCGTCCATCGCATGATAGGACAGTTGCGGCCGCGCGGCGATGAGTTCGGCGGGCGAGGGGTCGGGTCCGGAAAGATCGTTGTCCATGAAAACTCAATACGGCGGATAGACGCGGGGATAGGTGATCTGGTCTTTCGGGCCGGGCGCTTGCGGCGCGCCTTTTTTGCCGCAAGCGGCGAGGCCCAAGGCCAGGGCGAAGCCGAGCAGCAGCGCCCGCCCGAGCCGAGCCCGCCCGAGCCGCGCCCGCCGCCAGGGCCGCGCCGTCATTCCAGCCGCTCCAGCCATGCTTGCGCGGCGCGCGCGACGTTTTCCGGCGCGGTGCCGCCGAAGCTCACGCGCGAGGCGAGCGAGGCATCGATCCCGAGCACCGAGAACACCTCCGCGGTGATGCGCGGCTCGACCGCCCGCATGTCCTCGAGCGTCAACGCGGCGAGATCGACGCCTTTGGCCTCGGCGCGGGCGACCAGCCGGCCGGTCACGTGATGGGCCTCGCGGAACGGAAGATGAAGCGTGCGCACCAGCCAGTCGGCGAGATCGGTCGCGGTCGCGAACCCGGCGCCGGCGGCGTCGCGCATCCGCGCCGTCTCGGGGCGGAGATCGCGCACCATCCCGGCCATCGCCGCGAGCGCGAGCGAAAGCGCGCGCGCGGCGTCGAATACCGGCTCCTTGTCCTCCTGCATGTCTTTGGCATAGGCGAGCGGAAGGCCCTTCATCACGGTGAGCAGCCCGATCAGCGCGCCGTTGATGCGCCCGGTCTTGGCGCGCACCAGCTCGGCGGCGTCGGGGTTGCGTTTTTGCGGCATGATCGAGCTGCCGGTGGTGAAGGCGTCCGAGAGGGCGACGAAACGATAAGGCGCGCTGCACCAGATGATGATTTCCTCGGCGAGGCGCGACAGATGCATCGCCATGATCGCGGCGAGTGCGAGAAATTCGAGCGCGAAATCACGATCCGAGACCGCATCCAGCGAATTCGCCATCGGCCGGTCGAAGCCGAGGGCGGCGGCGACCATGGCGCGGTCGATCGGAAACGAGGTGCCGGCCAGCGCCGCGGCGCCGAGCGGGCATTCATTGAGGCGCCGCCTTGCATCCGTGAGGCGGCCGCGATCGCGCGCCAGCATCTCGACATAGGCGAGCAGATGATGGCCGAAAGTCACCGGCTGCGCGGTCTGGAGATGGGTGAAGCCGGGCATCGGGTCGGCGGCGTGTTGGGCGGCGCGGCGCGCCAGCGCCCGCATCAGGTCGGCCGCCTGTGCATCGAGCCCATCGATCGCATCGCGCACCCAGAGGCGGAAATCGGTCGCCACCTGGTCGTTTCGCGAGCGCGCGGTGTGGAGACGCTTGCCGGCCTCGCCGATCCGCTCGGTGAGCCGCGCCTCGATATTCATATGGATGTCCTCGAGGGCGGCGGCGAAGGGAAAATCACCGGTCTCGATCTCCGCCGCGATCGCCGTGAGACCGGCGCGGATCGCCGCCTCGTCCTCGCCAGCGATGATCCCGACCTTGGCCAGCATCGCGGCGTGGGCGAGCGAGCCCCTGATATCCTGGCGCCAGAGCGCCTGGTCGAAGCCGATCGAGGCGTTGATCTCCTGCATGATCGCCGCCGGCCCGGCCGCGAAGCGCCCGCCCCATTGTTGATTGGCGACGGGGGGATGGTTGACATCCGGGCCGGGATTGGCAACCCCGGGGCGGATGGAGTCATTGTCGTCGGTCACGAAAGGGTATCCCGCATGGTAATTCTGACCCGTCGCATGGCGCTCGCGCTCGCCGGCACGGTAGCGACGGCGGCGCTGATCGGCAAATCGCTGGCCGAGGAGAGTCTGGCCGATATCAGCACCATGACGCTGGTGGTGCCGCCGGTGCCGGCCCCGGCGCTCGTTCTCCATGACGCTGACGGTCGGGCGCACAAGCTCGCGGAATTCATCGGCCGCGGGGTGGTGCTCAATCTCTGGGCGACGTGGTGCGCGCCCTGTGTCGCCGAGATGCCGGCGCTCGATGAGTTGGCGGCGCGGGTCAAGGCGCATGGCATCGAGGTTCTGCCGCTCTCCTCCGATCGCGGCGGCGCCGCCTCGGTGCGCGCTTTCTATGCCAGCCACGGCATCGACGCGCTCCCGATCTGGCTCGATCCCGGCGGCGAGGTGTTGCAGGCGCTGCATGTCGAGGGGATACCGACGACGCTGATCATCGACCGCGCCGGGCGCATCGCCGGACGCCTCGAAGGCCCGATCAACTGGGCGGCGCCGGATGCCGCGCCGACGCTGGCGCGGCTCGTCGCCGGCTGAGAGGCGCCGCGTCCGCGGCGCGCTGACGATTTCTTATCTCTCTCTCGCCGCTTGATGTAAATTTTCTCCGGCTTTGCCAGCAATGGCGGGGGTTTTCGGGTGGAGCGGGTCTGGCGGGCGGAAATCAGTGGCGAGATCAGGCAATTCGCGGCCAGTGTCGCGCTCGCCTTCTATGCCCTGATCGAGGCCGAGCGCGGCCGCTTCGCGCTCTGGCTGCCGGTGTTCCTCGGCGCCGGCGACGTGCTCTATTTTGCATTGCACCACGAGCCGCCGCTCTGGCTCGGGGCCGCCGTGATGGCGCTCGGCGCGGCGGGGTTCGGTTTTCTCCTGCGCCACCCGCTCGCGCGCCTCGTCCCCGGCCTGGTTTTCGTTGCCGCCCTCGGTTTCGCGGCGGCGCAATTCGCGACCTGGCGCGCCCCGCCGGTGCTCGCTCTGCCGCATCAGGCGGTGATGCTGAGCGGGCGGGTCGATGCGATCGAGGGGTTGCCGGAAGGCAGCCGGCTGTTGCTCGCCGAGGCGCGGATCGGCGACGGGCCGGTTTTGCCGCGGCGTCTTCGTCTCCGCCTCCGCCATGACGATGCGGCGGCGTTCACCATCGGCGAGACGGTATCGCTCCGCGCCCTTCTGATGCCGCCGCCGCCGCCTGCTTATCCCGGCGCCTGGGATTTGCAGCGCGATGATTTTTTTCATGGGCTCGGCGGCTATGGCGCGGCGCTCGGGCCGCTCGGGCGCCTCGCACCGGCGCCGGCGCCGAAATTCGAAGCCATGATCGAGGCGATCCGCGCCGGCATCGCGGCCAGGGTGATGGCGGTTTTGCCGGATGCGCGGGGCGCGATCGCGGCGACGCTGCTTTCGGGGTTTTCCGCCGCCATCCCCGAGGCCGATCGGGCTGCCTTCCGCGATGCCGGCCTCGCGCATCTGCTCGCCATCGCCGGGCTTCATATCGGCATCGTCATGGGCCTCGTGCTCGGCTTTACCCGGCTTTCGCTCGCCGCCCTGGAATGGCCGGCGCTCCACTGGCCGGCGCGGCAGATCGCGGCGTTGACGGCGCTCGCCGCCGGCGGCGGCTATCTTCTGCTGACCGGCGCGCATGTGCCGATCCGGCGCAGCTTCGCGATGGCGTGCCTGGTGACGCTCGGCCTCATCGCCGGGCGGCGGGCGGTATCGCTCCGCGGTCTGGCACTCGCCGCCGGCGCGGTGCTACTCGGCGCGCCGGAGGAAATCGTCGGCGTCAGCTTCCAGATGAGTTTTTCCGCCGTTCTCGCGCTGATTTCCGGCTATGAGGCGCTGTGGCCGGCGCTCTTTCGGATCACCGCGCGCTGGCGGCGGCATCTCGTGATGCTGGCCTTGACCAGCCTGCTCGCCGGCACCGCCTCGGCGCCGTTCGGGGCGGCGCATTTCGGCCGGGTGCAGCTCTATTTCGTGCTCGCCAATCTGATCGCGGTGCCGATCACCGCGTTCTGGGTGATGCCCTGCGGGCTGATCGCGCTCGCCTTGATGCCGCTCGGGATCGCGGCTTTGGCGCTGGTGCCGATGGGCTGGGGAATCGGGCTCATTCTCGCGATCGCGCACGCGATTGCCGGGCTGCCGGCGGCGACGCTCCCGGTTGCACACATCCCGAGCGGCGGGCTGCTGTTGATCGCGCTCGGCATGGCCTGGCTCGGAATCTGGCGAAGCCGTCTCAGGCTCTGGGGCGTTCCGATCCTGGCGCTCGGTCTCGCCTCGCCGCTCGCCTCTAGGCCACCGGATCTGCTGGTCTCACCCGATGCCAAGCTGATCGGCCTTCGGACGGCGGCGGGGGTATTCGTCCTCGCTCAACCCGGTGCCTCGCGCTTCACCCGCGATGCATGGGCCGAATACTGGGCGCGCGGGCCATTGCTACCACTCAGTGCGGCGCCGGCGGCGGCGGTCACCTGCACCGATGGCGCTTGCCTGCTCCACCCGGACACAAACCGGGCGGCGGCGCTTTTGCTCAGTGACGGCGTCGCCCTGCCCGCCGCGTGTGATGACGCGGCGCTGGTCGTCTCCCCGGTGCCGCTCCGTGGCGGCTGCCGAGGCATTCCGCATATCGACCGTTTCACCGTCTGGCGCGATGGTGCGGCCGCTGCCTGGCTCGACGCGAGCGGGGTGCGGTTGGTGAGCGAGCGGGAATGGCGTGGCGTGCGCCCCTGGGTGCCGCCGGCGCCCACACCCCGGCATCCCGATGCGCCGCAACACCCGGCGCTGCCGCTCGCCGCCGAGGATACCGGACGCGGCCCTTAGACTATTTTTGGGCTTGCGGAGACTTGCTGGCAAAGACTTCGCTCACCCGGTGGCATGGGATCAGAGCGGGGTGACGGCGACATCGAGCACCGCGGCGCGCCCTTCCACCCGCACCGCATGGAAGGCGCGGGCGATGGCGTCGTCGAGTTCGGCGCGCTCGGTGACGCGCTGTGCAAAGGCGCCGCCGGCGGCGGCGGCGATGGCGGCGTAATCGGGGGCGGGCGCGAAGCTCACCCCGATCTCCTCGGCGCGGCTCGCGAACCCCTCCGGGTGCAGCGCCAGCAGCGAGAGCTTGGGTGATTTCCAGCCACGATTATTGTAAATCACCTGCAAAAATGGCGTCTGGTAGCGCCGCGCCATCCAGTGGACGCTCGATGGCACCGAAAACATGTAGGAGCCATCGCCGGTCAGCGCGACCACGGTGTGATCGGGCCGCGCGAGCTTGACCCCGATCGCCGCCCCGCCATTCCAGCCGAGCGAGCCGCCGCCGCTGGCGAACAGGCTGCCGGGGCGGGTGAGGCAAAGCTGATCGAGGATGGTCTGGTAATGGGAAATGCCTTCGCTGAGGACGATCGTCCGCGCATCGAGATGGCGGCGGAGGCGGGCGGTGAGGACATCGCCGGTGATCGCGCCCGAGGCTTCCGCCCGTGCCGCGATCGCTGCCTGCCGGGCCGCATGGCGGGCGGCGTGGCGCTCAGCACGTTCGGCGATCGCCGCCGGCGCGAGCGAAACGGTCTCCAGGGCGGCGAGGATCTGGCCAAGCGCGGTCGCGGCATCGGCGCGAAAGCTGCGCACAGCGCCGATATACCAGAGCGGCATCTGCTCCTTCAGTGGATCGACGTCGATATGGATGATGTCGGCATCCGGCGAAGGGCGGTTGATTTGCGGGATCCAGGGGACGTCGCTCTCGATCACCAGCACCAGGTCGGCTTCGGCGAGCGCCGGATTCTGCACCTTCTCATTCCATTGGCTGCCCTGATAGAGCGGGTCGTCGGCCGGGAAGTTGAGGGCGCTCGGCACCGAATCGAGAACGCCGATCCCAAGCCGCCGGCAAAGCGCGATAAGCCGCGGCACCGCTTCCGGATTGCGCCCGAGATGGGAGGTGACGACCAGCGGGCGCTTGGCGCGCGCCAGCCGAGCCGCGATTTCGGCCGCATCGGACGGCGCGAGCCCTGCCGGGGCGAGCGGGCGCCAACGCGCCGCATCGATCGCGACCGGCGGCACCTCTTCCTCCAGAACCTCGCGCGCGGCCATCAAATAAACCGGCCCCTTGGGGTCGCTATGGGCGAATTGCAACGCGCGGTGGATCATCTGCTTGAGGTTCCGCCCGCTGCGGATCTCGTTGTCATAGCGCATATAGCCGCGCACCAGGCCGCGCTGGTCGAAAACATCCTGGATCCACTGGATGAATTCGTTGCGGCTGCCGGGAAGCTCGCCCTCCTGGGTGAAGGGCGAGGCGCCGGCGAGGATCAGCACCGGCGCGCGGCCCTTGGCGGCGTTGTGGATCGCGCCCCCCAGCGCTTGCGTTCCGCACTCCACATGGACGAGCACCGCCTGCGCCCGCCCGGAAACCTGGGCATGGCCGTGCGCCGCCGATAGCGCCACCATCTCGTTGGGGCAGGTGATGAGGCGCGGCGCCGGCCGCCCCTCGGCATGGGCGCGGGCGAGGGCCTCGACCAGCGGCGGGTGATCGCTCCCGAGATTGGCGAACATATAGTCGATTCCGGCTTCGATGCAGGCTTCGAGCAGGGCGGCACTCGCGGTATGGTCCGCCATCAGCCGCCCCCGACCAGGCCGAGTTGCGGGCTCGACGGCTCGGCCTGGGTGCGTTTGGGGATGCGCCCGGCGCGATGGGCGCAACGCCCGGCCTCGACGGCGAGCCGCATGGCGCGCGCCATGCGCGGCGGGTCTTCGGCACCGGCGACGGCACTGTTGAGCAGCACGCCGGCGCAGCCCAGCTCCATCGCCTGCGCCGCGTCGGAGGCGGTGCCGATGCCGGCATCGAGAATGACCGGCACCGGGCATGTCGCAACGATACGGGCGATGGCATAGGGGTTGATGATGCCGAGCCCGGTGCCGATCGGCGCGCCGAGCGGCATGACGGCGGCGGCGCCGAGATCGGCGAGCTTGCGGCAGCTCACCGGATCGTCGTTGCCATAGGGCAGGACGGTGAAGCCGGCGCGCACCAGTTCATCGGTCGCCTTGAGCAGCAATTCGATGTCCGGATACTGCGTCTCGCGGTCGCCGATCAGTTCGAGCTTGACCCAATCCGTCCCCAGCGCCTCGCGGCCGAGTTCGGCGGTGAGACGGGCGTCACGCACGCTGGCGCAGCCGGCGGTGTTGGGCAGCAGGACGTATCCGGCCAGCGCATCGACGAGACTTTCGGCATAGGCTTCGAGGCTGATGCGGCGGATCGCGACCGTCACCATCGCCGGCCCACCTTCGCGCAAGGAATCGAGCAGGATTTGGCGATTGGGATAGCCGCCGCTGCCGAGCAGAAGCCGCGCGGGAAAGGATTTTCCGGCGATGGTCAGGGGATCCTCGATCACGGCTCAGCCTCCGCCGAACGGGCGCACGATTTCGATGTCATCGCCGGGGTGAAGCTCGATCTCGCCCCAGGCGCGCGCCGGCACCACCGTGCCATTGACCGCGACGGCGGTGCCGCGCGGCGCCATGATGCCTTTGGCGGCGAGGAGATCGGCGAGGCGCGTGACCAGCGGCTCAAGCTCGCCATTCACCCGCAAGCCCGGCTTTGTCGCAAGACCGGACATGATCAGGCGGCAGCGGCGGCAAATCGGCTCGGCAGAAAAGGCGCCATCGCCGGGTCGATCGTGCCTTCCAGCAGATTTCGGGCGATCAGATCGGCGGTGAGCGGGGCGAGCAGGATGCCGTTGCGGTGGTGCCCGGTCGCCAGTACCAGCCCCGCCACGGCGCTCGGGCCGAGCAGCGGCGCGTCATCGCGCGAGCCGGGGCGGAAGCCGACCCAGGTCTCGATGATCGCCAGATCCTCGATCGCCGGCATCGCCCGCCACGCACCTTCGAGCAGCGAGAGCAGACCACCGGCGGTGAGCGCGGGGTCGAACCCGCGCTCCTCGGTGGTCGCGCCGATGATCAGCCGGCCATCACCGCGCGGCACGAGATAAACGCGCGGCGTCCAGAGAACGTGGCGGAGCAGCGGCGCCGCCGGGTCCATGCGGAGCGCCAGCATCTGGCCCTTGATCGGGCGCACCGCCGGGCGCGCGGCGGCGGGAAGGCCGGCGGTCTCCCCCGACCAGGCGCCGGCGGCGAGCACCACCCGGTCGGCTGCGAACAGCGTCCCATCGGCGCGCCGGACGCCGATCGCACGGTCATTCTCCACCGCCAGTGCGACCTCGGTGCCTTCATGAAGACGCCCGCCGGCGGCGAGAAACGCCTTGCGAAGGGCGATGACCACGCGCCGGTTATCGACCTGATGGTCATGCGGGCTGAACACCGCGCCGGCGAGCTGCGCCCCGAGATGCGGCTCGCGCGCCCGTGCCTCGGCCGCATTCAGCCATTCGAGCGTGACGCCCTGGCGACGCTGAAAATCGAAGGCGTGGCGAAGCCGGGCGGCATCGTCGCGGGTCAGCGCGATCTCGATCGTGCCTTCCTCGCGGAGGCCGACCGAGACATCGGCGGCGGCTTCCAGTTCGGCGGCGAAATCCGGCCACAGCGCCTGGCCGCGCCTGGTCAAGGCACAGAGCGCCGCCTCGCCCGGCTCGCTCTCGACGCCGGCGGCGAGCATCCCGGCGGCGGCGAAACTCGCCCCGCGTCCGGCCTCGCCGCGCTCGAACACATCGACCGCGACGGAGGCCTGCGCGAGCCGCCAGCCGATCGCAAGCCCGATGATGCCACCACCGATGATCGCGACCCGCCCGGTCGCCAGCGATGCGTTCATGGCGTCACCGAGGCCGCTGCGGCGGGGACGTAAAGCGCGCCGCCGCGGTCCCGGAATTCATCGCTTTTCGCGGCCATCCCGGCGAGGCGCTCGGCCTCGGCGCGGAGATCCTGGGTGATCCGCATCGAGCAGAATTTCGGCCCGCACATGGAGCAGAAATGCGCGACCTTGTGCGCCTCCTTGGGCAGGGTTTCGTCATGGAAAGCGCGCGCCGTATCGGGATCGAGGGCCAGATTGAACTGATCCTCCCAACGGAAATCGAACCGCGCCCGCGACACCGCATCGTCGCGCAATTTGGCGCTCGGATGGCCCTTGGCGAGATCGGCGGCGTGGGCGGCGATGCGATAGGTGATGACGCCGGTCTTCACATCATCGCGGTTGGGGAGACCGAGATGCTCCTTGGGCGTCACATAGCAGAGCATGGCGGTGCCGAACCAGCCGATCATCGCCGCCCCGATCGCCGAGGTGATGTGGTCATAGCCGGGCGCGATATCGGTGGTCAGCGGGCCGAGGGTGTAGAACGGCGCCTCGCCGCAGGCCGCGAGCTGTTTTTCCATGTTCACCTTGATCTTGTGCATCGGCACGTGACCAGGGCCTTCGATCATCACCTGACAGCCCTTGGCCCAGGCGATCTTGGTCAATTCGCCGAGCGTCTCGAGTTCGGCGAACTGCGCCGCATCATTGGCATCGGCGATCGAGCCCGGCCGGAGGCCGTCACCGAGCGAGAACGAGACATCATAGCGGCGCATGATGTCGCAGATCTCCTCGAAATGCTCGTAGAGAAAGCTTTCGCGATGATGGGAAAGGCACCAGCGCGCCATGATCGAGCCGCCGCGCGAGACGATGCCGGTCACGCGCCGCGCCGTCAGCGGCACATGCGCAAGACGCACCCCGGCATGGATGGTGAAATAATCGACGCCCTGCTCGGCCTGTTCGATCAAGGTGTCGCGAAACACCTCCCAGGTGAGTTTTTCCGGCTCGCCAGCGACTTTTTCCAGCGCCTGATAGATCGGCACCGTCCCGATCGGGACCGGCGAATTGCGGAGGATCCAGCCGCGGATATTGTGGATGTTGCGGCCGGTCGAGAGATCCATCACCGTGTCCGCGCCCCAGCGGATCGCCCAGACCAGCTTTTCCACTTCCTCGGCGGCCGAGGAGGTGACGGCGGAATTGCCGATATTGGCGTTCACCTTGACCAGGAAATTGCGGCCGATGATCATCGGCTCGAGTTCCGGGTGGTTGATATTGGCGGGGATGATCGCCCGCCCGGCGGCGATCTCGGCGCGGACGAAGTCCGGGGTGATGAAGGCGGGGATGGACGCGCCAAAATCCTCGCCATCGGCGCGCCGTTCGGCGGCATCCGCGAGCATCTCGGCGCGGCCGAGATTTTCACGGTGCGCGACATAGATCATTTCCTCGGTGACGATGCCGGCGCGGGCGAATTCATATTGCGTGACCGCTTTGCCATCCATCCCGGCGCGGATGGGCGGCGCGGCCGGGCATGGCGGGACGAGATGCGCACCATCGACGCTGCCATTGTCCTCGGCCTTGAGCGTCCGGCCGGGGATGGTGGAAAAACCGCGGGCCGCGAGCCAGGGCGCGCGGAGCGGCGGCAAACCGGCTTCGAGGTCGATCCGGGTCGCGGGATCGGTATAGGGACCGGAGGGATCATAGATCCGAAGCGGCGCCTCCCCCCCGGCGAGCGCCACCTCGCGGTGCGGCACCGCGAGATCGGGCCGGGCGGGAGGGTGGGTAAACACTTTTCGCGAGCCGGTGATTGGGCCGGTGGTGACGGCGCTCGGCTTGACCTCGATAGTCATGGCGTCATCCTCTCCCTTGCGCCGGAGGAGGGCGGGGAGAGGGCGGAAACTGCGCCTGCCAAGCTCCCGTCCCTACGCCGGCATGATCCGGATCAGGTCAACAGGGTCACCGCGGCGCGGCCCTCGGCCGCCGGCGGAATCTCAGCCCCCTCGCGGGGCTCCCCTCGGAAAGCGTGATCATCGCGCCCACCGGGGTGGCTGTCAACGGTGGGTCGCGATCAGCTTTCCGAGGCCGGTGATGGCTTCCTCCAGCGCGGCACCGGCCAGCCGCCGCGGTTTCCGGCGTGACATCACAAACGTCACATCACAAATGCGTGATAGAACAAAAATTCAATTTTAAGACCCGGCCATTTTAACTAGATGGTAACTCATGTACACGACCATCTTTTCCATGTTGAATAACGCATCTCTATCGGCTTTCTCGATCACCCCCGGGGGTCAGCAGAACCTGCGTCCCGGCGCCATCCTGCCGGTGCGGGACTTGACCAACAGCATGGTGAACGGCCAGCCCAACACCGGCCAACAGGCGAGCCCGCAGGCGCAGCCCAATCAGCCGGGTCAGCCCTTCTCGCTCCCCTCCCTGCCGCCGGGGCAGATCCTGCCGCGCGGCTCGCTGCTCAATCTTTCGGTCTGACCGGCTTTCGCTTCGCCGGATCGGCGCCTCTCGGTCTCGTATCCGGGACAGGCCACCCAAACCTCCGCTCAGGCCGCTTTCTCCGCCATCGCCGCATGGTCGGACGTGGTGACACGGCGGAGATCGCGGCGTTCTTCAGCCGGATAGGGCCGGCCGCGATGGAGCGTGCAGCGGTTGTCCCAAATCACCAGATCGCCTGCTTGCCAGTGATGCACGAAGACGAATTCGCGGCGGGTCGCGAATTCGACGAGGTCGCGGAGCAGAAGCCGCCCCTCCGGCACCGGCCAGCCGATGATGTGTGAGGCGTGGGAGGCGAGATAGAGCGTCTTTCGTCCCGAACCGGGATGGCGCCGCACCACGCGCTGCGCAACCGGCGGCAGGGCGGCGCGCTCGTTTTCGGAAAATTCAGTGAAACCGAGGGTCGCGCGCGAATGCATGATCGAATGCTCGGCGCGGAGATCGGCGATCAGCGCCTTGGTCTCGTCATCGAGCGCGTCATGGGCAGCGCGGAGATCGGCGAATTCGGTCTCGCCGCCACGGGAAGGCACCGCGTGGGCGTAAAGCAGCGACAATCCGCCCGGCGGGTCGCGGAATGAGCTGTCGGTGTGCCACAGCATGTTGCCGAGATTGAACATCCGCCGTGCATCGTCGCGGCGATGGACCTCGTTTTGCGGGTTGATGTTCGAGACATCGGCCATTTCCGGCCGCGCGAGGCGGCGCAGGGTGGCGGCGCGATGGACGCCGATATTGATCTCCGGCGGGCCGAACAGGCTTGCGAAGGCGATCTGCTGCTCATCGGTCAGGGTCTGCCCGCGCAGCACCAGAACCGCATAGCGGTCGATCGCCGCCGTCAGCGCCGCGACCACCGGTGGGGCAAGCGTTGACCCGGCATCGACGCCGCGCACCTCGGCGGCGAAAAGAGGGTGCAGCGGCATGATCTCGAGACCCATGGCATTTCCTTCCGCGACGACGTGGTTATGCTGTTTGCGCAAGCCAAGCGCGGCGGACGGTGATATGTCAAGCCGGCGCGGGTTGGACAAAGCGCGTGAGGGGGAGACGAAAAGCAGCATGGTTTCACATCCGCTCGGCCGGCGCGTGGCGCTGCAAATCCTCGCCGGTGCTACCGCGGCTGGCGCCCCTGGTGGCGCGGCGATGGCGGCCGAGGCGATCGCCGTGCCGTGGTCCGCCGGCAGCGAGCGCCCGACCCTCATCGCCCCGCCGGACGCCGCCGATTGCCACCACCATATCTATGATCATCATTTCCCCGCCGATCCCGCCGCCGGGCTTCATCCCGGCGATGCGACGGTCGCCGATTACCGCCTGTTGCAGCGCCGCCTCGGCACCACGCGGAACGTGGTCGTGCAGCCCTCGACCTATGGTACCGACAATAGCTGCATGCTCGCGGCGCTGGCTGCTTTCGGCAAGACCGCGCGCGGCATCGCCGTCGTCCATCCCGACATTCCGCTCGCCGAACTGCGCCGCATGAATGAGGCCGGGGTGCGCGGCATCCGCTTCAATCTCGTGCAAACGGGGGCAACGACCATCGACATGGTCGAGCCGCTGTCGCGGCGCATCCATGATCTCGGCTGGCATGTCCAGATCCATATGCGCGGGCCGCAGATCGTGGAAGCGGCCGCTTTGTTCCGGCGCTTGCCGACGCCGATCGTGTTCGACCATCTCGCCCATGTTCCGCTGTCCGAGGGCACGAACGGCCCGGTTTTTGCCGTGCTCCGCGATCTGCTCGATCGTGGCAGTACCTGGGTCAAGCTCTCCGGTGCCTATCAGGACAGCCGTGTCGGCCCGCCGGGCTATGCGGATGTCGGCGCCATCGCCCGCGCCTATGTCCAGGCGGCGCCGGAGCGCCTCGTCTGGGGCTCCGACTGGCCGCACCCGACCGAGACGGTCAAACCGGATGACGCGATCCTGTTCGACCTTCTCGCCGACTGGGCGCCGGAGGCGGCGACGCGGACCCGGATCCTGGTCGAAAACCCGAAAATTCTCTACGGATTTTCCTGAACGCTGCGGCATCCCGGCAAGGAGAGGAAAGTTCCATGATCCCGCGTGAACGCGCCGCCTACTCGGCGATCGTCGACCGGCCGCCGATCAGATTGCCCGGTGATGCCCGGATCGTCGTTTGGACCATCGTCAATCTCGAGGTCTGGGATATCGGCCGGCCGATGGCGCGCCAGATTCTGCCGGCGCCGACCGGGCAGGTGCTGCTGCCCGATGTGCCCAACTGGACCTGGCACGAATACGGCATGCGGGTCGGCGTCTGGCGTTTCTTCCGCCTGTTCGCCGCCCTCGGCATCCGCCCGACGCTTTCGATCAACGCCCGCGTCTGCGAGGATTATCCCCGCGTCGCGAGGCAGGCGCACGCCGCCGGGTGGGAGTTCATGGGCCATGCCTGGGATCAGATCCCGATCCACAAGATCGAGGACCAGGCCGGGATGATCCGCAAAAGTCTCGATAAAATCGAGGCGTTCACCGGAACCCGTCCGGTCGGCTGGCTCGGCCCCGGCCTCACCGAGACCGACGAGACCCCCGATCTCCTGGCCGAGGCCGGCATCCGCTATATCGGCGACTGGGTCTATGACGATGAGCCGACGGAGATCGAGACCCGCAATGGCAAGCTGGTCACGCTGCCCTACACGGTGGAGCTGAACGACATCCCGACGATGATCGTCCAGCACCATGAATCGCCCTATTGGCTGCGGCGCTGCCAGGATAGTTTCGATCGCCTCTACGCCGAAGGGGCGGAACGCCCGAAATTCATGGCGATCGCGATCCACCCCTATATCTCAGGCCAGCCCCATCGCATTCGCTATCTCGAAGAGGTCTATGCCCATATCAATCGCCATGAGGGCGTTTTGCATTGGAATGGCCTCGATATCCTGAAATGGTGGGAGGCCGGCGCGAACGCTTAATCCCAAGCGGGGGCGAAGGGCGGGTTGACGCGGCGCTGGGTCTTGGGCAGCGCCTTGATCCGGGCGCGGTCGTCATCGTCGAGGGTGATTTTCCAGGCGGCGAGATTGGCTTCCTGGCTCTCGCGCCGTCCGGCTTTCGGGATCGCCGCGACGCCCGGCTGATCGAGCAGCCATTTGAGGGCGATCTGCGCCGGGCTCGCGCCGTGTTTGCGGGCAATCTCGGCGAGTGTCGGATGTTCGGCGAGCCCACCTTGGGCAAGCGGGCAATAGGCGGTGACGAACAGCCCATGGGCGCGGGCATAGGACAGCACCGCCGATTGGTCGAGCAGGACATGGTATTCGATCTGGTTGCAGACGATCGGCGCCTGCACCTTCTCCACCGCCTGGCGGAGCAACGCGGTCGGGAAATTGGAGACGCCGATCGCGCGCGTGAGCCCGGCCTCCCGAAGCCGGGTCATCGCATCCAGCGCCGCCGGGAGATCCATCCCCGGCGCCGGCCAGTGGATCAGGTAGAGATCGAGATGATCGAGCCGGAGCGCGCGCAACGAGGTCTCGGCGGCGCGGCGGATGCCGTCCGGGGTCAGATGCTCCCACCACACCTTGCTGGTCACGTGCAGCTCGGCGCGCGGGACGCCGGACTCGGCGATGGCGGCGCCGATTTCGGCCTCATTGCCGTACATCTCGGCGGTGTCGATATGGCGATAGCCAAGGGCGAGGGCTTGCACGACGGCAGCGCGGCAGGCTTCGCCGGTGAGGCGGAAGGTGCCGAGGCCAAGCCGGTCCATGTGCAAGTTGCCGTTGGTAATTTTTTCCATGATGGCCCTCCGATTGAAGTAAAAATTGTTCTTTTTTGAAAAAAAGAACCAAAAAACTTTTATCTGTTTTCGGCAGTGCCTGCGGCACCGCCACTCCAAGGAAACAGGAAGAAAGTCTTTTTGCTTCTTTTTCTTCAGAAAAAGAAGATTTTTTCTGTTTTCTATACTTTTCGCCGTGCTTCCCTAACGTTTCGAAAAATCGATGCGGGCGGCGAAGCCGGTTTCCGTCCCGAAGACGAGGTTGGCGCCATCCGCGCTCCAGGCGAGCGCCGAGACTGCGCCGCGTCCTGGCGCCGCGACCGGCAGGATGCGCTCGGAGGCGATATCGGCGAGCACCACGAGGCCATCGGCGAAACCGGCGGCGACCGTGTCATGCTCGGGATGGCAGGCGACCATGGTGCAGAGCACGCCATCGCCGCCGGCGAGTTCGATCGGCGGCTTGTCGGTCGGTCCGCCGCCGGTGAACGGCCACAGAACCACGGTTTCGGCGCCGCTGGTGGCGAGATATTTGCCGCCGCGGCTGAAACAGAGTGACTGCGTCTTGGCCGGATAGCCGCTCATGCGCATGTGTTCGCCGCTCGCGAGCCGCCAGCCATGGAGCGCATTTTCCTGCATCGCCGTCACCACCGCATCATTGTCCGGCGACAAAGCGAGCGCGGTGTGGCTCCCTTTCCATTCCAGCCGGCGCGGGTTGTCCGATTGCGAGGCGACGAACCACAGGCTGACGCCGTTATAATGGGCCGCGGCCACGCGCTTGCCCTTGGCATCGAATGCGAGCCCGGTGATCGCCGAAGGATGGTCGAGCTGTTTTTGCGCGCGCCCGGTTTGATCGAAGAGATGGAGTGTCTTGCCGACCGCAGCGGCGCGGCGCCCGCTCGCGTGGCTTGCGACATGCTCGACCCATTTGCGGCCGAAACGCCCGATCTCGGTGATCTCACCTGCGGCCGAGACGCAGAGAAAACGCCCGTCATCGCCGCCGGAGAGAAACCCCGCCGGTCCGCAATCGGGGCTCAACGCCAGTGCTGCGCCGTCATGCGCGGCCACGCGCCGGAACCCCCCGGCATCCGCCAGCGCGAGCGTGCCATCGCCGAGCGCGCAGGCGCAAACGCGGCTATTTCTGGTCCAGGCGGCGGCGGCGACGAAAGCGCCGAAATCCTCGCTGATCCCGCGTTCGTGGAGCAGCCGATCGGCCTGGTTGCGGCCACTCATGCCGCCGCCGGCTCGACCTGGCAGGCGAGGAAACCGCGGCGGAGCTGCGGCCGGTTGAGGTTGCGGCCGATGAAGACCAGCTTCGAGGCCCGTTTCGCATCCGCCGGCCAGGGGCCGATGAAATCGCCATCGGCCATCATGTGAACGGCCTGGAAGGCAAAGCGCCTGGCCTCGCCGGCATAGTGCAAAATCCCCTTGGTGCGGAGAATGTCCTGCCCCTGGGCGGCGAGCAGGGCGCTGATCCAGGCGTTGAATTTTTCGGGATCGATCGGGCGTTCCGCCTCGAAGCTCATGCTGGCGACGTCCTCGTTATGGCTGTGGCTGTCGTCTTCGAGGAAGTCCGGCTGGCGTTCGAGGACGCGGTTGAGATCGAAGGCGCCCTGATCGAGGAGATCGGCGATGGCGACACCGGCGCGCGTCGCGCGATGGATGCGCGCGAAGCGGTTGATCTGGCGGATACGTGCCTCCAACGCCGCCGCTTCGGCGTCCGAGACCAGATCCATCTTGTTGAGGATGATGACATCGGCGAAGGCGATCTGCTCGCTCGCCTCGGGGCTGTCGGCGAGCCGTGCTGTGAGGTTCTTCGCATCGACCACGGTGACGATGGCGTCGAGCCGGGTTTTTTCGCGCACCAATTCGTCGACGAAAAACGTCTGCGCGACCGGCGCGGGATCGGCGAGACCGGTGGTCTCGATCAGAATGCCGTCGAATTTGTCGCGCCGCTTCATCAGCCCGCCGAGGATGCGGATCAGGTCGCCGCGCACGGTGCAGCAGATGCAGCCGTTGTTCATCTCGAACACTTCCTCGTCGGTATCGACGACGAGATCGTTATCGACGCCGAGTTCGCCGAACTCGTTGACCACCACGGCGTAACGCTTGCCGTGATTTTCGCTCAGAATCCGGTTGAGCAGCGTCGTCTTGCCGGCGCCGAGATAGCCGGTGAGCACCGTCACCGGCACTTGTTGGGAAGTCTCAGCCATCACGTCACTCCATTTCCGCTCTGTGCCCTGCAATATAAGCGCCCGGCCCCCTTTCGGGAACCGGGCGGCGCCAGCCATGCGCGAAGGTCAATGGGTGGCGGGGAGGGGGAGGGTGAAAACGTGATTATTGGCGCTGGTCAGCCGCAGCACGGTGCCGGCGCTGGGGGGTGGGGCGGCGCCGGGCACCGGCGGCAGCGTGATCGTCGCCATCGCGCCGACGCCGGCGACGATGCCGAACGGCCCGGGCTTGAACTGCTGATAGGCGAAATCATTGACGATCGCGCTCTTGGGCAGCGTGGTCAGGGTTTTGGTGTCCCAATGCGCGATCACCTCCCCCGAGCCGGCGGCGAGCAGGGCGGCATCGACGATGTGGGACGGTGCTTCCGGCGTGCCGGCGTCGAGATAGGCGTGGAAGCGGACGCTGCCATCGGCGCCGAGCACGCCCGCGGTCATGGTGACGTGGTGCTTGGTCGGGCTGACCGGGCCGCCATGGAACGGGGTCACCACCGAGCCGCGATAATAGCTGTAGGTGATGATATCGAAGGCGGCGACGAAGGCGAGGACGGCGAGGGCGAGGTTGCGCGATTGCCGGGCGTCGAGCGGCAGCGGCAGGCTGCCCGAGAGCCAGCGGAAGGACGGGCGTCCGGCGAGCGCCGGGGTGCGGCCGAGGCGGAGATTGTCGAGGGCGTAGGCGCCGCCGCCGGCGAGCAGCAGGGTTCCGCCCATGGCGAGGTTGGCGGCGGCCATCGTCCATTCGTCGATACAGGTCGCGCCCTGCCAGCCGAACATCAGCATCAGCACGACCGAGAATCCCATGGACACCAGAGCGCTGGCGCGGGTGTAGAGGCCGAGGATGAGGAACAGGCCGGCGA
The DNA here is from genome assembly GCA_021798915.1 of Pseudomonadota bacterium. Lineage (GTDB taxonomy): Bacteria > Pseudomonadota > Alphaproteobacteria > Acetobacterales > Acetobacteraceae > Acidibrevibacterium. The sequence continues at coordinate 22,074 of JAJZBM010000032.1, forward strand.
TCAGCTCGGCGGCACTGAACAGGATCACCGAGGCGTAGAGCAAGGCGAAATGCTGGAGGAGAAAGCCGATCACCTTGTCGAGGCCGAGCAGCGCCCCGGGCATGGCGGTGTGGAATTTATGCGCCATCCAGCTATGTCCGCCCCAGGCGTCGAGCTTGGAGGGGGCATAGATGAAGCGCCGCGAGCCGCCGCCCCAGTAGATGAACCCCTGGATGATGCGGACCGGGAGCAGCGCAAGCCCGGCGATCTGCCAGCCGGCATCGGCGAGCGGCGCGGCGAGGCTGGGATAGCCGGGTCTGAGCGTGGTCGTGGACATGGGAGGGTCTCCTTGCCTGTCCGGATTATTCTTTATACGGCTTGAAGCCGTAGCGTGCGAAGATCGCCAGTGCGGTCGGCGAGCGGATGAATGCGAGCCAGGCGCGGGCGGCGTCCGGGTGCGGCGCGCCCTTGACCTCCGCGCCCGCATAGATCGCGGTCACGTTTTGCGCCGGCGGGATGGCGATGGTCGCGATCGGGTGGCCGGCCTGCGCCTGGAACAGCGCTTCTGACTGCCAGGTGACGCCGGCGACCGCCTTGCCCTCCATCAGCCAGAGCGGCGTCTCGCGATGATGGATATGGGTGAGGAGCGTGGTTCCATCCGCGACCTTGGCGCCATAGACGCGCTCGACGAGCGCCTTGCCGCCGGCCTTCTCCAGCGCCGCCTTGATCTGCCGCGCGATGCCCTCGAATTCCGGATTGGGCATGACCAGCCGAGTATCGGGCCGGCCGAGATCGGCCAAGCTGGTGATGTGACCAGGATTGCCTTGGGGCACCATGATCGCGAGCTGGTTGGTGACATAGGGCACCGCCGGGCCGACCAAATGCCCATCCTTGATCAAGGCTTGGATTTTCTTGAACCCGGCGAAATAGGCGTCCGCCGGCACCGTCCAGGTCATGTTGCCCGAGGTGATGGTGCCGCCGGCCTCGATCTGCTTGAGCAGCATGCCGGGCGGGATGGTCTCGTAATAAATGTGTCCCTTGAAATCGGGATGCGCGGTCTCGAAGGCGGCGACCAACGGCGCCATGGCGAAGAAATAATTGCCGCCGACATAAAGCGAGAGCTTGGCGGTCATCGGGTCGCCATGGAAATCGGCGAGATTGTCCACTTCCGGCACGGTGAATTCGAAGCCCCGCTTGGTTGCATCGTCATTGGCGCCGTTTTGCCAGGGCGGATAGAGCGTCGCTTCAGCCGCCGGCGCCGGCCGCGGGGCGGCGAGCAGGGCGAGGGCGGCGAGAGCGGTCAATCCGGCGCGCCGCGGTTTTGTCAGCCGGTTCGTCGGGTATGGTCGATGCGTCATGGCGTTCTCCGATCTTCCGGCGGGCTTGCCGGCGTTGGCCAGAGAATGGCGGCGCAAACCGAGGAATTCCAACGAAATGTTCCGTTGGGATCGTTCGATAAAACAGATTGATCGCCGTTAATCAATAAGAATCGGTGGCACCGTGGGCGAGATCATGGGTGCGCAACTCACGGGCCCGGGCGAGCACCTTGCTCTCCAGCTCGCCGACCGTGATCTTGCTCACCGGCGCATCGACCCATTGGCCGTTTTGCTGCACCTGACGGAAGAGGGTGACGCGGATGGCATCGGCGCGCATCTGGCGGCCAAGGATATAGGCGGTGGCGCGGAAGCGCTCATTGGCCGAGGGGGAGGGTTGATACCAATCGGTCATGATGACGCCGCCGAATGGATCTTCGGAGGCGAGCGGCATGAAGGAAAGGATGTCGAGGGCGCCGCGCCAGAGATAGGCGTTGACGCCGACGCCGGCGTTGGGATTGGGCCCGCCCTTCGCCGTCGCGCCGGCGGCATTGGCGCCGAGGCCGGGATCGGAGGGAGGGGGGAGCTGCGCCTTGCTCGCACAACCGGCGAGCGCGACCGCGAGCACCACCGGAAGGAACGCCGTGGCGGCGAGGCGGAAAGCGGCGAGATGCGGACGCGGCGATGGCGACATGGGCGCTCTCTAGCCGCTATGCCGGGCGCCGCCAAGCGCCGTGATCGCGGCGAAGCCGGCACAATGCCGGCGCGGCAGGCGACGCAGGCTTGCGCCGTCGATTCCGCCGAGTGCTGCGACCGCGAGGCGGGCGCGCGACGCCAGCGCGACCCAGCGCACGGCGCCGAGCGCCGCAGCGCCAGGGTGGCTCGGGGTCGGAAAAACCGGGGAGAGAAAGACGAGCTGCGCGCCACGGCGGCGGGCCCGCCGCAATTCCGCCGCCGAATGCGCGGCTGCGGTCAGGAAACGCGGCTTCGGCCCTTCGCGCCGCGCCGCGCGGCCGGAGGAAAGATGCAGACCGGCCTGGAATCGCCAGGCGAGCCGCCAATCGCCGGCGACGGCAAGCGCGATCCGCCGCGCCCGGCAGAGCCGCGCGGTCGCGCATGCGAGTTCAGGCGTGGCACCGCGCAGCACCACCCCGGCCCGGCCGCGTGGGAGATGAAGGACGGCCTCGCGCGGGTCGGGCAGCCGCGCCGGGTCGCTGAACAGCCACAGCGCCGGCAACCGGCCCCGTCGCCAGGGCTTGACCCGGAAGGCCGAGGCAAGGAGTTTGCCGTCCATGACCGAGGTCAAAGCACATCCCGACGCAGGCGACGAGAGCGGCGCCATTGCCGCCCGCCTCGCCGCCTGCCGCGCGGCGATCACTGCGGCGGCACGGGCGGCGGGGCGCGATCCGGCGGCGCTCACCCTGCTCGCGGTCTCCAAAACCCAGCCGCAAGCGGCGGTCCGCGTCGCGCTCGCGGCCGGGCAGCGGCGCTTCGGCGAAAACCGGGTGCAGGAGGCGGCGGCGAAATTTCCCGCTCTCCGCGCCGCCCATCCCGATCTTCGCCTTCATCTCATCGGCCGTCTTCAGACCAACAAGGCGCGTGACGCGGTGCGGCTGTTCGACGTCATCGAGAGCCTCGACCGGCCCGGCCTCGCCGACGCCCTGGACGCGGCAATGGCACGCGAGGGGCGGCGGCCGGATTTGCTGGTCGAGGTCAATCTCGGGGACGAGCCCCAGAAATCCGGCATCGCGCGGGAAGCGGCGGATGACTTCATCGCCGCCTGCCGGGCGCGGTTTGGCGCCGCTTTGGTGGGCGTGATGGGTATTCCTCCCATGGGCTGCGATCCGGCGCCCTATTTCGCCTGGCTCGCCGCCTGCGCCCGGCGCCATCACCTCGGCGTGATCTCGATGGGGATGTCGGCCGATTTCGCGGCGGCGATCGCCGCCGGCGCCACCGAAATCCGCCTCGGGACGGCGATTTTCGGCGCCCGTCCGCCCATCGCCTGAGACCCGGGCCGCCGCCTGCTTGCGCCGCCGGTGGCGGCTGGCGTATGGGTGCCGTCCGGCGCCACGATTTTGCAACGCACAACCCGAGCCGAGGCCCGAGACGATGCCGCTTCTCCCGCCCCCCGTTTTGCTCACCTGCTTGCTCACCCGCCATCGGCGCGCGCTCCCCGGCGCCGTCTGGTCGGCGGGTGGCCGATGACCATCGCCGAACGACGTGACGCGGCGCCGCGGCTCGGCGTGCTGCTCGCCGTGCTCGGCGTCGTCTATGGCGATATCGGCACCAGTCCGCTCTATGCCTTCCACACCAGCCTGGTTCTGTTGCAGCCGCATCCGATCAACGCGCCGGAAATTCTCGGCATTCTCTCGCTCATCGTCTGGTCGCTGATCCTCATCGTCACGGTCAAATACGTGACCCTGGTGATGCGCGCCGACAACCGCGGCGAGGGCGGCATTCTCGCCCTGATGGCCTTGGCGCAGCGGGTCTCGAAACTCGCGAGCACGCGGCGCGGCCTCGCTTTGGTCGGCATCGTCGGGGCCAGCCTGTTTTTCGGCGATGGCGTCATCACCCCGGCGATTTCGGTGCTCTCGGCGCTCGAAGGGCTGGAGATCTCGGCGCCGGGGCTGCAAACCTATGTCCTGCCGATCGCTGCCCTGATCATCGTCGTGCTGTTCATCGTGCAGTCGCGCGGCACCGGCAGCGTCGGGCGGGTTTTCGGGCCGGTGATGGCGTTGTGGTTCGCAGTGATCGGCATTTTGGGGGCGATTTCGATCGCGCGGCATCCCTTCATCCTGCTCGCGCTCTCGCCGAGCTACGCGATCGCGCTTTGCCTGCATTATCGGTTCGTCGCCTTCATCGTGCTCGGCGCGGTGGTGCTCGCGGTGACCGGGGCGGAAGCGCTATACGCCGATATGGGCCATTTCGGCGCCCACCCGATCCGCCTGTCATGGTCGTTTTTCGTCCTCCCCGCGCTGATCCTGAATTATCTCGGCCAGGGCGCGCTGGTGCTCAGCGACCCGAGCGCGATCGCCAACCCGTTCTTCCTGCTGGCGCCATCCTGGCTCGGCCTGCCGATGGTCATTCTCGCTACCGTCGCGACGGTGATCGCGAGCCAGGCGTTGATTTCCGGCGCTTATTCGATGGCCCGGCAATGCATGCAGCTCGGCTTCCTGCCGCGCATGACGGTGCGCCATACCGGCGAGACCGAGGAGGGACAGATCTACGTCCCGCAGATCAATTACATCCTCGCGATCGCCGTCCTGATCCTGGTCTTCGCCTTCAAGACCAGTGACAGCCTGGCCTCGGCCTATGGCATCGCCGTAACCGGCACCTTCACCTGCACCGCGATCCTCGCCGCCGTGGTGTTCCGCCGGCAATTCCTCTGGTCGCGCGCCGCGACGGTCCTGGTATTCGGTTTCTTCTTCCTGCTCGATGGCACGTTTTTCGCCGCCAATTCGCTGAAAATCGTCGAGGGCGGCTGGGTGCCGCTGGTGATCGGCGGCGCGCTGATCGCGGTGATGACCACCTGGCGGCGCGGACGCGATCTCATGCTGGCGCGCTGGCAGCAGGACAGCCTGCCGCTCGCGACTTTCATCGCCCGCCTGCCGCAATCGCGGACGGTGCGGGTCCCCGGCATCGCCGTGTTCCTGACCGGCAATCCCGATTACGTGCCCGGAGCCTTGCTGCACAATCTCAAGCACAACAAAGTGCTGCACGAACAGGTGTTGTTCGTGACCGTGAACAATATCGACGTCCCCGAAGTCCTGCCCGAAAACCGCACCCATGTCGAGGATCTCGGCGCCGGCTGCTATCGGGTGGTGTTGTCTTACGGCTTCAAGGAGAGCCCCAATATTCCGCGCGCGTTAGAGGCGCTCCGCGATCAGAACGTGCCGTTCGATGCCATGCAGGTGAGCTATTTTCTCGGCCGTGAGATGCTGGTGCCGGCGATGGTGCCGAAAATGTCGCTGTGGCGGATGTGGCTGTTTCTTGCCATGGCGCGGAACGCCGTTTCCGCCACCGAGTTTTTCCGCATCCCGCCCGATCGCGTCGTCGAACTCGGCGTCAGGGTCGCGATCTGAACCGGCATTTGATCCCATCTCCGCCAGCCGCTATAGACGCGGCGTGATGTCCGCGTAGCTCAGCAGGATAGAGCACAGGATTCCTCGTTGTGAAACTGGGCGTCGCGCCGGGAAACCGCGCGGCGGATCCGCTCAAATTCGGGGAACGCCCGGCGTCCTCGCGCCGGGCCGATCCCGAGCCAAGCCCGGCGCCCGCAGGCGTCGGGAAGGTGTAGAGACTGGACGGGCGGCACCTAAAGGCTTTCGCGGCCCAAGGTGAAGGGACAGTCCGGACCACGAACGCGGGGGCAGCCCCCCGGCGGCGGCGCAAGCCGAAGTGGTGCGAATCCTGGGGCCGTGGGTTCGAATCCCGCCGCGGACAAGCCCGCCCGCCGCACCGACGGCCATGATCGCGCGCCTGCCGGGGCGGCTATTGCTGCGCCGCGCGGCGATTGAGGAGGGCTGCCGCTTCCGCGATCGAGAGCAGGCGATGATCGGCGCGCCGGCCGACGGAATCGGTGCTGGCATCGAATGCCAGATCATAGAG
>JAJZBM010000054.1 GCA_021798915.1 Pseudomonadota bacterium
AGCGTCGCTGAAGACCGAGTTCGACGCCCCCTTCGCCCGCCTGGACTATGCCAGCCGGGATTGCTTCGATCTTATGTGGCACCGCCACACCGGCGAATGGCATTGCGTGGGCGAGCGCCTGTCGCTGTATAACTTACGACTTCATCTGACAGACGGCGTTGGAGGTTTGTTCTGGTGGAAGTGTCTGTTTTGATCAGGCTGCCATGATTTTCTCCTGTGCGATAGGGAGGCTGTCAAGGAAGGTCTGCATCGGTGTTTTGCCGAAGCACCAGCGTCCTTGGTGAGGCCGGTTCCGGTTGTAGTCATCGATCCACAGGTCCAGATCGGCCTGCAATTCCTCAATGGTGCGGTAGGTCTTCTTGCGGAAGGCGATCCGATAGAACTCATCGAGCAGCGTTTTGTGAAAGCGCTCGCAGATACCGTTTGTCTGCGGACTTTTGGTCTTGGTCCGGGTGTGGTCAACATCCTCGACCGCGAGATAAAGCTCATACTCGTGCCGCTCGGGATTACCACAATACTCGGTGCCGCGGTCGGTCAGCACCCGCTGGAGTGGAATCTCGTGCTCGTCGTAGAAGGGGAGCACGCGGTCGTTCAGCAGGTCGGCCGCAGTGATCGGCGTCTTGCGGTCATAGAGCTTGGCGAACCCGACCTTGGCGCGGATAATCTTCTGTTCCTTCGTCATCTTGGTTCTCCGTCTCCGCCGGTAGGGGAGACGCGGTTCCAGCCTTGATTGAGAACCGCGCTCCCTACCGGCTCTAGTCTGCGAAAACCACCACCAAATGTCAGATTAAATCTGAGCTACTGCAGCTTGACGCTGGTGCGCTCGTAAAGCTTGCTGAGCAGGTAAAAGAGCTGAACTGGTCCCATTCATTTCCAGGGGCCAGTTCAGCGTCGCCATGGCCGCCGCCTGAGCCGGCACGAACCAGACACCGCAAGCAACAGAACCGGGCGAAGCCGATGACCGTTCCTTCGCGCGGCGAGGCGGCGCAGCCCGATCATACCCCAGTCGCGCCAACCGACGGGACCAGCCCACCCGCGGCATCGGCAATCAAGCGTCCCGCGCCGATTGACGAAAAGCCATGCCCCGGCTAGCGTTTTTATCCGAGATGCATGCAAAACCCGCCAGCTTCGTTCCCGGAAGACGCGTCGCTGGCTTGTGGCGGCGTTTCGGTTTGGTTGTCGCGGTCTGGGCGGTGACCGGGCAGATCGCGTTCGGCGGCACGATGTTAGTCGAAGCTGCACGCGCGCGGCTCGGCGCGCAGAATTTCATCTGCCATGTCGGCGATGGCGGCACGGCGCCGGCGGGGCCCCATCATGGCGCCGATTGCGATACCTGCCCGCTCTGTCAGGCCTTTGCCGAGGCGCATGTTCTCAGCCCTCTGGCCGCCGCGCCCGCTCTGCCGCCGCCGTCGCTTGCCTGGCAGCGCCGGGACACGATGCGCCCGCCCGCCCGCGCGCCACCCGCCTTCACCCTCGCCGCCGCCTGGCCACGCGGCCCACCCGCCTGAAATACGACGTCTGATCGCTCCCGCCCCGGCTCGGCTGATGGCGGGGTTTCGCTGTCGTTTCAGGAAAGTTCACGACAATGCCGATATTGCGCCCCGCGCGCGCCGCGCCGCTCGCCGCTGCGGCTCTGCTCTGGCTCGCCCCCAGCGCCACCGCCGCCTTTGCCCAGAGCGCCACGGATTCCAGCCCGCCCCAAACCGGCACCGCCTGGCAAAGCGGCTATCTGTTCGATGTCAGCACTTTCGGCCCGGAGAGCGGTCTCGGTCAGGCAATGGCCGATGCCGGCATCTATCTCAATGGCGGCGAGACCGGCATCCTCGCCGGGAACGTCGCCGGGGGCGCCAAGCAGGGGGCGGTGTTCGACAATGATTTCAACCTCGAAGTCGATCTCGATCTGGCCCGGATCGCCGGCATCCCGGGGGCGGCGATGCATATCGTCATCGATGACCGGGTCGGCGGCTATTATGGCAAGTTCAGTGGCAGCAACACGCTGACGCCGCAGACCTTCGGGCCGAACGAAGTTCTGCAATTCCAGGAATTCGACTGGGATCAGGCGTTGTTCAACGATCACGTCCTGCTGTTGGTCGGGCGCCAATCCCCGGTGATGGATTTCAATTCCCTGCCGGTCGCCTGCAATTTCGTGTTCACCAACGCCTGCACCAATTTCACGTCGTTCTTCGTCAACGATAGCGCCGCCATCGCCCCGGCCTCGACCTGGGGGGCGCGGATTGCGTTTCACCCGACCCTGGAGACCTATCTTCGCACCGGCATTTATGAAGACGACCCCGATGCTTATACCCAGGCCTCGAACCTCACCAATAATTGGGGTCTCGATCACGCGACCGGTGTCTTCATCCCGGTCGAACTCGGGTACAAGAGCGATTTTCCGACCGATCCCTATCCGCGCGTCTACGCAGTGGGCGGCTTCTACGACAATAGCCCCTATCCGGACCCGCTGTTCAACAGCGCCGGTCTGCCATTGCCGCTTTATGGCGGACAGGCACGGGTCGATCAGGGGCGGGAGTCACTCTACGCGATGTTCCAGCAGATGATCTGGCGGCCCGATCTGTCCGAAACCCATCGCGGCCTCACCGTGTTCGGCGGCGCCATGTTCGGCTCCAACCAATCCGAAATCCGGCAATATTATCAGGCCGGGCTGTCGGATCAGGGGGTTTTCGCCGCTCATCCGCATGATTCGATCAACCTCCTCGCGATGTATCAGGTGTTCAACCAGCGCCTGGTCGAGGATCAGACGCTGCTCGCCAATCTCGGCGGCGATAGCGGCCGCATGAACGCGGGCGAGACCGATTTCGAACTGAACTACCTCTGGCAGGCCGGCGCCGGCGTCTCGGTCCAACCTTTCGTCGAATACATCATCCACCCCGACCAGATCGGCTTCGCGACACCCGATCCGCATCTTCCGCGTTCGATCACGCTTGGCATGCAAGTCAGCATCGCTTTGCCGGATTCGCTCGGCCTGCCGGTTTTCGTCCGTAAGAACTGATCATTTTCGCAAGGAGTCCCCCATGACCAAACGTTTCATCCTCGCGGCTCTTCTCGCGCTCGGCGCAAGCACGCCGGCCTTCGCGCACGCCTTCCTGAAAACCAGCACGCCGGCCCGCGACACCAAGGTGACGACCGCGCCCAAGGAGGTTGCGATCGAGTTCACCGAGGCAGTCGCGCCGCGTTTTTCCGGGATCACCGTCGAGGACGGCGCCGGGGCGCGCGTCGATCGCGGCGATCTCCATCCCGAGGGCCGCGAGGGCACCCGGCTCGGGGTCGGCCTGCCGCCGCTCAAACCCGGCGTCTACACCGTCCATTGGCACGCGGTCTCCGCCGATGACGGGCACAAGACGATGGGGAGTTTCCGCTTCACCGTTCTCGCCCCCTGAGGCCGGGGCGATGAATGGCGCCGAGGCCGCGGTGGCGATCGCGCGGTTCGCGCAGACCCTGGGGATGATTTCGGCCTTCGGGGCGCTCGGCTTTCGCGGTCTGGTTTTGCCACGCCTCGCGCAGGACGAGGTTTTCGTCGCCAAGATGGCGGCAAGGCTCGGACGCTTGGCGCAAGCGAGCCTCGCCTTGGCGCTGCTCGGCGGGCTGGCGCGGCTCGGCGGACAAGCCGCACTGGTTGGCGAGGCGGGCTCGGTCGCGGCGCTGTGGGCGGCGGCGGCGGACATGGTCGCGCTGACCCGGTTCGGCCAATTCCTCGCCCTGCAAGGCTTGGCGCTCGCCCTCGCGCTAGTGCTCTCGTCGGCGCGCGGGTGGCCCGCCACCCTCGCTGCCCTCGCCGGGGTCGCGTTCGCGCTGGTACTGGCGGCGGGCAGCGGGCATGGCGCCGCCGTGCCGGGCTGGCGCGGGCGGCTGCTCTGGGGCGTGGAAAGCGTCCATCTTCTTGCCGCCGGGGTCTGGCTCGGCGGGCTCGTGCCGCTTTCGCTGCTGCTCGGGCGTCTCGATGCCAGGGCGGCGGCGGCGCCGGTCGCGCGGTTTTCGGCCCTCGCCCTCCTCGCCGCGACCGCCATCGCGGTCTCGGCCCTGGCCCAGGGAGCGGCGCTGACCGGCAGCCCCGCCGCGCTCGCCACAAGCCCCTATGGGCGGCTCATCCTGATGAAGACGCTGCTGTTTCTGACCCTGGTCGGGTTCGGCGCGCGCAACCGGCTATTGCTGCTTCCGGCCCTTACCGGCGCCAATGGGCCGGCCGCCTTGCGCGCCCTGCGGCGCGGCCTGGGCTGGGCGATCGTGCTCGGGCTGGCGGTGCTGCTCGCCGCGAGCTTTCTCGGGAGCCTCGCCCCCGGGCAGGCCCCGCCCGGCGGCGAGACGCTGGCCGCTTCATAAGGGGATAGACCGATCGCTCAGGCGACCAGCGGTGCCCGTTCGATACTGGCGCGCGCCCAGGCGGCGGCGTCATCCTCGTCGAACAATTCGGCGAGGTTCTTCATCATCGTCCCGCCCAGTTCCTCGGCATCGACCAGCGTCACCGCGCGGCGGTAATAGCGGGTGACATCATGGCCGATGCCGATCGCGGTCAATTCCACCGCCCCGGCGCGCTCAATCTCGCGGATCACCTCGCGCAGATGGCGTTCGAGATAATTGCCGGGATTGACCGAGAGCGTGCTGTCATCGACCGGCGCGCCATCGCTGATCACCATCAGGATGCGCCGATGCTCGGGCCGGACGA
>JAJZBM010000033.1 GCA_021798915.1 Pseudomonadota bacterium
CCCTAAATCACGGGCAAGGCCGATTGCTCGCCCGCTGTGGCATTTAGGACTCACTTCGCGGCCCGCCAGCTCAGAATAAGCGGCAGCCCGGACGGCAACGCCTCAGGAAATTGACGACACGCCCTAAATCGGAGCATAAATCCTCGGCTCTCCACCGGTTGCGTTTACGAAAGTCATGTTTGACAAAATGCTAGCTCGCTTTTTTTGAAACTGGCTGTTCGTAGCGAAGCATGAATAACCGACCCGGACGACCGGGCCGCGACTGAATGGATCACGGATCAACGGATCGGCAATGCCAATTTCCGCCGCCAGGGGTGCCATCGATATGCCGTCTGATGAATTTTCTGGACATAGCGAAAAAGAGAGCAAGCCGAGCCCGATCGATATCCATGTCGGTTCGCGCATTCGTCTCCGCCGCACCCTGCTCGGCATGTCGCAGGAACGCCTCGGCGAGGCGCTCGGCCTGACCTTCCAGCAGGTCCAGAAATATGAGCGCGGCGCGAACCGGGTCGGTGCGTCGCGGCTGTTCGACCTCGCCCGCGTCCTCGATGTGCCGATCAGCTATTTCTTCGATGACATGCCCGAACCGCTGGCCGCGAGCTATGGCTCACCGGCGGCGCGGCGCGCGCTTGGCTTCGCCGAGGCGCAGGAAGGCTTCGGCGACGATACGATGTCTCGCCGCGAGACCCTGGAGTTGGTCCGCGCCTATTATCGCATTTCCGATCCCGCGGTCAGAAAGCGCGTGTTCGAGCTGATCAAATCCCTGACCACAGACATCTGACGAGCTTTCCGTTATTTCTTACTGAGATTTCAGGAAATATCTATTTCTATACGCTTTCCTCGGACGCCGAGTGCCACCAAAAACCCGCTTTGCGGCTCTTGTCCTGGCATGCAAAACCGCGCCATGAACGCGCCATGCCCGAGACCTTGCCGCCGGATCCGACGCGCGACAGCGCCCTGTTGCTGCTGACCGAGATTCTCGACCACCGTCGCACCTTGGACGCGGCGCTCAATCGCCTCCCCGAGCGCATGCTTGGGGCCGCCGGGCGCGACCGGGCGGCGGCGCATCGGCTGGCGGCGGCGGTGCTGCGGCGGCTCGGCACGCTCGATGCGGTGCTCGAGCCGCATCTTCGCCGCGCCCCGCCGGTTGCGGTGCGGCATGTGCTCCGTCTCGGCGCCGCCGCCCTGTTGTTCCTCGCGACCCCGCCGCACGCCGCCGTCTCGACCGCGGTCGCGCTCACCCGGCGCACCGGTTTTGCCGCCTTCGCCGGGCTGGTCAACGCGGTCCTGCGCCGGGTGGCGACGGATGGGCCGGGGGGGCTCGATGCGCTCGATTCGCCGCGTCTCGACACGCCGCCCTGGCTCTGGGCGAGTTGGGGTGAGGAGGCGCGGGCGATCGCGCTCGGCCATCAGGCCGACCCGCCGCTCGATATCACCCCCCTCCCCGGCGCCGCGCCGATACCTTCCGGAACGGTTTTGCCCTCCGGCAGTCTCCGGCTGCCGCCGGGGTGCGAGGTCACCGCGCTCCCCGGGTATGATGCGGGAAATTTTTTCGTCCAAGACGCCGCCGCCGCTCTCCCGGTCCGCCTGCTCGGCGCGCTCGCCGGCCAGGAGGTCGCCGATCTCTGCGCCGCCCCGGGCGGCAAGACCGCGCAACTCATCCTTGCCGGCGCGCGGGTGACGGCGGTCGAGCGAGCGCCGGCGCGTCTGCGGCGGCTGGCCGAAAATCTCGCCCGCCTTCACCTCGCTGCCGAATTGATCGGCGCCGATGCCGTCACCTGGCGGCCTGGGCGGCGCTTCGATGCGGTGCTCCTCGATGCCCCGTGCAGCGCGACCGGAACCATCCGCCGCCATCCCGAAATCCCGCATCTCCGCCGCCCGGGCGATCTCGCGCCGTTGATTGCCGCGCAAGACGCGCTGCTCGCCGCGGCGAGCGACCTGCTCAAGCCCGGCGGGCGGCTGCTTTACGTCGTCTGCTCGCTTCAGCCCGAGGAGGGGGAAGCGCGGATCGCGGCGGCGCTGTCACGTCTCCCGCTCCGCCGGGCGCCGATCAGCGCCGATGAATTGCCGTCTTTGCCGCAAGCGGTGACCGCTTCCGGGGATTTGCGCACCCATCCTGGGCTGTGGTCGGCGCAGGGCGGCATGGATGGCTTCTTTGCGGCGCGGCTGATCCGATTATGATACCCGCGTGAGCAGGCCCGATTCTCTATCCCGAATGGCGGATTTCTCGCGATGAGCGGGATCGATCCGCGGCGCTGGCTGCGCGAGGCGCGGCGCGCGATGGTGGCGCTGCCGCAGTGGCGCCCGATGCGGGTGCCGGACGCGCCGCTGCTTTCGGTGCGCGATCCCTGGCCGGGCGATGCCGGGCGGGGTGCGCGGCTGTTGCGCAGCGCGAGCGACGCAAGCGGCGCCGAGGTCTGGCGCGCGCTCGGCGCGGAGGCGTTCGGGTTTTCCTGGCTGCGCGATCTCCGCGCGCTCGGCACCGATTCCGCGCGTCTGCGCGCCCGCGCCCTGACCAGCGCCTTCATCGCCGCCCATCCCGCCGATCCCCTCTCCCGCCGCCCCGATCTCGCCGGCGCCCGCATCGCCGCCTGGCTCGGCCATTACGATTTCTTCGCCGCCAGCGCCGAGGATGAATTTCGCCAACGTCTGATGACCCGCCTCCTCGCCGATACCCGCGCGCTGGCCCGTGACCTCCCGGCCGAGGACATGGGTGGCCGCGCCCTGACCGCGCTCCGGGGGCTGGTCGCGGCCGGGGTCGCGCTTCCCGAATCGCTCGGCTTTCTCGGCCGCGCGCTCCGTTTCCTGCCCGCCGAGATCGGCCGCCAGATGCTCGGCGATGGCTGCCATGTCGAGCGGAGCCCGGCGGCGCAGCTCCGCGCGCTGCAGGATCTGACCGAAATCCGCTCTCTCCTCCAGGGCGCGCAGGTGCTGCCGCCGGCGGTGCTGGCGCCGGCGATCGAGCGGCTCGCGGTCGGGCTTCGCACGCTCCGCCACGGCGATGGCGGGCTCGCGCTGTTCAATGGCGCCGGCGAGGGCGACCCGGGGCTGATCGAACTCGTCCTCGCCCAGGCCGGGCGCGGCGGGCGGCCGGTCGCAACCTTGTCGGAGGGCGGGTTTCACCGGTTGCAGGCCGGGCGTGGCCTGGTCCTGTTCGATGGCGGCGCACCGGCGCCGGCGGGGATCGATCGCCGCGCCCATGCCGGCACCCTCGCCTTCGAATTCTCGGTTGGCCGCGAGCGCATGATCGTCAATTGCGGGGCCGCTTCTCCCGGCGGCGAATGGTTCGACGCCGCCCGTGCCAGCGCCGCGCATTCCACCCTCGTCATCGCCGATACCAGCTCCGCCGAGCTGCGCCCGGATGGGCTCGGCCGGCGCCCGGAACGGGTCGAGGTCGAACGTCAGGAAGCCTCCGGCGCGCATTGGCTGGCGGCGAGCCATGATGGCTGGTGGCGGGTCTTCGGCGCGCTGCATCGGCGGCGCCTCTATCTCGCCGAAAGCGGCGAGGATCTGCGCGGTGAGGACGCGGTGGAAGCGACGAGCCCACAGCCTTTCACGATTCGCTTCCATCTCCACCCGAGCGTCACCGCCAGCCTGCAACAGGATGGCGAGGGCGTGCTGATCCGCCTGCCCGGCGGCAGTTTCTGGCGGTTCCGCGCCGAGGGCGTGCGGATCACCTTGGAGGAAAGCGTTTATCTCGGCGGCGAAGCGCCGCGGCGCGCCGAACAGGTGGTCCTCGGCGGCGGGGCGGAGGGTACCCAACTCGTCAAATGGGCGATCACCAAGGTCGGGTGAAGCCCGCCGCGCCCGGCGCATGGTTTCCGGTTGCCAGATGGGGCCGGGTGTGCCAAACGCCTCGCCGACCCTGCCGGTGGGGTGGCACCTCCGCCGGCTATGCTCGCGTCGTGCGGGCCGAGGATCCATAGGGAGAACAGGATGCCGTTATACGAATGCGTGCTGATCGCGCGCAGCGAAGTCACGCAGCAGCAGGTGGACGCCCTCGCCGATCAGGTCGCGGCGCAGCTCGAGAGCGATGGCGGCGCGGTCAAGAAGCGCGAATATTGGGGCCTCCGCAGCCTCTCCTATCGCATCAAGAAGAACCGCAAGGGCCATTACATGCTGCTCGGCGTCGATGCGCCACCGGCGGCGGTGGGCGAGATGGAGCGGCAATTGCGCCTCAACGAGGACGTGCTGCGCTTTCTCACCATCCGCATCGAGGCGATCGACGACGCCCCTTCGGCCATTCTGTCGCGTCGTGGCGAGGAGCGTGACCGCGAGCGCGGTTTTCGCGGCCCGAAGCCGCCCGGGCGTTTCGATAGTGGCCGCCGGCGTGGCGGCTTCGACGATCGCGAGGAATACCGCGCCCGTGGCGATGGCGATCTGATGGACGATACTTCCGTCCGCGGCGAGGAGTGAGAGCGATGTCCGAGAGTGCTGAAACCAACCCCGCCGCCCGCCGCACCGCCGTCGGTGCCCGCCGGCCCTTCCATCGCCGGCGCAAGGCCTGCCCGTTCTCCGGCCCCAACGCGCCGAAGATCGATTACAAGGATGTGCGCCTGCTTTCGCGCTTCCTCTCCGAGCGCGGCAAGATCGTGCCGAGCCGCATCACCGCGGTCTCCGGCAAGAAACAGCGTGAGCTGGCCCGCGCCATCAAGCGCGCCCGCTTCCTCGCTCTGCTGCCCTACGTGCTGAGCTGAGGAGGCGAGGATGGCACATATCGAATTGGTCCTGCTGCAGCGGGTGGAAAAACTCGGCCAGATGGGCGATGTGGTGAAAGTGCGGCCGGGATATGCCCGCAACTTTCTGCTGCCGCAGAAAAAAGCGCTTCGTGCGACCAAGGACAATCTCGCCCGCTTCGAGAGCCAGCGTCTGGAGCTCGAGGCGCAGAACCTCAAGCGCCGCGAGGAAGCCGAGCGCGTCGCCGAGCGCGTCGCCGGGTTGCGGGTCGTGGTGATCCGCCAGGCGGGCGATTCGGGCAGCCTTTATGGCTCGGTCTCGGCGCGCGACATCGCCGATGCCTGCGGCGAGGGCGGGCTCTCCGTCCATCGTTCACAGGTCGTGCTCGAACACCCGATCAAGACCCTCGGTCTCAAGCCGGTCAAGGTCGCGCTACACCCGGAAGTGTCGATCATGGTGACGGTGAACGTCGCGCGAAGCCCCGAGGAAGCGGAAAAGCAGCTTCGTGGCGAAGCGGTCGGCGCCGCCGCCGAGGAGCCCGAGACGGTCGAGGAAGCCGGCGAGGCGGCCGAACCGGAAGCCTGAAAGACGACGGGCGGATGGGGCCGCGCTGGCATCCGGACCGATTCGCCGACCGGCTCCCTTTTCTTCGCCGCCGCGCCCGGCTCGTCGCCGCGATCCGGGCGTTTTTCTCGGCCCGCGGCTATTGCGAGGTCGAAACCCCCTATGCCGTGACGGCGCCGGGCGAGGAGGTGCATTTGCGCGCCTTCGCGACCGAGCGCCAGCACACCGATGGAAGCCGCACGCCGCTTTATCTGCACACCAGCCCGGAATTCGCCATGAAGCGTCTGCTGGTGGCCGGCGCCGGGCCGATTTTCCAGATTGCCCGGGTGTGGCGGAACGGCGAGGGCGGAAATCTGCACGCCGCGGAATTTTCGCTGCTCGAATGGTACCGCCCCGGCGCCTCGCTCGATGAGCTGATCGCCGAGACGCATGAACTGCTGCGCGCCGTGCTGCCGCCTGTCGTTGCCTGCCGGGGCGTGACGACGGCGCTTGCCGATTACGAGCGGATCACCCTCGCCGACGCCTTCGCCCGCCATATTGGCGCGGATTTGCTCGCCTGCGGGGAGGATGCCGCGGCGCTGGCCGCTGCTGCGGGCGAGCCGCTGCGGGAGGGCGAAACCTGGGAGGATTTGTTTTTCCGTCTGCTACTCGGGCGAATCGAGCCCCATCTCGGCCGGGCGCGGCCGAGTTTTCTGACCCACTGGCCGGCGGCGCAAGCGGCGCTGGCTCGCCGCGATCCGGCCGACCCGAGAGTCGCTGAGCGTTTCGAATTATTCGTCTGTGGTATCGAACTCGCCAATGCCTTCGTCGAACTCACCGACGCCGCCGAACAGCGCGCCCGCTTTCTTGCCGATCGGGCGCGGCGCGCGGCGCTTTACGGCGGCGCCGACTGGCCGCTCGACGAGGATTTTCTCGCCGCCCTCGCCCATGGCATGCCGCCAGCAGCCGGCATTGCCCTCGGCCTCGACCGCCTCGCGATGATCGCCACCGGCGCGAGCGACATCAACGACGTATTCTGGCTCTGATGCCCTGGCTCTGATGCCCTCTGGCTCCAATGCCATTGATGCCACCGGCACCGCCGAACGGACAAAAGTTTTTTTGGTTCTTTTTTACAAAAAAGAACGACTTCCTTTTCTGTTCTCAAACTCAATTCAAGGGCTGCTGCGCCACCGGCGGCGGCACGGCGGTGGAGGACGGGCTGGTATCCTGCAGCCAGTCATGGAGCGATTTCCGCACCTGATACTCGAATTCGACGTTCATGTTGTCCATCATCGCCTTGGTCATGTCATAGAGGGTCTGGCGCATCGCCGCATCACCTCCCTCCTCCGGCACGGCGACGTTGCGCGCGACCGCGGCATCGGTGAAGCCGCTCGGCTGGTTGTCGCCGCCGGTGATGGTGAGCTGCACCGCGAGATGGCCATAGAGCCACGGTCCCTCGCGGCGGATGGAGGCGTCCTCGATCTTGAACACCGCCCGGCCGCTGCTGCCGCTCGCGATCAGCCGGTCATGCGCCATCTGCTTGAGCGCGTCCTCCGGCGATTCGGGCGAGAGGCGGGCGACGTCGGACTGATCCTCCGGCACCCAGCTATCGTCGATCTCGATGCTGGCGACGTTGAGATGAAGCTGTGTCAGGTAGTTGTAGCGCAGCAGCGGATAGTTCGGCCCCGGCGCCTCATGCGCGCAGGCGGCGAGTAGCGAGAGCGGGGCCAGAACCAGAGCGAGGCGGAGGAAAAATGGCATGGTGCGGGGTCATCCTGCCGTCGGAACGAGGAGCGAAAACGAGGCCCGAATCACTGACGGGCAGGGATGAGCCGGGCGAAGGAAAATGGCCGAGCCGGGCAGGCCTGGTCAAGCCTCTCCGCCAGGCAGGCTTACGCGCGGGAAGCGAAAATCGACGGCGCAGAACTCACAGGTCATGACGATGTCGTCGCCGACCACCATGTCGTCGAGATCGCGCGGCGCAAACCCTTCGAGAATCGTGGCGAGGCGGGCGCGTGAGCAGCGGCAGCCGAAGGCGAGGGCGCGGGGCTGGCCGCAGGCGACGCCGACGCTGTGGAAGAGGCGATGGAGCAAGGTTTCGGGAGCGAGGCGGTCGTCGAGTAATTCCGCGTCGGTCAGGGTCGCGGCGAGCAGGGTCGCGGTGCGCCAGCCCTCCTCGGTGGCTTCGGTATCACCGCCCGGCGGGTCGGCGATGCGTTCCAGGATCAGCCCGCCGGCGCGCCAGCCGGACGCGGTCTCGGCGCAGGCGAGATGGAGGACGGCGGCGAGCTGGGCGCTGGTCGCGTAGTAATGCGCCGCCATGTCCGCAAGCGTCGCGCCGCTGGTCGCGACGATGCCCTGATGGCGCTCGCGATCGGCGCCCTGGTCGATGGTGAAGGCGATGTGCCCGTCGCCGAGCAAGGCGCGGGCGTTGATTTCGGCGCCGGCGGGCAGCGACGCGCCCTCGGCGAGGGCGGCATAGAAGCGCAGCGCGCCGGTCTCGGTGCAATCGGCGACCAGGGTGCGGAGCGGCCCGTCGCCACGCGCATGGAGACTGAAGGATCCGTGGAATTTCAGCCCCCCAGCGAGGCAGGCGACGAGGGCCAGCGCCTCGCCGGCAAGGCGCGCGACGGGGCCGGGATGGGCATGGCGGGCGAGCAGCGCCTCGGCCAAGGGGCCGAGCCGCACCAGCCGCCCACGCACCGGGGCATCGGCGAGATGAAACGGGATCACCCCGCGCGACACCACGAGGTCGGGCACGTCCGGGCGCCCGGTATCCAGGAAAGCTGGGGTTTCGTTCATGCCGCTATGATAGGCGCTCGCGTTCCCGCGCGCGAGGGTGTGCTGCGTCTCAAGCGGCGGCGTCGCGCGGCGGTGTGCCGAGCTGGCGGAGGGCGTCGGCGCCAAGCCGGGTGCAGAAATCGCCGAACCCCTCCCCTCGCCCGCGCCCGGCGGCGAAGGCCGCGAAAAGCGGGGCGAGAATCGCCGCGAGATCGGCCTCGGCGACCTTGTCATGAAGCTTGAAGGAGAGCCGGGTTCCGGCGAAATCGCCGCCGACATAGAGCGCGTAATGCCCCGGCATCCGCCCGACGATGCCGATATCCCCGGCATAGGTCCGCGCGCAGCCATTCGGGCAGCCGGTGATGCGGAGGCTGATGCGCTCATCGGCGAGACCGAAGCGGGCCAATTCGGCCTCGATCGCGGCGACGATCGGCGCATGCACCCGCTCGGCTTCGGCCAGAGCGAGGCCGCAGGTGGGCAACGCCGGGCAGGCGAGTGACCAGCGGGCGAGCGGGGTCAGATCCTCGGCCAGCGCCACGCCATGATCGCGAAGCAGCCCCTCGACGGCGCCGCGATCCTCCGGGGCGAGGTTGGAGAGCAAAATATCCTGTTGCCCGGTCAGCACCGGATCGGCGCCGAAACGGGCGACGATGGCGCGGAGCGCGGTGCGGAGCCGCCGCCCGCCGCGATCCTCGATCCGCCCCGAGGGCACCGGCACGCCGAGCCAGAAGCGGCCATCGCCTTGCGCGTGCCAGCCGAGAATTTCTGGCACCAAAAGCGGCGGCAGCGGCCGGGCGGGCGCGAGTGGGGCACCGAAATAACCTTCCAGCGCGGTTTTCGCCCAGTCCAGCCCCTGGTCATCGAGCAGGTATTTCAGTCTCGCGCGCCGCCGGTCACCGCGATTGCCCCAGTCACGCTGCAAGGCGATCACCGCCTCGACACCGCGCCGGAGGTCGTCGGGGCCGATGAAGACCAGCGGGGTCGCCAAGCGCGGATAGGTCGCAGGCTTGTTATGCGTCATGCCGAGCCCGCCGCCGAGCGCGAAATTATAGCCAACCAATCGTTCGCCTTCGAAGAGAGCGATGATGCCGAGATCGTTGGTGAGGACGTCGATGGTGTTATCGCCGGGGGCGATGATGCCGATTTTGAATTTGCGCGGCAGATAGGTCGGGCCGAAGAGCGGTTCGGGCTCGGTGCCGAGTGCGGTTTGCGCCGCCACGTCGAGGAATAATTCGTGATAGGCGCGGCTGGCCGGCAATAGCGCGGTCGAGAGCATCGCGGCATCGGCGCGGATCCGCGCATGCACCGCGTCGCGCCGCGGCGCCGGGGTTGCGGTGACATTGCGCACGACATCGCCGCAGGCCGATTGGGTGGTGAGAAGAGTCCGATTGATGGCGGCGATGGTGCCCTTGAGATCCTGCTTGATGACGCCGTGGAACTGCACCCCCTCGCGGGTGGTGATGCGGAGCGTCGCATTGCCGTAGCGGTCGGCGAGAGCGTCGAGGGCGAGATATTGCGCCGCCGTCAGCACCCCGCCCGGCATGCGCACGCGAACCATGAAGGAGAAATCCTTGGCCTCGCCGCGCTGCTTGCGCTCGGTCGCCGTGTCGCGGTCGTGCTGTTCGTAGGTGCCGTGGAATTTCAGCAGGTTATAAGCGTCCTCGCTGACCTCGCGGCCTGGGGCGGCGAGTTCGGCGGCGAGATCGCCGCGCAGGCCGCGGCTCGCTTCCTTCAGACGTTCGACGCCGCTCGGCGGGAGAGAAAGGGGCATGCACGACTCCATCGGCTAATAGTCCGAACCGAGCCGTTGATAGCGAGAAATTACAATTTTTGAAAGGAGAAATTTTATTGCACGAAGGCGCCGGGTGAGAGCAAGCCGCCTCCCACCCGGCGCCGTTGGCCGCTCAGTCTTTCGGCAGCTCGACGATGCGGAGATAGGGCTTCAGGGCCTTCCAACCCTGCGGGAAACGCTGCTTGGCCTCCTCATCGGAAAGGCTCGGGACGATGATCGCGGGCTCGCCTTGTTTCCAGTTCACCGGGGTTGCGACCTTGTAGCGATCGGTGAGCTGGAGGCTGTCGATGGCGCGGAGGATTTCCTGAAAATTCCGGCCGGTGGAAGGCGGATAGATCAGGATCAGGCGGATTTTCTTGGCCGGATCGATGACGAACACCGAGCGCACCGTCACCAGGGGATCGGCCGCCGGATGGACCATGCCGTAGAGGTCGGAGACCTTGCGGTCGGCATCGGCGAGCATCGGGAAATTGAGCCTCTGGCCCTGGGTCTCCTCGATATCCTTCTCCCAGCCTTTATGCGAGCTTGCCGGATCGACGGAGAGCCCGATCGGCTTCACGTGGCGCTTGTCCCATTCCGGCTTGAGGCGTGCGACCTCGCCGAGTTCGGTGGTGCAAACCGGGGTGTAGTCCTTCGGGTGGCTGAACAGGATGCCCCAGGCGTCGCCGAGCCATTCATGGAAGCGGATGCGACCTTCGGTGCTGTCCTGCTCGAAATCGGGGGCGATCTGGCCGAGTTGCAAGCTCATGGCGGTGTCCTTTGCTTGGCTATGGATATTCAACGTTTTTGGATGTATATAAATATACACAAAGCAAAAACGTTATTTCTAGATGACGAAGCTGATCGGCTCCGGCACTGGGCGTTTGAGGCCGGCGGCGGCGGCGCGGCGGAGCAGGTCGTCGAGAGTGATGGCCGTGAGGCGCTCGGCCAGCATTGCCTCCATCTCCGCCCAGAGCGGCGCGACGACGGCGCTGGTCAGCGCGCCGCTGGCTTCCTCCGGCTTCTCCTGCTCTTCATGCGCGGCGGCGAGGATTTCGGCAAGCGAGACATCGCGCGGCGAACGGCCGAGGCGATAGCCGCCGCGCGGGCCACGCACGCTCAAAAGCAGGCCGGCGCGCGATAATGCCTGCAACAGCGGCTCCATCCCGCGCCGGGCGAGGCCGAGCCGCTCGGCGATGTCGGCGGCGCTGACCGCGACGCTCCAGCCGCCGTGAAAGGCGATATCGAGCATCACCGTCACCGCCAGCATGCCGCGATCGTGGCGGAGCAGCATCATGCCTCCTTTGTCCCGATATTCCACCGTTGTCCGACGTATATTTGGCGCATATAATGGCGGGCATGGAAAAAGCAAACCCCGCCCCGTTCACTCTGCCACGCCCGCCGGCCCGTGGGCGGATCTATGACAGCATCATCGAGACCATCGGCGCGACGCCGCTGGTGCGGCTGCCGCGTCTCGCGGCGGCGGAGAAAATCACCGCCGATCTCGCGCTGAAACTCGAATTCTTCAACCCACTGGGCTCGGTCAAGGACCGCATCGGCCTCGCGATGATCGAGCAGGCAGAGGCGGACGGGCTGATCACCCCCGGGCGCAGCGTGCTGGTCGAACCGAGTTCGGGCAATACCGGCATCGGGCTCGCCTTCGTCGCCGTCGCCAAGGGATATCGGCTGATCGTCACCATGCCCGAAGGGGCGTCGATCGAGCGGCGCAAGATGCTGCGGCTGATGGGGGTCGAGCTGGAACTGACGCCGGCGGCGAAGGGAATGCGCGGCGCCATCGCTCGCGCCGAGGAAATCCTTGCCGCGACCCCGAACGCCTGGATGCCGCGACAATTCGACAATCCCGCCAATCCGGCGATCCATGCCGCCAGCACCGCCGAGGAAATCTGGGCCGATAGCGCCGGTGGTGTCGATATCGTCATCGGCGGCGCCGGCACCGGCGGCACCATGACCGGAATCGCGCGGGCGCTGAAGCCGAGGAAGCCAGGCCTTTGCTGCTTCGTCGTCGAGCCGGCGGAGAGTGCTGTGCTCTCGGGCGACGAGCCGGGACCGCACGGCATCCAGGGTATCGGTCCCGGGTTCAAGCCGAGCATCCTCGATATGACGCTGATGGATGGTATTCTGCGTGTCACCGAGCGCGAGGCGATCGCCATGGCTCGCCGCGCCGCCGCGACCGATGGCATCCCGCTCGGCATCTCCTCCGGCGCAGCCCTCCACGCCGCGATCGAGACCGCGCGCGCGCCGGCGCATGCCGGCAAGCTGATCGTCGCCATCGCACCCTCCTTCGCCGAACGCTATTTCTCGACCCCGCTTTTCGCCGGGCTCGGCTGAAGGACGGCAGGTTCACCATGAACGACGCCAAAACCGCGCTCGGGCAGAAAATCCTCCGCATCAAGCAGGACAAGGGGTTGAGCTGGGCGGAGATCGCAACCCGGCTCGGCCACGCGCCGGTCTTCGTCTGCGCGGCCTGTCTCGGTCAGATGTCGATGACCGCCGAGAGCGCCCGGAAAGCCGCCGCTCTCTTCGGGCTGGACGCGGAGGAAACCGCGCTCCTGACCGCAATCCCCTATCGCGGGTCACTGCCGACCGCGGTGCCGACCGACCCGCTGATCTATCGTTTTTACGAGCTGATCCAGGTCTACGGCACGGCCTGGAAGGAACTGATCGGCGAGGAATTCGGCGACGGCATCATGAGCGCGATCGATTTCGACATGACGCTCGAACGCCAACCCGACCAGAAAGGCGACCGCGTCAAGCTCACCCTGAGCGGGAAGTTTCTGCCTTATAAGCGGTTTTAGGGTCGTTTCCCGGTTTGAATTCCGGCTTTGAGGGGATTACGCCGGCCATAATCGGCCCAAATCGGTCGGCAGGGCAGCTTCGTCAGCTTTCAAGCGGATGGGCAGGAACCGTGCCCGAATGCGTCGCTCAGAACAGGATCGCCGCGTAATTTCGTGCCCCATGAATGATATGAAGGACATCGATTCGCGCGATGGGATAACCGACCACGCGATAAAATATCTGATAGCTGCCATGCCCCCGATGCCGCACGCCGCGGTGTTCGTATCGAGGCACGAGGGGAAAGCCGAGCGGTGTATCCGCGAGGCCATGGCACGCAGCCCTCAGTTCGGCAACAAACGCCACAGCACGCAAGGGATTGTCGCGGGCGATATAATCGCCGATCGCTTCAAGATCGGCTTCGGCGTCCGGCAATAGGTTGATAATCACCTATTTCTCGCCCGTCATACCCCGGTATTTGGCTTCCAGGCGGTCGAAAACCTCACTGACGGGTTTTCCCCTGCCCGCCTCGGAATCAGCCAGACCACGCTCGATTATGGTATCCAACGCGGCAAGCTGGGCTTCACGATCCTGAATCAAGCGCACGCCCTCGCGGAGCACTTCGCTCTTGGAGCCGTAGCGCCCGGTCTCGACAAGGCGGGTGACAAAGGTTTCAAGCTGTTGGCCTAGATCAGCACTGATCATCCTCTGGCTCCTCACGGGTCACCGGGCTCCATGTAATATAGTCTGCTTATCAATAATTATCAAAATACCAGGTGCTTTTCGAACGTCAGAGCCAAAAAAATTTATCCTGATGATCCCCGCAGCCGCGCCGGAATTTTCATGCCCAGGCGCCGCGGCACGTCCCAGACTTCGTCGATTTCGCGATAGACGGAAAACCCGGCGGCGAGATAGCCGGGCAATGCGCGCGGATGGTCGGCGGTGCAGGTATTGAGGGTCATTGTTCGCGCCCGGTGGCGCCAGACCAGATCGATCGCGCTCCGCAAGAACGGCCCGCCGAAGCCACGGCCGATAAAATGCGGCATGAGGCCGAAATAGCTGAGATTGACCACCGGCCAGGGCCGCGCATCGAGTTCATAGAACCCGCCCGGCTCGCCGCCGGCATAGAGCACGTGAACGCTGATCCCCGGGGTGCGGAGATATTGCGCGAGTTCCTCATCCGGCGTGACGCGGCGCAGCCACCAGAGATAATCGGCGCCGACCGTGTCATAGAGAAAGCGGTAATAGGCGACGCTCGGCGCCGCCAGCGTCACCACCTGGGCGGAGTTGGGCAGCGGCGGCGGCGGATCGGCCGGCGCCTGATCGCGGCGGAGGAACGAGACTCGCACCGAAACCCGTGTCACCGGCTCCATCGGCCGTTTCCCGTCACCCGCGCGGCGCCGCTCAATCGTCGAGGAAGCTGCGCAGCCGGCGGCTCCGGCTCGGGTGCTTGAGCTTGCGGAGCGCCTTGGCCTCGATCTGGCGGATGCGCTCGCGCGTTACGTTGAATTGCTGGCCGACCTCTTCCAGCGTGTGGTCGGTGTTCATGCCGATACCGAAGCGCATACGCAGAACCCGCTCCTCGCGCGGGGTGAGGCTGCCCAGAACCTTGGTCGTCGCTTCGCGGAGATTGGCCTGGATCGCGGCATCGATCGGGATGATCGCGCTCTTGTCCTCGATGAAATCGCCGAGATGGCTGTCCTCCTCGTCGCCGATCGGGGTCTCCAGGCTGATCGGCTCCTTCGCGATCTTCAAAACCTTGCGCACTTTTTCGAGCGGCATGCCGAGTTTTTCGGCCAGTTCCTCGGGCGCCGGCTCGCGGCCGATCTCGTGCAGCATCTGGCGGGAGGTGCGGACCAGCTTGTTGATGGTCTCGATCATATGCACCGGAATACGGATGGTGCGCGCCTGATCGGCGATCGAGCGGGTGATCGCCTGGCGGATCCACCAGGTCGCGTAGGTGCTGAATTTATAGCCGCGACGGTATTCGAATTTGTCGACCGCCTTCATCAGCCCGATATTCCCCTCCTGGATCAGATCGAGGAATTGCAGGCCGCGATTGGTGTATTTCTTGGCGATCGAGATCACTAAGCGGAGATTGGCCTCGATCATCTCTTTCTTGGCGCGCGCCGAATCGCGCTCGCCGCGGCTCACGGTCGCGTAGATGCGGCGGAATTCGCTGACCGGAAGACCGGCATCGTTCGCGACCTCGGCGATGCGGGCGCGGATCGCGGT
The DNA here is from genome assembly GCA_021798915.1 of Pseudomonadota bacterium. GTDB lineage: Bacteria > Pseudomonadota > Alphaproteobacteria > Acetobacterales > Acetobacteraceae > Acidibrevibacterium. The sequence goes on from JAJZBM010000033.1 coordinate 14,801, forward strand.
GCTGGCCTCGGCATGGCGGGCGACGAAAGTCTTCCATCCCTTGCCGGGAAGCTTGCCGACCCGCTCCAGCCAGTTCGGGTCGAGTTCATGGCCGTGATACTGGGCGAGAAAATCCTCGCGGCTCACCTTGCACGACTCGGCGAGCCGCATCAGCGGCCCCTCCTGCGCCATCAGGCGTTTGTTCAACTCCTTGAGCTGCATCACCAGCTCTTCGATGCGGTTGCTATGGAGCCGCACCTGCTCGACCTTCTGGACCAGTTCGTCGCGCAGCTTCTCATAGGATTTTTCGCTGCGCGCGCTCACCGCCTCGCCGCCGGTGATGGCGCCCAGGCGGCGGGTCTGCATCTTCTGCAGCTTCTTATAGAGCGCCTCGATCTCCTCGAAATTCGCCAGCACCTCGGGCTTGAGCTTTTCCTCCAGCGCCGAGAGCGAGAGACCGGCGCCCTCCCCGTCTTCGTCATCCTCCGCTTCCCCGGTGGCAGCGAAGCCCGGCTCGGCCTCCGGCTCGGCTTCGGCGGCGCCCTCATCGGCGGCGGGATCGCCACCGGCATTCGGCGGCCCGCCCTGCGTCGCCTCGAGATCGATGATGTCGCGGAGCAGCATGCGCCCGGCCTTCAAGGCGTCATGCCAGGCGATGATGGCGCGGATGGTGAACGGACTCTCGCAGAGCCCGCCGATCATCATCTCGCGCCCGGCCTCGATGCGCTTGGCGATGGCGATCTCGCCCTCGCGCGAAAGCAGCTCGACGCTGCCCATTTCGCGCAGATACATGCGCACCGGATCATCGGTGCGGCCGAGATTCTCCGCATCGACATTGCCGCCCGGCTCCTCGGCGTCCTCTTCCTCGCGCTCCGGCTTGGCGACGGGGTCGGCCTCCTCGGCCTCCTCGCTTTCGACGACCTGGATGCCCATCTCGTTGAGCTGAGCCATCACATCCTCGATCTGCTCGGAGCTGTTTTGGTCCGGCGGCAGAACGGCGTTCAGCTCATCGAAAGTGATGTGGCCGCGCTCCTTGCCGCGCGCGATCATGCGCTTGACCGAGGTGGACTGGATATCGAGCAGATTGGTGTCGAGATCGGTCTCGGCGGCCGGCGCCTCGGCGACGTTGGTTTTGGTTGCCATCAGATCAAGCACTCCCCGCAACGCGGCCCGGGGGGGCATACCCCGCGCGGCCGGCGTGACATCTCAAATCTCGGCCCTGCCGGCGGCATCGCCGCCGCGCGCGCCGCCATCTCCCGCGCCGTCCTGATCGGGGCGCGTCTCGCCGGAATCGCCGGCGGCAAGGCGGTTTTGCGCCTCACGCAATGCGACCAGGCGGCGCTGCGTGCGCGGATTGGGGTTCGCGGCAAAATCCCGCTGCGCCGCGGCCAACTCCTCGCCGAGTCGTTCGCGATGCGAAAAGCCGAAAAAATGCCACCACCCCTCTGCCACGTCCGCCAGCGGCGCCCCGGGCGCGGCAAACGCCGGCGCGCAAGCCCGCACCTCGCCCACCTGTGCGCCGAGCCCGATCTCCGCGAGATGGTCGAAGAGAGCAGGTGAGTCAAGCGCCGGATGCGAATTTAGCCCGCCCTCGGGCGCTCCGCTCTTGGCGATCATGGCATGCACCCAGGCGAGCACGGCATCGCGCAGCCGGATCAGCGGCGCCGGCAGCGCGAGATCGCCCAGCGCCTCCTCGACTTCGAGCGCCAGTGCCGGGTGATGGAGCAGAACCGCGAGCAGAACCCGCCCGCGCGTCTGATCGCCGGGGCGTGGCGCGGCGCGGAGCGGGGAGATCGCCCGGAGCGGCGCCCCCCGCACGGGCGCGCCTCCTGCCCATCTTTTTGATGCCGATGCGGGGCGGAATTCGGCAAAGAAGCGATCGCGCAGCGCACGGCGGTATTCGCCGGCGAGGCTGCGATGGCCGATGGTCTCGGCGGCCGCCATCAGGGCATCGAAAAAAGCGCTCCGGTTTTCCGGTGTCGCGCCGGGAAACTGGGCACGGGTGAGCGCGTAAAGAGCGGTGATCAGGGGTTGGCGGCGGGCCAGCGCCTCGGCCCGGAAACCCTCGGCGCCGGCGCGCCGGAGCAGAGTATCGGGATCCTCGCCGGGCGGCAGCGGAACGATCTCCAGGCTGCGCTCGGGAGCGATCAGCGGCAGGGCGAGCATGATCGTGCGTAACGCCGCCCGTGCCCCGGCTTCGTCGCCGTCGAAACAGAGCAGAGGGAGCGGCGTTGCGCGCCACAGGATTTCGAGATGCTCGGCGCCGAGCGCGGTGCCGAGCGGCGCCAGCGCGCCGGGAAACCCGGCCTGATCGAGGGCGATCACGTCCATATAGCCCTCGACCACCAGGGCCTCGGCGCCAGCGCGGATCGCGGCGGCGGCACGGTCGAGATTGTAGAGGGTGCGGCGCTTGGAAAAGACCGCGGTTTCCGGCCCGTTGAGATATTTCGGCGCGCTGGTCTGGGTATCATCGAGCCGCCGGCCGCCGAAGCTGATCACCCGGCCGCGGCGGTCGGCGATCGGAAAGATCACCCGGCCGGTGAAGAATTCGCGCGCCGGCTGCCCGTCCTCGGCGGCGCGCAGGAGACCGGCTTCGCTCATCTGCGCTGGCGTCACGCCCGCGCGCGCGAGATCGGCGCCAAGCGCGCCGCGCCCCGGAGCGAAGCCCAAGCGAAAACGGCGGACCGTCGCCTCGGTGAGGCCACGCCCGGCGAGATAGGCCCGTGCGGCGGCACCCTCGGGGAGGAAGAGGCGGCGCTGGAAGCTTTCGGCGGCGCGTTCGAGCACCGCGAGGATATCATGCGTCGCCCGCGCCGCCGCGGCGTCATCCGGCCCCGCCTCCGGCACCGCGAGCCCGGCCTCGGCGGCGAGGCCGCGCACCGCCTCGATGAAGCTTTGCCCTTCGGCCTGCATGACATAGCTGATCGCATCGCCATGGGCGCCGCAGCCGAAGCAATGGTAATGATCGTCATAGACATAGAAGGACGGCGTTTTTTCGCCGTGGAACGGGCAACAGCCCTTCCATTGCCGCCCCGAGCGGGCAAGCCGCACGCGCCGTCCGATCAGCACCGAAAGCGGCGTGCGGGCACGTAATTCCTCGAGAAACCCGGGCGGCAGCGCCATCAGCCGCCCCCGCTTCGGCACGCTATCTCGGGATTTTTTTTCTCAATTTGATTTTTGCGGTTGTCATGGGAAATTATTTCCCATATGACACCCGCATGTCTCTCACCGTCGAAGATCTCATCGCCCGCCTCGGCGGTGCCGAAGCCGCCGCCGAGCGGCTCGGCGTCGGCACCGAGGCGCTCCGCAAATGGCGCCAGACGCGGAGCATCCCGGCGCGCCACTGGCCGGCTCTGCTCGCTGCGACCGGCCTCGCCCTCGCCGATCTGCCCGGCGCCCCCGCACGGAGCGAACCCATGCCCCAACCCAACGATCCCCCTCCTGGTGCGACCGCGGCCCTCGTGCTCGCCGACGGTGCGGTGTTCTGGGGGCGCGGCTTCGGCGCCACGACCGCCGACCCGGCGCCGGTCGGCGAGGTCTGCTTCAATACCGGCATGACCGGCTATCAGGAGACCCTCACCGATCCCTCCTATGCCGGCCAGATCATCACTTTCACTTTTCCCCATATCGGCAATGTCGGCGCCAATGGCGAGGATGTCGAGGCCGCGACGATCGCCGCCCGCGGTCTGGTTCTGCACGCCGATATCACCGCGCCGGCCAATTGGCGCGCGACCCAGGGTCTCGAGGACTGGCTCGCGGCGCGCGGGATCGCCGGCATCGCCGGGGTCGACACGCGGGCATTGACCCTTCGCATCCGCGACCACGGCGCGCCCGCCGGTGTTCTCGCCCATCCCGGCGATGGCCGCTTCGATCTCGCCGCCCTCCGTGATGCGGCGCGCGCCTGGCCGGGCCTCGAAGGGATGGATCTCGCCCGCACCGTCTCCTGCACCCAAAGCTATGACTGGGATGAGACCGTCTGGGCCTGGGGGCGGGGGTATGGCCGCCAGACGGCGCCGAGACACCACGTCGTCGCGGTCGATTACGGTGCCAAGCGCAACATCCTCCGCGAACTCGCCGCCGCCGGCTGCCGCGTCACCGTGGTGCCGGGCACGAGCAGCGCCGAGGACATTCTCCGCCACCGGCCGGACGGCGTTTTCCTCTCGAACGGCCCCGGCGACCCGGCCGCGACGGCGGAATACGCGGTGCCGGCGATCAAGGGCGTGCTCGCCGCCGGTCTGCCACTGTTTGGGATTTGTCTCGGCCATCAGCTCCTCGCGCTCGCGCTGGGTGGGCGCACCTACAAGATGGCGCGTGGCCATCGCGGCGCCAACCAGCCGGTCAAGGATTTGCACACCGGCCGGGTCGAGATCACCAGCCAGAATCACGGTTTCGCGGTCGATCCCGCGAGTCTCCCGGACGGCGTCGTGGTGACCCATACCAGCCTCTTCGACGGCTCGAACGAAGGCATCGCGCTCACCGGCAAGCCAGTGTTCAGCGTCCAATACCACCCCGAGGCCAGCCCCGGCCCCTCCGACAGCCATTATCTCTTTGGCCGCTTCGCGGCGCTGATGGACCGCTGAGTATGGATTCAGGCAGCTTCCGGGAGGTTTTGAAGACAGTTCACGTCTCGTATCCCATTCCTTTTGTTTTTACCTGCCTGTTGGCATTTGGTTTCTTTGGTTTTTCAGGCGCGTTTTTCTCCAGCGGCTGGTTGCAGGTCGTTTTGGCGGGTTTTGGCGGCTTGAGTTCTTGCATCGCATTTCTCATAATCCTTTACGGGGTGTTCTTACGCCCCAATCTGTTGCGATCAGAACGATTTGAGATAGCGATGCGTGGGTTCGATATTTTGGGTGACGATCACTTTAACCCTCAGGAAAAAGAATTCGCCTTTCGCCAAATATCCAACTATCTGAAATATATTCCGAAACCCGCTGACTCCGACGACAAATCGGACGAAAAGCACACAGGTGATGGAGAGGCCAATGGATAAGAAAACCTTTCTCCTGGTATTTGATGGATTAAACCATGAAAACGATTATGACAGAATCAAGAATTTTATAAAAAATGGAAGCATTTTCAGATCGTGGTGGAATTACATCCCGTTTGTTTTTTTGGTGACAACGGATATGACGCCGCGGGATCTTGCCAGATCCCTCAAGGAGGTGACTGGAGATGCAGGTTTTCTGGTGATCGAGGTTGATCCCGCTCAATCGGATGGATTCCTGCCCCAACGGGCCTGGGAGTGGATCAAGCGGCGCGAAGAAGAACAAGATCCACGCAATGAAGCCAATCTTTCAACCTATTCTCGGCGGCACTGAACTTTAATGCCCAAACGCACCGATCTCCATGCGATCCTGATCATCGGCGCCGGGCCGATCGTCATCGGCCAGGCCTGCGAGTTCGATTATTCCGGCGCCCAGGCCTGCAAGGCGCTGCGCGCCGAGGGCTATCGCGTCATTCTGGTCAATTCCAATCCGGCGACGATCATGACCGATCCGGAATTGGCCGACGCCACCTATATCGAGCCGATCACGCCGGAAATCGTCGAAAAAATCATCGCCCGCGAACGCCCGGATGCGCTGCTCCCGACCATGGGCGGGCAGACCGCGCTCAATGTCGCGATGCAGCTCGCCAAAACCGGGGTTCTCGATAAATACGGGGTCGAGCTGATCGGCGCTCGCGCCGAAGTCATCGACCGCGCCGAGGATCGGCTCAAATTCCGCGACGCGATGGCGGCGATCGGCATCGAAAGTCCGCGGAGCGTGATCGCCCACACCAGCGAGGAGGCGCGCGCGGCACTCGCCGAGATCGGCCTCCCCACCGTCATCCGGCCGAGCTTCACGCTCGGCGGCACCGGCGGCGGCATCGCCTATAACCGCGAGGAGTTCGACCAGATCGTGACAGGCGGTCTCGCCGCCTCGCCGGTCTCCGAGGTGCTGATCGAGGAAAGCGTCGTTGGCTGGAAGGAATTCGAGATGGAGGTGGTCCGCGATCGCGCGGATAACTGCATCATCGTCTGCGCGATCGAGAATGTCGATCCGATGGGCGTCCATACCGGCGATTCGGTCACCGTCGCCCCGGCGCTGACGCTGACCGACAAGGAATATCAGCGCATGCGCGACGCCTCGATCGCGTGTCTGCGCGCGATCGGCGTCGATACTGGCGGCTCGAACGTGCAATTCGCGATCGACCCGGAAACCGGCCGGATGCTGATCATCGAGATGAACCCGCGCGTCTCGCGCTCCTCGGCGCTGGCCTCGAAAGCGACCGGCTTCCCGATCGCGAAAATCGCCGCGAAACTCGCGATCGGCTACACGCTCGATGAACTCGGCAACGACATCACCCGCACGACGCCGGCGAGCTTCGAGCCGACCATCGATTACGTGGTCATCAAGATCCCGCGTTTTACCTTCGAAAAATTCCCGGGAACGCCGGCGCTGTTGTCGACCAGCATGAAATCGGTCGGCGAGGCGATGGCGATCGGGCGGAGTTTTCCCGAAGCGCTGCAAAAGGGGCTCCGCAGCATGGAGACCGGGCTCTCCGGCCTCGATGAGATCGCCGCCCCCGGCGATGGCGGGCCGGATGCGTTTCGCGCCGCCCTCTCGACGCCGCGCCCGGACCGCCTGCTGGTCGCGGCCCAGGCGCTCCGGGCCGGGCTCACGGTCGAGGCGGTTCACGAGGCGAGCAAATTCGACCCCTGGTTCCTGCGCCAGATCGAAACCATCATCGCCGCCGAGCACGAACTCCGTGAACACGGCCTGCCGGAGAGCACGATCGCCCTCCGGGGCCTCAAGGCGCTCGGGTTTTCCGATCTCCGCCTCGCCGAACTCACCGGACGGAGCGAGGCGAGCATCGCCGAGCACCGCGCCCGGCTCGGAGTAACGCCGGTCTATAAACGGATCGACACCTGCGCCGGCGAATTCGCCTCCGCGACTCCCTACCTCTATTCGACCTATGAGGGCGGGTTCGGCGCGCCAGTCTGTGAGGCCGATCCCAGCGGGCGCGAGAAGATCATCATTCTCGGTGGCGGGCCGAACCGCATCGGTCAGGGCATCGAGTTCGATTATTGCTGCGTCCACGCCGCCTATGCCCTGCGCGAGGCGGGGTTCGAGACCATCATGGTCAATTGCAACCCAGAAACGGTCAGCACCGATTACGACACCTCCGACCGGCTCTATTTCGAGCCGCTCACCGCCGAAGACGTCATCGCCCTGGTCCGGCGCGAACAAGCGGCGGGGAAACTGCTCGGCTGCATCGTGCAATATGGCGGGCAGACGCCGCTCAAGCTCTCGCAAGCGCTCGCGCGCGCCGGCATTCCCATTCTCGGCACCTCGGCGGAGGCGATCGACATCGCCGAGGATCGCGAGCGTTTCCAGCAGCTTTTGCAGAGTCTCTCTCTGTTGCAGCCGGAAAACGGCATCGCGCGCTCGGCCGCCGAGGCGGAAGCGATCGCCGAGCGGATCGGCTATCCGGTGGTGATCCGGCCGAGCTATGTGCTCGGCGGGCGGGCGATGGAAATCGTCCATGACCGCGCCGCCCTGACCCGCTACATGCGCGAGGCGGTGCGCGTCTCGGGCAGCAATCCGGTGCTGATCGACCGCTATCTCGCCGATGCCATCGAGGTCGATGTCGATTGCATCAGTGACGGCGAGACGGTGTTTGTCGCCGGCGTGATGGAGCATATCGAGGAGGCCGGCATCCATTCCGGTGACAGTGCCTGCGCGCTGCCGCCCTATTCGCTGCCGCCGGCGATCGTCACCGAACTCCGCGCCGAGACCGTCGCGCTCGCCCGGGCGCTGAAGGTGGTCGGGCTGATGAACGTGCAATACGCGATCCAGGGCGATGCGATCTACGTCCTCGAGGTCAATCCACGCGCCGCCCGCACCGTCCCCTTCGTTGCCAAGGCGACCGGGGTTGCCGTTGCCAAGCTCGGCGCGCTGGCGATGGCCGGCCACCGGCTCGACCCGGCCCGGCTCCAGGCGCGCGCCGCCGGCGCCCATGTCGCGGTCAAGGAATCGGTGTTCCCGTTCGCGCGTTTCCCCGATGTCGATGTCATTCTCGGGCCGGAGATGAAATCGACCGGCGAGGTGATGGGGCTCGATGTCAGTTTCGAACGCGCTTTCGCGAAAGCCCAGCTCGGCGCCGGGGTCAATCTTCCGGCAGCGGGGACGGTGTTTCTCTCGGTCAAGGATAGCGACAAACAGGCGGTGGTCTCGCTCGGCCGGCGCTTGATCGAAATGGGATTTCGTATCCTCGCGACACGCGGCACGGCGGCGCGGCTGCGCGATGCCGGGCTCGCGGTCGCGGTCGTCAACAAAGTGCTCGAGGGTAGGCCGCATTGCGTCGATGCGATTCGTTCCGGCGATGTGCAGCTGGTGATCAACACCGCCTCCGGCGCGCAATCGGTCCATGACAGCTTCGATATCCGCCGCAGCGCCCTGACCCACGGCGTGCCGCACTATACCACCATCGCCGGCGCCCGCGCCGCCGTGCACGCGATCGCCGCCCTCCGCGCGGGAGAGCTTGAAGTCGCGCCGCTGCAAGGGTATTTTCACTAATCGTTCCGAACCGCCGCGGCCGGGCGGGCGCGTCTTCCGGGCGCGCTCGCCGGGGTCGGGGCGGGGTATTCTTGATACCAGGTCCGACGCCGGGGTCCGCCATCGGACAGCCGGCCTTATCTTTTCTCGAATGATCGCGAGATCGAGGGTCAACGACGTGCAGAAGTTTCCGATGACCGCCCCTGGCCTGCAACGCTTGGAGGAGGAGCTGCGTCATCTCAAATCGGTCGAGCGGCCGGGCGTCATTCGTGCCATCGCCGAGGCGCGCAGCCACGGCGATCTGTCGGAGAACGCCGAATACCACGCCGCGCGCGAACGCCAATCCTTCATCGAGGGGCGTATCGCCGAGCTGGAGGAGATCGTCGGCGCGGCGGAAGTGATCGATCCCGCCTCGCTCTCCGGCGATCAGGTGAAATTCGGCGCCCATGTCCGCCTGATCGACGAGGAAACCGAGCAGGAAGTGGCCTACCAGATCGTCGGCATGCACGAGGCGGAGATCAAGGCGGGGCGCCTGTCGATCTCGTCGCCATTGGCCAAGGCACTGATCGGCAAGAAGCCCGGCGATCAGGTATCGGTGCCGGCGCCGGGCGGTGATCGCAGCTACGAAATCCTCGCCGTCAGTTTCGGCTGAGCGGCGATGTCCCCCCCCGCCGTCACCCTCGCCGATGTCGAGGCCGCGGCCGCGCGCATCAAGGGGCGCGTTCTCGCCAGCCCGGCGCTGGCGGCGGATACGCTCTCGCGGGTGACCGGGGCGCGGGTTTTCCTCAAACTCGACAATCTCCAGGCGACCGGCGCCTTCAAGGAGCGTGGTGCCGCCAACCGCCTGGCGCTGCTCAGCGCCGAGGAGCGCGGGCGCGGCGTCATCGCGGTCTCGGCCGGCAACCACGCCCAGGCCGTCGCCCGCCACGCCAGCCTCGATGACATCCGCGCGACCATCGTCATGCCGCGCTTCACCCCGGCGACCAAGGTCACCCGCACCGCCGGCTGGGGCGCCGAGGTGGTGCTGCATGGCGAGACCCTGGCCGAAGCGGCGGCCGAGGCCCATCGCCTCGCCGCGCGCGATGGGCTGGTTTTCATCCATCCCTACGACGATCCCGGGGTGATCGCTGGCCAAGGCACGCTGGCGCTCGAATTCCTAGCGAGCGTCCCCGATCTCGACGTCCTGGTGGTGCCGGTCGGCGGCGGTGGTCTGCTCGCCGGCTGCGCCGTCGCGGCGAGCGCGCTCCGCCCGGGGATCGAGATCATCGGCGTCGAGGTCACCGCCTATGCGGCGCTGGCGCAGCGCCTCGCCGGCCAGCCGGTCGCGGTCGGCGGCCCGACCATCGCCGAGGGCATCGCCGTCCGCGATATCGGCGAAATCCCGCTGACCCTGATCCGGCAATTGGTTTCCGATGTGCTGATCGTCCCCGAACGCGCCATCGAGCAGGCGATCGCGCTCCTTGCCGAGGGCGCCAAGGTGATCGCCGAGGGCGCCGGGGCGGCGGGGGTGGCGGCATTGCTCGCCTATCGCGAGCGGTTTGCCGGGCGGCGGGTCGGTGTTCCGGTCTGCGGCGGCAATATCGATCCGCGCATCCTCGCCAACGTGCTGCTCCGCAATCTGCTCCGCGACGGCCGCCTGCTCCGCCTCAGCCTCGAAATTCCCGACCGGCCCGGGGTGCTCGCCGATATTGCCGGCACCATCGGCGCGGCCGGCGGCAACATCATCGATGTTTCGCACCACCGGCTGTTCGCCTCGCCGAGCGTGCAATCGGCAGGGCTGGAATTGATGGTGGAAGCCCGCGACACGGCGCATGGCGATGCGATCGTCGCCGCCCTGGCGAAAACCTATACCGTGCGGCGGCTGGCCGGGGAGAGCGGCACGGTCGGCTGAAGCTGCCCCTCTCAGGCGCGACCGGCGACCGGCGGGGCGAGGCTTTCCTGGCCGGTCGCGCGGGCGACGGCGGCGAGCAGGCGGAGTGCTTCCGGCCCGCCGAGATTGGCGAGCCCGCCCTCCTCCATCTCCACGGCCAGGATCTCCGCCTGGCTCGCGACGGTCTCGACGGCGCGGCGCAGCGCCTCGCGCGAGAGGATCAGTTGCAGATCGTCGGAAAGCAGATTCCAATCGCACAGCATGACGCGCAGCACCTCGGGTTAGCGATTCGGGGGTGAGCCATTTTGGCGTCTTATGGTTCGGCGCCGCGGCGGCGGACCGCCGGGATCGCGCCAGCTTCGCCCAAGGGGGTTAATTCTGCGTTTGCGCGGGGCGGGAAATTTCGTAGAGCGCGACGGCGGCGGCGGCGCTGACGTTGAGGCTCTCCATCGCCCCCGGCATCGGGAGGCCGGCGATCTCATCGCAGGTTTCGCGGGTCAGGCGGCGAAGGCCCGCCCCCTCCCCGCCTAGAACCAGCGCCACCCGCCGCAAAGCGAGCGCCGGACCGGAGAGCGGCTTGCCACCGGCATCGAGCCCGACCACCCAGAATCCCGCCGCCTTGAGCGCGACCAGGGTGCGCGCGATGTTGACGGCGCGGAGCAGCGGCACGGTTTCCAGCGCCCCGGCGGCGGCTTTGGCCATGGTTCCGGTCTCGCCCGGGGCATGGCGCTCCTGGACGATGGCGCCACAGGCGGCGAACGCGGCGGCGGCGCGGAGAATCGCGCCGATATTGCGGGGATCGGCGATCTGATCGAGGACCAGGATCGGGCCCGGCCGTTCCAAAACCCGGGCCAGGGGCGGCGGCGTCAGCGGATCGACGAGCAGCGCGATCCCCTGATGCGCGGCCTCGGGGCCGAGCAACTGGTCGAGCCGGGCGCGCTCGACACGCTCGGCGGCAAGCGGCCAGGGCGGCGGCCGGCGCGCCGCCAGCGTCGCCTCGGCCTCCTCGGTGAGCAACAGGCGGCGGAGTCGTCGTGCCGGGTTGGCGAGCGCCGCGGCGACGGCGTGCGCGCCAGAGAGCCAGAGCGTGCCACGCGGCGGCTCCTCCGGACGCGGCGCGGCACGCGCGGGGCGGGGCGGACGCATCTCCAGCGCCGGCCGGGCAGGCTGCGCCACGGGCTTGCTCGGCGGAAACCGGCGCTCGGCGCCCGGCGTTTCTCCCGGCATGCCGCGGGAGGGCTTGGAATCGCGATTTTTCCCCGAATGAGGGCGATGCGGCGGTTTCATCGCACTTCTATAGCTTTCCCGCGCGGCGCCGACAATTCACCGGCCGCCGCGAGGCTTGCCTCGGCGAAGCTCGGCTTTTATAGCCAAGGGATGGCATCCTCGGCAGAAACCCCCTCCCCTCCTGATGACGTCCTCGCCTGGCAAGCAGCCCTGCTCGCGCGCCCACCGACCTTGGAGCGACGCATGGCGGATGCCATTCGCGCGCTCGCCATCGACGCCGTCGAGCGGGCGAATTCCGGCCATCCCGGCCTCCCGCTCGGCATGGCCGATGTCGCGACGGTGCTGTGGACCCGGTTCCTGAAATTCGACGCCGCCGACCCCCGCTGGCCCGATCGCGACCGTTTCGTGCTCTCCGCCGGCCATGGCTCGATGCTGCTTTACGCCCTTCTCCATCTCACCGGCCATGCCGGTATGGGGATGGAGGTGCTGGAGCGCTTCCGCCAACTTCATTCGGCCGCCGCCGGCCATCCCGAATACGGCGCCCACCCGGCGATCGAGACCACCACCGGCCCGCTCGGCCAGGGCATCGCGACCGCTGTCGGCATGGCGCTCGGCGAGCGGATGCTGGCGGCGCGGTTCGGCCGCAGCCTGGTCGATCATCGCACCTGGGTCATCGCCTCCGACGGCGATCTGATGGAGGGGGTCAGCCATGAGGCGGCCTCGCTCGCCGGCCATCTCTGCCTCGAAAAGCTCACCGTCCTCTACGACGACAACCATATCTCGATCGACGGCGCGACCCGGCTCGCCAATTCCGATGACGCGCTGAAACGCTTCGCCGCCTATGGCTGGGCGACGAAACGCATCGACGGGCATGACCCGGCCGAGATCGCAGCCGCGCTCTCGTTCGCCATGCGCTCGAAGAAACCGACGCTGATCGCCTGCCGCACCATCATCGGCTTCGGCGCGCCGCACAAGGCGGGCACCAATGCCGCCCATGGCTCGGCGCTCGGTGCCGCGGAAGCGGCGGCGACCAAGGCGGCGCTGGGCTGGACGGCGC
>JAJZBM010000055.1 GCA_021798915.1 Pseudomonadota bacterium
GCTGGCTCGCCCTCGATGATCCCGGCTTTGCCGGCCAGTTGCGCGAATGGCTGAAGACGCTGCGCAAGAAGAACGCGAGCGTCGTCTTCGCCACCCAATCGCTCGCCGATATCGCCGGCTCCGCGATCGCGCCAGCCATCATCGAAAGCTGCCCGACACGCCTCTTCCTGCCCAATGAGCGCGCGCTTGAGCCGCAAATCGCCGCCATCTATCGCCGCTTTGGCCTGAACGACCGCCAGATCGAGATCCTGAGCCGGGCCACGCCCAAGCGCGAGTATTACTGCCAGTCGCGACGCGGCAACCGGCTCTTCGAGCTTGGGCTCTCGGAAGTCGCCCTCGCCTTCACCGCCCGCAGCCATTTGTAGATCGTGGTGCGGCAGAACCCATAGGAGGCGATCACCGCAGAGGGCCGTTCGCCCTCGCGCACCCGCTCGATCGCCATCAGCCGAATGGTTTCCAGCGTCCGGTGATCAAAACTCCGTCCATCTCGCTGCACCCCGAATCGTCCATAAAAAAACCCGAACGTCAACCAAAATGTAGCCTTAATTCGCGACCGGTGAGTAATGGGGTTTGGCCTGGGTTCGCTCCTTGGGGTGGGGGACATGACGGGCGCCGGATCGGGTCAATGCGTCGCGGAGGCCGGCACCGGCGCACCCGGCTTGCGCAGCAGCGGCACCAGGAGCGTTGCGATCACGAAGGCAACCATGATGGCGCGAAACGCATCGGCGAAGGCGAGCGTCGATGCCTCGCGGTAGGCGAGGTGCCAGAGTTGGGTGAGCGCCGCCTGATGGCCCTCGTCCACCGCGCCGGGTTGGGTGCCGTAGCGGGCAGCCATCGTGGCGAGCAGGCGCGTCGTTGGTCCCGACGCCTCGGTCATGCGGGACGCGATGTGGTCGAAATGCAGGTTGGTCCGGTCGTTGATGATCGCTGTCGCGACTGCGATCCCCACGGCGCCGCCCAGGTTGCGCATCATGTTAAACAGGCCGCTCGCGTATTTCAGCCGCTCGGGCGGCAGGCTGCCGAGACCGAGATTGACGCTCGGCGCCACCGCGAAGACCTGGGGGAAGCCACGGAGCAGTTGCGGCCAGAGCAGCTCTGCGCCGCTCCAGTCGTGGGTGATGAAGCTGTAGCTCCACATGGCCACGGCGAAGCACGCGAGCCCGGCGGCCATCAGCCAGCGCGTATCGAAGCGCCGTGCGAGCAGGATATAGACGGGTGTGCCGAGCAGCGACGCAGCGCCAGTCGAAAACACCGCCATACCGATCTGGAAGGCGCTGAAGCCGCGCGTGTAGGCCAGGAACAGCGGGGTTAAGTAGATCGTCGTGAAGATGCCGATCCCGGTGACGAAGGAGAGAAAGCAGCCCACGGCGAAATTGCGGTTGGCGAGCGCGCGCAGATCGACGACCGGATTCGCCACGGCAAGGCTGCGCCAGCCGAACAGGATCAGCGACACACCGGCGATAATCGCGGTCTCGCGGATGGTGCGGTCGTCGAACCAGTTCCAGCGCGTGCCTTCCTCAAGCGTGTATTCGAGCGTGCCCAAGCCAACCGCCATCAGTGCGATGCCGGGATAGTCGGCACCCTTCAGCAGCGAGAGGTCGGGCTTGTCGATGTCGACCAGCATCGGGATCAGCAGCGTGATCGCAAGTCCCGGCAGCAGGTTGATGTAGAACAGCCAGTGCCAATTCAGCGCATCGGTGATCCAGCCGCCGATCACGGGACCGAGCGTTGGCGCGATGGAGGCAATGGTACCAACTACCGCCGCGGAATAGACCCGCCTCTCACCCTGGAAGAAGTGGAAGGACGAAGTGAACACCGTCGGAATCATCGAGGCGCCGAGCAGGCCCTGCACGGCGCGGAACAGGATCATCGACTGGATGTTCCAGGCAAGCGCACAGAGCAAACTGGAAATGGTGAAGCCGGCAGCCGAGAGCGTGAACAGCCAGCGCGTCGAGAACACGCGGGTGAGCCAGCCGGACAGCGGGATCATCATGATCTCGGCGATCAGATAAGCGGTCTGCACCCAGCTGATCTCGTCCTGCGCGGCCGACAACCCGCCGCCGATGTCCTGCAGCGAGGAGGCGACAATCTGGATGTCGAGCAGCGCGATGAACATGCCGACGCACATCACCGCGAATGGCAGGATGTTGGGATTGCCGACGGGCGCGGGGTGGGTCATGGCGTCGGCGGCGCCTCCGCGCGCGTGTCCACGCTGGCGACCACGGAAAGTCCCGGGCGCAGCCGGCCGAGCGTGTCCTCTCCGCCGTCCAATTCGATGCGCACCGGCACGCGCTGCACGATTTTGGTGAAATTGCCGGTGGCGTTCTCCGGTGGGATGACGCTGAACACGGCACCGGCGCCAGGGGCGAGGCTTGCGACATGGCCGTGGAACGCATGGGCCGGCATCACGTCGGCGACGACCGTCACGTCCTCGCCGGGCCGCATGCGGGCCAACTGATCCTCCTTGAAGTTCGCCTCCACCCACAGGCCGGTGGCGGGAATGACGGAGAGCAGGTAGCTGCCGGCGATCACGTAGGCGCCGACCTGCGCTGCGCGATTGCCGACATAGCCGGCGATCGGCGCGCGCAATTCGGTATAGGACAGGTTGAGCCGGGCGGTCTGCACGTCGGCGTCGGCCTGCGCGGCGTCGGCCTCGGCCTCGGCGATCTGGGCCTGGAAAACCGAGAGTTTCTGGCGGCCGGCATCCAGCGTCGCCGCCGCCGCGGCGACGGCGGACTGCGCCTCCTGGTCCAGGGCCGTGCTGCGCTGCGCATCCTGGCGTGAGCCGGCGCTGGTGCGGGCGAGCGCGCGATAGCGAGCGGCGTCCGCCGCCGCGAATTCGGCCTGTGCATGTTTGGCGGCGAGATCGGCCTCCTGCTGGCGGATCACCGCCTGCTGCAGCGCGACCTGCGCCCGCAGGCTCGCGAGCGCTGCCTGCCGCGCCGCGCGTACGGCTTCGGCATGGTCGAGGGCGGCGCGGAAATCGCGCGGATCGAGGCGGATGAGGACCTGGTCGGCGGCGACGCGCTGGTTGTCGCGCACCAGAACCTGCTGCACGAAGCCGCTGACGTGCGGCGCCATTGGTGTGATGTTGCCGCCGACATAGGCGTCGTCGGTGCTCTCGATGAAGCGGCCCTCGGTCCACCAGTCATAGCCGTAGCGCGCCGCGCCGAGGCCGAGCAGCAGCGCGGCGCTGGCCAGGGCAGCGGTCCTGACGCGCAGCCGCGGGCGGGTGGCGGTTGCGACCGGGGCGCGTTCGACAAGACCTCTCATGACGCGGCTCCTGCGATGCCGCCGTGACGGCGGCGGGTGCGTTCGTCGGCCGCGGGGCCGGCGACGGTCCGGTACGCCGGTTCGGCGAGCGGGCGGCCAGTGTGGCGGTCCACCACCACCGGGTCCGCCTCAGCGCCGGTTGCGGCGTCGATCAGCACAACGCTCTTGCCCTCGGGCACGAAGTGCTTGTTCCCCCAGGCAAGCAGCGTCCACAGCACCGGGCGGAAATCCCGCCCACGCTCGGTCAGCACGTATTCGTCGCGCGGCGGCCTCTCACGGTAGCGCCGGCGCTCCAGCAGCCCTGCCTCAACCAGGGCATTGAGCCGGCGCGTCAGCATGTTGGGCGCGATGTCCAGGCTGTTCTGGAACTGCTCGAAGCGCGTCAGGCCGAGGAAGGCGTCGCGTAAGATCAGGATGCTCCACCACTCGCCGACCCGTTCGAGGCTGCGGGCGATCGGGCACTGCATGTTGCCGAAACTCTTGCGCTGCATGGGGTGGCCTCCGAGTGACTAGCATGACGCTAGTTTATAGGGTAGTCACTTGCATAATGCAAGTGATACCGACTTGTCTCGGTGGCACGACACGGGGAGGCGTGAGCTGGATCCGGAAGATGAGGCTGGGGGCTGGGTTGGAGATGGTCCGCTCTGTTGTGATAGACGGAGCGGCACATGAGCAAGACGAGACGGAAGATTGACGCGCCGCGCTGCCCCGCTATGCCCGGATGACCCGGCAGGCGGAGGCGCTGATTGCCGCGACCGACCTCGCCGGCACCAACCCGCGGCGGGTCAAGCGGACCTTGGCGGCGTAGTTCAGGGACGCTGTGGGCAAGGACGTGGTCAGCCGCACCTGGCGCAGGGTAAAAGCAGACTGGGAAGGCTGGAACCGCCGCAACCTGGCGGATAACGACATCGTCCGGCTCATCCTCGGCGGCACCGCGCTCGATGATCTGATCGTGCGCGGCCTGCGAACCCCGGAATTCCCGCTGATCGACGGCGGCGCGGGCCTCGAACGTGCGCCGCCACGGCCGCCGCAGGAGATGCGTCTTCGCGCACAGAGGGCGCCGGTCACCCGGCTCTCGCGCAAGGTGCTGCTCGGCCTTGCTGGGCTGGTCGGCCTCGGCATCGGCGGGGCGGCGTTCCTTGCCTTGCGGCCACACCCTGCGCCGCCGGCGCCGGAGCTTTTCAGCACCAGCCATCGCACGACCCCGGAAGGGCTCGCCACCTTGCCGCCTGACTACACCGCCCGGGCAAAACCACCGCCCCGCCTCGGCCCACCGCTTCCCGGCGATCTCGGCCGGCCGCTGGTTGACGCCGGCGTGCCGGGCACGCTCGCCGCTCCTGATATCGA
>JAJZBM010000010.1 GCA_021798915.1 Pseudomonadota bacterium
TTCTTCTCTAAAATCAAACAGTTCAGGGCTATCGCCACCCGTTATGACAAAACCGCCAGGAACTTCCTCGCCGCTGTTCACCTTGTCGCCGCAGAGATTTGGCTAAATTGACGACACGCCCTAACTCTTTATTAACATTACGCCAAGGCAAGGTCAACAGCATATGATCAATTCAGATAAAATTTAACGGAAAAAGCGACACGATATCACGTTTTGAATTGATGCGCGGAAATTTCCCATTTTCGTGCCAAAGCGCCGCCGCCGGCCGCTAGAGCAAGCAGCAGCGGCACGACGAGGCCGAAACGCGCGAATGGCGGCGGCGGCAGGGCGCCCGGCACCGCGACCACCGTCACTCCGGTTTGCCCGAGGTCGAGCCGCGTCAATTCCCCGCCATGGCCATCGAATGCCACCGAAATCCCGGTATTGGCGGCGCGCATGAGCGGCAATCCTTCCTCGATCGCCCGCATCCGGGCCGCCGCGAGATGCTGGCGCGGCCCGGACGAGTTGCCGAACCAGGCATCGTTGGTGACGTTGACGAGGAGACGCGGCCGCGCCGCCTCATCGACGATGGCATGAGGATAGATCGCCTCGTAGCAGATCAGCGGGGCGACCGGGACCAGCCCGGGAAGGGCAAGCGTTTTCGGCCCGGAGCCGGGCGCAAAACCGCCGCCGGGGACGATATCGACCGGCAGCGGCAGCCATGCCGGCTGATATTCGCCACCCGGAACGAGATGATATTTGTCATAGACGCCGATGACCTTACCCTCGCCGTCGAGCGCGATCAGGCTGTTGCGCGGCCGGCCATCGGCGCCACGGCGCACACTCCCGACCAGCGCCGGCGCACCACCTGCCGCCAGCGCAATCGCCTGACGGGCATCGGGGTCGTCGAGCAGCGGGTAGGGGCTCGCGGTTTCCGGCCAGATGACCAGCTTCGGCCCCGCCCCGGAGCGATAGACGCCCTCGCTGGTGAGGTCGAGATAGCGGCGAAAGATGGCAAGCGCGCGCGCCGCGCTCCATTTATCGCCCTCGGCGACATTGCCCTGGACCAGGATCGCGGTGAAACCGGGCGCCGGGCCGGCAGGGCGCGTGTGCCAAACCGCGCCGAACCCGACCCAAAGCAATAGCAGCGCTCCCCCGGCATACCGTCCCCGCCGCCCGAGCGCGGGCAGCCCGGCGAGGAGCACGGTGAGCCCGGTCACCCCGGGCGTTCCGAGAATCGCGACCGGTTGCAGCATGATCTCACCGGCCAATCCCGGTAGCGCCCAGACGCTGGCCCACGGGTTCCAGGGAAAGCCACCGCCGATGAATTGCCGCGCGAGATCGCCGAGCATCCAGACCGCGGCGAACAGCACGAGCCGCCGCCACCCGGCCGGCACATACCACGCCGCCAGCGCGGCGACGCCGATGAACGGGGCGAGAATGGCGGCAAGGCCAGGCACCGCGATCGGCACGAACCACCAGAAATCGGCGGCCTCGATCAGGATCGCATCGGTGATCCAGTAAAGTCCGAACACGTGGTGGCCGAAGCCGAAGGCGCAGCCGAGCCAGAACGCCTCCCACGCCCGCCTTCTCGCGCCGATCAGCGCGAGGAGACCAGGGATGGCGATGACCAGCGTCGGCAGCACGAAGAGCGGCGGCAAGGCGGCGGCGGCGAAGGCGCCGAGGATCCCGGCCGCGAGCAGCGCCCGCCAGAAACGGCGCGGCACCGCCGCACCTGCCGCCGCGCCGCGTCTCACCGTTCGACCGCTGCCTCCGGCGCGGCAACGACCCGTGCCTCCGGCACGATGACGACCCGTGCCTCCGGCACGATGCCGCCGGTCAGCGCCGCGACGATGCATTCCGCCGCCATCACCCCCATGCGCTCGAACGCAAGTGGCGTCACCCCCGCGACGTGGGGTGTTGCGATCAGGCGTGGATGATCGCGGAGCGCGGCATCGGCCGGCGGCGGCTCGTCCTCGAAAACGTCGAGAGCGGCGCCGGCGAGATGGCCGCGATCGAGCGCCTCACGCAGCGCCACTTCGTCGATCAGCCCGCCGCGCGCGGTGTTGATGATGAAGGCGCCAGCGGGAAGCCGCGCGATCGCCGCTTCGTCGATCAGATGCCGCGTCTCCGGCAGCAACGGGCAATGGAGGGAAAGGATATCGACCCCGGCGAGCAGGCTCGGCAGATCGGCGACCCGCTCGGCCCCATCGAGCGGCGCCGTGCCCGGGGTCTGGGCAAAAACCCGCATTCCGAAGGCCGCGGCGAGCCGCGCGACCTCGCGCCCGGTCGCCCCGAAGCCGATGAGGCCGAGCCGCTTGCCGGCGAGATCGCCGACCGCGCCCGCCGCTCCCCGCCAGCCGCCCCCGGCGATCACAGCACTGAGCGGTTTCAATGCCTTGACCAGAGCGAGGATGAGGGCGAGCGTGTGCTCGGCAACCGCACGCGCATTCGAGCCCGGCGCGTTGGTGACCAGGATGCCGCGCGCCCGCGCCGCCGCGACATCGACCTCATCGACGCCGACCCCGTGGCGGGCAATGATCTTGAGCTTCGGCGCCGCCGCCATCACCGTGGCATCGACGCGGCCCTGGCGGCAGAGGATGGCATCGGCGTCGATTTCCCGCGCCAGCGCCGCGATCGCCGCCGCGTCCGGATAGGGCGGCATCAGATGGACGGCGCAGCCCGCCGCCTCCAAGAGCGCCATTGCCGCCGGCGCGAGGCCGGGTGCGGTCATGATCACCTGAAAACGCGCCATCGCCGGGTTTTTCGCTTTCAGGTCAGAGCGTCGCGCAATTGCCGCTCGTAATGGCGGTAATATTTATCGGTGACGAGATCGGTTTTCACCAGCACGATGACATCGGTGGTGTTGAATTGGTCGTCGATCACTGCGCCGTCGCCGACGAAGCCGCCGAGGCGCAGATAGCCCTTGATCAGCGGCGGCAATTGCGCGGCGATGCGGCGGGAATCGATCTCGCCGGCCGGCTGGCGACGCATCTCGATATGGCGATGGGGCAGGGCGCGCGGGCGCAGGGCCGGTGGCGCGAGGTGATTGTCATAGAGATAGGTCAGCTCGGCGCTCAGGTCTTCCGGTTCGGTGCCGGGCAGGCTTGCGCAACCGAACATCAGGTCGATCCGGTGAAGAAACACGTAAGCGGCGATGCCGCGCCAGAGCAATTGCATCGCGGCGCTGCCGCGATAACCGGCATCGACGCAGGAGCGGCCCAATTCCAGAATATGCCCGGGAAAGGCGATCAGCCGACTGATATCGAACTCGCCTTCTGAATAGAACCCGCCCGCGGCGGCGGCGGCGGCGCGGGTGATCAGCCGGTAGGTGCCGACCACCCCCTCCGGCCCCGACCCGATGGCGTGATCGACGACGATGAGGTGATCGGCGACATCGTCGAAACGGTCGCGGTCGCGGTGGCGGGCGGCGATCTCGGGGGCGGGGCGGGCGCCCATTTCCTGGAAGAAGATACGAAAGCGGAGCGCCTCGACGGCGTCGATCTCGGCCGCGGTGCGGGCCAGCCGGACGCCGAGATGGCCGCTTCGGAGCTCGCCGAAACCATGAACGGGATCGCCGCGGACGGGGAAGGGCGCGGTCATCGCCGGCCCTCGGCATCGGCGTGGCCGGCGGCCTCGCCCGGCCCGGTCGCGGCACGGCGGCCGAACAGTTCGAGACGCATCGAGACGAGATCGAAACCGAGCCGGCCGGCGAGGGCGTGCAGCATGGCCTCCAGAGCGGGATCGGTGAACTCGATCACACGGCCGCTATCGGCGTCGATCAGGTGGTAATGGTGGCCATGCGCCGTTGCCTCGTAGCGGGCGCGGCCGCCGCCGAAATCGCGGCGCTCCAGGATGCCTTTCTCCTCGAGGAGACGCACCGTGCGATAGACGGTGGCGATCGAGATGCGGGCATCGAAAGCACTGGCGCGGCGATAGAGTTCCTCGACATCCGGATGGTCTTCCGCCTCGGAGAGGACACGCGCGATGATCCGCCTCTGGCCGGTCATTTTAAGGCGACGTTCGATACATAGGCGTTCGATACGCGATTCCATCGGTTCCTCGGTCACCCGCCACCTGGAAGCGGCCGCGCGAAACGGGCGGGCCGACCGGGCGCGAAACAGGATGCCGGAGAAGGGCTCCGGGTGTTCGGCCTTGGGTAGCCGATCCACCCCGCCCCTGTCGACCTCATCCTCGCGCCGGCGGCCTCATGCCCGGCTTGCGCCCCACCGCATGCGTTCGCGCCTTATGCCGGGACGGGAAGCGGGTCGGCAAGAGGCCTGCGCCACGCAAGACGGGCGTTTCAGCCCTGATCGCGCGCCTTGGTGCCGAGGCCGATCTTCTTGGCGAGGCTGGAGCGATGCTGGGCGTAGTTCGGCGCCACCATCGGGTAATCCTGCGGCAAATTCCAGCGTTCGCGATATTGCTCCGGGGTCATGCCATATGAGGTCTTCAGGTGCCGGCGCAACATTTTGAGTTTCTTGCCGTCTTCCAAACAGACGATATAATCCGGCGCAATGGATTTCTTGATCGGCACCGCCGGTTGCAGCTTCTCGATCTCCGGCTGCTCCTTGCCGATATTGGTCAGCGTTTTATAGACCTCCTGAATCAAATTTGGCAGCATATCAACCGAAACCGAATTGTTGGTAACATGCGCCGAGACGATTCGCGCTGTCAGCTCCAGAACGCCGGGCTCAATTTTAGAATCCATGGCAGATTTTCCCCTGGTTTGTAATTCTTTCTCCTATATAAATGGTTTATCGATACTTCGCAATGGACATATTGGCGATGACTGAACAAAAAACGCCCCAAAACAATCCCACCCCCGATCATACCCTCGATATCACGCGGGATCTTTGTCCCATGACGTTCGTCAGGACACGACTGGCGCTCGATCGCATGGCGGAAGGAGAGACGTTATTGGTGTTATTGAAGGGCGCTGAGCCGATCGCCAATGTTCCCCGCGCTGCGGCCGCGCTCGGGCATGGCATTTTCATCGAAACCGCGGATGAACAGGGAGTCGCGCGCGTTTTCATCAGGAAAGCCATGGCGTTTGGCGCATGAGTTGGCCGGCTCGTCCCTGACCTCTCACCCCGATGCCGTTGCGGGCCGGCTGGCATCGAGCGCCGCCTGCAGGATATAGGCGGCGGCGGCCCGGTCGACGCTGGCGGCGCGTTTGCGGCGCGAGAGATCGGCCTCATCGATCAGCATCCGGTTGACGGCGGCGCTGGAGAGGCGCTCATCCCAGAAGGCGAGCGCGAGGGAGGCGGCCGCGGCCAAGGCGCGCGCCCAGTCCCGCGCCGCCTGCGCCGCCGGGCCCAGGCTGCCGTCGCGAGCAAGCGGCAGACCGGCGACCAGCCCGCCAACGCCCTCGCGCGCCGCGATCGCCGCGATCTCGGCGGCGTTGTCGGCCAGGCGCCGGCGCCGGAGACTGCCATAGGGCGAGGCGATCCGCAGCGTCACGTCCGAAAGCGCAAGGCCGATGGTTCGGCTGCCGGGATCGATGCCGAGCAACCGCGCGCCGGGCGCGAGGGCCGCGCGCAGTGCCCGGAGTTCGGCGAGCGGGTTCGGGTTGCTGCGCGCCATGGCGGCCGTTATGGTCCGCCACCGCGTTGAGACCAAGCCGGAATTGACCCAGAGAGAATTTTTCCCATGCCGCTCGACCCCGCGACCGTCCGTCGCATCGCCCATCTCGCCCGCATGCACATTGAAGACGATGACATCCCGCGTCTGCAAACCGAATTGAACGGCATCCTCGGCTGGGTCGAACAGCTCGGAGCGGTGAATGTCGAGGGGGTGAAACCGCTCACCGGCGCCGCCGACATGGCGTTGCGGATGCGCGATGACGCGGTGACGGACGGCGATATCGCCGAGAAAATCCTCGCCAACGCGCCCGAGCGCGCCGGCGATTATTTCGTGGTGCCGAAGGTGGTGGAATGAGCCTCATCGATCTCACCCTCGCGCAAGCGCGCGCCGGCTTGCGCGCGAAGACATTCTCCGCCCGCGATCTGACCGCGGCGCATCTGGAAGCGATCACGGCTCTCAATCCGACCCTCAACGCCTTCATCACGGTCACGCCCGAGATTGCGCTGGCCGAGGCCGAAGCGGCGGACCGGGCGCTGGCCGCCGGCACGGCCGGCCCGCTCGCCGGGATTCCGCTGGCGATCAAGGATCTCTTCTGCACCGAGGGCGTGCGCACCACGGCGGCGAGCCTCATGCTGGAGACTTTCGTCCCGCCCTATGAAAGCACGGTGACGGCGAAGCTGCGCGACGCCGGTGCGGTGTTCGTCGGCAAAACCAATCTCGATGAATTCGCCATGGGGTCATCCAACCTGACCTCGGCCTATGGCGCGGTGACCAATCCCTGGAGACGCGCGGGCGATGACACGCCGCTGGTTCCCGGCGGCTCCTCCGGTGGCTCGGCCGCCGCGGTTGCGGCGCGGCTGGCGCTGGGCGCGACCGGCACCGACACCGGTGGCTCGATCCGCCAGCCGGCTTCGTTCTGCGGCATTGTCGGCATGAAGCCGAGCTATGGCCGCTGCTCACGCTATGGCATCATCGCCTTTGCCTCGTCTCTCGATCAGGCCGGGCCGATGGCGCGGACGGTCGAGGATTGCGCGATCCTGCTCGGCGCCATGGCTGGCTTCGACCCGAAAGACAGCACCTCGGCCGACATCCCGGTGCCCGATTTCCAAGCCGCCTGCACGCGCGGCGTCAAAGGCTTACGGATCGGCGTGCCGCGCGAATACGCTGCCCCTGGTATGCCGGACGAGATCGCCGCCCTCTGGCACTTGGGGCGCGACATCCTCCGCGCCGCCGGCGCCGAGATCATCGACATCTCTCTTCCGCACACGGAATACGCCCTGCCGACCTATTACATCGTCGCCCCGGCGGAAGCATCCTCCAATCTCGCGCGTTATGACGGGGTGCGCTTCGGCCGGCGCGAGGACGGCGCCGATCTGATCGAGATGTATGAGCGCACCCGCGCCAAAGGCTTCGGCGATGAGGTCAAGCGGCGCATCCTGATCGGAACCTACGTGCTCTCGGCCGGGTATTACGACGCTTATTATCTTCGCGCGCAGAAAGTCCGCTCGCTCATTCTCGGCGATTTCACGACAGCCTTCGCCCGCTGTGACGCGATCCTGACGCCGACCGCACCCTCCGCCGCCTTCGCGCAGGGCGAAAAGATGGATGATCCGATCAAGATGTACCTCAACGACATCTACACCGTTCCGGCCAGCCTCGCCGGGCTGCCGGCGATGTCGGTGCCGGTCGGACAAAGCCAGGAGGGTCTGCCGCTCGGCTTGCAGATGATCGGCCGGCCGTTCGACGAGGAAACCGTGTTCGCGGTCGCGGCGGAAATCGAGAGAGCGGCGGGATTTTCGGCGCGGCCGGCGATCCGCGCGGGAGTCTCCGCATGAGTTACACGATCGAAGGTAAAACCGGCCCCTGGGAACTCGTCATCGGGCTCGAAGTTCATGCCCAGGTGATCTCGCGGGCGAAATTATTCAGCGGTGCCGCAACGGTTTTCGGCGCCGCGCCGAACCATCAGGTAAGCTTCGTCGATGCCGCCTTTCCTGGCATGCTGCCGGTGATCAATCGCGAATGCGTCGCGCAAGCCATCCGCACCGGGCTCGGCCTCGATGCCGAAATCCATCTCGAGAGCCGTTTCGACCGCAAAAATTATTTCTACGCCGATCTCCCGGCCGGCTATCAGATCAGCCAGTATCAGCACCCGATCGTCGGACGCGGGGTGATCGAGATCGAAGGCGCCGATGGAACGACTCGTACGATCGGCATCACCCGCCTTCACCTCGAACAGGATGCCGGCAAATCGCTGCACGATCAGCATCCTGCCAAAACCTATATCGATCTCAACCGCGCCGGCGTCGCGCTGATGGAGATCGTGAGCGAGCCCGATCTCCGCAGCCCCGAGGAGGCCGGCGCTTATCTGCGCAAGCTTCGCACCATTCTACGCTATCTCGGCACCTGCGACGGCAATATGGACGAGGGCTCGATGCGCGCCGACGTCAATGTCTCGGTGCGCAAGGCGGGGGAGGCGTTCCGCACCCGTTGCGAGGTCAAAAACGTCAACTCGGTGCGTTTCGTCATGCAGGCGATCGAGGCTGAGGCCAAACGCCAGATCGCGGTCTGGGAAGAAGGCGGCGTGGTCTCGCAGGAAACCCGTCTCTTCGAGCCCGGGCGGGGCATTACGCGCAGCATGCGAAGCAAGGAAGACGCGCATGACTATCGCTATTTCCCCGACCCTGATCTTCTGCCGCTGATCCTCGATCCCGCCTGGATCGAAACCTTGCGCGCCGATCTGCCGGAATTGCCGGACGCCAAGAAGCGGCGCTTCATGGCTGAATACGGGCTTCCCGCCTATGATGCCGGGGTGCTCGTCGCCGAGCAGGCGAGCGCCGCGTATTTCGAGGCGGTGGCGCGTGGACGCGATGGCAAATTCGCCGCCAACTGGGTGATCGGTGATTTGTTCGCGGCGTTGAACCGCACCGGGCGGTCGATCGAGACCTCGCCGGTCTCGCCCGCCGACCTCGGCGCCTTGCTCGATCTGATCACCGACGGCACGATCAATGGCCGCATCGCGAAAGACGTGTTCGAGGAGATGGTCGCGAGCGGCGAGGCGCCGGGCGCGATCGTTACGCGCAAAAATCTCCGCCAGGTGACCGATACCGGCGCGATCGAGCAAGCGGTCGCCGATGTGCTCGCCGCCAACCCCGACAAGGTCGCCGAATACAAGGCGGGGAAGGACAAGCTCTTCGGCTTCTTCGTCGGCCAGGTGATGAAGGCGATGGCCGGGAAAGGCAATCCCGCCCTCGTCAACGATGTTTTGCGCCGCCATCTCGCCTGACCCCCGAGCATGGCGCGCGCCCCGAGGCTCGCCCTCCGCCTGATCGAGGCCATCGCCGCGGCGCTGGTCATCGCCGAAGTCGTGATTCTCTTCGCCGGCGTCGTCGCGCGCTATGTGTTCGCGGCGCCGTTATTGTGGTCGGACGAACTCGCCGGGGCGCTCTTTTTGTGGCTGGCGATGCTCGGCGCCGCGATCGCCCTCTGGCGGGGCGAGCATATGCGGCTTGCGACCCTGGTCAGGCTGGCCCCGGCGGCGTGGCGGGCGCGGCTCGACGCCTTGGCGAACGCCATCGTCATGGTGTTCGTGCTCGAAATCATCGGCCCCGCCTATGCCTATATGATCACCCAATGGCCGGTCAGCAGCCCGGCGCTGGAGTTTTCCGACGGGCTCCGCGTCGCCGCCCTCGTCGTCGGGGCAGGGCTGATGCTGCTGATCGCGGCGTTTCGCCTGTTCGATGCGAACGGTTTGCGTGGCGCCGCCGCCGCCCTTGCCATCACCGCCCTCATCGCCCTCGCGCTGCTTTCGCTGCATCCGCTGTTTGTCGCGCTCGGCAACTGGAATCTGGTGGTCTTCTTCGTCGGACTGGTGGCTTTCGCGGTCGCGATCGGGGTGCCGATCGCCTTTGCCTTCGGCACCGCAACCCTCAGCTATCTCGCGCTCACCACCCATATCCCGCTCGGCATCGTGGTCAGCCGGATGGATGGCGGCATGTCGGGGATGGTATTGCTTGCGGTGCCGCTGTTCATTTTTCTCGGGCTGCTGATCGAGATGACCGGGCTCGCGCGGGCGATGATCGATTTTCTCGCCGGCCTCCTCGGCCATGTTCGCGGCGGCCTCGCTTATGTGCTGATCGTCGCGATGTATCTGGTCTCGGGTATTTCCGGCTCGAAAGCCGCCGATATGGCAGCGGTGGCGCCGGCTTTGTTTCCGGAAATGCGGGCGCGCGGCGCGGCGCCGGGCCAACTCGTCGCCCTGCTCGCCGCGTCCGGCGCGATGGCCGAAACCATTCCGCCGAGCCTGGTTCTGATCACCATCGGCTCGGTCACCGGAATTTCCATCGCCGGCCTGTTCAATGGCGGCGTCCTACCCGCAGCGTTGGGCGCGCTCGGCCTCGCCCTGGTGGTGTTTTTCGAGGCCAGGCGGGCCCCTCTCACCGCCGTTCCCCGGGTGGCGCGGCGTGAGGTCGCGCGTCGTTTCCTGATCGCCTTGCCGGCGCTGGTGCTGCCATTCCTGATCCGGGCGGCGGTGGTGGACGGGATCGCGACCGCGACCGAGGTTTCCACCGTCGGCGTCGTCTATGTCGTCCTCGCCGGGCTCTTGTTTTATCGCCAGTTCGATTGGCGCCGGCTGGGCGCGGTGCTCGTCGAAACCGCCTCGCTCTCCGGGGCGATCCTGTTCATCATCGGCACCGCGACGGCGATGGGCTGGGCGCTGACGCAATCCGGCTTCGCCCGCGCGCTGGTCACCGCGGTGAGCGCGATGCCGGGCGGGCGGGCGGGATTTTTTGCCGCTTCCATCGCCGCCTTCGCGGTGCTGGGGTCGGTTCTGGAGGGGATTCCGGCGATCATCCTGTTCGGCCCGTTGCTTTTTCCCGCCGCCCGCGCGCTCCACATCGCTGAAATCCATTACGCCATCGTCGTCGTGCTGGCGATGGGGCTTGGTCTCTTCGCGCCGCCCTTCGGGGTGGGCTTTTATGCCGCCTGCGCGATTGGGAAAGTGTCTCCGGACGCGGCGCTTGCGCGCATCTGGACCTATCTCGGGGTCCTCCTGGTGGCGGTGGTTCTGGTCGCGGCGTTTCCGGCCCTCTCGCTCGGCTGGCCTTAGCCTGCGCTCATCGCACAGCCCGGCCTTGCCGGGTGGCGGCCTTGCAGGATGGGTGGTTTGGCGTGAGGATGGCGGCATACGAAGAACGAGGCGCCCATGCGCCGGATGAGGTGAGGATATGCAGGCGTTCCGTTTCGATGCGATCGATCTGCCGCCGGAGGCCATCGCGGCGCGGGCACGGGTGCGCGCTTTTCTTGCCGAGGAGCAGAAGCGGCGCGATTTTGTCGCCTATCGCAATTCCTGGAACAGCTTCGATCCCGATTTCACCCGCCGCGCCGGCGCCGCCGGGTTCATTGGCGTGACCTGGCCCGGCGAATATGGCGGGGCGGCGCAATCGCCGCTGGTGCGTTTCGTGATCACCGCCGAGATGCTGGCCGCCGGCGCCCCGTGCGGCGCGCATTGGATCGCCGACCGCCAATCCGGGCCGCAGATTCTGCGCAACGGCTCCGAGCGCGCGCGGCGCGAGATCCTGCCGCGCATCGTCGCCGGGGAATGCTATTTCGCGATCGGCATGAGCGAGCCCAATTCCGGCTCCGATCTCGCCGCGGTGCGTACCAGCGCGGTCCGCAACGGTGATGAATGGGTGATCAACGGCCAGAAAATCTGGACCTCCAACGCCCATCGCGCCCATTACCTGATCGCGCTCACCCGCACCGGCGAGGCCGGGCCGGATCGCCATGGCGGGCTCACGCAATTCATCGTCGATCTCGCGCGCCCCGGCGTCACCGTGCGGCCGATCCGTAATCTGGCTGGCGGGCATGAGTTCAACGAGGTGTTTTTCGACGATTATCGCGTGCCCGACGATAGGCGCGTCGGCGGTGTCGGTGAGGGCTGGCGGATGGTGACCTCCGAACTCGCCTTCGAGCGTTCGGGGCCGGATCGTTTCCTCTCCGATTACCGGCTGCTGGTCGAACTGATCGAGCGGCTGCGCGACGCCCCCGATCCGCGCCATGAAATCGTCATCGGCCGGCTGGTCGCTCACCTCGCGGCCCTTCTGCGCATGTCGACGGCGGTGGCCGGGCTGCTCGATCGCGGCGAAAATCCGGCGGTGGAAGC
The DNA here is from genome assembly GCA_021798915.1 of Pseudomonadota bacterium. Lineage (GTDB taxonomy): Bacteria > Pseudomonadota > Alphaproteobacteria > Acetobacterales > Acetobacteraceae > Acidibrevibacterium. The sequence continues at coordinate 11,729 of JAJZBM010000010.1, forward strand.
GGCCCTGGTCAAAGATGTCGGCACCGCGTTCGAGCGCGAAATTCCCGAACTCGCCCGGCTATTGGTGCCGAGCCAGCCAAGCTTCGACGCCGAGGATCCCTTCTCGCAGGCGCTGGCGCAGGTCATGCTGCACGCGCCTTCGTTCACGCTGCGCGGCGGCACGCGCGAGATCCTGCGCGGGATGATCGCCCGCGGTCTTGGGCTGCGGTGAGGAGGCAAGCGATGGCAAGCAACGAAATCTCCGCGATCCTCCGCGACCAGACCGACCGCCTGCTCGCCGAGCATGTGACGCGCGCGGTTTTGGCCGCAGCCGATGGTGGGGCGTGGCCGGAGGCGCTGTGGGCGATGGTGGAGGAGGCGGGTCTGCCGCGCGCGATGATCGCCGAGGAGAAAGGCGGCGCCGGCCTCGCACCGGCCGAGGCGCTCTCGCTCCTCCGCCGCGCCGGCTATCACGCCCTGCCGCTGCCACTCGGGGAGACCATGCTCGCGAACGGGCTCTGGGTCGCATCCGGTGGCGAGCCGATCGCGGGGCCGGCGACGCTCGCGCCGACGATGGCGGGGGCGGCGGTCGAAATCACCGCGGCCGGCGGAAAAACCGCTTTGCACGGCCGCCTCACCGGCGTTCCCTGGGGTGAACGCGCGACGCTGCTGGTGCTCGCCCGCGATGCCAATGGCAATGATCACCTCGCTTTGCTGCCGCCCCCGGCCATCCCCCCGGCGCAAAAGCGCAATCTCGCCGGCGAGCCACGGCCGGACCTCCTCCTCGATGGCGCCATCGCGGCCGCGATCCGCCCGGCGCCGCCACTCGCCAAATCCGGCATGCTCGCGCTCGGCGCCGCCTTGCGGGCGCAGCAGATGGTCGGCGCGATGGAACACGCGCTCGATCATGCCCTCACTTACGCCAATGAACGCCAGCAATTCGGCCGCCCGATCGGCCGGTTCCAGGCGGTGCAGCACATGCTCGCCGAGGCCGCCGGGCAATTCGCCGCCGCGACCGCCGCCGCCGATGGCGTTCTCGCCGCATTCGCCGAGGGGGACATCCTGATCGCGGCGGCGATGGCCAAGGCGCGGATCGGCGAGGCGGCGGGCAAGGTCGCCGAAATCACCCATCAGGTACACGGCGCGATGGGCTTCACGCAGGAGCACACGCTCCATTTCCTCACCCGGCGCCTGTGGTCGTGGCGTGACGAATTCGGCAATGAGGCGGAATGGCAGCGCCTCATCGGCCGCCGCGTCCTCGCGGCGGGTGGCGCGGCGCTGTGGCCGATGCTGGCCGGCGTATGAGCGGGGAAGACCAGCCGCCGGCGCCAGAAGCGAGGGCGCCGCTCGCCGGGGTGCGGGTTCTCGATCTCACCACCGTCATCATGGGGCCGTTCGCGAGCCACATCCTCGCCGATCTCGGCGCCGACGTGATCAAGATCGAGAGCCCGGACGGCGATCTCCTGCGCCAGTACCGCCCCTCGCGCTCGCCGGGGATGAGCGGCGTTTTTCTCAATCTCCACCGCAATAAACGAAGCGTTGCACTTGATCTGAAACGAGAATCGCATCACGCAGCACTCGATCGGCTGATCAATGGTGCGGATGTCTTTCTCCACAACATCCGCCCGCAGGCGATCGCCCGGCTCGGCTATACCTATGAGCGGGTCAAGGCCCTGAAGCCCGATATCGTCTATTGTGGCGCCTATGGCTTCGCCGCCACCGGCCCCTATGGCGAGAAGGCCGCCTATGACGATCTGATCCAGGCGGGCTCGGGAATCGCCGGCCTGTTCGCGGCGATCGACGGTGTCCCGCGCTATGTGCCGACGGTGATTTGCGACAAGCTCACTGGCCAGGCGATCGCCTATTCCATCCTCGCCGCCCTGTTCGCCCGCGCTCGCGGCGCAGGCGGCCAGGCGATCGAGGTGCCGATGTTCGAAACCACGGTCGAATTCAATCTGGTCGAACACATCACCGGCGCCGCTTTCGTGCCACCGCTCGGCCGCGCCGGCTTCGGGCGCCTCCTGAACGCGCGGCGCAAGCCCTATCGCACCGCCGACGGTTATGCCTGCATCCTCCCCTATTCCGACCGCAACTGGCAGGATTTCTATGATTTCACCGGCCGCGGCGAATTCAAGAACGATCCCCGCTTCGCCCGCCTTGCCGAGCGGGTGCAAAACATCGATACCCTCTACGCGATGATCGAGGAGGAAGCGCCCAAGCGTGGCACCGCCGAATGGGTCGCATTCTGTGATCGGGTTTCGATCCCGTGCATGCCGGTCTTGAGCCTCGATGAGCTGGAGGACGACCCGCAAATCGTCGCCTCTGGTCTCTTCGCCGAAGCCGAACACCCGAGCGAGGGGCGCTATCGCAGCGTTCGCCGGCCAGTGACGTTCAGCGCCGATCCTTTCGCAATCCGCCGCCACGCGCCGCGTCTCGGCGAGCACACCGAGGAGGTTCTGGCCGAGGCCGGGCTCGACCGCGCCGCCCGGGCCGCGATCCTTGCCGATCTCGGCGTCGATGCACGGCCGGATGCCACAACGCCGGTGCCGGCGGGCGAAAGCTGAGCATGGCACGGTATGACCCGATGGCTGGCCGGCCGTTCATCGTCGGCCTCGGCGGCACGATGCGGCCGGGTTCGGCGACCGAGCGGATCCTGACGATCGCCCTCGATTGCGTCGCCGCCCTCGGCGCCGAAACCGCGTTGATCGGCGGCGCCGCATTGCAGATGCCGATGTATGATCCGGCCGAGACGGATTTTTCTCCGGCGGCGCGGCATCTGGTCGATCTGATCCGGCGCTGTGACGGGTTGATCATCGCCTCGCCCGGCTATCACGGCACCATCTCCGGCATGATCAAGAACGCGATCGACCATATCGAAATGCTGCGTGACGATCCCCGGCCCTATCTCGAAGGCCGCGCCGTCGGCTGTCTGGTTTCCGCCCATGGCTGGCAGGCGACCGGGACGACACTGGTCGCGCTCCGTTCGGTCGTGCATGCGCTACGCGGCTGGCCGACACCGTTCGGCGCCGCGATCAATGCCGCACAACCTTTGTTCGACGAATCCGGGGCGTGCACCAACCCCGTGCTGCGCGGGCAGATCGAACTAGTCGGGCGGCAGGTGCTGGAATTCGCGCGCATGAGGGGTGGGCATGGACACGGGTGACGAAGCGGCGCTGCCGCGCAGCATCCCGCTCGAAGGGGCGAGCAATGTCCGCGATCTCGGCGGCTATCGCGGCGCCGATGGCAGAACGGTGCGTTTCGGCATGGTGTTTCGTTCGGCGAGCCTCGCGCGGCTCACGCCGACCGATCAGAAACGCCTGGCAACCCTTGGCATTCGCAGTATTTGTGATTTCCGCGGCCGGCGCGAGCGGGCGCATGCGCCGTCACGGCTCAAGGGGCTGCGCGGGATTCAGGTTCACTCCCTGCCGATCGAGCCACGGGTCGGCGCCTCGCTCGCCGATATCGTCGCGACCGGCCGGGCGAGCGGGGAGGACGTGCTGGCGATCCTGCGCCGTGCCTATCTCGCCTATGTCGGCGATCACGCGGCGAGTTATCGGGCGCTGTTCCAGCTCCTGCAACAGCCCGGCTTCACGCCGCTCCTGTTTCATTGCTCGGCCGGGAAGGACCGCACCGGCTTCGGCGCGGCGCTGGTTCTCGCCGCGCTCGGCGTCGGCTGGGAGCAGATCCTCGCGGATTATCTCGCCACCAACCGGCTCTGGGAAGCCGATAGCGCGCTCGCCCGCGATCTGCCGCCCGAACTCGCCGAGCCCTTGCTGCGCGTCCATCCGGAATTGCTGACCGCTGCGTTCGACGAAATTCGCGGCCGTTTCGGCTCGCTCGAACATTATTTCACCGCGATGCTCGGCCTCGACCCGGAAGCGCGGGCGCGGCTTCAGGGGCGGTTTCTGGTCTGAGCGCCCACCTGCTCACACTTCGATAACGAATTCGTGGTTTCCTCGTTTCCCCGCAGGATCGGAGAGCGAGCGCCGGCCATGAATGCCCATCCCAACGCCCAGCCCGGCACGCGCCGCCCGTTCGCCGCCATTCTGGAAAACTTCGTCAGCGAGATCGATGCGACGGTCCGCGCCAACGGACTCGCGAACGGGCTTCGCGAGAGCTTGCGCGAGGCGGTTCTCGATTGCCCGCGGCATTTTTTCGTCCAGCGCTACATCGCCCAGGCCGGGGGCAATGTGCATGATCTCGCGCGCGGCCCGGCGGAGGCGCATCTCGGCGCGATCTATCGCGATGCCGCGCTCGGCCATGTCGATGCCGCCGGGCGGCCGATGGCGTCCACCAATTCGCAGCCCTCGATCGTGCTCCATCTCCTCGAACTCCTCGATCTCCAGCCCGGCCAGCGGGTTCTGGAGGTCGGCTCCGGCGGCGGCTGGATGCTCGGGCTGATCGCCCAGGCCGTCGGGCCGGCGGGTGAGGCGGTCGGGGTCGAGATCATTCCCGAACTCGCGGCCCAAAGCCGGCAATCGCTCGCCGCCGCCGGCATCACCAATGCCCGCGTCCACGCCGCTGACGGGCAGGCGGCGCTGGCCGGGCTCGGCCGCTTCGACCGCATCATTTTCACAACCGGGCTGTTCGAACTGCCGGCGCCGTTTTTCGATGCCGTGGTGCCGGACGGGCTGTTGCTGGCGCCGTTTCAGATCAAGGGTCTCGGCAATGATGTTCTGCTGCTGCGGCGAACCGAGGCGGGCGGATTTCGCGCCGAGGCCTCGCTCGCCTGCTGCTTCATCTACCCGACCGGGGCACTGGCAGCCGCCGATTACGCGCCGCGCGCCCTCGCCGAGCTGCCGCTTTGGCAGGAGGTCGCACTCGCCGAGACGGTCCGGATCCCGATGCCGCTCGGGCGCACCCGCTACGCGACGACGCCTTTCGCGCTCGCGACCATTCCGTTCCGCTCCTTCCTCACCAAATGCGAGCCGCGTTTCGTGGTGTTCGGTCAAGGTGGAGCGGGGGAGGGGGTGAGCCCGCAAATCGCCGGTGCCGCCGGGGGCAGTTTCGATGTCGCCGGGATCGGCCTCGTCGATGAAGCGGGTGGCTCGCTCGCGCTCTGCAACGGCGCCGAACTGATCGGCTTCGGTAACCCGGCGGCGGCGGATGCGCTGCTCTCGGCGTATGGTCAGTGGGCGCGCTGCCTGATGCCGGGGATCGAGGCGTTCGATGCCACGCTCTGGCGGAAAGGGGAGGCGCCGGCCGGCGCGGTTTGGGCCGAGCCGCGCGGCGAGACGGTGTTTCACTGGTCGCTCAAGCCGGATTGGCCACGCCTCGCCCCTTCTCCCGGCTGAGCTGGCGGGTTAGGCTTCCCTGACAACAACACCGGAGGAAGCCGATGAGCGATCTGATCGAAACCGTGGCCGCGGGCATCGCGACCTTCACCCTGAACCGGCCAGACCGGCTGAACGCGCTTTCGGCGGAGATGCTGGACGGGCTGATCGCGGCGCTGCAGCGGGTTGCCGTCGATCCCGCGATCGCTGCCGTCATCCTCACCGGCGCCGGGCGTGCCTTCTGCGCCGGCGGCGATGTCAAGGCGATGGCAGCGCGCACCGATGACAGCATGGAGCGCCGCGCGGCCGAGTTGCGGCTCCGTCATCATCTGATCCTGCTGATCCGCCAGTCGCCGAAAATCATCATCGGTGCGATCAACGGCCCGGCCTTCGGCGCCGGGCTCGGCATCGCGCTCGCCTGTGATCTCCGCCTCGCCGCCGAGAGTGCGCGCTTCGGCACCGCTTTCGCCGGGGTCGGATTTTCCGGCGATTTCGGCGGATCCTATCACGTGACCAAGCTTGCCGGCCCGGCCAAGGCGCGCGAACTCTATCTCCTCGGCGAGCCGATCGACGCGCGCGAGGCCCATCGGCTCGACCTCGTCACGCGCGTCGTCCCCGATGGCGCGCTGCTGGCGGAGGCGGAAACTCTCGCCCGCCGCTTCGCCGACGGGCCGCGCCTCGCTTACGCCTATATGAAGCGCAACCTGCTCGCCGCCGAGACCGGCAGCCTCGCCGATGTCCTCGACATGGAAGCATTCCATCAGGCCCGCACCGGCATGACCGAGGACCACCGCGAGGCGCGCGAGGCGTTCGTCGAGAAACGCAAGCCGGTGTTCAAGGGAAAATAAGGAAAGCGTTCTTTTTTGTAAAAAAGAACCAAAAAACTTTTATCCTGATCTCTCTTCGTCGCAGTGCCGCAGGCACTGCGGCACCGGAGAAAAGTCTTTTTGCTTCTTTTTCTTCAGAAAAAGAAGATTATTTTTTAACTTTAATGCTTTATATTATAGTTTTCTCACGTTCCAGCGCGCCGGCGATGAGGTCGATCTGGCGGGCGATGCGCCCGAGGGCCTCGGCGAGGGCGGGATCGGCGGGCGCGGCGGGCGCGGGGGCGGAAAGCGGGGCGGCGGCGGCGAGCGTATCGAGGGCCTGCCCGATCCAGTCACGCCACGCCGCCAGCGCCGCGCGATCAGCGGCGTTGAGTGAGACGGACGCGAGGCGCATCGCGATCAGCCGCCCGGCGAGGCGGCGGAGTGCGGCATCGGCGAGCAACGCGATTTCGAGCCGCGCGCGCTGGCCCCGGTGGGGCTCGTGCAAAGCGCGGGCGAGGGAGGCCTCCAGATTGTTGCTGGCGATTCCCGCCCCCCGGCGCGCGGCCTCGGCGCGCGGATCGTCACCCTCGGCGAGCAGCAGCGCGAGGATCGCCTCGGCATAGCGGGCATGGGCGCGAAGCGCCGCGGTGAGTTCGCCGCGCGCCCGCTCCGGCTCCCAGCTCGGCCAGAGAACCACCACTCCGGCGAGCGCCAGCCCCCCCCCGAGCAGCGTGTAAAGCGCCCGCATGAGCGCGATTTCGAGCCCGCTCACGCCGGCATGGCCGAGTTCCGAAAGCAGCACGATGAGCGGCGTGAGCAGGGTGATGTAAAGCCCGAAGCTCGCCATTCTGACAGCCATCGCGGCGATGGTGAGCGGAAACAGCGCGCTCGCGAGCTGCCAGGGGGAATGGAGGGCGAGTGCCAGGAGTGACGCGAGGAAACCGCCGGCGACGGTGCCGGCGATGCGCTCGAGCGCGCGTTGCAGGGTCAGCGCGAAATAGGGCTGCATGGTCAAAATCAGGGTGATAGTCAGCCAATGCTGATAGGTGCCGTTTTCGCGAAAGGTGATGGCGAGCGCCGGGGCAGCGACCAGGGCGGCGCGCGCGGCATGGCGAAGCGGCGCGGAATTGGCGGTGAGATTGGCCGAAAGTGGCCCCCGGATGCGTGCCGCAAGCGGCGGCGATGTGCCATCCGGCTGCGTCCCTGGGCTGAGCCCGGCGGGGAGGGTGATGGTGAGCGCCACCTGGAGGCGGTCGGCGATACCGGCGCTGATGCGGGCGAGCGGATCCTCGGGCGCGATCCCGGCCATCGGTGCCGCGAGCGCGGTGATGGCCCGCGCAAGGCGGGCGGGCGTGGCGATGCGGTCGCGGACGATGGCGACGGCAAGGGTCGACAATAACGGCGCGAGACGGCGGAGCAGCCGCGACGCCGCCTCGCGCCGCGCCGGGCTCGCCGCTGATTGCATGGTCTCGTCGAGGGCGATGAGGGATGCGAAAATCTGCTCCGCCGCTTCCAGCCGGATCAGGCTTTGCGCCGCGCGCGGACTTTGCGCGCCGCGCTGGCGGAGCGTCGTCAGCACCACGTCACGCGCCTGCTCGATCGTCTCCCGCACCGCCCGCCGATGTGCCCGCGCATGCGCCTCCCAGACGGCGGTATCTTCGCTCGCCAGAACGCGACGGAGATCGGCGGCGAGAAGCGCGAGGGCACGGTAGGTTTCGGCGACCGCGCGCCGCGTCGGGCGATAGGGATGAAGCCGCCAGATCACCAGCGTCAGCAGCACCGCCCAGAGGCCACCGGCGACGAACAGGGCGAGGCTGGAGAGGGCGGCGGCGGCGTCCGGCCATGGGCGATCGAGGGCGAGCACCAGGACGACCGTCGCCAGCGCCCCCACTTGCTGCGCCGCCTGGCCATAGATGCGGGCCATGCTGAGCGCGAAAATGGCGAGACAGGCGATCGGGATCGCAACATAGCCAAGGGCGCGAAGGAAGCCGAAGACGCAGAAAATCACCGCGCCGAGCAGGGTGAAACTGAGCAGCGCCGGCACCCGCCGGCTGACCGGCCCGCCGGGGTCGCACATGCAGGTAAAGAGGGACGCCAGCGCCGCCTGCATCAGCCCCGGCCAAGCGAGCCAGCCGGAGAGGGCGACGATGACGGCAACCGAAAGCGCGGCGCGCACCCCCTCTGCGATGCTGATGGCACGGAGATCGAGCGCGATCGGCAGCCGGCTGAGATCCGTCCCCGGCAGCGCACCAAACCTGAAGCCGCCCGGGCCAGCAAGGAACCCGGGCGGCCGCATCGCTCTGCGCCGGTTCAGGCCGCCATGCCGCGCAAGACGTAGGGCAGGATGCCGCCATGCCGGCAATACGAGACCTCATCGACGGTATCGACGCGGCAGAGCAGCACGATTTCGTCGGTTTTGCCGCCGGGCCGATGGATCCGCAAAGTGAGATCCATGCGCGGACGGAGTTCGCCGAGGCCGAGGAGGTCGAAGGTTTCCTCGCCGGTGAGTTTCAACGCCCGGCGGTCCATGCCGTCCTTGAAGGTGAGCGGCAAGACCCCCATGCCGACAAGGTTGGAGCGATGGATGCGCTCGAAGCTTTCGGCGATGACGGCGCGGATGCCGAGCAGCATCGTCCCCTTCGCCGCCCAGTCACGCGAGGAGCCGGTGCCGTATTCCTTGCCGCCGAACACCACAAGTGGCACGCCCTCCTTCTGATAACGCATGGCGACGTCATAGATCGGCGCCTGCTCGCCGGAGGGGAAATGCTTGCTGTAGCCGCCTTCGACGCCGGGCAACATTTCGTTTTTGATGCGGATATTGGCGAAGGTGCCGCGCATCATCACCTCGTGATTGCCGCGCCGTGCGCCATAGGAATTGAAATCCGCCTCGCGCACCTGATGGGTGAGGAGATATTCGCCGGCCGGCGAGGATTTCTTGATGCTGCCGGCCGGGCTGATGTGATCGGTGGTGATCGAGTCGCCGAAAATCGCCAGCGCCCGCGCCCCCTCGATATCCGCGACCCCCGGCGGCGTCTTGCTGATATCCTCGAAATAGGGCGGGTTTTTGACGTAGGTCGAGCCATCGTTCCAGCGATAGGTCGCCTCGTGCGCGGCGACCTTGATGCGCTGCCACTGCTCCGGTCCCTTGAAGACGTCGCTATAGCGGGCAACGAATTTCTCGCGCGTGACGTGCTTGCCGACCGCTTCGGCGATCTCCGCCGTGCTCGGCCAGATATCCTTGAGATGGACCGGCTTGCCGTCCGAACCAACCCCGAGCGGCGCCGTGGTGATGTCGGCGCCCATGGTGCCAAGAAGGGCGTAGGCGACGACCAGCGGCGGGCTCGCGAGGTAGTTCGCGCGCACATTGGGATGCACGCGGCCCTCGAAATTGCGGTTGCCCGAGAGCACCGAGACGGCGACCAGCTTGTTGTCCTCGATCGCGTTGGCGATCGCCTCGTCGAGCGGGCCGGAATTGCCGATGCAGGTGGTGCAGCCGTACCCCACGGTGTTGAAGCCGAGCGCGTCGAGATCGGCGTCGAGCCCGGCGCTTTTGAGATATTCGGTCACCACCTGCGAGCCCGGCGCAAGCGAGGTTTTCACCCACGGCTTCGGCGCGAGCCCGCGCGCGCGGGCCTTGCGCGCGACCAGCCCGGCGGCGATCAGCACCGCCGGGTTGGAGGTGTTGGTGCAACTGGTGATCGCGGCGATCACCACATCGCCGTGACCGATCTGGTAATTCTTGCCGGCGACAGTGACCTTTTTCGCCGCCTGCTCGGCGCTGACACCGAAATTTTTGCTGAGTTCGCCCGCGAAGGCGCCGGCCGCCTTGTCGAGGGCGACGCGGTCCTGCGGTCGCTTCGGCCCGGCGAGCGAGGGGACGACGCTCGCGAGATCGAGTTCGAGCGTAGTCGAGAATACGGGTTCCGGCGTGGTCGCGTCACGCCACATTCCCTGCGCCTTGAGATAGGCCTCGACGAGGGCGAGGCGATGCGGATCGCGGCCGGTCAGGCGCATGTAATCGAGCGTCACCCGGTCGATCGGAAAGAAGCCGCAGGTCGCGCCGTATTCGGGCGCCATATTGCCGATGGTGGCGCGATCGGCGAGCGGCAGATGGTCGAGGGCGGGGCCATGGAATTCGACGAATTTGCCGACCACGCCCTTTTTGCGCAGCATTTCGGTGACGGTGAGGACGAGATCGGTCGCCGTCACCCCTTCGCGGAGCTGGCCGGTCAAGCGGAAGCCGACGACATCGGGGATCAGCATCGCGATCGGCTGGCCGAGCATCGCCGCCTCGGCCTCGATCCCGCCAACCCCCCAGCCGAGCACACCGAGGCCGTTGACCATCGTCGTGTGGCTGTCGGTGCCATAGAGCGTATCGGGATAGGCGAAGGTTTTGCCCTCGGTCTCGGCGGTCCACACCCCTTGCGCGAGATATTCGAGATTGACCTGATGGCAGATGCCGGTGCCGGGCGGGACGACGCGGAAATTGCCGAACGCTGCCTGACCCCAGCGGAGGAATTCGTAACGCTCGCCATTGCGCTCGAACTCGATCGCGACATTGCGCGCAAGCGAATCCGGCCGGCCGGCGACATCGACCATCACCGAATGGTCGATCACCAGATCGACCGGCACCAGCGGGTTGACGCGGGCGGGATCGCCCTGGAGGCGGGTGATGCCGTCGCGCATCGCCGCGAGATCGACGACGGCGGGAACCCCGGTGAAATCCTGCATCAGGATGCGCGCCGGGCGGAACGGCACCTCGCGCTCGGAATGGGCATTTTCCAACCAGCCGGCGATCGCCTTGGCGTCATCGACGGTGTAGGTTTTGCCATCCTCGAACCGCAGGATGTTTTCGAGCAAAATCCTCAGCGTGACCGGAAGACGCGAGACATCGCCGAGCGTTCGCGCCGCCTCGGGGAGGGAGAAATACTCATAAGCCTTGCCCTCCACCGTCAGGGTACGGCGGGTTTTCAGGCTGTCTTGGCCGATTGTTTTCATGCGTGCGCGCTCCGTCTGCCCAAGCGGCGATCGCGATGATCGCCCGCATTGCATGAGACGCGGGCTTAGACCATACCCCGCGCAGCGACAAGCAGGCAGGGCAGGGGATGGCGCAAGCAGCGGCGCATCAGGGGGCGGATTGGTTTGAGGCGCGCGATCTGGCGGCGTTTCGTGGCGAGCGGCTGGTCTTGGAAGGCGTGTCGTTCCGGCTCGTGGCGGGCGGCGCGCTGTTGCTGCGGGGGCCGAACGGGGCGGGAAAATCGACGCTGCTCCGCGTGCTCGCCGGCCTCATTCCGCTGGCCGCCGGCGCTCTGCTGTGGCGGGGGGAGGACGCGCTCGCCGATCTTTCGCATCACGCCCGAAGATTGGCCTATCTCGGCCATCAGGACGCGGTGAAGCCGGGGTTTTCGGTTGCCGAAAACCTGGCCTTCGCCGCGGGCGGCGGCGATACCGGGGCGGCGCTGGCGGCCGTCAATCTCGGGCCACTCGCCGATTTGCCGGCGCGCTTCCTCTCCGCCGGTCAGCGCCGGCGGCTGGCGCTGGCGCGCCTGCCCCTGACGCGCGCCCCGCTTTGGCTGCTCGACGAGCCGGGCAACGGGCTCGACGATGCAGCGATCAAAGCCCTCGGGGCGCTTTCGGACCGGCATCGCGCCGCCGGCGGCATGGTGATCGCGGCGACACATCACGATTTGCCCTTTCCTGGCGCCGCGCAACTTTCCCTGACATGACATTGTTTTTTTTACTCATTGCGCGTGAACTTCGGCTTTCGCTGCGTCACGGTGCCGATACCCTCGCTGCCCTGTTGTTCTTTTTTCTCGCCGGCACGCTCTTTCCCCTCGCCATCGGCCCGGGGCCGGAGGAATTGGCGCGGATCGCGCCGGGCATCGTCTGGGTTGCCGCCCTGCTCGCGGCGTTATTGCCGCTCGACCGGCTGTTCGGCGCCGATTTCGAGGATGGCGCGCTCGATCAATTGCTGCTCTCCGGCTTGCCGGCCGCCGCCATCGCGCTCGCCAAGGCGTGCGGTCACTGGCTGACGACGGGCCTGCCGCTGCTGCTCGCCGCCGGGCCGCTGGCGCTCATGCTCAGGGTGCGGATGGAGATTTTGCCGGTGCTGCTCGGCGGCCTGCTGCCGGGGACGCTGGCGCTCTCGCTGCTGGGCACGGCGGGGGCGGCGATCGTGCTCGGGGCGCGGCGGGGCGGCGTTTTGCTGCCGCTCCTGGTCCTGCCGCTCGCGGTGCCGGTGCTGATTTTCGGCACCACCGCCAGCGCCGCCGCCGCCGTTCACTTGCCGGTCCGGCCGCATCTCCTCCTTTTGCTCGCGGTGCTCGCGGTCTTGCTGCCGCTCGCGCCGCTCGCCGCCGGGGCGGCCTTGCGCGCCGCCGCCGAGTAGGGACAATGCGCGCCGCGTAACGCGCCAGACGAAGGGAGGCGGAAATGGAACTCGGCCTGGCTGGAAAAACGGCGCTGATCACCGGGGCGAGCCGCGGGATCGGCCGCGCCATCGCCGAGGTGTTCGCCGCCGAGGGCTGCGCGCTCGTGCTCGCAAGCCGCGACCGGGGCGCGCTCGAGGCCGCGGCGGCGGAACTTCGTGCCGCGCATCAAGGCATCGCCATCACCCTTCATCCCGCCGATCTCGCGCGCGTCGCCGATCAGGAGGCGCTCGCCCGCGCCTGCCCGGCGCCCGACATCCTGGTCAACAACGCCGGCGCCAACCCGCCCGGAACCCTCGCCGAGATCGATGACGCCACCTGGCGGGCCGCGTGGGATTTGAAGATGTTCGGCTTCATCAACCTCACCCGCGCCTGTTACGCCGGGATGGCGGCGCGGCGCTCGGGCGTGATCATCAATGTCATCGGCGCGGCGGGCGAGCGGCTCAACGCCCAGTATATTCTCGGCAGCACCGGCAATGCCGGGCTGATGGCGTTCACCCGGGCGCTCGGCAGCGCGTCCCCAGCGGATGGGGTGCGCGTCGTCGGCATCAACCCCGGCCTGACCGCGACCGAGCGCGCGACGATGCTGGTGGAGAGCTGGAGCCGTGCCGCCTTCGGCCGCCCCGATCGCGGGCAGGATCTGCCGCAGATCAAAAACCTCCCGTTCGGACGCATGGCGGCGGCGCGGGAAGTCGCCGATCTCGCCGCCTTCCTCGCCTCCGAGCGCGCCGGCTATATCAGCGGCACCATCGTCACCATCGATGGTGGCGCCACTAACCGGCACTGAAACCAGACCGGCGGGCAGCGCTCGGCTGGGAAATTTTAACCCGCCGGTCATGTCTTCCTGCCAGAATCGCCGCTTCGGCGCGGAGAGGCGATGGCGCAGGTGATTTCGCAGGCGATGGATGAACGGATGGCGGGTGAGGGGATGGCGTCGCTCCCGGCCGAACGCGCGCTGCTGGAGACGGTGCGGCGGGTGATGCGGCGGCCGGCGGGATGGCGGGCTTTGGCTGTCCATGTCTCGCGCCTGCCCGAGCGCCGCCCCTATCATGGCCGCATCGCCCGCGCCCTGCTCGAAGAAGCGGCGCCCCGCGTCGATGGCCAGATCCACGCCCTCGGCAACGGCGATCTCCTGCTCTTCTGCCGCCAGGACGCGCGCGCTCTGCGGGCCCTGGTCGCGGTCCTGGAGCGGCTGTTTCCCGAAACCCTGGTCTCGCTCTGGTCGCTCGAAAGCGAGGCCTTGCATCTCATCGCCTATGCCGCGGGCCGGCTGACGGAAGCGACCAACGCCCCGCCACCGGCAGCGGCTGGAAAAATCCAAAATCTCGACCGGCTGTTCGACCCGCCGGCGGTGTCGGCTGCCGAATCGCCACCGCTCGGCGCCCTGATGCGGCGCGAAAGCGGGATCCGCCTGGCGCAAGGACGCATGGAACGCGCATTCCGGGATTGGGGGATCGATCCGGCGCGGCTCATCGCCTGGGACGCGGCGGGGGCGGGGGCCGATCCGGCGCTGCTCCGCCATCGCCTCGGCGGTCTCGACGGCGATGTTCTGGCGGCCCTCGCCGCCGCCGCCGGAACCGGGCTGCCGCTCGACCCGGTGCCGCATCGCGCCAGCCCGCCCGCTTGGCCGGGCGGGACGCCGCCCCCGCTCCATCTCCATCTCTCGCTCGCCGGGGTGATGGCAGCGGATTTTCCCCCGCTCGCGGCGCTTTTGCAGGAAAGCGGGGTCGGGCTCGCGATCGTCATCGCCTTCGAGGAGGCCTGCGCCGATCCGCCGTTGCTGGCGGCGGCGCGGCGCGTCATCGCCGCGTCCGGGGCGCTCTTCGGGCTCGATGACATCCATGCCGAGACGTTTTCCTGCGCCGTCCCGGCGGCGCTCGGGCCCGATTTCATGGTGGTCGATTTCAGCCCGGCGCTCGTCGAACGCACGGCACGCGATAGCACGCGGCTCTTTTATCCGCTCGGCGGCGATCAGGTGGTGCTTCGCGGCGCCGATGACGAGGCGGCGCTCGCCTGGGGCGTCGGGCGCGGCATAACCCTGTTCCAGGGCCGCCATGTCGCGGCGATGGCCGCGGCGGCGCGTATGTTCGCCTGCCCCTCGGCGCGGCACTGCACGCTCGGCCAATGCATCGCGCGCGCCGCCGCCGCCGACCCGGAGGGTCGCTTCGGCTGCGCCGAGCCGGCCCTGCTCGACGGCGCCCGCCCGGCATACGAATCCGAGGGCGGCCAAACCGGGGGGGACCAGGCGGCGTGAGCGCGTTCAATTTCTCCGCCTGGACCAGCACCACGGACGCCGCCGACAGTCTCGCCGGCGTCGTGCAATCCTGCGTGACCACCGCGACCGAGCGCCACGGCCTCGTTCTCCGGCTCGATCTGCTGCCGCCGTCCTGCGCCAAGCCGCATCATTTCCGCCTGTTCCGCGCCGCCCTCGACCCGTTGCTGGAGGCCGATCGCGCCAGCGCCTTCCGCCTCCCGAACGAGGCGGTGGTGGTGATCTGGCGCGGCCCCGGCGGGCATCATCTGGAGCGCGCCTTGGCCGCCATCCGTCATCTTCTCGCCGATATGCCGGAGCGCCTGCCGGAATGGGAGGCGCTGGCCGAGACGTTCCGCCTCCCCGAGGCGGCCGATACCCTGCTCGGCCTGATCGCCGCGAGCGAGCCCGCCGCACGCGCCGGGGCGTTGGCCCGGGACGGCGCTAGCGCCCCACTCGGCGCGATCGATCCGGCGCTGTTGCCGCTTCTGGAGCGCAACCTGGTGCAGGTCGATCTCTCCTCCTTCATCCGCCGGCGCCCGGTCTCGCGGCTGGAGGAGAGCGGACGGATGGCGCGGCAATGGGAGGAGCGGGGGCTCGCCTTCGCCGATCTCGCCGCCATGCTGGTGCCGGGGCGAAGCCTGACCGCATCGCCCTGGCTGCTCCATTATCTGAGCCGAATTCTCGACCGCCGCGTCCTCGCTTTGCTCACCGCGCCGGATGAACTCCGCGAGGCGCCGCCATTCGCGCTCAATCTCCGGGTGGAGAGCGTGTTGTCGGCGGAGTTTTTGCGCTTCGACCGGGCTTTGCCGGCGGGGTTGCGCGGTGAATTGCTGATCAATCTCAGGCCGACGGATATTCTCGCCGATCCCGCGGCATTTCGCTTCGCGCGTGAATTCGCCCGCGCGCGTGGCTATCGGATCGTGCTCCGCGGCCTCTCCCGCGCCCTACTGGCGGCTTTTCCGCTCGCTCCGGAGGGGCCCGATCTGCTGCAATTCCGCTTCCAGCCGGGCTATGCCGAGGGCGGACTGCCGCGCGGGATCGACCCGCGGCGCCTCATTCTCGCCGGCGTCGACGGGCCGGCGGCGCTGAATTGGGGCAGGGCAGGGGGGATCATCTTGTTCAAGGGCAGCCTCGCCCGCCCCCTCGTTGCCGCTCCGTTCGTCACCGCGATGTGAGGCTTGCTCCCCAACTTATTGTTGGCGGCGGTATTGTGCCTCGGTGACGTGTTCCATCCAGGTGACCGGCGTGCCGTCCCGCCTTTCCTGGATGGCGATATGGCTCATCGCCGTGGTCGGCGTCGCGCCATGCCAGTGTTTCTCGCCGGGCGCGAACCAGACGACATCACCGGGCCGGATTTCCTCGACCGCGCCGCCATCACGCTGGACCCAGCCGCAGCCGGCGGTGACGATCAGGGTCTGGCCGAACGGGTGCGTATGCCAAGCGGTGCGGGCACCCGGCTCGAAGGTGACGAGGGCACCGCCGGCCCGCGCCGGGTCTGGCGCGGTAAATAGCGGGTCGATCCGCACCGATCCGGTGAAATATTCGGAAACCCCCTTGGTCGAGGGCTGTGAGCCGGCGCGCCTGATGTCCATCGCAAATGTCTTCTTGTGAACCGCCCCATTCTGGGCGGCCCATCATAGGCAGACCCGCAGCGTGTGTGAACAGATCGGCGTGAACGGATCAATTCGGGCCGCCAGCCCTGGACAGGAGCCCATGCCCGCGCCCACATCTGCCGCGGCAATAACGCGCCGAGTGGCGCAGGCACTGGCGTAGGAGTGATCGGGCGGCATGAAACGCACGCTTACCATCGTTTTTCTGGTCGCAATCATCGGCGTGATGACTGGGTTGGTCTCATACTCGGTGACCATTTACCGTCTGTTCTGCCAGGTGACCGGCGCCGGCGGCACCACCCAGCGCGCCAGCGCCGATACCGGGCCGACACTGGCGCGGACGGTCACGGTGTATTTCGACACCAACGTCGCGCCCGGCCTGCCGTGGCGCTTCGTTGCGCTCCAGAGATCGATCAAGGTGCATCTCGGGCAGCAGGCTTTGGTCTATTTCGAGGCGGAAAATCGCTCGGATACCGATATCGTCGGCCACGCCACCTTCAACGTGACGCCGGACAAGGTCGGGGTCTATTTCAAGAAGATCCAATGCTTCTGCTTCACCGAGGAACGTCTTGAAGCGCATAAGAAAGTCGAGATGCCGGTGACGTTTTTCGTCGATCCGCGCCTCGCCGATGACCGCGGCACGGCGGATGTCGATGAGATTACCCTGTCCTATACGTTTTTCCGCTCGGCGCGGCCGGAAGGCGCCGAAGACCTGGCGCGTTTCAGCCAGGGTGCCAGCGCCGGGGCCGGCAAGGCGCTATTCGAGAGCCAGTGTGCCGGGTGCCACGGCATCATGACCGCCAAAGCCGGCCCGCCGCTCGCCGGCATCGTCGGCCGGGCGGCGGGGGGCGCGTCGGGCTATCCGTATTCGCTGGCGCTCGCGCAATCGGGGCTGGTGTGGACGGAGACGACGCTCGATCACTGGCTGGCCGGGCCGCAGACGCTGGTTCCCGGCGCGTTGATGCCGATGGCGGTTCCCGACGAATCGGCGCGGCGCGACATCATCGCCTATCTCAAGACCCTGGGCGCGGCCCAGCAGAGCGGGGAGAGCCCGACGAAGCCGCCGCCGGGGTGAGGATCGGGCGGGCTGATTTCCGCCATTCCGCGCCGCTTAAAATCGTATAATTTATATTATGGAAAGAATAGTGTCGGCAGGCTTGACCCGACTGGCCCGGCTGAGGGATGGAATGGCCGAGGTTACCTGGATCGAAAGGACCGCGCATGACCGACCACGCCGCCGAGACCCCGATCCGGTTCGATCTCCTGACCGAGAACCCGGTCTATAAGCCATTCCGCTACCCGTGGGCGTATGATGCGTGGCTGACGCAGCAGCGCATCCACTGGCTGCCCGAGGAAGTGCCACTCGCCGATGACGTCAAGGACTGGCACCGCAACCTCAGCGCGGGCGAGCGCCATCTGCTGACGCAGATTTTCCGCTTTTTCACGCAAGCGGATGTTGAAGTGAATAATTGCTATATGAAGTACTACGCGCGGGTGTTCAAGCCGACCGAAATTCTGATGATGCTGGCTTCGTTCTCGAACACCGAAACGATCCATATTGCCGCCTATAGTCATCTCCTCGATACCATCGGTATGCCGGAAATAGAGTATCAAGCTTTCTTGAAATACAAAGAAATGAAAGACAAATACGATTATATGCAGGGATTTAGCGTCGATAGTAAATACCAGATTGCGCGTACCATGGCGGCTTTCGGCGCTTTTACCGAAGGATTACAGCTTTTCGCTTCCTTCGCGATTTTGCTCAATTTTCCGCGCTTTGGCAAGATGAAGGGGATGGGCCAGATCATTTCCTGGTCGGTGCGCGACGAGACTTTGCATTGCCTGTCCATCATCCGCCTATTCCGCGATTTCGTCGCCGAAAACCCCGAAGTCTGGAACGATACGCTGAAGGCGGATCTGACCGAGGTCTGCGCCACCATCGTCGCGCATGAGGACGCGTTCATCGACCTCGCTTTCGCGGGCGGAGCGGTCGAGGGGCTCGATGCGGCGACGGTCAAGCGCTATATCCGCTACATCGCCGATCGCCGGTTGACGCAGCTCGGCCTCGACCCGCTCTATACCGAGGCGACGAACCCCCTGCCCTGGCTCGATGAGATGCTGAATGCGGTCGAACATGCCAATTTCTTCGAAAATCGCGCCACCGAATATAGCCGCGCCGCGACCACCGGGAGCTGGGAGGAGGCGTTTGCCGACCAGATCTCGCCCCCGTCGTCATGAGGCCGTCCCGGTGACGGTCCGATCATGAAGGCCCCGCTTCGCCTGGCGTTTTCCGGCGCACTGATCCTGCTGGTGCTCGCCGGCGCGATCCTCTGGCTCACCCGCCCCGGGCCCGGCGGCGCGCCCGATGCCGCGATCGCGCTGCCCGCCGGCACCCGAATCGGCGGGCCATTCACCCTCATCGACGATCAAAACCGCCCGGTGACCGACGAAACCTATCATGGCCGCTGGCTATTGATCTATTTTGGCTATACTTTCTGCCCCGATGTTTGCCCGACGACCTTGCAAACCATCGCCAACGCCCTTGATAGATTAGGCAAGACCAGCGCCCGGATCACGCCGCTGTTCATCACCGTCGATCCGGCGCGCGATACGCCTTCGGTGATGGCGCGTTATGTTCGCCAGTTCGATAGCCGAATAGTCGGCCTCACCGGCAGCGAGCCGCAAATCGCCGCAATCGCCAAAGCCTACCGGGTCTATTACGCCAAGGAAACGCCCAAGGATGGAACCGCCTACACCATGGACCACTCTTCCTTTCTCTATCTGATGGATCCTAAGGGTGGACTCGCCGCCCTGTTCGGGCCGCAAGTGACGGCGGCCGAACTCGCCGCGGCGATTGGACAAAAATTGGGACAAGACAAGTGACTCCAGACATGGTCTTATCGCCGCCGAGCGGTGTGGCGGAAATTTGGCAAGCTTAAAGAAACAGGCAAGCAAATCGTGAGCGAAAGTGAGAATGACAGCAAATCCGAAATCGGCCCGCCGCGCTATAGCCGCCGGTTATCGGACAAAATCCTGATCGCTTTCCATCACGCCTGCGATCAGGGCGATTATGAGATCGCGGAAAAGCTCCTCCACGTGCTGGAGCTGATGCTGACCCGTCGCCCTTCCCCGGCGGAGGGGAATCGTCGCCGCACCATCGAGAGCCTGGTCGCCGCGCATGAGCGGCTATGGATGCTCCGCCACCCCGAGCATCGGCCGGAATAACGCGCTCGCTTGCCGCGCCCGGCTTGCCTGTCCGGGCAGAAAGCCTGACAACACGCGCGCGATGCAACAGAACGGGACGATTCGGTCGTGCTGACCCTGCGGGTGATCCCTTGCCTTGACGTCAAGGATGGCCGGGTGGTGAAGGGCGTCAATTTCGTCGCCCTCCGCGATGCCGGCGACCCGGTGGAACAAGCCGCGCTTTATGATGCGGCCGGCGCCGATGAACTGACCTTCCTCGACATCACCGCGAGCCACGAGAATCGCGACACACTGCTCGATGTCGTCGCCCGCACCGCGGCACGTGTGTTCCTGCCGCTCACCGTCGGTGGCGGGGTACGCGGGGTCGAGGATATGCGCCGGCTTTTGCTCGCTGGTGCGGATAAATGCAGCATCAATTCCGCCGCCGTCGCGCGGCCGGAGCTGGTCGCCGAGGCGGCGCGAAAATTCGGCAGCCAATGTGTCGTCGTCGCGGTGGACGCCAAGGAGGCGGCGCCCGGGCGCTGGGAAGTGTTCACCCATGGCGGCCGCCGCGCGACCGGGATCGATGCCATCGGCTGGTGCGAGCGCATGGCGGCGCTCGGCGCCGGCGAGATTCTGCTGACCAGCATGGATCGCGACGGCACCGGCAAGGGGTTCGACATCCCGCTCCTGCGCCGGGTCTGCGCCGCCGTGCGGGTGCCGGTGGTGGCGTCCGGCGGGGTTGGCGAACTCGCCCATTTCGTTGCTGGCGCCGAGGCTGGAGCGACCGGCCTCCTCGCCGCCAGCGTTTTTCACTTCGGCACTTTCCGCATCGATGACGTCAAGGACGCACTCGCCGCCGCCGGCTTGCCGGTGCGCAAACCGCGCATGCTCTCCTGAGGGTTTGAAACATGGCCAAACCGGTCAAGAAGAAATCCGTGAAATCCACGAAAGCGACGAAAGCCGCGAAAGCCAAGGCGCCGGCCGGCAAGCGCCGCCGCGCGCGCGAGGCCGCGCCGCTCGCGCCGCCGCCGCCGCTCGCCCTCGGCCTCAGCGCAAGCGTACTCGACCGGCTCTATGCCGTGGTGCAAAGCCGCCGCGACGCGGACCCCGCGGTCAGCCACTCGGCGCGTCTTCTGTCCCGGGGGGTTGCCAAGGTCGCGCAGAAATTCGGCGAGGAGGCGGTCGAGTGCCTGATCGAGGCGGTGGGCGGCGACCGCGTCGCCCTGATCGCCGAAAGCGCCGATGTGCTCTATCATCTCCTGGTTCTGTGGGTCGCGAGCGGGGTGCATCCGGAGCAGGTCTGGGCGGAATTGCAGCGCCGCGAGGGGGTCAGCGGCATCGCCGAAAAGAGCGCGCGCGGCGCCTCCGGGCGGAGCCTTCCGCTTGCCTTCGGTGTGCAAACGACGAAAATCCCCTGAGCATCTATCCCGGTGGCAACCATTCAGGCGGAGAGAGACGATGCCGGTGAGCGGTCTTGGTCCTTATGACGAGCAGAACATCTTCGCCCGCATCCTGCGCGGCGAAATTCCCTGCCGGAAGGTTTTCGAGGACGAATTCGCCCTCGCCTTTCACGATATCGCGCCCCAGGCGCCGGTACATGTGCTGGTGATCCCCAAGGGTCCCTTCGTCTCCTTCGCCGATTTTTCGGCGCAAGCCGATACGGCGATGATCGCCGGGTTCTTTCGCGCCGTCGGCACCGTCGCCCGACAATTGGGGCTGGAGGTGGAGGGGTATCGCCTGCTCGCCAATATGGGGAAGCTGAGCGGCCAGGAAGTGCCGCATTTCCACGTCCACCTCTTTGCCGGAAAGCCGCTCGGGCGGATGCTGGTGGCGCCGGCCGCCGGGGAATAGAACCGGCTTGCCGCGTTCCCTCGACACGCTCGCCGCGACGGCGGCGCTCGGCGCCGAACTCGCCGCCTGGCTCGCGCCCGGCCGCGCGCTTTTGCTCGCCGGGCCGCTCGGTGCCGGCAAGACGGCGCTCGCTCGCGCCATTCTCCGCACCCTGAGTGATGATCCGGCGCTCGACGTGCCGAGCCCGAGCTATACCCTGGTGCAGAGCTACGATACCGCCCGCGGCCCGGTCCATCATCTCGATCTGTGGCGGCTCGATGGGCCGGGTGGGCTCGTCGAACTCGGCTTTGAGGAGCTGCTCGCGGATATGCTGATCATCGAATGGCCGGACCGGCTCGGCCCGCTCGCCCCGGCGCAGGCACTCACCGTCACCTTGACGCCGACCGGGCCGGAAAGCCGCGCCGTCCAGATCATCGCCCCGTCCGGAACTCCGTTCGCATGACGCCCGAATTCACCGGTTTTCTCGCCGCACACGGTTTCGCCACGGCGAAAATCGAAGCGCTTCCCGGCGATGCCGGGTTTCGCCGCTATTTCCGCCTCCATGGCGGGCCGCGCCCGGCCCTGCTGCTGCACGCCCCGCTCGATCGCGAGGATCTCGGCGGATTTCTTCGTCTCGCCAGAGTTTTTGCCGAAGCCGGGTTGAGCGTGCCGGCGATCATCGCCGCCGATCCCGGGGCGGGGGTGGCGCTGGTCGAGGATTTCGGGAAGACCCTTTATGCCGAGACGCTGAACGGCGCGAACACCCTCGCCTATTACGACGCCGCGACCGACGCTTTGCCGACACTTCAGGCGATTCCCGCCCCCACCGATCTCCCGGCGTGGGACGGAGCGGCGATGGCGGCGGCGGCGGCCGCGACGTTTCTCGATTGGTGGTGGCCGGCGGCGTTCGGCGCCCGTCCCGCAGCCGGGGTGCGCGCCGAATTCATGGCGGCGCTCGCGGACCTCCTCGCCCCGCTCGATGCGGCGCCGAAGGGGCTCGTCCATCGCGATTATTTTGCCGGCAATCTCTTCTGGCTCGCCGAACGCGACGGGATCCGGCGGGTCGGCATCATCGATTTCCAGGACGCAGCTTACGGCCACCCCGGCTATGACCTCGTCTCCCTGGTCGAGGATGCGCGGCGCGATCTTCCCGAAGGTCTGGCCGCGCGCGAAATCACGCGGTTTCTCGCCGCCCGCCCCGACCTCGCGCCGGCGCCGTTCCGCGCCGCCTGTGTCGCGCTGGCCGCCGTGCGCCATGTCCGCGTCGCCGGGCTCTGGGTGCGCCTGGCGCTCCGCGACGCCAAACCCGGCTACCTCGTCCATGGCGAGCGCACCTGGGCACGTCTCGCGGCGGCGCTCGCCCGCCCCGAGGCGGCGCCACTCGCGGCGTTCTTTGCCCGCCACATCCCGCCCGAGCGATGCGGCAACCCGGCGCTGGCCGCGGCATGACCCCTCCCCTCCCCGGTTCTTCCGCGGAGTCTTCCCCGGGATCCCCTCCTGGTGCCGCGATGCTGCTCGCCGCCGGGCTTGGGGCACGGATGCGGCCTTTGACGGCGGAGACCGCGAAGCCGCTGCTCCGGCTCGCCGGGCGGACGCTGCTCGATCATGCCCTCGACCGGCTGGCGGCGGCCGGCGTCGCGCGGGTGGTCGTCAACGGGCATTGGCACGCCGAACGGGTGCGCGCCCATCTCGCCGCGCGCCCAGGCGGGCCGGAGACGGTTTTCCGCCCCGAATCCACACTGCTCGATACCGGTGGCGCTGTCCGCGCCGCGCTGGCCGAGGGGTTGTTCGGCGGCGCTGTCGCGGCCGGGGCGCCGTTCTTCATCGTCAATGGCGACGCCTTCTGGCTCGACGGGCCGCACCCGGCCCTGGCCCGCCTTGCCGAAGCCTGGGCCGAGACGGAGATCGATGCGCTGCTTTTATGCCATCGCACCTGCCAGGTCGCGGCCGAGGTCGGCGCCGGTGATTTTCTGCTCGACCCCTGGGGGCGGCCACGCCGGCGGGGAGCACGCGACATCGCGCCCTATGTCTTCGCCGGTGTGCAACTGGTCTCGCCGCGGCTGTTCGCCGAGGACGACGCGGCGCTGCCGGCGGCGTTCTCGATGAACCGGCTCTGGGACCGGGCGATCGCCGCCGGCCGCGCCCGCGCGTTGGTGCATGACGGTCTCTGGTTCCATCTCTCGACCCCGCCCGACCTCGCCGCCGCCGAAATCGCGCTCCGCCATCCGGCGATCGGCATGACGCGATGAATCTCTTCACCCTCCCGGCCGACATCCCGTTTCTCGACGCCATCGCCGCCGCCTGGCTCGATGAGAGTCGGGGCGAGGCTTCGGGCGAGGCGGGAGACATCGCCGCGGGGCTGATCCTCCTCCCGACCCGCCGCGCCGCGCGCGCCCTCGCCGAGGCGTTTCTGCGCCAGAGCGCCGGCCGGCCGCTGCTCCTGCCGCGGATCATCGCCATCGGCGCGCTCGATGAGGCGCCGCTCGCACTGGCTGGCGCGCTCGATCTCCCGCCTTCGGTCGCGCCGATGCTGCGGCTCGCCCATCTCACGCGGCTAATCCTCGCGCTCGACGGAGCCTTCGGCGCGCCGCGCGGCGCCGAGCGGGCTTGGCTGCTCGCCGTCGAACTCGCCGCCTTGATGGACGAGGCCGAGCGCGAGGGTATCGACATCGCCGCCGCTCTGCCGGGCGCAACAGCGGGGCAATTCCCGCGCCATTGGCAGCAGACACTGGAATTTCTCGCGATCGTCACCGCCGCCTGGCCGCGCTGGCTCGCCGATAACGGGCTGATGAACCCTGCCGCACACGCGGTTGCGCTGATCGCGGCGCAAGCCGCGGCCTGGCGCCGCGCGCCGCCGGAGGCACGGATCTGGGCGGCGGGCAGCACCGGTGGGATCCCGGCGGTGGTGCGGCTGCTCGGGGTCGTCGCGCGGCTGCCGCGCGGGCGGGTGGTGCTACCTGGATTCGACGGCGATGTCCCGGTCGAGGACGGCGCGGTTTTTCCGCCCGAGACCCATCCCATGGCCGGGATGCACCGCCTGCTCGCCGCCATCGGCGCAACGCCGGGCGATGTCCGCCCCTGGGAATGGGAAAAAACCCGACCGGCGCCGCTCGCGGCGCTTGCCCCCGGGCGGGCCCCCGGGCGGGCAGCGATCCTGGCGCGCGCCCTCCTCCCCGCTGGCGGGCTCGACCGCTGGCGGGAGGGAAGCGTCCCCGCCATCCCCGGCGTCACCCGCCTCGAAACCGCCGATGAGCATCAGGAAGCGCAGGCGATCGCGCTGATCCTGCGTGGCGCCCTGGAGCGCCCGGGGGCGCGGGCGGCGCTGGTGACACCGGATCGCGATCTCGCCTCCCGGGTCGTCGCCGAACTCGCGCGCTATGACGTCATTGCCGATGACAGCGCCGGCGAGGCGTTGATCGAAACCCCGCCCGCGGTGTTTCTCCGCCTGCTCGCTGCCGCCTGGGTGGAAGATCTCGCGCCGGTGCCGCTGCTCGCCCTCCTCAAGCACCCCTATGCCGCCGCCGGTCTGGCGCCGGAGGCCGCCCGCGATCTCGCCCGCCGGCTCGAACTGGCGGCGCTGCGCGGGCCGCGCCCGCCGGGGGGGATCGTCGGGCTGCGCCGTGTTCTCGCCGAGGTTGCGGACGGCGCGGCGCTGGAGGAGTTCATCCGCCGGATCGAAACCGCCCTCGCCCCGCTTTTGCGCCTCGGCGGGGTGGTCGCCCCACTTCCCGGCGCCGCCCTGTTCAGCGCCCTGATCGAGGCCGGCGAAGCCCTCGCCGCGACTGACGAGGAAGCCGGCACGGCGCGGCTCTGGGCGTTCGAGGAGGGGATCGCGCTCGCCGATCTGCTCGCCGAGGCGCTGGCGGCCTTCGCGGTTTTGCCACCGCTTCCGGCCATCTCTCTCCCCGGCCTGCTCGACGCCCTGCTCGCCGGCGCGGCGGTACGCTCACGCCGCGCCTTGCGCGGACGGAGCGGGGCCGAGCATCCGCGCATCTTCATTTGGGGGTTGTTGGAGGCGCGGCTGCAAAGCGCCGAGGTGATCGTGCTCGGCGGGCTCGCCGAAGGGGTCTGGCCGCCGAGCGTCGATCCCGGCCCCTGGCTCAGCCGGCCGATGCGCGCCGCGATCGGCTTGCCGAGCCCGGAAGCGGTGATCGGCCAGAGTGCCCATGATTTCGTCATGGCCGCCTGCGGCGCGCCGGAGGTGGTGCTTTCGTGCCCGCGCCGGCGCGAACGTGCCCCGGTCGTGCCGGCACGCTGGCTCACCCGGCTCGACGCGATGCTCGAAACCCCGCTCCAGCGCCACAAGGCGGCGGAGTGGGTGGCCGCGATCGACCAGCCGGTGGGCAAGCCGCGCCCGGTAGAACCGCCGGCGCCATGCCCACCGGTCCCCCTCCGCCCGCGCCGCCTCACCGTCACCGAGATCGAAACCCTTTTTGCCGATCCCTACGCCATCTACGCCCGGCATATCCTCGGCCTGAAGCCGCTCGCCGCGCTCGACCCGCCGATCGGGCGGGCTGATTTCGGCGTCATCGTGCATCGTGCCCTGCGCCGCTTTTGTGACCGCCTGCCGAGCCTCACCAGCGCCGCGGAGATGGCCCGAGTCCTTGAAAACGAGGTCGAAGAGGCGCTCATCAAGGCAGCGATTCGGCCGGCGCTGGCCGCCTGGTGGCGGCCGCGTCTGCGGCGCATCGCGCACTGGGTCCCGGCGTGGGAAATGGCGCAGGATCCGGCGCCACACCGCGCCGCCGAGCGGGCCGGCGAATGGGTGCTGCCGATCGCCGGCGGCTTCACCCTCGCCGGCCGCGCCGACCGGATCGAGCGGCGGGCCGATGGCGGCATCGTGCTGATCGATTTCAAGACCGGCGCCGTCCCGAGTGGCCATGATGTCGCGCAAGGGTCGGCACCGCAGCTTCCGCTGGAGGCGGCGATGGCGGAGGCCGGCGCGTTCGGCGAGGCATTCGCGGGGAAGGCAACCGCCCTCCTCTATCTCCATCTGACCGGCGGGGTGACGCCGGGGGCGGAACATGCCTTGTTCGCCGCCGAGCCGGAAACGCTCCGCGCGGTCATCGCGGCGACCACGGCGCGGCTTGTCGCCTGTATCACCGCTTTCGCCGACCCGGCGACGCCGTATCGGGCGACCCCGTCCCCGGATCGCGCCGCCTGGCGTTCGGATTATGCGGCGCTGGCGCGGCAAAGCGAGTGGCAGGTGGCTGCGCCGGAGAGCGATGATGACAGCGACTGAGCCGGCGACGAGGGCGGATGGTAATCAGCGTCTGGCCTCCGACCCGGCGGCCTCGGCGTTCGTCGCCGCCTCGGCCGGGGCGGGCAAGACCAAGCTCCTGACCGACCGGATTCTGCGCCTGATGCTGGCCGCGACCGATCCCGGCAAGATTCTCTGTCTCACCTATACCCGCGCCGCCGCCGCCGAGATGGCGATGCGGCTCAACGCCGTGCTCGCCGACTGGGTTCGCCTCGACGACGACGCGCTCGCCGACGCACTGCAACGGTTGGGCGTGCGGGCGACCGCCGAGACGCGGGCGGCGGCGCGGCGGCTTTTCGCGCGTGTCCTGGAACTCCCCGGCGGGATGCGGATCTCGACCATCCACGCCTTCTGCCAATCGGTGCTGCGGCGCTTTCCGCTCGAAGCCGGGCTCTCGCCGCATTTCCGCCTGATCGAGGATGGCGACGCGGCGGCGGCGCTGGCGGCCTCGCGCGAGGCGGCGCTGGCCGGGATCGCGGGGCGGGCGGCGGATGAGGCGGCGCTCGACCATCTCGCGGCCTTCATCGACGAGAACGGGTTTTCCGACCTGATCGAACGGATCGGTGCCGATAGCGGACGGCTCGCGGCGTTCCATCGTCTCGGCCCGGAAGGACAAATCGCCGCCCTGCGCCGGGTTTTCGGCCTCGCGGTCGCGGACGAGGACACGCTGCTGGCCGGCGCTGTCCTTTTGCCTGAGGAGAAAAAATTACGCGCAAGTTTGCGCGCTGTTGCCGAACGTGGCTCGCCTGCCGTCCGCGAGCGAGCCATGAAGATGCTGAAATGGCTATCACTTTCCTTACCAGACCGTGCCGCGGAATGGCCTATCTGGCGTGATCTTTTTTGCAATGCCAATGGCTTGCCGACCGCGCCGAACAGGCTTGTCAATGACAAGCTGCGCGCCGCCGAGCCCGGTCTCGCGGACGCCGTCGATGCCGCGCAAGCGCATGTTCTGGCGATCGAGGATCAGCGCGCGGCGCTGGCGCAGGTCGCCGCGACCGCCGCCCTGGTCCGCCTCGCCGGCCCGGTCGCCGCGCATTATGCCGCGTTCAAGGAAGAGGCGGGGTTTCTCGACTATGCCGATCTCATCGACCGCACCGCCGATCTTCTCGCCGCCGAGCGGGTCGGCTGGGTGCTTTACAAGCTCGATGGCGGGCTCGACCATCTGCTGATCGACGAGGCGCAGGATACCGCCCCGGCGCAATGGCGGATCGTGCAAGCACTCAGCGGTGAGTTCTTCGCCGGTGACGGCGCGCGCGCCGCACGGCGGACGGTGTTCGCGGTGGGAGACGCCAAGCAGTCGATCTATTCCTTCCAGGGCGCCGATCCGAGCGCCCTCGGCCCCGCCCGCGACGCCTGGCGGGATGCGGTCCGGCAGGCCGGCGAGACCTGGCGGGATGTGCCGCTCGACGTATCGTTCCGCTCGACGGAGCCGGTCTTGCGTTTGGTGGACGCCGTTTTCGCCGATGACGAGGCGCAGCGCGGCGTGGTCGCGAAGGGCACGGCGCTCCACCATTTCGCCGCCCGCCGCGGCGCCGCCGGGCGGGTGGAACTCTGGCCGCTCCTCGGCGCCGCGGCGGAAGACGGCACCGAACCCGAGGTGAGACCAGCGCCGGAGCGCCTGGCGGCAGCGCTCGCCACCTGGATCGCCGAACGCCTCGCGCAGGCAACCCCGCTTCCCTCTCGCGCCCGCGTGCTTCGCGCCGGCGATATCCTGGTGCTGGTGCGCCGGCGCGACGGATTCTCGGCGGCGCTGGTGCGGGCGCTGAAGGCGAAAGGGGTGAAAATCGCCGGACTCGATCGGCTTTCCCTGACCGAACAACCGGCGGTTGCCGATCTTCTGACCCTCTGCGACGTGCTGCTTCTGCCCGAGGATGAGCTGTCGCTGGCCGCCTTGCTGGTGAGCCCGCTCGGCGGGCTCAGCGATGAGAGTTTGATGGCGCTCGCGCTCGGGCGGCGGGAGGGGCTATGGCCGACCCTGCTCGCCCGCGCCGGGGAACGACCGGAATGGCGGGCAGCGGCGGATTTCCTGCACGCGCTCCGCGCCCGTGTCGATTTCACCCCCCCCTACACGCTGCTCGCCGAAGCGTTGGGGCGGCTTGGCGGACGGGCGCGGCTCTATGCCCGGCTCGGCCCGGAAGCAGCCGAGCCGGTCGATGAATTCCTCGCCGCCTCCCGCGCCTATGCCGCGACCCATCCGCCGTCGCTGCAGGGCTTCGTCCACTGGCTGCGCGGCGCCGGCGCCGAGGTCAAGCGGGCGCCCGAGGCGGCGGGAGACGCGGTGCGGATCATGACCGTGCACGGCGCCAAGGGCTTGCAGGCGCCACTCGTCATTCTCCCCGATACCACGCGCCTGCCGCCGCCGGACCGATCACCGCTGTTCTGGACCCGAGATCCGCTCGGCGGCGGCGAGGTGCCGCTCTGGAGCCCGCGCAAGGCGATGCGAGCGAATCTGTTTTCACAAGCCGTGTTGCGAGAAAAAAAGCTGCGGCAGGAGGAGGATAACCGCCTGCTCTACGTCGCCCTCACCCGCGCCGAGGATTGGCTCGTGGTCTGCGGCTGGCAGGGAAAGCGGGCACTTTCGGAAGCAAGCTGGTACCGGCTGATTGCGCGCGGAATGGCACGGCTTCCCGGTGTCGCCGAGGAACCCTGCCCCGAACTCGGCCGCGAGGATGGGATGATACGCCAATTTTTCGCGACCCCGCAGACCGCGCCGGCCGCGCCCCCCGACCGGGAAGCGACCGCCGCCCCGGCGCCGCTCCCCGCCTTCGTCGGCCGTGCCCCCGATTGGCGGCCGCCGCCGCCGCCATCCGAGCCGAAATTGCCGCAACCGCTCGCGCCGAGCCGCCCGGAGGGGGTGGAGGATGGCCCGCCGCCTGCCGCCGTCTCACCACTCGTCACTTTCGCCGAGCGGGCGGCGGGACGCGGCAAGCAGGCCGGCATCGCCCGCGGCCGGTTGATCCACGCCCTCCTCCAGCACCTTCCCGATCTCCCGCCGGCGGCGCGGGCTTCGGCGGCACGGGATTTCCTCGCCCGCCCGAGCCACGGCCTCGATGCCGCGGCCGTGGCGAAGCTGGCTGGGGAAACCCTCGCCCTGCTCGATCACCCGATCCTGGCCCCCCTATTCGGCCCCGCCGGCCGCGCCGAGGTGCCGATCACCGGGTGCCTTGCGACCAAAGCGGGCGGACGCGTGGTCGGCGGCCTCATCGACCGGCTGGCCGTGCTCCCCGATCATGTGCTCATCGCCGATTACAAGACCAACCGCGCCGTGCCAGCGACGATGGCGGCGACACCGCGCCTCTATCTCCGCCAGCTCGCCGCCTATCGTGCCGTTCTGGCGGCGATCTATCCCGGGCGGGAGGTGGTCTGTGCCCTGGTCTGGACCGCGGTCGGGCGCGTCGACATCCTACCCGCCGCCCTCCTCGATCCGCTCACCCCGGCATGAGCGGGGCGCTTGATTGGCCGCCCGCCACGTCCCATTCTGATAGAGGAAACCTTCAGGAGTCTCACGATGAGTGCACATACCAAACCCGTCACCGACGCGAATTTCGCGGCCGAGGTGTTGCAAGCCCCGGGGCCGGTGCTGGTCGATTTCTGGGCCGAATGGTGCGGCCCGTGCCGCATGGTCGCCTCGGCGCTGGAGGAGATCGGGCAGGAATATGCCGGGCGGCTGACCGTCGCCAAGGTCAATGTCGATGAAAACCCGATGACGCCGAACCAGTATTCGGTGCGCGGCATTCCGACCATGATCCTGTTCAAGAATGGTAAACCGGCGGCAACGCAGGTCGGCGCGCTGCCCAAATCGCGCCTCAAGACCTGGATCGACAGCGCGATTTGATTTTGTAAGCGCTTCTTTTTCTGAAGAAAAAGAAGCAAAAAGACTTTTATCCTATTGTCCTCGCCCGGGCAGTGCCGCAGGCACTGCCCAAGAGGAAAAATTTTTTGGTTCTTTTTTTTCAAAAAAGAACGATTTTTCTTATCTTTTGCCTACATTTCTACTTCCGCCGGCCGCCGCCCGCAGGCGCGCGCAGGCGCGGGCGTGGCCGATCAGAGGGAGTAGTGCGGCGAGTTCCGGCCCTTCCTCCTCCCCGGTGAGGGCAAGGCGAAGCGGGTGAAAAAGCGCCCGCCCGCGCCGCCCGCTGGCCACGCGCAAGGCTTCGGTCCAACGCTTCCACACCGTCTCGTCCCATGGTTCGGGAGGCAGAAGATCGGCGGCGGTGGCAAGGAAATCGGCATCCTCGGGGGGCGCGGGGGGTGTTTCGATGTCACCATCGGTCACCGCCCACCATTCCTCCGCCTCGCGCAGAAGATCGAGATTGCCGCGCACCGCCTGCCAGAACGCCTCCGTCGCGCTGGCGGGCAGACGCGCCGCGACCTCCGCGAACGAAAAACCCTGCAACACACGGCGATTGAGGGCGAGCAACTGGCGGAGATCGAATCGTGCGGCGGAGGCGGAAAACGCGCCGAGATCGAAACGCGCGGCCAATTCCGCGAGCGGCAAAGGCTCGGGATCGGCGGAACTGCCGAGCCGGGCGAGATAGGCGGCGAGGGTCGCGGCCTCGATTCCGTCGCGCCGCAGCGTCCGCAGCGAAAGGCTTTGGAGACGTTTGGAAAGCTTGCCGCCGTCGCTATCGGTGAGAAGCGGCAGATGGGCGAACCGCATCGCCGCCGCCCCTTCCCCGGCCCCCTCGCGCAAGGCCGCGAACAGATCGATCTGCACGCCGGTATTGGTGATGTGATCCTCGCCGCGAATGATATGGGTGATACCCTCGGCGAGATCATCGACCACCGAGGTGAAGGTATAGAGTGGCGTGCCATCGGCACGGATGAGGACCGGATCGGATACCGCGCCGAGCTTCACCTGGCGCGCCCCGAGCACCAGATCCTCCCACGCGACCGCGCCATCGGAAAGCCGAAAGCGCCAATAGGGCCGCTTGCCGCCGGCCTCGGCAGCCACCCTCTGGGCCTCGGTGAGGCGAAGCATGGCGCGGTCATAGACCGGGGCGAGACCGCGTTTGAGCCGCGCCTCGCGTTTCGCGCGCAATTCCTCCTCGCTCTCGAAACAGGGATAGAGCCGGCCAGAGGCACGGAGACGCAGCGCCGCCTCGTGGTAGCGGTCGAGCCGCTCGGACTGGCGGAACGTCGCCTCCCAGGCGAGGCCGAGCCAGTGCAGATCCTGCATGATCGCCTCGGCGAATTCGGGACGCGAGCGCTCGCGGTCGGTATCGTCGAGGCGAAGCAGGAAATGCCCGCCGGCGCGGCGCGCGAAGAGGAAATTGGCGAGCGCGATGCGGGCATTGCCGACATGGAGATGCCCGGTCGGGCTCGGGGCGAAGCGGACGCGAACCGGCGCGGTCATATTTCGTCCTCGCCGTTCTCGCCGTTCTCGTCGTCCTCGGCGGCGAGGCGCGGGTCGAGGGCGCGCCAGTCGCGCTCTTCGGGTGGGGCCGGATTTTCCGCGAAATCAGCGCATTCCTGCGCGCTACGAAAGCCCCCCTCGCCGGCTGCGATGATTTCGGCATCCTCGCCGAAAGCCCGCCAGGCGGCGAGCACCGCGCCCGCACCCCGGCCACCGGCGTCGCGG
This sequence comes from Pseudomonadota bacterium, assembly GCA_021798915.1. Lineage (GTDB taxonomy): Bacteria > Pseudomonadota > Alphaproteobacteria > Acetobacterales > Acetobacteraceae > Acidibrevibacterium. Next base: position 43,939 of record JAJZBM010000010.1, read on the forward strand.
CAGCGCTCGATGCTGTCGCGGACATAGGCGCGGGCGAAGGCGTTGGCGTGCATCAGGGTCGGGAATCCGCCGATCTCCTCGACGATGCCGGCTTCGGCGCCGCCGGAATGGTCGATGATGCGCACCCGCCAACCGCCCGGCGGCGCGAAAAGATCGCCAAAATCGCTCATCGCACGAGGCCGGTAAATCCGTTGGTGATCGGATAGCGGCGGTCGCGTCCGAAGGCGCGTGAGGTGATCTTCACCCCCGGCGGCGCTTGTCGGCGCTTGTATTCGGCGCGGTCGAGCATTTTCCAGACCCGCAGCACGGTCTCGCGCGGGAAGCCCCGGGCGACCAGCGCCTCGACCGATTCCTCACCCTCGACGAGGCCGGCGAGAATACCGTCGAGGAGATCATAGGGCGGCAGGCTGTCCTGGTCGGTCTGGTTCGGTTTCAGCTCGGCCGAAGGCGGTTTTTCGATCACGCGGGCCGGAATGACCACGCCCGCCGGGCCATGCGCGCCCGCCGGGCGGTGGTCGTTCCGCCAGCGCGAGAGGGCGAATACGGTGGTTTTATAGACATCCTTGAGCACCGAGTAGCCACCGCACATATCGCCGTACAACGTCGCGTAACCGACTGACATTTCACTTTTATTGCCGGTGGTCAGTAGCATGTCGCCGCCTTTGTTGGAGAGCGCCATGAGAATGAGGCCGCGCGCCCGGGATTGGATATTTTCCTCCGTCGCGTCTGGCGCATACCCAGCGAAAGCCGGCGCCAGGGCCTGCTCGAAGGCCGCCATCGCCGGCGTGATCGCGATGGTATCGCAGCGAATGCCGAGCCGATTCGCGACCTCGGCGGCATCGTCGAGGCTTTCGGCGCTGGTATAGGGGCTCGGCAGCATCACCGCGCGCACCCGATCGGACCCCAGCGCATCGACCGCGACGGCGGCGGAGAGCGCACTGTCGATCCCGCCGGAGAGGCCAAGCAGAACGCCGGGAAAGCCGTTTTTGGTGACGTAATCGGCAAGCCCCAGCATCATGCCGTGATAGGTCTGGGCGAGCACCGAGGGCTCGGGCGCGCGCGCGCCAGGCGCGCAGACCAGCCCGCCCGCCGTTCGCCGCCAGGTGGTGAGCGTCACCGCTTCCTGAAACCACGGCAGTTGATGCGCGAGACTGCGATCGGCGTTGAGCACGAACGAGGCGCCTTCGAACACCAGTTCGTCTTGGCCGCCGATTTGGGCGCAAAACACGAAGGGCAGCCCAGTTTCGACGACGCGCGAGACCGCGAGCGCAAGGCGCTGATCCTGTTTTCCGACCTCGAACGGCGAGGCATTGAGCGAGAGCAGCATCTCCGCCCCGCTTTCGGCCAAGGTTTCAGGAACGGCGGGAAGCCACCAATCCTCGCACACCAGGACGCCGAGGCGAAAGCCGCGAAAGGCGATCGGGCCGGGCGCCGGGCCGGCATCGAACAGACGTTTTTCGTCGAACACGCCATAATTGGGCAATTCGTGCTTGGCACGGCGGGCGAGAATTTTTCCCTCACCGAGCAGGAAAGCGGCGTTGTGGAGTTTTTCGCCCTCCCGCCACGGCCCACCGACCAGCAGAGCCGGCCCGCCATCCGCGGTCTCAGCGGCGAGCGCCTCGATCCGCTCGGCACAGGCGGCGACGAAGGCGGGCTTGCGCACCAGATCCTCGGGCGGATAGCCGCAGATCGAAAATTCCGGCGTGACCACGAGATCGGCACCGAGGCGGGCACCTTCGGCGCGGGCGGCGCGGAGGTTTTGCGCGATCTCATCCAGCGCGCCAAGTCGCGGGTTGAGCTGGGCGAGGGCGATCGTGAGCGTCTCCGACATCGCCCGGACTCAGCCCGACCCGCGCGCGGCCTTGCGGCGGAGCAGGAATTCGCGCCCCAGCTTCACCCGCGGAACCCCATTATAGTCAATGACATCGGCGGTGGCATAAGTCTCGTTCCAGGCTTCGGGGATGAAGCTGCCGGTGCCGACGAGATCGATCGGGGCGCGGGCGTCCGCCATGACGCGGCATTTCTCGACCGTGAAGCCCGATGAGACGATGATGCGCACGCGCCCGAAGCCGGCGGCATCCAGCGCTTCGCGCAGGCGCCAGATGGCGGCGGCGGAAACCCCGGTGCCGATCAGGGCGTGCAGCTCGGCATGGCTGCGATAGCGGCGGATGGCGCCCGGCGCATGGCGTTCCAAGACGGCATAGCTCTCACCGGGATCGAGCCCCTCGATGAAACGCCCGCCATGGGTGTCGAGCCGTATCGCGAGATCGCCGCGCGCCGCGAGATCGGAAAAATGACCGCAGACCTCGAGCGCATCGCTGACCTCGCGGCCGAAATAATCGACGAGAACGGTGAGGTTTTCATCGGGATAGGTCGCGCGGAACATCTCGGCGGCGCGGAGCGTCGAGCCAGCATAGCCGATCAGCGCATGCGGCATGGTGCCGAGGCCACGTTTGGCGCCGAACCAATGCGCCGTTCCGTCATTGGCGTTGCCGATGAAGCCTCGCGCCCCCTCGCGCTTGGCCGCCTCGCTGCCGATGGCGGCGGCATAGGCCATCATCTCCTGCATCTCGGCGCCGGCGCAATGCCGCGCCTCCATGGCGAGAAACCCGACTTCCGGCAGGGCGAGGCTCATTTGATAGGCATTATGCGCGGCAACACAGGGCGCGCCGAGTTTTTGGAGGAACAGGGTTTCGAGATCGGCGAGCTTGACGAGGCTGCCGCTGAGATAGGCGATCGGCTCGCCGGCGCCGACCCAGGTGCCTTCGGCGTGGAGCAGCTCGATCTCGAACCGCGTCGCGCGCGCCCGCTCCACCTCGCGCAGCCAGTCGATCATCAGGCGCGGCGCCGAGATCACCGGGCGGCGCAGAAACAGGGCGTAAGTTACCCGGGCATCGCCGAACCGTGCCGCGATCTCACGGGTGCGATTGAAATAGCTGTCGGTGCGGGCGGCGATTTCCTGTTCCAGCTCGGCGTTCTGCTTTGATTCCGGGTGCGGCGCGGTCTCGCTCATTGCGCGGCGACCGCCGAGGCGGGATCGAGGCCGGCACGGCGGGCCTGCAATTCGGCGGCGAGCAGGAAGGCGAGTTCGAGCGACTGGCCGGCATTGAGCCGCGGGTCACAAAACGTCTCGTAGCGGGCACCGAGATCGGCCTCGGTGAGCTGATGCGCGCCGCCGACGCATTCGGTGACGTTCTGGCCGGTCATTTCCACATGCACGCCGCCTGGCCGGGTGCCTTCCGCCTGGTGGACATCGAAAAAGCCCCGCACCTCGGCGAGAATGGCATCGAAGCGCCGGGTTTTGACGCGGGCAGCGGTGGTGATGGTGTTGCCGTGCATCGGATCGCACACCCAGAGCACGGGGATGCCGGCACTTTTCACGGCGCGGACGAGCGGCGGCAATTTCGCCGCGATTTTTTCCGCCCCCATGCGCGTGATCAAAGTGAGGCGGCCGGGACTGGCCTCGGGGTTGAGGGTTTCGACCAGACGCACCAGCTCGTCGGGTGCCATCGAAGGGCCGACCTTGAGGCCGATCGGGTTTCTGACGCCGCGCAGAAATTCGACATGGGCGCCGTCCGGCTGGCGGGTGCGATCGCCGATCCAGAGGAAATGGGCGGAACAGGCATACCATTCCCCGGTCGTCGAATCGATCCGGGTCAGCGCCTGTTCATACGGGAGCAGCAGCGCCTCGTGGCTGGTGTAGAAATCGGTTTCACGAATCTGCGGCGTGGTCGCGCTGGTCATGCCGCAAGCGGCCATGAAGCCGAGCGTCTCGTCGATGCGCGCGGCGAGATCGCGATAACGCGCGGCGAGCGGCGAATGCGCGACGAAATCGAGATTCCAGCGATGCACCTGATGCAGATCGGCATAGCCGCCGGAAGCGAAGGCGCGCAGCAGGTTGAGCGTGCCGGCTGATTGGAAATAGCCGGATTCCATCCGCGCCGGGTCGGGAATTCGCGCTTCAGCGGTGAAATCCGGGCCGTTGATGATATCGCCGCGATAGCTCGGCAGGGTGATGCCGGCCACGGTTTCGGCGTCCGAACTGCGCGGCTTGGCGTATTGCCCGGCCATGCGGCCGAGTTTCACCACCGGCACGCGCGCGCCAAAGGTCAGTACCACCGCCATCTGCAAAAGGACGCGGAACGTATCGCGGATGATATTGGCGGTGAAATCGCCGAAGCTTTCCGCGCAGTCGCCGCCCTGGAGCACGAAGGCGCGGCCCGCGACGGCCTCACCGAGCGCGGCACGGAGCCGGCGCGCCTCGCCCGCGAAGACCAGCGGTGGATACTGCGAAAGCCGCCCCTCGACGGCGGCGAGCCGCTCGCGGTCGGGATAGACCGGCGCCTGCCAGATCTGTCGCGTCCGCCACGTCTCGGGCGACCACGTCTCGGGCGACGACGTCTCGGGTGACCGGGCCTCCGGCAACCGGGGCTCGGGCGACCGGCGAGAAGCGGGAGACGCCGCAGGATTGTCAGTCATCATGCACCCAAATCACGAAATACCGCAGTGCGAAGGCGTAACGCCTTTCCCGTGCCGCGGCAACTGGCGCGGTTACCCGGCTGGCCGGGCGCGGCGGCGCATGAAGCGCCGGCCGATACGGACTAGGCGCGGCATGGTGGTGGGCTTGATCAGGCGCGGATCGTAGCCGGAGAGCCGGCGATCGTTTTCGGCGAGGCAGATATCGAGCAATTCGGCGGGGTCGATTTCCCCGACCACGGCTTCCGAGCCCTTGGCGGTGAAATTGGCGTCCTGCGGGGTGCCGTTGACGTCGCGGGCGATGCCGATCCGCTCCCAGATCAGGAACAGCCAGACGGCGGCGGTCTTAAGCAGGAACCAGGGCCGCCGCCAGAACGGCATCCGGCGCTTGTACCAGGTGATCCAATTGATGAAAAACAGGATGTGGCGGCCTTCCTCCTGGATCACCGGCTCGAAGGTTTCGACCAGTTCGGGCGGAAAAAAGCCGGAACGGCGGGCGAGTTCGAACAGGCCGAAGGCGAAGAAACTGTCGATGCACTCGGAATAGCCGGTGACCATGAAGGCCCATTCAGGATCGCGCGGGGCAAGGTATTCAGGCTCCGGGGCGAGCGCGATGTCATAAGCGGCGACGAGGCGGGACAGCACCTCCTTGTGCCGGTTCTCCTCGAACGCCATGCGCTCCAGAGCCTCGCGCAGCGGCTGCGCGGTGACGCGCTCGGCAAAGGCGAGAATCCGGAGCCGCGCCTTCCCCTCGGTCTGGACGGCGATATCCCAGATCGGCAGCGAGATCAGCCGCGTGCGGGCCTCCTCATCGAGCTTCGGCCATGCGATCACCGCCGGCTTATAGGGATTGAAGGTATCGAGCAGCATGCGGCTCATCATCCGCATGTATTCGTCCCCGCCGCGATCGAGCCGGCCGGGAACCGGATATTGCCAGTGCCGCGCGGCGTGATCGGCGGCTTCGATGAGAGCGCTATCGGTCATGGGAAAAAATCCTCGCTCGGCGAAGGCGACCCGAGAGGGCGGGAATGGGGCGAGCGATGGGACTCGAACCCACGGCATCCAAGACCACAACCTGGCGCTCTACCAACTGAGCTACGCCCGCCATCCCTGCCCCGCCGTTTAGGACGATCACTCGGCTTCCGTCAACGCTCCGCGTGGCAGGCCGGGCGGTGGCACGCCAAGCCCGGGCGCGAAATGGGCGGCGAGCCGCGAGATCGCCGCGTCCAGAACCTCCGGGCGCTTGCAGAAGGCGAAGCGGACGTAATTTTGTGGGGGCGGGCCGGCATAAAAGGCTGAAACCGGAATCGCCGCGACCCCGGCGGCCTCGGTGATGTGGCGGCAGAACGCGACGTCATCGCCAGGAAAGCCGAGCGCCGAGACATCGGCGACGAGAAAATAGCTGCCATGGGTCGCGAGCACCCGCATTCCGAGCCGCGAAAGCCCGGCGGCAAGGCGGTCGCGCCGCGCCGCGAGTTCGGCGCCGAGGGAGGCGAAATAGGAATCCTCCTTGGCGAGCCCGAGAGCGACGGCGCGCTGGAGATTGGGCGGGGTCGTGAAGGTGAGATTCTGGTGCGCCTTGGCGACGATCTCGGCGATCGGCGCCGCGGCGGTGACATAGCCGACCTTCCAGCCGGTGAGGCTGAAGGTCTTGCCGGCGCTGCCGATCCGCAGCACCCGCTCGCGCATGCCGGAGAGTGTCATCAGCGGGATATGGCGATGGCCGTCGAACACCAGATGCTCGTAAACCTCGTCGCACACCGCATAGGCGTCATGCCGCTGAAGAAGCCCGGCGATGAAGCCGAGTTCCTCGGCGCTGAACACTTTTCCGGTCGGGTTCATCGGCGAGTTGAGCAGGATGGCTTTGGTGCGCGGGCCAAACGCGGCGGCGAGTTCGGCGCGCGGCAGCGCCCAGTCGGGCGGCGCGAGGCGCACCAGCCGCGCAACCGCCCCGAGCAGGCGGACGACCGGGAGATAGGTATCATAAAGCGGCTCGATCAGCACCACCTCGTCGCCAGGATCGAGCAGTGCCATCAACGACGCGGTGATCGCCTCCGTCGCGCCCGAGGTCACCACCACTTCACGCAACGGATCGACCTCGAGTCCGTAAAAGCGCCGATTGGCCGAAGCCACGGCGGCACGGAGTTCGGGCACGCCGGCGAGTGGCGGATATTGGTTGCGCTGGTCCAAGAGCGCGGCGGCGGCGGCGGCGATGACGTCCTCCGGTCCGTCGGTATCGGGAAAGCCCTGGCCGAGATTGATCGCGCCATGGGCGGTGGCGAGCGCCGACATCACCGTGAAAATCGTCGTCTCGGTCGCGGCCAGCAGGGTGTTCAGGGCTTTCATCGGCGGATTTCCTTAAGTCACCGGGGACTATGCCGAGCCGGCGCCGTGTCGCCAAGATGGAAATATGCCCCAAATTTAGGCATTCCGCCCAAGATGCGTCCTCCGGGCGGCCAGCGCCGGGACGAGGGGGCGGCCGGAGAGAGGGCGCGCGCGGGCGGTTGCCGTTCTGGCACGAGACGTGCAAATGTATCCTCCCGCGGGCCTCCCGCGAGACGCAGCCGGAGCCGATGGAACGCATGAAAAAGATCGAAGCCGTCATCAAACCCTTCAAGCTCGACGAAGTGAAGGAAGCGCTGCACGAGGTCGGGCTGCAGGGCATCACCGTGCTCGAAGCCAAGGGTTTCGGCCGCCAGAAAGGCCATACCGAGCTTTATCGCGGGGCCGAATACGTGGTCGATTTCCTCCCCAAGGTGAAGATCGAGGTGGTTTGCCAAGACGAGATCGTCGAGCGCGCGGTGGAGGCGATCACGAACGCCGCTCGCACCGGGCGGATCGGCGATGGCAAGATTTTCATCAGCACGATCGAGGAGGCGATCCGTATCCGCACCGGCGAGCGCGGCGAGGAAGCGATCTGACGCGCAGGCAGTATCCGGCGACACCGCGATCCGGCTTTGCGTCAGCCTGCGAACGGTCTAAATGCTAGCCCTCCCGGCGTCGGCCGCACCGGCGTCCCCGTCCCCATGACTGAGCGTCACGACCACAGAATCACGACCACAGAATCACGATATTGCCAGGCCGCCGACAAGACCGGCGCGTGGTGAACTCGGCTCCAGCAAACCATGAGAAAGGGTTGAAAAAAACTATGGCGAAGAAGGCCCCAGAAGCCGCGAGCGGCGTGGACAAGGTGATGGAGATGCTCAAGGAGCACTCCGTCGAATACGTCGATCTCCGCTTCACCGATCCGCGCGGTAAGTGGCACCACACGGCGCAGCACGTCTCGACGATCGACGAGGAGGCGTTCCGCGACGGCATCATGTTCGACGGCTCTTCGATCGCCGGCTGGAAGGCGATCAACGAGAGCGACATGATCCTGATGCCGGATGCCGCCTCCGCGGTGATGGACCCGTTCGCGGCCAAGCCGTCATTGATTTTGTTTTGCGACATCCTCGAGCCCTCGACCGGCCAGGCCTATCATCGCGATCCGCGCAGCACGGCGAAGAAAGCCGAGGCCTATCTCCGCGCGACCGGCATCGGCGATACCGCCTCCTTCGGGCCGGAAGCCGAATTCTTCGTGTTCGACAACGTGAAATTCGGCACCGGCGGCAATTACGGCTTCTATCAGCTCGATTCGACCGAAGGGCCGCAAGCCTCGATGAAAGACTACCCCGAGGGCAATATGGGCCACCGTCCGGGGATCAAAGGCGGCTATTTCCCGGTCCCCCCGGTCGATAGCGAAAGCGACCTTCGCGCCGAAATGCTCTCGACCATGGGTGAAATGGGCGTCATCATCGAGAAGCATCATCATGAGGTTGCGCAGTCCCAGCATGAATTGGGCATGAAATTCGGCCCGCTCGTGCGCATGGCCGACCATCTGCAGATCTATAAATACTGCATCCACAACGTCGCCCACAGCTACGGCAAGACCGCGACTTTCATGCCGAAGCCGATCTATGGCGATAACGGCTCCGGCATGCATGTGCATCAGTCGATCTGGAAGGCGGGCAAGCCGTTGTTCGCCGGCAACAGCTATGCCGATCTCTCGGAGTCCGCGCTCTATTACATCGGCGGCATCATCAAGCACGCCAAGGCGATCAATGCCTTCACCAATCCTTCCACCAACAGCTACAAGCGCTTGATTCCGGGCTTCGAGGCGCCGGTGCTGCTCGCCTATTCGGCGCGCAACCGCTCCGCTTCCTGCCGCATCCCCTATGCGACCAGCCCCAAGGCCAAGCGCGTCGAGGTGCGTTTCCCCGACCCCGCCGCCAACCCCTATCTCGCCTTCGCAGCGATGCTGATGGCCGGCCTCGATGGCATCCGTAACAAGATCCATCCTGGCGACCCGATGGACAAGGATCTCTACGACCTGCCGCCCGAGGAGCTGAAGGGCATCCCGACGGTGTGCGGCTCGCTGCGCGAGGCGCTCGGGGCGCTGGCCGCCGATCACGAGTTCCTGCTCGCCGGTGACGTCTTCAGCAAGGATCAGATCGAGAGCTATATCGAGCTGAAATGGGGCGAAGTCTATCGTTTCGAGCACACCCCGCACCCGGTCGAATTCGAGATGTATTACTCGGTCTGACCACCCCGCGCGGCGATAAAAAAGGCGCCCCTTCTCGCGGAGGGGCGCCTTAGCATTGTTCGTAACCGCGGAAGCGCACTATTCCGCCGCCACGCGCTCCGGCGCCGTGGCCATGCCCCGGCGCCGGGCCTGTGCCGCGACGAGGCGCGCCATGCGGCGGAGATCGCTCTCCATCAGACGTAGCGCCGCATCGACCCAGAGATCGGTGATGTCGCTCAATTCCTCGAACGTCACCGGATTGACCCGCCGGCGGGCTTGGCATAGCGCGTAATGCATGTTGTGGCGGCGCTGGTCGTTGGTGATGTAATCACGCACCGCCTCTTCCCCGAATCCATCCTCGGCGATGGCATCGACGATGCCCATCGCGTGCATCTCCTCGGCGGTATAGACGCGCCCGGAGAGAATCATCTTCTCTGCCCGCGCCGCATCCAGCCGGCGCGAGAGGAAGCTCATCGCGCCCATGCCGGGGAAGAGATTGAACAGCACTTCCGGCAGGCCGAAGCGGGCGCTCCGTTCCGCGATGATCACATCCGCCGACAGCGCCGCCTCGAACCCACCACCGAGCGCCTCGCCCTGAACCATGCTGATGGTGATCAGCGGCAGGTGGAACGCCACATGGATGTTATAGGCGACTTCGATGCAAAGCTGGGCATAGGCGCGCAGCCCCTGGCGATCCTTGGTCCGGATCGCGTTCATGAACAGGGTGAGGTCGCCGCCGAGATTGAAGACGCCGGGAATGCGCGAGCCGCTGACGTAATAGCGCAGCGGCGCCTGCCCCGCTTCCTGCCGCGCCGCCTGGAGACCCGGCAGCGCCGCTTGCATCGTCGCGACGTCATGGAGCAGCGCGGATGAAAAATGCGGGCTGGCATCGGCGCGGATGAAGCACCACAGCGTGGCGTTGGCTTCGTCGATCTCCTGATCGAGCTGGGTCAGCTTGGTGACCGCGCCGCTCTCGATGCCAGCCGAGGAACGGGCATCGTCGGAGAAAGCACGGATGAAGGCGGATTTGGGCTGGAAGGTCATGGTCGCAACTCCTGATGGGTCCGGGGAATGCCGCGTTTTGGCGTCAGAACAACCCGCCTGCAGCTCTTTGGCGGCGATGTTCCTATTTTGACGCGGTTAACCGGTCCGTTACCAGAACTTTAAACTATGGGCTCAAAAAAATTTTATCTTACATCTACGATCCGCGATCATGTCGCCACGTAATTCGTCTTAATTGACGAGATTCGGGATCGTACACGCAAAAAAGCCGACCCGCCGATCGCTCGCCAGACATCGCAGCGCAAATGCCGCGCCGCTCCGCCCGCCGTCACTGCTTCCGCGGCGCTGCCATCCGCGCCGAAGCGGCGGCAATGGTCTCCGGCGACCAGCGCCGATGCAGCCACAGCCAGGCACCGGGATTGGCGAGGATCCAGGCGCCGAATTGGGCATTGATCGCGCTGGTCAGGGTGCGGATATCGGCCGCACGGTCGCCGGAATCGGGCAGGTCGAGCGGCGCCTCGACGATCAGGCGAAGCCGTGCCGGCGCCACGCGTTCGATGCGGCCGGGAATGACCGGATAGCGGTAGCGAAGCGCGAAAGCGGCGGCGGCGGGCGCGGTCATCGCCGGCAGACCGAGGAACGGCACCGCGATGCCGTCATTGAGTTTCTGATCGAGCAGCATCCCGATCGCGCCGCCATCGGCGAGATGCAGGACGGCGCCGCGCCCCCCGGCCGCCCCCTTGGGAAACATCGGCACCACGCATCGCAACGCGGCGAGGCGGAGAGACTGGATGAGCGCGTCCACCCTGGTATTCCGCGCCGGGCGATAAAACGACGAGAACACATGGCCGCAGCGGGCGACGATCACCGGCAGCGCTTCCCAATTGCCGTAATGCGCGGAGACATAAATCGCCGGCCCGGCGCGAAGATGCTCGGCCCCTTCGATCACGAATCCCGGCCCCTCGGCGGTGATTTCGAGGGCGGCGAGATGCGGCAATTCGCCGACCGTGCGGCCGAGATTCTCCCAGACATCGCGGACCAGGCGCCGGCGTTCGGCGCGGCTCAAGCCCGGCATCACGGCACGGAGATTGCGCTCGGCGACACGCGAGACCGGAAGCAGCGGCCCGAACAGACGCGCCAATCGTCCGGCGAAATTGCTCGCCGTGACCGGCCGCAGATACCGAAACAACGCAAGCAGCAGGCGGACCCCGGTATATTCAAGAAAATCCAGTAACCTCATCGACCCAGCCAAGAACCATCACATATCAGGCGCGGCCCGCCGGCAGCTCAGTTCCAGCCGCGGGCGAGGCGCCGCACCGAGGTCGAGGCATTGCGCTTGCCCTCCCCGGCGTAATCCTCGTGATAGGCTTCGATCTTGGCAGGATCGTAGAGATAATTGACCATCAGCGTGGCACTTTCCTTGATGCCCCGCTCCGAGACGTCGCCGAGCATGTTGATGCGTTCGACGCGGGCGCCATTGGAGAGGTGGAAATGGGCCACCGGATCGAGCGCCCGGCGGGGCAGGCGCGGATTGCTCTCGAGCAGCAGATAGCGCCCGCAAAGCCGGGTCAACACCGGCTCCAGGGCTTTGGTTACCACCGGATCGCGCTGCCAGCCGCGCCGTTTGAGGGCCGCCGCCAGAGCCGCCGGAGCGGTTTTCTCGCCCGGCAGCGCTTTGAGCAGATTGGCCGCTTCCTCCTCCGGCAAAAGTGACCCTGCCTCGGGATCGGCAAGCCTGGCATCGAGCCAGCGACGGAACCCCGGAATTGGAGAAAGCGTCGAGAATGTTTTGATATTTCGAAATTCCTGCGATAAAACCTGGACCACCTGCTTGATCAGGAAATTGCCGAAACTAATGCCGGCGAGGCCGCGCTGGCAGTTGCTGATCGAATAGAAAATCGCCGTATCCGCAGCCTGAGGATCGGCGCCGGGAGATTTCGGGTCGAGCAGAATCTGGACATTGCTGGCGAGACCGCTGACTAGAGCGACCTCGACGAAAATCAGCGGCTCCAGCGTCATGCGTGGATGAAAGAAGGCATAGCAGCGGCGGTCGGAATCGAGCCGGTTCTTGAGATCGCGCCAGGAGCGGATCTCGTGCACCGCCTCGTACCCCGCGAGGCGTTCGAGCAGCAGCGCGGGGCTACTCCAGTCGATGCGCTGCAATTCCAGAAAAGCAAGATCGAACCAATGTTCGAGCAAATGCTTGAGATCGGTCTCGAGCCCGGCGAGATGCGGGTCGGCGCGGCCGAGATCGAGGAGCGAGGCACGGAGATCGACGAGAAATTTCATTCCGTCCGGAATGCTCGCGAACTGGGCCAGCAGCCGCGCGCGCGGCGGCTCCAGCGCCTGGCGGAGATCGGCCCGGGCGCTGACCAGCGCTGCCGGATCGGCAGCGCCGCGCACCCGTTCATAGGCTTTGGCGAGCGCGCCGGAATCGACATCGAAGCCGGCCAGGGTGCGAAGAAACTCGCGCCGACCGGCGTCATCGAGCAGCAGATAGGTTTGCGCGAGCTTGGCCGCGCGGTTGCGCGCGCTGACCTCGCCGCCGCGCCCGGTGAGACAGGCCCGCATCTGGCCGGCGATGCTGTCATCCGCCTCGCGCCCGACGCTCGCCCCCATCTCGCGCCAGACATTGGCGATACGCCGGAGGGCGCGGTCGAACAGCCCAGCCGGGGCGGCGATTTCACTCATCGCATGCTCCCTCTCACAGGCTGATCCATCCAAAGCTGGTTCCGCGACATCGGTGATCCTCCGGCTAAGTGTTTTTATCATAATGCCTGCCGCCGCCAAGCGACACATCCGCGTCAGCCCCGGCGGGCGGGCGCTCGCGCGATTCTGCCTCCGCGAGCGCCGGCGCGATCGTCGCCAGCAGATCTTCTGCGATCAGCCCCGGCCCGGCCAGCGCGCCGGCGCGGCCATGGAGCCAAACCGCCGCGAGCGCCGCCTCGAACGCCGCCAGTCCCTGTGCGAGAAGCCCGCCGATCATCCCCGCCAGCACATCGCCGCTGCCGGCGGTCGCCAGCGCCGGCGGGGCGGAGGCATTGATCGCCGCCCGCCCGTCCGGCGCCGCGATGATGGTGGCGGCACCTTTGAGCACGACGACGGCGCCACTCAGACACGCCGCCCCGCGCGCCGCGGCGAGCCGGTCCTCGCCGATCGCGCCGAAAACGCGGGTGAACTCCCCGTCATGCGGGGTGAGCACGGCGGCGCCGCGCAGCGTCTCCGGCCTGCCGGCGCAGGCGGTCAGGGCATCGGCGTCGGCAACCACGCATCGCCCGGCGCGCAGCACTGCCGGAAGCCGCGCTTGCGCCATCGCGACTCCGAGCCCGGGGCCGCAGACGACGGCATCGGCACGAAGTTCGGCGAGTGGCGCGTGGCGAACGATCAAGCCCGGCGGCGCCTGGCTGAGCGGCGCGAGGGACTGGATGGAGACCAGCCCGGCGCCGATCCGCCGCGCGGCATGGGCGGCGAGCAAAGCGGCGCCGGTCATTTCGCCGGCCAGAACGGCAACGCTGCCGCGACGATATTTGTGATCCGCTGCCATCGCCCGCCGCAGCCGCCAGAGGGCGGGCTGATTGAGCAGCGCACTCACGCCGATCGCGCCAAGCACCGAAGCCGGCAGGCCGATATCGGCGAGCATGATCTCGCCGCACAACGCACGCCCGGGCAGCAGGAGATGGCCGGGTTTCAAGCGAAAGAAGGTGACGGTGAACGCCGCCGACGAAACCGCGCCGCGCGCCGCCCCGGTCGCCCCGTCGAGCCCGCTCGGCACATCGACGGCGACGATGCGCCGGGCCGCAGCCAAGGTCGCGGCGATGGGCGCGGCGAGCGGGCGCGAGAGGCCGGCGCCGAACACCGCGTCGATCACGTAATCGGCCGACGCGGCCGCTTCCGGCGTGAACGGCGCCATCGGGCCGGACCAGCGCGCCGCGGCGAGCGCGGCATCGCCGTCCGCACGCGGCGGCGCGAGGGCGGCCAATCGCACCGGCCAGCCGGCCTGCTGCAACAACCGTGCGGCGACATAGCCATCCCCGCCGTTATTGCCGGGGCCGGCGAGAACCAGCACCCGTCCGGGGGCAAGACGCCGCCGCATCGCACGCGCAACCGCCCTTCCCGCCGCTTCCATCAGCGCAAGCCCGGACACGCCGGCGGCGATCGCTGCCCGATCGGCGCGCGCCATCGAAGCCGGGTCGAGCAATTCCGGCGGCGGCAAATGGCGGGGAAGCGCGCGGGCATCGAGCATGGCGCCATCTTGGCACCGCCGCACCGGCCGGGGGAGACGATTTGCCGATGTCTGCCATGATCAATGCGCGGATAGCCGCCTCCGCCGCGCAACGATGGCCGCAAACGGGAGACGGATTGGTGCGGGCGGTCGGACTCGAACCGACATATCCGTAAGGACGGCGGATTTTGAGTCCGCTGCGTCTACCGTTCCGCCACGCCCGCAAACCAGACAGACGGCCGCGAAGATACACCATCCGCAACGCAGCGCCAGGGGGCACGATCGCTCCGCGGCGGCCCATAAAAGGGGGTTTGCACCCGCCCTCCCCTCGGCTATAGGAACCGGGCCGTTCCCGGATAGCTCAGTCGGTAGAGCAAGCGGCTGTTAACCGCTGGGTCGTAGGTTCGAGTCCTACTCCGGGAGCCAACTCTCTTCGCCGCAATCATCGCTTTCCCCGCGTGGCCGCCCGGCATCGTGGCGCCCCATCTCATTCGTCCTCGCCCCAATCCTCGTGCCAAGTGCGGCCGTCGCGTTCGATCAGGGCGATCGCCGCCGTCGGCCCCCAGCTTCCCGCGGCATAAGGGCGTGGCGCTTCGGTCGCGTCGGCCCAGGCGTCGATGATCGGACCGACCCATTGCCACGCCGCCTCGACCTCGTCGCGACGCATGAACAGGGTCGGGTTGCCGCGCACCGCATCCATCAGCAGACGCTCATAGGCTTCCGGATAGCGGGTGTTGAACGCCTTCTGAAAGCTGATATCGAGTCGCGCCGGGCGCAGCCGCAACCCACCGGGGCCGGGATCCTTGCTCATCAGTTTGAGCAACATCCCCTCATCGGGCTGCAGGCGAATGACCAGCTTATTGGGCTCCAGCTCGGAAGCACCGGGCGGAAAAATGGACAGCGGCACGGCGCGGAACTGCACGACCACTTCCGATACTTTCTGCGGCAGGCGCTTGCCGGTGCGGAGATAGAATGGCACCCCGGCCCAGCGCCAGGCCCGCATCTCGGCTTTCAGCGCAACGAAGGTTTCGGTCTGGCTCGCCTGGCCCAATTCGGTCGTGTAGCCGGGCACCGGTTTGCCGTCACTGACACCATGGACATATTGGCCGCGCACGGTGTGGGTTGCGATCTCATGCGCTGAAATCGGCCGCAAGCCGCGCAGGACCTTGAGCTTTTCATCGCGCACCGCGTCCGGGTCGAGCGACACCGGCGGCTCCATGGCCAGGAGACACAGTAATTGCAGCAAATGATTCTGCACCATGTCGCGCAAGGCGCCGGCCTTGTCGTAATACCCGGCGCGTCCCTCGACGCCGACCGTCTCGGCAACCGTGATCTGCACATGGTCAATGACATCGGCGTTCCATAAACGCTCGAAAATGGCATTGGCGAAGCGCAGCGCCATCAGGTTCTGCACCGTTTCCTTGCCGAGAAAATGATCGATCCGATAGATCTGGCTTTCTTCGAAAATATGTCCGACCTCGTCATTGATGGCCCGCGCCGAGGCGAGGTCGTGGCCGATCGGCTTTTCCAGAACGACGCGTGACGCCGGCGTGACGAGGTGGTTGGTATCGAGATTGCGGCAGATCGGGCCGTAGAGATCGGGCGCCGTCGCCAGATAGAAGACCCGGATGCGTTCGGGTTCGGACGCGAGAAGCTTGACCAGCCCCTGCCAGCCTTCGCCGCTGACGCCGTCGAGCATGGTGTAATGCACGGCTTCACAAAACCGTCTCGCCAGCGACTCGTCGAAATCGCTGGCCGCGATGTGATCGTGGAGACCCTGCATCACCCGCGCGCGATACTCGTCGGTCGTCGTCTCGGTGCGGGCGGCGGCGATGATGCGGCTTTCGGGCGGCATCTGGCCATCACGAAACCGCGAGTAGAGCGATGGCATCAGCTTGCGCAGTGTCAGATCGCCGGTTGCGCCAAAGACCACGGCGTCGAAAATCTGCACTGGAATGATTTGCGCCATTCTATTTCTCCCGCGTGTTATCGGTTGTCATGCCCGTCAGGGTGGCCGCAGACGCGCGCGGAGGCAACATCAAGCTCTTGTGTACGCCGACGGATACGCAGCGTGCGCGGGCATGGACTGCCAAGCACTATATTGCAGTGCAGCAATTTTATTGCGCCGCACAATGCGCCCCCGCATAAAAAATGCTTGATCCGGCGTTTAGACGACGAAAAGACGTGACGAGAAGGTCACAAGCAAGTTAAAACCGAGAAAGGCCCGCGGCGCGAGCCACGGGCCAAGTTTGGGGAGGAAACACCAGTCACACGGCAGGATGAGGACCAATCCTCTTCCTAGCCGTGATGATGGTCTCGCATCCGTGATCTGTCCACAGAATTCCATGGCATGTGCGCGGTTTTTTTCAGCGCTTTGACAAAATTTAGCTTGTTTTTAGAGCTATTGACTAAATTTTGCTCAGTAAATGCCTAATGATCAGGCATAGCGAGAATGCCATGGCGGAAGCTCAGCCAGTCACTCTCGATCACCGCGACCGCGCCACCCCAAAGCATCGTCGCGATCACCGTCGTCGCCAGAATTTTCCGGCCGAGATACGGCCTCTCCGGCGCGCCGCGCCAGCCGGTATGCGGATCGGGATCACCGCTCGCGCGCACCCCGAACGGCAGCACCGCGAACAGCGTTATCCACCAGATCAACACATAAAGCACCAAACCGGTGAACCAGCCCATGCTTACACCCGCAGCACATGAATTTCGACCGGCGGGCGCTTTTGCAGCCGCCGCCCGAGCACGCGCCGGAGCGCCGCACGCGCGGCATCGATCAGACCGGTCTCATCCTGGCGGAGAGCGGGCGGCAAATCGGCGAGCGTCGCCACGAATTCATCAGTCAGGGTCGCCATCTCCTGATCATCGGGCGCCAACAGGCCCGGCGCGCTGATTTGTGCCCGTCCCCGCAGACGCCCGGCCTGATCGACGGCGATACTCGCGACCACCACCCCCTCCCGCAGCATCTGCCGCCGCGCCGCCATGACCGCGCCGGCGAGCGGCACCAGCCGCTTGCCTTCGACCGCCAAACGCCCGACCGGGGCACTTTCGATCACCTCGGGCTCGCCGGGCGCGAGGCCAAGTACGTCGCCATCCTCGATCAGGATCGGCCGCGCGCCCATTTCCCGCGCGAGTTCGGCATGCGCCGTGAGATGCCGCCATTCACCATGCACCGGCACCGCGTAACGCGGCCGCACCAGCCGGTAGAGGCGACGCAACTCGTCGCGCGCCGGGTGCCCCGAGACATGCACCATGTGGTCGGCCTCGGTCATCACCCGCACCCCGCGGCGGACGAGGTTATCCTGCACCAGCCCGATCGCCCGCTCGTTGCCGGGGATGACGCGGCTGGAAAACAGCACCGTGTCACTTTCGCCGAGCGCAATACGAGGATGCGTGTCGGCGGCGATCCGGGCCAGCGCCGAGCGCGCCTCGCCCTGGCTGCCGGTGACCAGGATGAGGAGATTATCGTCTGGAATCTCCTCCGCCGCGTCCTCGGGGAGAAACGGCGGCAGAGTCGCGAAATAGCCGGCCGCCCGCGCCGCGGCATCGAGATTGCGGAGCGAACGGCCGACCAGCGCGACGCTCCTGCCCGCCGCCCGCGCCGCCAGCGCGATGCTCTCGACACGCGCGACGTTGGAGGCAAAGCAGGTCACCGCGATCCGTCCCGTCATGTCGCGGATGAGGGCGGCGAGATTACGCCGGACATCGGCCTCCGAGCCGGAATGCCCCTCGACCATGGCGTTGGTCGAATCGCAAATCATCGCCAGCACGCCCCGCTCGCCGAGCGCGGCCAGCGCCGCCTCGTCGGTCGGCGGGCCGACCAGCGGCGTCGGATCGAGCTTCCAGTCCCCGGTGTGCAGGATCAGCCCGGCCGGCGTCTCGATGGCCAGAGCCTGCGCCTCGGGAATGGAATGCGCGACCGGGATCAGGCGCAGGCGAAAGGGCGCGAGCGCGATCTCGCCGCCAGGCGGCACGATATGGAGCGTGACCTCGGCGAGAAGCTGCGCCTCGGCGAGTTTGCGGCGCAGCATGGCGGCGGCGAACGGGGTTGCGTAAACCGGACAGCGCAGCCGCGGCCATAAATGTGCCACCGCTCCGAGATGATCTTCATGCGCGTGGGTGATGACGAGGCCGAGCAGCGCTTCGCGGCGCGCGGCGATGAAGCCGGGATCGGGCACCAGGATCTCGGCTTCCGGCAACGCGGGGCCGGCGAAGCCGATCCCGCAATCGACCGCGAGCCAGCGTTCCCGGCAGCGATAGAGATTGAAGTTCATACCGATCTCGCCCGTGCCGCCGAGCGGCAGGAAGGCGAGATCGTCAGAGGGGGACTCCGTCACGAGATTTCGTTACACTCCTTGGTCATGTTTGCATCAAATCGGGCGAGAGCGGTCCTGGTCCCAGGGGGGCGCCGGGTTGCGGGAGGCGAGCAGCCGCAGCCCTTCCAGGGTAAGATCGGGATCGATGCGGGTGATCACCTCCGTGCCCTCGGCGAGCAGCGGCGCGAGGCCGCCTGTCGCGATGACCTTGAGCGTCACCTCGAGTTCGCTCTGGATACGCGCGACCAGCCCCTCCACCAATCCAACATAGCCCCAATAAATGCCTGACTGCATGGCGGGGACGGTGGCCCGTCCGATCACCCCCTGCGGCCGGCCGATGCCGATGCGCGGCAGCCGCGCCGCCGCCTGATGCAGCGCCTCGATGGAGAGATTGATGCCAGGCGCGATCGCACCCCCGATATAGGCACCGTCGTGATCGACGACGTCGAAGGTGGTCGCGGTGCCGAAATCGATCACCACCAGCGGGCCCTGATAGCGCTGATGCGCCGCCAATGCGTTGACCAACCGGTCCGCCCCGACCTCGGCCGGCTGATCGACGCGAATCTCAAATCCCCAATCGAGATGGGAACGGGCGATCAACGGCTCGACGCCGAACCAGTCGCGGCAGAGGCGGCGCAAATGATACAACGCCGCCGGCACCACCGTGCCGATCACCGCCGCCCCGATCGCCGCGCGATCGAGACCGGTATGGCCGAGCAGCGCCAGTAGCCAGACCGCGTATTGGTCGGATGTATATTGCGGATCGGTTGCGATCCGCCACGTCCCGCGCCAACCGGTGCCGTCATGCACCGCGAACACGACATTGGTATTGCCGGCATCAATGACGAGCAGCATGGTCTCCGATCCCTACCCCATCGGTTACGTGCGCATCCCGGCTCTCACGCGCGCACATCGGGTCAGACCGATGCCCCGAGCATGACCTCACCGGTCGGAAACTTCCGTATGCCGCCCCCCGTTTCCAGCAGCAATGCACCGACCTCATCGAGCCCGGCAAAATAACCGTGGCACTTCACCCCACCACAATCGACCGACAACGCCGTCCCCAGCGGATGCGCGTAAGCGAGCCACGCCTCACGAATGCGCGCGAACCCGCTTTGCCGCAACACTGCGCCCCATGCCGCGAGGCCGCCGAGAATCCGCTCCGCGAGCGCGATTGGTGCCGGCGGCGTCATCCGCTCGGCCAGCGCAATCGTGCGGCGATCGGGAAAGGCGGGCGCGGCGACGAGATTAGCCCCGAACCCCAGCACCAGCCAATCGCTGTGCCCGGCAGCATCGGTCGCCCCTTCGATCAGAATGCCGGCGAGCTTGGCCCCCGTCAGCATCACGTCATTCGGCCATTTCAACCGCAGTTCAACGGCCAATGCCGGCGCAATCGCAGCCAGCGCCTCGAACAACGCCACCCCGGCCAGAAGCGCCCATTGCCCAGCGATGGCAAGCGGGGTGCGCGGACGCAGAAGGGCCGAAAGCGCGAGATTACCCGGCGGTGAGAGCCACACGCGCTGGCCGCGTCCACGCCCCTTGGTTTGCTGGCCGGCGACAATCGCCAGCCCCTCCGCCTCCCCCGCCCGCGCGCGCGCGACGCAGAGATCGGACGTGGACGGCAGCCGCTCGTAGGTTTCGAGCCGCCACCCCCCGCCGCCCTCGCGGGCGGCAGCCGTCATCACCCGAACAACACTTTGGCCGCCGCCTCGGCGGCGTTCAGCACCGGCGCCGGCAGAAGAAAGAAGAAGGTGGTGAAAACACCGGTCGCCGCCGCCACCACCGAGAGCGACGGCGCCCTCCGATCGAAGGCGAGGCCAGGTTCGTCGAAATACATCACCTTGATGATGCGGAGATAATAAAACGCGCCGACGACACTGGTCAGCACACCGATGACGGCAAGCCCCCAGAGGCCGCTCTGCACCGCCGCGAGAAAAACGTAAAGCTTGCCGAAAAATCCCGAAAGCGGCGGAATCCCGGCCATGCTGAACATGAACACCGTCATCGCCAGCGCGAGCGCCGGATCGTTGCGGCCGAGACCGGCGAGATCGGCGATCGTTTCCACCGCCTCCCCGCGCCGCCGCATCGCCAGAATCACCGCGAAGGTACCGAGATTCATGAACACATAGACGACGAGATAGATGAGCACGCTGCGCAGGCCAGCGGCGTTGCCACATGCGATGCCGATCAGCACATATCCCATATGACCGATCGAGGAATATGCCAT
This sequence comes from Pseudomonadota bacterium, assembly GCA_021798915.1. GTDB lineage: Bacteria > Pseudomonadota > Alphaproteobacteria > Acetobacterales > Acetobacteraceae > Acidibrevibacterium. Next base: position 64,749 of record JAJZBM010000010.1, read on the forward strand.
CAGACGCTTGATATTCGTCTGTCCGATCGCCGCGAGAGCGCCCAAGACCATCGACGCGATGGAAATGATCTCGATCAGTGCCTGCCATTGCCCGTGAGCATGGCCGAAGGGGCCCATCATCACCCGCGCGAACAACACCATCGCCGCGACCTTCGGCGCGGTCGCGAAGAATGCCGTCACCGGCGTCGGCGCGCCCTCATAGACATCGGGCGTCCACATATGGAACGGCACCGCCGCGACCTTGAAGGCGAGGCCGGTGATGATGAAAACGATGCCGACGATCACACCCGGCGAAACCGCGGCCGGATCGACGAGCGCATGCGCGATGCCGCCGAAATCCATGCTCCCGGAAAAGCCATAGACCAGTGAAATGCCGTAAAGAAGCAGCCCCGAAGCCAACGCGCCGAGCACGAAATATTTGAGGCCCGCTTCCGAGGAACGGAGATCGTCGCGCGCGAAGGCTGCGAGAACGTAAATGGAAAGAGATTGCAATTCGAGCCCGAGATAAAGGCTCATCATATTCCCGGCCGAGACCATCATCGTCATGCCAAGGATTGCAAACAATACCAATACCGGGAATTCGAACCGCGCAATATGTCCACGCTCGTTGAAATCGAACGACAGCAGAATAGAAAGCGCCCCCGCGGCCAGGATCAGCAATTTGGCGAAAACGCTTATTGGATCAGCAAAGAATTGCCCTTCATAAGCGGTACCAAGCGCGCTTCCAGCGATCAGCACACCGCACAGCACGAAGGCGGCAATGGTAAGCATGCTGCAAATCTGCGTCGCATCGTCTCGTTTAATGACGCCAAGCAGCAAAATGCCCAAGCCACTCAGCGCCAGGACGATTTCAGGAAGAGCGAGAAACCAGTTCATCAATGCACCACATTCTGTGCAACAGGAACAACCATCCGCGACGCGAGGGGGAAGGATGCGCGCGCGGCAGCGCGGCTGGTCCCCTCAATCGCCGCGCGATGCTGCACGACCATTGCGCTCACCGAATTTTCAAAGAAATGGGTGAAGCTCGACGGGTAGACACCCATCCACAACGTCAGTAGCACGAGCGGCGCAAACAATGCGATCTCGCGTGGCGACAGATCAAGAATGGATTGCAGATCGGCGCGGGTGAGCCGGCCAAAAATCACCCGGCGATAAAGATAGAGCATGTAGCAGGCCCCCAATATCATGCCGCTGCCGCCGAGCAGCGACAGCCAGAAATTGACCTTGAAGGAGCCGAACAAAACCAGGACCTCGCCGACGAACCCCGCTGTACCGGGCAGTCCGATGCTGGCCAGGGTGAAGAGCATGAAGGTTACGGCATAAGCCGGCATCCGCTCCGCGAGCCCGCCATAGCGCGCGATCTCACGCGTATGCATACGGTCATAGATGACGCCGACACAGAGAAACAGAGCGCCGGATACGATGCCGTGCGAGAGCATCTGAAACAACGCGCCATCGATTCCCTGGATATTGAAGGTAAAAATTCCAATCGTCACCACCGCCATATGGGCGACCGAGGAATAGGCGATCAGCTTCTTCATGTCGGTCTGCGCCAGCGCGACCAAGGAGGTATAGATCACCGCAACGACCGAGAGCGCGTAGATCAGCGGCGCGAAATAGGCCGATGCCTGTGGCAGCATCGGCACCGAGAAACGCAGGAATCCATACGCGCCCATTTTGAGTAACACGCCGGCAAGGATGACCGACCCCGCCGTCGGCGCCTCGACATGGGCATCCGGCAACCAGGTATGCACCGGCCACATCGGCACCTTCACCGCAAATGAGGCGAGGAAGGCGAGGAAAAGCCAATATTGCATATTGGTCGGGAATTGGGTGTGGAGGAGCACGCTGATGTCCGCCGTGCCGGCGCTGTGCCACATCGCCAACAAGGCGAGCAACATCAGAACCGAACCGGCGAGCGTGTAGAGAAAGAATTTGAACGCCGAATAGACCCGCCGCGGCCCACCCCAAATGCCGATGATCAGGTACATCGGGATCAGCACGCCTTCGAAGAACATATAGAAGACGACGAAATCGAGGGCGCAGAACGTACCCACCATCATGGTCTCGAGGACCAGGAAGACGAGCATGTATTCGCGCACGTTCTTGCGCACCGCTTCCCAGCTCGCAAGGATGCAGATCGGCGTCAGCAAGGTCGACAGCAAGACGAAGAGAACGCTTATGCCATCGACGCCCATGCGATAGCCGACGCCGAATTCCGGCAGCCACGGCACATTCTCGACGAACTGAAACCCCGCCTCAGAGGAATCGAATTCCGACCACAAAAGCAAGCTCAGGGCGAAAACGATGAGGCTGGTCCATAGCGCCGCCCAACGGGCATTGGCGGCGATCACGTCCTCGTCACCACGCAACGAAAGAATGACCGCGCCACCGAGCAACGGCAGCCAGGTGATCAGCGACAGCAGGGGAAAGCCGGCCTGGTTCATCATCTCACCGGAAAATCAAAAAGATGGCGATCAGCAAAACAACGCCAATCAGCATGGAAAAAGCATAAACGGCGATCGAGCCGGTCTGCAGCTTCACCGCCTGCCCAGAGAAATCCTCGGCCAAAGTCGCGATCCCATTGGGAACGCCATCGATGATCGTCGCATCGCCGACCTGCCACAATAGCCGCGCGATGGCAAAGGCGGGCCGCACGAACACCAGATCATAGAGTTCGTCGAAATACCACTTGTTGAGCACGAAGCGATAGAGTGGCGCGAACCGTGCCGCGAGGCGACCAGGCAAATCTGTCGCGAACATATACATGTAATAGGCAAGCGCGATACCGAGGAGGCCGAACACACTCGGCGCCAGCGCCGCCCAAGCAGGAATATCCTCCATCCGCGCCAGCACGTGGTTGCCGGCCGCATTGCCGATACTACCACGCCAGAAAGTGTGCCAATCCGCGCCGATGAAGAGTTCGCGCAGCGAAAAACCGGCGATCAATGCTCCGATCGCAAGCACGATCAGCGGCAAGGTCATCACCACCGGGCTTTCATGCACATGCGCCATCACGTCACGATCGGCGCGCGGCTTGCCATGGAACGTCATCAGCAACAGCCGCCAGGAGTAAAATGCGGTCAAAAAAGCAGCAAGCACGCCACAGACGAACCCATAGATCGCGGACGGGCTGCCATTCGCAAATGCCGCCTCCAAAATGGCGTCCTTCGAGTAATATCCGGCAAAAGGAAAAATTCCGGCCAGCGCCAAACTGCCCACCCACATTACTGTGTAGGTGAGAGGAATTTTTTTCCACAACCCGCCCATGCGGCGCATGTCCTGCTCGTCAGACATCGCATGAATGACCGAGCCGGCGCTGAGGAACAAAAGTGCTTTGAAAAAAGCATGCGTGATGAGATGAAAAATCGAAACCTGGTAAGCGCCCGCCCCAGCAGCGACGAACATATAACCCAGCTGGGAGCACGTTGAATATGCAATCACGCGCTTGATGTCGTTTTGGACACACCCGACCGTCGCCGCGAACAACGCCGTGGTGCCGCCGATGACCGTGATCACGCCGAGCGCGATCGGAGCATATTCGAGAATTGGCGAAATACGTGCCATCAGGAACACGCCGGCGGTCACCATCGTCGCCGCGTGGATCAGAGCGGAAACCGGCGTCGGCCCTTCCATTGCGTCCGGCAGCCAGACATGCAACCCGATTTGAGCCGATTTTCCGGTCGCACCAATGAACAACAGAATACCGATCACCTCGAAAGCGCGGTCATTCGTGCCGAAGAGTGCATAGGTGTCGTTGATATGCTGGGGCACGGCAGCGAAAATGGTGGAGAACGAGATCGAGCCGAACAGGAAAAAAATCATCGCGATACCAACCGCGAAGAAGAGATCGCCGATACGATTGACGACGAACGCCTTGATCGCCGCGGCACAGGCACTCGGCTTTTCGTACCAGTATCCGATCAGCAGATAGCTCGCGAGGCCAACCCCCTCCCAGCCAAAAAATAATTGCAGCAGATTATTAGCCGTCACCAGCATCAGCATCGCGAAGCTGAACAGCGAAAGATAGCTGAAAAACCGCGCGACCGGTTTATGCTCGTGAGCCATATAGCCGATACTGTAGATATGGATCAGGGTCGCGACAAAAGTGACCATCGCCACCATGACCGCGGAAAGAGTATCATAGCGCAGCGTCCAGGAGACATGAAACGATCCGGCCGAGAGCCAGTCGGCAAGCCTGATCTCGCTACTCGGCGCGCCACCCCAGACAAGCTGAATAAACGCGGTTTCCCCACAAATGGTCGCGAGGATCATGCACAGGATCGTAATCGCCATGGCGGCCCTGTCGCCTATCGCACGGCCAAGCAGACCAGCGATGGTGGAACCGAAAAGAGGCGCGAGAACGGCGACGGCGTAGATCATCCTTAGCCCCTCATCAGATTGACGTCCTCGACCTCGATCGAGCCGCGATTGCGGAAATAGATGACGACGATGGCAAGTCCAATCGCGGCCTCGGCCGCCGCCACGGTGAGAACGAACATCGCAAAAACTTGCCCGACGAGGTCACCAAGCGCCGCCGAAAAGGCAACGAGATTGATGTTCACCGCAAGCAAGATGAGTTCAATCGACATCAGGATGATGATGATGTTCTTCCGGTTGAGGAAAATGCCGAAGACCCCGAGAACCAGAAGGATCGCCGAAACTACCAGGTAATGTCCGAGACTGATCATCGCGACTCAATGCTCCTCGCCATGATGGGCTACCGGGGCTTCATGCGCCACCGGCGCCGGCAACGGACGACGGAAGCTCGTTGCCGGGGTCCCGGCATTGAGAGCCATCGGCACCATCTCCAGGGATAGGGCGGCGCTCCGCGCGACTTGGCGTGCAATGACCTGACGCCGGGAAACGCTACGATCGCGCAGCGTCAGCACGATGGCGCCGATCATTGCCACCAGCAACACGAGCCCGGCCAACTGAAACAGCAGAACGTTGTGGGTATAGAGCACATCCCCCAGCGCAGCGGTATTTTGCACATTGGCCTGGGTCGGAGAGGCACGGAGTGTCGACATCGCTGGCGCGAAACGCCACCCCCCGATCACCATCAGCAGCTCGACGAACAGAACCAGACCGACCGTCGCGCCGATCGGCGCGTAGCGCTGTACCCCTTCGCGTAGTTCAACAAAATTCACATCGAGCATCATCACGACGAAAAGAAACAAAACGGCAACGGCGCCGACATAGACGATGACCAGGATCATCGCCAGAAATTCCGCCCCGTTCAGCAAAAACAATCCTGCCGCGTTGAAGAAGGCCAAAATCAGGAAGAGAACCGAATGCACCGGGTTGCGCGCGCTCACCACCAGCGTCGCGGATGCGACCAGGATCGCTGCGAATACGTAAAAGGCGATCATCGTGATCATGACGCCGTAAGCCTCCGCTCGATAGCCTTCTTCCGTTCAGCGATACGGCGCATCGAGTTCGATCCGCTTGGCGATTTCGCTTTCCCAGCGATCACCGTTCGCAAGTAGGCGCTCTTTGTTATACATTAGTTCCTCGCGTGTCTCGGTCGCAAATTCGAAATTCGGGCCTTCGACAATCGCATCGACCGGACATGCTTCCTCGCAAAGACCGCAATAGATGCATTTGGTCATATCGATATCATAGCGCGTCGTGCGCCGGGATCCATCGGCGCGCGGTTCGGCCTCGATGGTGATGGCCTGCGCCGGGCAAATCGCTTCGCAGAGCTTGCATGCAATACAGCGTTCTTCGCCATTCGGATAGCGACGGAGCGCATGCTCACCCTTGAAGCGGGGGCTGATCGGGTTTTTTTCGTAGGGGTAGTTAAGGGTCGCCTTCGCTTTAAAAAAATAGCGAAGCGTGAGGCCAAGCCCGGCCAGAATATCCCCGAGCAGAAGCCCACGCGCGGCGCGTTGTAAAAATGCCATGCCTAGCGCTCCTTTCCGTCTCGATGCACGGAACCACCCGCGTTGGCCATCACGCAGCCCCCTGCGGCAGCCAGCCGGTTGCCATCAAAAACCCCGCAGTCAACACCAACCAGAACAACGACAGCGGCAAGAACACCTTCCATCCAAGGCGCATGAGCTGATCATAGCGATAGCGGGGAAACGTGCCGCGCACCCAAATGAACACGAACATGCACAGCATGATCTTGAGAATGAACCAGATCGGCCCTGGCAGCCACGTGAAGGGCGCGATCCCGAACGGCGCCAGCCAGCCGCCGAGGAACAGGATCGAGGTCATCGCGCTCATGAGAAACATGTTCGCATATTCACCTAGAAAGAAGAGCGCGAACGCCATGGCGCTGTATTCGACAAAAAAACCGGCGACGATTTCGCTCTCCCCTTCCGGAAGATCGAACGGAGAACGATTGGTTTCAGCGAGTGCCGATATGAAAAAAACCACGAACATCGGCAGAAGCGGAATGCAAAACCAGATATGTCGCTGAGCCAGAACGATATCGTTCAAATTCAGACTGCCGACGCAAAGCAAAACCGAAACTATGACAAACCCGATGGAAACCTCGTAGCTCACCATCTGCGCCGCTGACCGCAGCGCGCCGAGAAAGGCATATTTGGAATTGCTCGCCCAGCCGGCGATGATAATGCCGTAAACGCCGAGCGAGCTGATCGCGAAAAGATAGAGCACACCGACATTGATCTTGGCGACCGCCCAGCCGTCATTGACCGGGATGACCGCCCAGGCGATCATCGCGAGAGTGAAGGTGATCATCGGGGCGAGCAGGAACAATACCCGGTTCGCACCCGTCGGAATGATGGTCTCCTTCATCAGCATTTTACCGGCATCGGCAAACGCCTGCAAAAGCCCGAACCAGCCAACGACGTTCGGCCCCTTGCGCAGTTGAATAGCGGCCAGGATTTTGCGCTCGGCATAGGTCGCATAAGCGACGCCGATCAGAAGCGGCACCAGTATCGCCAAAGCCTCCAGCACCAGCAGAACCAGCACGCCGATGGGTGTTGCAAAAAACTCCGCCATCACGCCTACTCCGCCGCTTCCGCGATACTGGGGTAATAGGTCGCCGTGCATGCCGCCATGGTCGGACTCGCACGGCTAATCGGATCGGTCTGGTAGTAATTCATGACAGCCGGCACGAACGGCTCCGTCCCGAGCGCCTCGGGATCGCCGACGGGAGGCGTGAGATCCACTGCGCCGCGCCGCGGCAAGTCATCGATGCGGCCGAAAACCGGGGCGACCGCGGCCAGACGCTGCCGCAACGCCGTCAGATCGTCATAAGGCAAACGATGGCCGAGCACCTCCGCGAAAGCGCGCAGAATGCGCCAGTCCTCGCGTGCCTCGCCCGGGGGAAAAATCGCGAACTCCCCACGCTGGACACGGCCTTCGGTGTTGACATAGGTGCCGCTCTTTTCCGTGTACGCGGCACCGGGGAGAATGACATCGGCGCGCGCCGCGCCACGATCGCCATGATGGCCTTGATAGACGACAAAGGTATCAGCGCCGATTTGCGCCATGTCGATTTCGTCGGCGGCGAGCAGCCAGAGCAGATCCGCCCCGCCTTGCATCATTCCCGTGACATCCTTGCCGCCCGCACCCGGCAGAAAGCCGAGATCAAGCGCCCCGACACGCGCCGCCGCATTGTGCAACACGTTGAAGCCATGCCAATCGGCGCTCAAAGCACCACATTCAGCAGCAAGTGCCCACGCCGCCACGAGCACCGAACTGCCATCGGCACGCCGCAGCGCGCCCTGCCCCAGAATGATCATCGGCCGTTTGGCCTCGCGCAGCATCTTGGCGAATGGGAGATCGCCGCGCCGCAGTTCGGCGAGGATTTGTGGTGAATTGCCGAGCCATTCCACCGGATAGGTCAGTTCAGCAGGCGTGCCAATCGCTGCGATGCCAATCTCGCCGGCAAGCCAACGCTTGCGGATGCGCGCATTGAGCACGGGCGCTTCGCGTCGGGGGTTGGCGCCAATGATAAGGATGGCATCCGCGTCCTCGATTCCGGCGATGGTGGTGTTGAACACATAGAAATCCCGCCGCGTCGCATCGAGCCGCGCGCCATCCTGGCGACAATCGAGATTGGGCGAGCCAAGCGCGGCCATCAAATCCTTGAGCGCCAGCATGCTTTCGGCGTCACAAAGATCGCCGGCAATGGCGCCGATGCGCGCCGGATCGCGGGCGGTCACCTGATCTGCGATCGCCGTGAACGCTTCCCGCCAACTTGCCGGGACGAGTTTGCCATCTTTTCTCACCCACGGCCGATCGAGGCGTCGGCGCTTCAAACCATCGACCGCGAAGCGCGATTTATCGCCCAGCCACTCTTCGTTCACGTCCTCGTTCAAACGCGGCAGAATGCGCAAAACTTCCGGCCCCCGCGCATCGATCCGAATATTGCAGCCCACAGCATCGAAAACGTCTATGCTGTCGGTTTTCTTCAATTCCCACGAGCGGGCAATGAAGGCATACGGTTTGGACGTGAGCGCGCCAACCGGACAAATATCGATCAGATTTCCGGAGAGTTCGGAACTCAACGCGCGCTCGACATAGGTGCCGATTTCCATGTTCTCGCCGCGCGCCGTCGCCCCAAGCTCCGGCACACCGGCGATTTCAGAGGCAAAGCGCACGCAGCGGGTGCATTGGATGCACCGCGTCATCACCGTTTTGACCAGCGGCCCGAGATTTTTGTCCCTGACCGCCCGTTTGTTCTCGCGATAGCGGGAATGATCCATGCCATAACCCATGGATTGATCCTGCAAATCGCATTCGCCGCCCTGGTCGCAAATCGGGCAATCGAGCGGATGATTGATCAGCAGGAATTCCATCACCCCGCGTCGCGCCTGGCGCACCATCGGGCTGTCGGTTTTCACCACCATCCCATCGGCGACCGGGAAGGCGCATGAGGCCACCGGCTTCGGCGATTTCTCCACTTCGACCAGGCACATCCGGCAATTTCCAGCCACCGACAGCCGATCATGATAGCAGAATCTCGGGATTTCCTTGCCCGCCAGCTCCGCCGCCTGGAGCACCGAGGCACCATTCGGCACCTCGACCTCGATCCCGTCCACCGTCACTTTCGCCATCGCCCTACTCCGCCGCCATCTTGAGATCACGCGTCTTGAAGGCCGCGATGCGCGCCTCGATCTCCGGGCGGAAATGCCGGATCAGTCCCTGGATCGGCCACGCTGCGGCGTCACCAAGCGCGCAGATCGTATGCCCCTCCACTTGCCGCGTCACTTGCTCGAGAATATCGATCTCTTCGGACTCGGCCCGGCCTGCGACCAGCCGATCCATCACTCTCATCATCCAACCAGTCCCCTCACGGCAAGGCGTGCATTGGCCGCAGCTCTCATGCTTGTAAAAATGTGAAAGCCGGGCAATCGCCTTGATGATGTCGGTGGATTTATCCATGACGATCACCGCCGCCGTGCCGAGCCCGCTTTTGACCTCGCGCAGACTGTCGAAATCCATCAACACCGTATCGCAAATTTCCTTCGGCAACACTGGAACCGAAGATCCACCTGGAATAACGGCAAGCAGATTATCCCACCCCCCGCGCACGCCGCCCGCGTAACGGTCGATCAGCTCGCGAAGTGGAATGCCGAGTTCCTCCTCGACATTGCACGGCGTATTGACGTGCCCGGAGATGCAGAAAACCTTGGTGCCGGCATTTTTCGGGCGCCCGAGCGCAGAGAACCACGCCGCCCCCCGGCGCAAAATGGTCGGTGCGACAGCGATGCTCTCGACATTGTTCACCGTAGTCGGGCAGCCATAGAGACCGACGGCGGCGGGAAAGGGCGGCTTCAGCCGCGGCATGCCCTTTTTACCCTCCAGGCTTTCGAGCAGGGCAGTCTCTTCGCCGCAAATATAAGCGCCGGCGCCACGATGCAGATAAAGATCGAAATCCCACCCGGAGCCGCAGGCATTGGGCCCGATCAGCCCGGCTTCGTAAGCCTCGTCGATCGCCGCCTGCAGATGCCGCGCTTCATTGTAGAATTCACCGCGGATATAGATATAAGCGGCATGCGCGCCCATCGCGAAAGACGCGATCAGGCAGCCTTCAATCAGTTTATGTGGATCATGGCGGATGATATCGCGATCCTTGCAGGTGCCAGGCTCGCTTTCGTCGGCATTGACTACGAGATAACTCGGGCGGCCGTCGGATTGCTTGGGCATGAACGACCATTTCATACCCGTCGGGAAGCCCGCGCCGCCGCGGCCGCGCAAACCCGAGGCCTTGATGTCCTCGATGATCGCATCGCGCCCGCGTGCCAAAATCGCCGCTGTGCCGTCCCAATCGCCGCGCGCACGGGCGCCGGCGAGACGCCAATCATGCAGACCGTAGAGATTGGTGAAGATGCGATCTTTATCGTTCAGCATCGCCTCACTCTCCACCCTGCGGCGCCGAACCTGCCGCGAAATCCAGCGTCGTCAACGTAATCGGGCCACCTTCAGGCGCCGATGCCTGCCGCCCGATCATCGAGCCGGGTGGTGGTGGTGCATCACGCCGCAGCGCATCGAGCAATTTCTCGGTCGTCGCCGCGTCCATATCTTCGTAGAAATCATCATCGACTTGCAGGATTGGTGCATTGACGCAGGCGCCGAGACATTCGACCTCGTTCATCGTGAAGAGGCCGTCGGCGCTGGTTTCGCCGAAATGACGAATGCCGGTCACGCGCTTGCAGGTCTCCACCACCGCATCCGAACCCCGCAGCCAGCATGGCGTCGTGGTGCAGACTTGCAGATGCCATTTGCCAACCGGCCTTGTGTTGAACATGAAATAGAACGTCGCGACCTCGTAGACGCGGATCGGCGGCATCCCGAGCCGCGCCGCGATGGCGTCCATCGCCACGCGTGGAACCCAGGCGCTGCCGGTTTGACGTTTCATCTGGCGCTGCGCCAGATCGAGCAGCGGCAGCACTGCGCTCGCTTGTCGATGTGGCGGATATTTCTTGAGGATTTTATCGATAACCGCATCGCTTTCGGGATCGAACACGAACGATTCCGGCTCCGCGCCAGGATGAGGGGACTTGGTCGCAGGGTCTGTCATGGTCATTTACCGGTCGATTTCACCGAATACGATATCGAGCGAGCCGATGATCGCCACCGCATCGGCCAGCATATGCCGCCGCGCCATCATGTCGATCGCCTGTAAATGGGCAAATCCGGTCGGGCGGATTTTGCAGCGATAGGGCTTGTTGCTGCCATCCGCGACGAGATAGACACCGAATTCCCCCTTCGGGCTTTCGACGACGGTGTATGTCGCGCCTTCGGGCACGTGATAGCCCTCGGTATAGAGCTTGAAGTGGTGGATCAGGGATTCCATCGAGTGCTTCATGTCGGCGCGGGGCGGCGGCGCGAATTTGTGATCTCTGACCTTCACCGGACCCGGCTGCATCCGCGCGAGGCATTGCTGGATGATCTTCACGCTTTCACGCATCTCCGCGACGCGCACCAGATAGCGATCATAGCAATCACCATTGCGCCCGACGGGAACCGCGAACTCGACCTGATGATACATCTCATATGGCTGCGCGCGGCGCAGGTCCCAGGGCACGCCGCTGGCGCGAAGACAGGGGCCGGAAAACCCCCAGGCCAGCGCATCCTCGGCCGAAACCACGCCGATATCCACCAGCCGCTGCTTCCAGATCCGGCTTCCGGTCAGCAACTCCTCGAGATCATCAATGAATTTCGGAAAACTCTCGGCCCAGGCGGCGATCTTGTCCGGAAGTCCAGCCGGCAGATCTTTGGCAACTCCACCCGGGCGGTAATAATTGGCATGCAGCCGTGCCCCCGACGCCGCTTCGTGAAACTCGAGCAGCTTCTCGCGTTCCTCGAAGCCCCAGAGCGACGGCGTGATCGCGCCGACATCGAGGGCATAGGTCGTGATGTTCAAAAGGTGGTTGAGAATGCGGGTGATTTCGGCAAACAGCGTGCGGATCCATTTGCCGCGTTCCGGCGCCTCGATGCCCAGCAGCTTTTCCACCGCGAGCGCGAAAGCCTGCTCCTCGCACATCGGCGAGACGTAATCGAGGCGATCGAAATACGGCACCGCCTGCATATAAGATTTGTATTCGATCAGCTTCTCGGTGCCACGATGCAACAAGCCGATATGCGGATCGGCGCGGGCGACCATCTCGCCGTCCATTTCCAGCACCAGACGCAGCACCCCATGCGCCGCCGGATGCTGGGGGCCGAAATTCATCGCATGGCTGTCGATCTCAATGGTTTTGCGCAGACGCTCGCCGGCTGCGCCGCTGGTTGCGTCATCCATCACTTGGTCCTTTTCGCCACAGCACCATCGGTGCGTGTCGCATGCGCCTTTTCATCGCCAGGCAGTGTCGTGATCCCTTCCCATGGCGATTGGAAATCGAACGAGCGGAATTCCTGCGTCAGAACAACCGGCTCATAGACCACCGACTTGCGTTCGTCATCGTAACGCACTTCGACATAGCCGGTGAGCGGGAAATCCTTGCGCAACGGATGCCCGTCAAAGCCATAATCGGTGAGGATGCGGCGGTGATCGGGCTGGCCGGCAAAGAGAATGCCGAACAGATCCCAAGCCTCGCGCTCCCACCAGGTTGCAACCGGCCAGATCGCGCAAACCGAAGGCACCAGCGCCGTCTCGTCGGTGGTCACGATCACCCGGATACGATGATTGCGAGACACCGACAGAAGATTATAGACGACATCGAACCGTTCCGGCCGCTCCGGCCAGTCGACGCCGCAGAGATCCATCATCTGCTCGCAGGCGAAACGCGGATCGTCGCGCAGCGTCAGCATCAGCGGCATCAGAACATCACGCTTTGCCTGCGCGACGATTTCGCCTTTTTCCACAGCAACGCCAGCGACACCCGGCAAGCTCGCCACTTCCCGAGCCAGGAGTTCGATCGGCGAGAGCGGAGCCGTCTCAGCCGCCTGGGGCACGCTGTCCTCAGCCACGGAGAATGGTTCCCGTGCGACGGATCTTCTTCTGCAATTGCAGAATGCCGTAGACCAGCGCCTCCGCCGTCGGCGGACAGCCGGGAACATAGATATCAACCGGGACGACGCGGTCACAGCCACGCACCACCGCATAGGAATAATGGTAATAGCCGCCGCCATTGGCGCAGCTTCCCATGCTGATCACCCAGCGCGGCTCCGGCATCTGGTCGTACACCTTGCGCAACGCCGGCGCCATCTTGTTGGTGAGCGTGCCGGCGACGATCATCACGTCGCTCTGGCGGGGGCTGGCGCGCGGGATGATGCCGAAGCGGTCGAGATCGTAACGCGGCATGTAGGCGTGGATCATCTCGACGGCGCAGCAGGCCAGGCCGAAGGTCATCGGCCACAGACTTCCGGTGCGGGCCCAGTTCACCAATTTGTCGAGCTGCGCGACGATGAAGCCTTTGCCGGCAATCTCGCCGGTGATGCCTTTGATCACCGCGTCCTGTTCGGCGCCCGGCCCGAGGAGATCACGGTTCCAGGCAATATCCGTCGCGTGCGCACTCATCGCCACCCTCCTCAATCTCTCATTCCCAATCGAGGGCGCCCTTGCGCCACTCATAGACGAACCCGACCGTCAGCACGCCGAGGAAGCCGAACATCGACAGCAACCCGAACAGACCGATGCGCGACAAGCTCACCGCCCAGGGAAACAGGAACGCCACTTCCAAATCGAATATGATGAACAGGATGGCAACCAGGTAAAACCGCACATCGAAACGCCGCCGCGCATCGTCGAACGGCTCGAACCCGCATTCATAGGCGGATGATTTTTCGGGATCGGGTTTCTGGCGCGCAAGCAACAGCGAACCGGCCACCATCGCCACCGCGATGACCCCGGCAATGGCGAGGAAGATCACGATCGGCAGGTAATTGAACAACAAACCCGGCATGCGAATCACCCAATTTTGCACCGCAGCGAGATGAGACTAGTCCCATCCCACCACCGCCACCAGCCCGGGTGCGGTAAAAAAGCCGCCCATGCCAAAACCGTTATCGGCCTGAAGCAGTCAGGGGCTGAAGCGGTGGGCAAAGGATGGCGCGAGTGACGGGGCTCGAACCCGCGACCTCCGGCGTGACAGGCCGGCGCTCTAACCAACTGAGCTACACCCGCAATCCAGGAGGGCCGTCTAAAGCCCCGCCGCCCTCCCGTCAAGCAAGCTTGCGACAAAAACATGGGCGGTGACGGGTTCGAACCGCCGACCCTCTCGGTGTAAACGAGATGCTCTACCGCTGAGCTAACCGCCCGCGGTAAACCCTTAATTCACCGCGTCTTTCAGCGTTTTCCCAGGCTTGAAGCGCACCGAGTTGGACGCCGGGATTTTGATCTCCTCGCCGGTGCGGGGGTTATGCCCGGTCGTTGCTTTGCGCTTGGCGGTAACGAACGTCCCGAAACCGATCAGCCGCACTTCTTCCTGTTTTTTCAGCGCCCCCTCAATCGCGGCGAAAACCGCGTCCACCACCTCGGTCGCCTTGGTTTTGGGCAGGTCGCTCTCTTCTGCCACGGCGGCAATCAGATCCATCTTGTTCACGCACAAGCCTCCCTTGAAACAGAACAGTGAAAATCAATCTACGCGCGGGAAGGACACTAGAGGGCGGGTTTCCGCCCCGTCAACGGAGACGCCAGCTTTTCTGGCGTTCATCCACAGAAAATCGCCGGTATACTGGGCCGTGCACCAGCCATGCCGCCCCTGAAGGGCCAGGGAAGGCCCTCAGGGGCGGAAGGGGGACGTGCTCAGCCGGAGAGGCAAGGCAGTTCAGTGTGGCAGCAGGGTTGCCGCCGATTCGCCCGCCGCAGAGGTTACCACCGGCTCTGCCGGCTCCTCCCAGGCGATCGGATCCGGCTTGCGTACCAGGGCCTGGCTGATCACCTCGTCCACATGGGCGACCGGCACGAGCTTCAAATGGCGCTTCACCTGTTCGGGGATTTCGGCCAGATCTTTCTCGTTCTCCTTGGGGATGAAGACCGTGGTGATCCCGGCGCGGAGTGCTGCCAGCAGCTTCTCCTTCAACCCGCCGATCGGCAGCACCCGCCCGCGCAGGGTGATTTCGCCGGTCATGGCGATATCGCGCCGGATCGGGATGCCGGTGAGGACGCTGACGATGCTGGTCGCCATGGCGATGCCGGCTGAGGGGCCGTCTTTCGGGGTTGCCCCCTCGGGCACATGAACATGGATATCGCGGCGGTCGAAGAAGGTCGGCTTGATGCCGAAGGTGATCGCCCGCGAACGGACATAGCTCAGCGCCGCCTGCACACTCTCCTGCATCACGTCACCGAGCTTGCCGGTCTGGCGGATATTGCCCTTGCCCGGCAGCAACACGCTCTCGATGGTCAGGATTTCGCCGCCGACCTCGGTCCAGGCAAGGCCAGTGACCACGCCGACCATATCCTCGGCTTCCGCCTCACCGAAGTGGAAGCGCCGCACCCCGGCGTATTTCTCCAGATTCTTGCGCGAGAACATGACCTTCTTGGTCTTCTTGGTGACGATCTCCTTGACCGCCTTCCGCGCGAGGCCGGCGATCTCGCGCTCCAGATTCCGCACCCCGGCCTCGCGGGTATAATAGCGGATCAGATCACGGAGCGCCTCCTCGGTCACCCCCCATTCCTCGGGTTTGAGGCTATGCGCCTCGGTCTGCTTCGGAATCAGGTGGCGGCGGGCGATTTCGACCTTCTCATCCTCGGTGTAGCCGGGGATGCGGATGACCTCCATGCGGTCGAGCAGCGGCTGCGGCATGCGGAGACTATTCGCCGTAGTGACGAACATCACGTCCGAAAGATCGTAATCGACCTCGAGATAATGGTCGTTGAAGGTGGCGTTCTGCTCGGGGTCGAGCACCTCGAGCAGCGCCGAGGTCGGGTCGCCACGCCAATCCGCGCCGAGTTTGTCGATCTCGTCGAGCAAGAACAAGGGATTGGAGGTTTTGGCCTTTTTCATCCCCTGGACGATCTTGCCCGGCATGGAGCCGATATAGGTGCGGCGATGGCCGCGGATCTCGGCCTCGTCACGCACGCCGCCGAGCGACATGCGCACGAAGCTCCGCCCGGTCGCCCGCGCGATCGACTTGCCGAGCGAGGTCTTGCCGACGCCGGGCGGACCGACCAGGCAAAGAATCGGACCGCGCACCTTATTCGAACGCACCTGCACCGCGAGATACTCGAGAATGCGCTCCTTGATCTTCTCCAGCCCATAATGATCGGCGTCGAGAACCTTCTCGGCGGCGACGATGTCATTGCTGGTTTTGCCGCGCTTTTTCCACGGAATCCCGAGCAGCCAGTCGAGATAGTTGCGCACCACCGTCGCCTCGGCGCTCATCGGGCTCATGGTGCGAAGCTTTTTCAGCTCGACCAGAGCTTTTTCCCGGGCTTCCTTGGAAAGCTTGGTTTTTTTGATCCGCGCTTCGAGCTCAGCGGCCTCGTCCTTGCCGTCCTCGCCTTCGCCCAACTCCTTCTGGATCGCCTTGAGCTGTTCGTTCAGGTAGTATTCGCGCTGGGTCTTCTCCATCTGCCGCTTGACGCGGTTGCGGATGCGCTTTTCCACCTGCAGGACGCCGATTTCGGCCTCCATATAGCCGAACACCCGCTCCAGACGCTCGCTGATGTCCTCGCTCTCTAATAGGTCCTGCTTCTCGGCGATCTTGAGGCCGAGATGGCTGGCCACCGTATCGGCGAGCTTGCCCGGTTCCTCGACCTGGTTGAGCGAAACCAGAACCTCGGGCGCGATCTTCTTATTGAGCTTGATATATTGCTCGAATTGGGAGACCACCGTCCGGCCGAGCGCTTCGATTTCCTTCTCGTCACCGAGACGCTCCGCAATCGGCAGCACCACGGCCTCGAAAAACGCCTCGGTCTCCTTGAAACCGGCGATGCGGGCGCGCCTCACCCCCTCGACCAGCACTTTCACCGTGCCGTCGGGCAGTTTCAGCAATTGCAGAATAGTAGAGACCGTGCCCACCCGATAGATATCATCGGTCGAGGGATCGTCTTGCGCCGCGTTTTTCTGGGCGACGAGGAGAATTTGCTTGTCCTCCTTCATCACCGCCTCCAATGCCCGCACCGATTTCTCGCGCCCGACGAATAACGGCACGATCATATGCGGGAATACGACGATATCGCGCAGCGGCAATACCGGCAGCACATCGCCTTCCAAGACCGTCTCGGTCCCCGACATCGCCTTCGAAGGCCGCTCGGATTCCGTCATCAACCCCTCCTGTTACGACCGTCATCGTTCTCCGCCCGGCCCGGCACATCGCGCCCGCCATGCCGGCCCGGATTACGCGGGCCAAACTTGTCGGCGCGGGACACCGCCTGGTCCGGAGAACGACGCCGCCCGGGGAGTATCCCCAAAGCGACATTGGCCCTCGGGGCAATGGCGGGGTGGAATACCCCGCCTTCTTGCCTCATTTTCCATTCAGATATCGGAGACACGACCAGGTTCGGCAAGACCTTGACACTTTCTCGTGTCAGCGTTGTGTCAGGCGCTGGTCTCGGCCCGCTCCTTGCTGCCGTAGAGGAAGAGCGGATTGGCGCGCCCATCCGCAACCTCGCGGTTGATCACCACCTCCTCCACCCCGTCGAGCCCAGGCAGGTCGAACATGGTGGAGAGAAGGATCGATTCCATGATCGAGCGCAGACCGCGCGCCCCGGTCTTGCGGGCGATGGCGCGGGTCGCGACCGCTTTCAGCGAGTCCTCGGTGAAGGTGAGCTTCACGCCCTCCATCTCGAAAAGGCGGCCATATTGCTTGACCAGGGCGTTCTTCGGCCGGGTGAGGATTTCGATCAGCGCTGTCTCATCCAGATCCCGCAGCGTCGCGACCACCGGCAGACGGCCGATGAATTCGGGGATCAGGCCGAAACGCAACAAATCCTCGGGTTCGACCTCACGCAGGATTTCGCCCGTCCGCCGCTCGTCGAGCGCCCGCACCTCGGCGCCATAGCCGATGCCGGCGCCCTTGCCACGGGCGCTGATGATTTTTTCGAGGCCGGCGAAGGCACCGCCGCAGATGAATAGAATATTGGTGGTATCGACCTGGAGAAATTCCTGCTGCGGATGCTTGCGCCCGCCCTGCGGCGGCACCGAGGCGACGGTGCCCTCCATGATCTTGAGCAGTGCCTGCTGCACGCCCTCGCCGCTGACGTCGCGGGTGATCGAGGGGTTATCCGATTTGCGGCTGATCTTGTCGACCTCGTCGATATAGACGATGCCGCGCTGCGCCCGCTCGACGTTGTAATCCGCCGCCTGAAGCAGCTTCAGGATGATATTTTCGACGTCTTCCCCGACATAGCCGGCCTCGGTCAGGGTCGTCGCGTCCGCCATCGTGAACGGCACGTCGAGAATCCGCGCCAGCGTCTGGGCGAGCAGAGTCTTGCCGGTGCCGGTCGGGCCGATCAACAGGATATTCGATTTGGCGATTTCGATATCGTTGTTTTTCTGGCCGTGTGCGAGGCGCTTGTAGTGGTTGTGGACGGCAACGCTCAAAACCTTCTTGGCGTGATCCTGGCCGATGACATAATCGTCCAGAACCTTGCAGATTTCCTTCGGCGTCGGCACCCCGTCGCGCGACTTCACGAGATGCGTCTTGTGCTCCTCGCGAATGATATCCATGCACAACTCGACGCATTCATCGCAGATGAACACCGTCGGGCCGGCAATCAGCTTGCGCACCTCGTGCTGGGACTTGCCGCAGAACGAGCAATAGAGCGTATTTTTCGAATCACCGGACTTACTCATGCCCACTCCCACCCCTTGTCGGGGACCATCCTCTCAACGTCACGCCCGGCAGGTTTCGCGAACCTCGGGGAAACATTAGAACCCGCGATCGCCGACAACAAGCACCTTGCGTCACCCGAGAACAGAACAAAAACATTCAGCTATACCGCCGCCAGGAGAGCGCCCCGGGCGCAGGAAGGTCATGTCTTGGGGCTTTCAGCGACCACCGGCCGGTTCTCCACCACCTCGTCGACGATCCCGAAATCACGCGCCTCCTCGGCCGACATATAGCTGTCACGTTCGAGCTTGCGCTCGATCGCCTCGATCGGCTGACTGGTATGGCGGACATAGATCTCATTGAGCCGCTTGCGCAGCGTCAGGATCTCGCGCGCCTGGATCTCGATATCGGTTGCCTGGCCCTGGGCGCCGCCGGAGGGCTGATGCACCATGATGCGCGCATTCGGCAGCGCATAGCGCTTGCCCGCGGCGCCGGCGCAAAGCAGCAGGCTACCCATCGAGGCGGCTTGGCCGATGCAGACCGTGCTCACCGGGCTCCGGATATATTGCATCGTGTCATAGATCGCGAGGCCGGAGGAGACCACCCCGCCCGGGCTGTTGATATAAAAGGCGATATCCTTGGTCGGGTTCTCGCTCTCCAGGAAGAGAAGCTGGGCGCAGACCAGCGAACTCACCTCGTCGAACACCGTTCCGGTCAGAAAAATGATCCGCTCTTTCAGCAGGCGGGAATAGATATCGAAAGCGCGCTCGCCGCGCGCCGTTTGCTCCACCACCATCGGCACCAGCGTGCTGGTGTAGATCTCGACGGGATCACGATCCCTCATGCCCTTGCTTCCCAAAAAGACGTCCGGCCCAAAGCCGGCATGCCGTCATACTACGTAGAAAATGTAAATAGGAAGCTGACGCGGCGCTGCCAACCTGCCCATCGCATGCCGATCCGGGGCATGGTTTGCAGCGCAGGTTTTCGGCGGGCAGCGCCGCCGGCGCTCGGCCGCGCGGGTCAGCCTTCCACCGCCTTGCTCAGTTCCTCGGCGCTGACCACCCGCTCCTCGATTTTGGCCAGCTCGATCACGAAATTGACCACTTTATCCTCGAGAATCGGCCCGCGCAGGGTCTCGGCCAGGTTCGGGTTCTTGCGGAACATGTCGAAAATCTGCGCTTCCTGGCCGCGATAGCGCGCCGCCTCGGCCCGCATCGCGCGCGTCATCTCGTCCTGGCTGACAGTGATGCCGTTGACCCGCCCGGTCTCGGCGAGCAACAGGCCGAGCCGCACCCGGCGCTCGGCGATGGCGCGATATTCGGCACGCAGCGTCTCGTCATCCTTGGCCGCATCCTCGGGCGCCAGCCGGTCGGCCTTGCGATCGGCCTCGATGCGCTGCCAGATCTGGTCGAACTCCGCCGCCACCATCGCCTCGGGCAGCGGGAACGCCACCAGCTCGGCGAGCTTGTCGAGCAGTTGGCGTTTGAGATTGAGCCGCGAGAGCTGGGCATATTCGCGCCCGATCTGCTGGCTGATCGTCTCGCGCAGCTCATCGAGGCTCTCGAATCCGATCCGCTCGGCAAACGCCGCGTCGATCTCGGGGAGGAGGGCACGGGCGAGCTTCTTTGCCGTGATCTCGAACGTCGCTTCCTTGCCGGCGAGATCGGCGACACCGTAATCCTCGGGGAAGCGCACCGTGATCGTGCGCGTCTCACCGGGCGCGAGACCTTCGAGCTGCTCGGTGAAGCCAGGGATGAACCCCTCGCCGGCAACCTCGATCTCCATATCCTCGCCGGTGCCGCCGGGGAAGGCGACGCCGTCGATGCGGCCGATGAAATCAACCGTCAGCACTTCGCCCGGCGCGGCGCCGCGCACCTCCTCGACCGGCTCCAGCTTACGCTGGCGGCTCGCCATGTCGGCGAGAACCTTGGCGATCGCCGCGTCGTCGACCTCGGCCTTGAGGCGTTCGAGCGCGATCGCGCTGAACTCGGGAATCGTGATTTCAGGCAGGATCTCGAGTGCGACGGTGAACGCGACGTCGTTTCCCGGCTTGGCGGCGGTGGCGGCATCGGCGAGGTCGATCTTGGGCTGCATCGCCGGGCGCAGGCCACGCTCCTCGAAGACCTTGCGGGTCGCGTCCGACACGCTCTGCTCGACGATTTCGGCCATCACGGCGGTGCCGAAGCGCTGCTTGATCACCGGCATCGGCACCTTGCCGGGGCGGAATCCGGGGAGGGTCAGCGTTTTGGCCAGCTCGGCGAGGCGGTCCATGCGCTGCGCCTCGATGTCCGCCGCTGGCAGCACCACGTCGAACGCGCGTTTCAGCCCCTCGGAGAGCGTCTCGGTAACCTGCATCGTGTTCGGAAATCCCCAAAATCGCCTGACGGCCGGGTGGTGCGGGCGGAGGGACTTGAACCCCCACGGCTTGCGCCACCAGAACCTAAATCTGGCGTGTCTGCCAATTCCACCACGCCCGCTCGCGCGACCGTGCGGCAGGGCACATAGCGCAGGCCGATCGCCGCCACAAGCGGAACCTCGGCGCGGCGTGCCAGCCGCGGGACCATCTGGGCAAATCCCGCCGAAGCCGGCAAACTGGTTCACCGTCGTTTCGGAGCCACGCCATGTCCCGCGTCGAGTTCTCCCCGCCGCTCGCGGCCGATGCCGATCTTCCCCTGCTCGGCCAGATCGAGCGCAAGCTGCTCTGGCTGTCGGCGTGGATGATCCATCACGCCAATCACCTCCGTCCCAATCGCGACGGGCTCAAGGTCGGCGGCCATCAGGCCTCCTGCGCCTCGGTCACGGCGATCATGACAGCGCTCTATTTCGCCCTGCTCCGCCCCGAGGACCGGGTCGCGGTGAAGCCGCACGCAGCACCGGTGTTTCACGCCGTCAATTACCTCTATGGCCGCCTCCCGCGGGAGCGGCTGACCAGTTTGCGCGCCTTTGGCGGGCTGCAACCCTATCCGAGCCGGCTCAAGGACGGGCCCGAGGTCGATTTCTCCACCGGCTCGGTCGGCCTCGGCGTCGCGCTGACCAGCTTCACCGCCCTGATGCAGGATTACGTCGCCCAGCACGGCTTTGCCCGCCCCGAGCTTCGCCCCGGCCGCCAGATCGCCATCGCCGGCGATGCCGAACTCGACGAGGGCAATATCTACGAGGCGCTGCTCGAGGGCTGGAAGCATGACGTGCGCAATGTCTGGTGGGTCATCGATTACAACCGCCAGAGCCTCGATTCGGTGGTCCCCGACCGCCTGTTCGGCCGCATCGAGGGGTTGTTCCGCGACATGGGCTGGAATGTCGTCACCCTCAAATACGGCCGCCGGCTCGATGCCGCCTTCGCCCGCCCCGGCGGCGAGGCGCTCCGGCGCTGGATCGATGATTGCCCGAACAGCCTCTATTCCGCCCTCACCTTCCAGGGGGGCGCCGCCTGGCGGCAGGCGGTGCTCGCCGATCTCGGGCGCTCACGCGAGGTGCGGGCCCTCATCGACCCGCTGAGCGACGCGGAATTGGGCCAGTTGATGACCAATCTCGGCGGCCATGACATCGCCGCCCTGATCGAGACGCTGCGCGCCGCCGCCGGCGGCGATCAGCCAACCTGCTTCATCGCCTACACCATCAAAGGGATGGGCTTGCCGTTCGCGGGCCACAAGGACAACCATGCCGGGCTGATGACCGGCGAGCAGATGGAGGAATTCCGCGCCCGCATGGCGATCAGGCCCGGCCACGAACTCGACCCGTTCGAGGGGTTGGACGCCGATCCGGACGAACTCCGCCGCTTCATCGCCGGCCGTCCCTTCGCCCGCCCGCTCGCACCCGAAGGCAGGCGCCTCACCGCGCCGCTGCTTGCGGTGCCGCAAGCCGTGCCGCGCGCTGCCCCCCTCGCCGGCCGGCGAGTCTCCACCCAGGCCGGATTCGGCGAAACCCTCGCCGAGATCGGGCGACTCGCCGGCGAATGGGCGGAGATCGGCCAGCATATCGTCACCACCAGCCCCGATGTCACGGTCTCGACCAGCCTCGGCCCCTGGGTCAATCGCCGCGGCGTCTATGATCGCCACACGAGGAACGACGTTTTCCGTGACGCCAAGCTCGCCTCCGCCCAGCGCTGGGGCATGAGCCCGGCCGGTCAGCATATCGAACTCGGCATCGCCGAGCAGAATCTCTTTCTGCTGCTCGGCGCCGCCGGGCTGCAAGGCGAGCTGAACGGCGCGCGGATTTTGCCGATCGGCACGGTCTATGATCCCTTCGTCAACCGTGGCCTCGATGCCCTGATCTATGCCTGTTATCAGGATGCGCGGTTCATCCTGGTCTCCACCCCCTCGGGCCTGACGCTCGCGCCCGAAGGTGGGCAGCATCAATCGATCAACACCCCGCTGATCGGCATCGGCGCCGATAAGCTCGCCGCGTTCGAACCGAGCCATGTCGATGAGCTGGATATCCTGCTGCGCCACGCCTTCGCCCATATGCAGGCACCGGACGGCTCGGCGGTGTGGCTCCGTCTTTCCACCCGCGCGCTCGTGCAGCCGGCGCGGACGCTCGACCCCGAATCGGTGATCGCCGGTGGCTTTTGGGCGGTGGCGCCGGCACCGGGGGCGCGCATCGCGCTCGCTTATCAGGGACCAGTCGCGCCCGAAGCCGAGGCCGCTTTCGCCGAATTGCGCGCCGAGGAACCAGGCGCCGGTCTCCTCGCCATCACCAGCGCCGACCGCCTGCATGCCGGCTGGCTGGCCGCGACAGCGAAGCGGCGCGGCGGCGACCGTGGCGCGCAGTCTCATGTCGAAACCCTGCTCGCCCCCCTCGCCCGGGATGCGGCGCTGATCACCGTGCTCGACGGCCATCCGGCGGCACATGCCTGGCTCGGCGCGGTGCGTGGCCAGCGCGTGGTGCCGCTCGGGGTCGCCCGCTTCGGCCAGGGCGGCGACATTCCCGACCTTTATCGTGCCTATGGGCTCGATGTCGCCGCGATCCTCGATGCCTGTGCGCAGGCGCTGCTCGGCTGAGCGGGGAAAGGTGACAATGCGATCAGAACCGCCGTAATCTCGGGCGAGGAATCGAGGAGAGACGGGCGATGGCGGACAGTGCGGGGGCTGACAGCGCGGGGGCGGACAGCGCTGAGGTTGAGACACGGCGTTATGCCGGCGGAAAGATGCTGGCGCGGGTTTCGGATGCGATCGGCACCGTGGTTTTCAACCAGCCGGAAAAGCATAACGCCATTTCGCTCGACATGTGGGATGGCATGGCCGAAATCCTCGATGCCTTCGCCGCCGATCCCACGGTTCACGTCGTCGTGCTGCGTGGCGCGGGCGAACGCGCTTTCGTCTCCGGGGCCGATATCAGCCAGTTCGAGGCCGAGCGCAACGACGCCGAAGCGCAGATCCACTACGAGCGCCGCACCCGCGCCGGGCGGGCGCGTCTCGCTGGTTTCGAAAAGCCGGTGATCGCCGCGATCCGTGGCTTTTGCCTCGGCGGCGGGCTCGGCATAGCACTCGCCGCCGATCTCCGCCTTGCCGCCGCCGACGCAGTGTTCGGCATTCCCGCCGCCCGCCTCGGCCTCGCCTATGGCTTCGACATGACGCGCCAACTGGTCGCGACCGTCGGCCCGGCGGCGGCGCGGATGTTGCTTTATAGCGGCGAGCGGATCGACGCGGCGGAAGCGATGCGCATCGGTCTCGTCAACCGGAGCGTCGCGGTCGCGGAATTCGACGCCGCCCTCGCCGCGCTGGCCGGGCGGATCGCCGCCAACGCGCCACTCTCCATCGCCGCCGCTAAGCGTGCCGTCGCCGCGTCCCTCGCCGATCCCGAGGCGCGCGACATCCCCGGGCTCGACGCGGCGATCAAAGCCTGTTTCGACAGCGCCGATTATCGCGAGGGACGGGCGGCGTTTCGCGAAAAACGCCCGCCCCGGTTCACGGGAAGCTGAATCTTGCTAAAAGATGCAAGACAGACAAGGAAAGATCTTCTTTTTCTGAAGAAAAAGAAGCAAAAAGACTTTTATTCCGATTTCTTGGGATGGCAGTGCCGCAGACACTGCTTAGAGAATAAAAATTTTTTGGTTCTTTTTTTTAAAAAAGAACCTCTTGCTTTCTGTTATGCCACGGCCTGACTACGCGCTCGAAACCGCGGCCCTTGCCGAACGTGGTGGGCTGAGAGTGGCGGGGGTGGATGAAGTCGGGCGTGGCCCGCTCGCCGGGCCGGTGCTGGCGGCGGCGGTGGTGTTCCCGGGCGGTGTGCCGGCGGCGCTCGCGGCACTGATCGCCGATTCGAAATCCCTGTCACCGGCACGGCGTGAAGCAGCGGCGGCGGCACTCCGCGCCAGTCCCGGAGTGGAATTCGGTGTCGGCGCCGCGAGCCTCGCCGAGATCACGCGGCTCAATATCCTGGGTGCGAGCCTACTCGCCATGCGCCGGGCCGTGTGCCGCCTGCCGGTTGCGCCCGATTTCGCCCTGATCGATGGCAATCAGGCGCCGGATCTTCCCTGCCCGCTGCGCTGCGTGGTCGGCGGGGATAGCCGTTCGCTCTCGATCGCGGCGGCCTCGATCATCGCCAAGGTGCTGCGCGACCGGCTGATGGCGCGGCTCGCCACACGTTTTCCGGGATATGGCTTCGAGCGCAATGCCGGCTACCCGACCGCCGGCCACCGCGCCGCCCTTGCCCTGATCGGCGCCTGCCGCCATCATCGTCCCGGATTCGGGCCGGTCCGCCGAGTCGTCCCGTCTGGCTCTCTTCCCAGCGACAACCGCCGCCATTGACGCGGCGCGGTGTCGTCCATCACCGTGGCGCGAGCCATCAAGGGATTTCATGCGAACCGTGGATCGCGTCATCGAATTGCCGCTGGATCAGGTTTTGGTGGGCGACAGCGTTGCGATGATGCGCATGCTGCCGAGCCACTCGATGCATTGCGTGTTCGCCGACCCGCCCTACAATCTCCAGTTGCAAGGCACGCTGCGGCGGCCTAATGACAGCTTGGTCGATGGGGTCGATGATGCCTGGGATCATTTCGAGGATAATGCCGCCTACGACGCTTTTACCCGCGCCTGGCTCGGCGAATGCCGCCGGCTTTTGCGCAAGGACGGCACGATTTGGGTCATCGGCACCTATCACAACATCTTCCGCCTCGGCGCCATTCTTCAGGATCTCGGCTTTTGGATCCTAAACGACGTGATCTGGCACAAGGCCAACCCGATGCCGAATTTTCGCGGCCGGCGCTTCACCAACGCGCACGAGACGCTGATCTGGGCGGCGCGGGGGCGGGATTCGCGTTACCGCTTCAATTATCAGGCGATGAAAGCGCTGAACGACGACCTGCAGATGCGGAGCGACTGGTTCATCCCGCTCTGCACCGGCCCCGAGCGGCTGCGCAACGCCCATGGCATGAAGCTGCACCCGACGCAGAAGCCCGAAGCGCTGCTGCACCGGGTGATGCTCGCGAGCACCATCGCGGGGGAGATCGTGCTCGACCCTTTTCTCGGCACCGGGACGACGGCGGCGGTGGCGCGGCGGCTCGGCCGCCATTTCATCGGCATCGAGCGTCATCCGGCCTATGCCGAGGCGGCGATCGGGCGGGTGCGGGCGGTGCGACCCGCCCCGCCCGAGGGCATCGCCATCACGCCATCACGGCGCGAGGCGCGGCGGATCCCTTTCGGCAATCTGGTCGAGCAGGGGGTGGTGCCACCCGGCACGCGGTTGCACAGCCGCAGCGGCGCCATCAGCGCGACGGTTGCCGCGGATGGCACGCTGATGGCCGGCGCGGTGCGCGGCTCGATCCATCGCGTGGGGGCTACGCTGCAGAACGCCGCAACGTGCAATGGCTGGACGTTCTGGCATATCGAGCGCGACGGCGCGCTGATCCCGATCGACACCCTCCGCACCGAGAGCACGACACGCGAAACCGCCCCCTCGGCGATGACCCGCGAGGATACGGTCCCGAAGACTGGTACTTCGGAAACTGGGGCCAAAGTCATCCCGATTCGCTAGAACCGCGTCCGCCCGCCGAAGATCACGGCCACCGTGCCATGGGGGTTAACCATATCCTCATGCTCGTCCGCACATAATCGCCCGGTTCTCGCGCCCCGAGCTGGAAGACGACATTGGTTTCCAACCTCTCTCCCCCGCCGCTTCGCCCCGTCCGCGCCAGCGTAACCCCGGTCGTCGACCGGGCGGAGAGCCGCAAACTCGAGCACGATATTCGCCATGCGTTGCAGCATGACGGATTCGCTCTCGCCTTCCAGCCGCGCTACCTGCTCTCCACACGCCAGCCGATCGGCGCGGAAGCATTGATCCGCTGGCCGCATCGCAAGCGCGGGCAGGTCGCCCCGACGCTTTTCATTCCGGTCGCCGAGCAAAGCGGCCTGATCAACGATATCGGCGGCTGGGTGCTGCGCCAGGCGTGTCGGGAAGCGGCGCGTTGGCCGGGTTCGGTTGGGGTTTCGGTCAATGTCTCGGTGCGGCAATTACTGGATGGCGTGCTGATCGATCAGGTGACGGAAGCGCTGGCGCTCTCCTCGCTCGACCCGGAACGGCTGGAACTCGAAGTCACCGAGACCGTCCTGCTCGATATCAGCCCCGATGTCCTCCTCACCCTCGCCGCCTTGAACGATATCGGCGTCGGCTTGGCGATCGATGATTTCGGCATCGGCTATACCAGCCTCGCCACGCTCAAACAGTTGCCATTCACGACGATGAAGATCGACCGTTCGATGGTCCGCGCCTTGCCGCGCGACCGCGAGGATGCCGCCATCGTCTGCTCACTCATCGCCATCGCTCAGGCCCTCGGTCTTTCCGTGCTCGCCGAAGGGATCGAAAGGCCCGAGCAGGAGAATTTCCTGATCGATGTCGGTTGCGAGAGCGGCCAGGGCTTTCTTTTCAGCCACGCCCTCTCCGCCGAGGATTTTGCCGCCTGTCTCGCCCGGCCCCGCCCGGCGTGACACTGGCCTCGCGCGCGTGAGCTCCTATTTCGGCGGCCGATGGAGAGCAAAAATCTCCTCATCGCCGGCGGTCGGATAGCGGCGGCGGATTTCGGGGTCATGGCCGGGAATGACCCGGTCCGCAACCCCACCGGCGAGCTTGCGCGCCGCGTGCCAGCCGCGCGCCATCTCGCCGACATCGAACAGGATCGGGAACGGGTTCTCGCGCTCCATATTGGCGTAGAAATGTGACGCATCGCTCGCCAGCACCACCGGCCCGCGCGCGGTCTCGACACGGACCATCTGCAACCCGGCGGTATGCCCGCCGACCCGATGCAGGCTGACGCCCGGCGCAAGCTCGCTCTCGCCGTCATGAAACCGCACCCGGTCGGCATAGAGCGCCCGCACCATGGCGACCACGTCCTCGACCTCGAACGCGGCGCGGAGACAGGAAAAACACATATTCGCTCCGGTCGCGAAGGCCATCTCACGCTCCTGGAGGTGAAACCGCGCGTTCGGAAACAGCGCGAGATTGCCGGCGTGATCATAATGCAGATGGGTGATGACGACGTCGCGAACCAAAGCCGGATCGACGCCGAAGGCCGCAAGCCCCGCCGGCACCGGGCGGATCAGCCGCCGCCTGCGTGCCCGCGCCATTTCCGGCGTGAACCCGGTATCGACGATGATCTCCTCCCCTGGCTTTCCCCCCGGCCGCCGCAGCAGCCAGAAGAAATAATCCATCGGCATCGGTTGATCATGCAGGTCGGGCGGGTGAAGAAAATTCTCCCGCGCCAGGCGTTCCTGGGTCGCGTAGCGCTGCGCGAAAATTTCCCACATCCTATCCCTCCCTGCCCTTCTCGGCTGCGCCGAGGGTTGTCCCTGCCAGTTGCTCGGAGAACCGGGCGAGCGCGGTATGATCCTGGCCGGGGCCGAGAACGGCCGCGGCACTCGCCCACATTTCGCGGCAGAGGGCGGCGAACGGCGCCGGGGCGGCGCTCTGACGCCCGATTTCGAGCGCGATCGAGAGGTCTTTTGCCATCAGATCGAGGCCGAACCCGGCATCGAAGCGGCGCGAGAGCACGAATTGCTTGAATTTCTTCTGGGTGCTGTTGTTCATGCCGGTCGAGGCATTGAGCACATCGACCATCAGCGCCGGGTCGAGGCCGAATTTCTGGCCGATCAGCAACGCCTCGATGCCGATCAGAAACCCGCCGGCGGAGACCAGGTTGTTGAGCGCCTTCATCGCCTGCCCGGCACCGACCGCGCCACAATGATGGATGCTGGTCCCCATCGCGCGGAGCGCCGGCCCGGCGCGGTCGAGAGCGGCCGTTTCGCCGCCGGCGAGAATGGCGAGTTCGCCGCTCCGCGCCCGGGGAACACCGCCCGAGACCGGCGCGTCGATCAGCGCCACCCCCCCGGCCGCGAGCCCCTCGGCGAGCGTTTTCGTCACCCCCGGCGCGCCGGAAGACATTTCGATGACCAGCGCCCCCGGTGCCAGCCCCGGTTTGATCGCGGCGACCACCTCGGCGACCTCCGCGCTGGTCGGCAGGATGGTGATGACGGCATCGGCGTTCTGCGCGGCATCGGCGGCATCCTGCGCGGCGCGGCCGCCGATCTCACGCGCGAATTGCGCCGCGCGGCCGGGCCGCGCATCGGCAACCGTGACATCGAATCCCGCCTTGAGCAGATTGGCGGCCATCGGCCAGCCCATATTGCCGATGCCGATGAAGCCGAGGCGCCGGAGCGGCGCCGTCATGCCTTCGCTGCCGGCAACGCACCTTCCGCGACCAGCACCTCATGCGCCGCCTTGAACGCATCGAGCCCGGCCGGGATGCCGCAATAGACGGTGGCGTGGAGCAGCACCTCCTTGATCTCCTCGACACTGACGCCATTGGCGAGCGCGCCCTTGACATGCAGCTTGATCTCCGGGGTTTTGCCGAGCGCAGTGAGCATCGCGAGGTTGAGCAGGCTCCGCGTCTTGCGCTCCAGCCCTGGCCGCGTCCAGGCATAACCCCAGCACCATTCGGTGGTGATGCGCTGGAACGCCATCATAAAATCATCGGCCTTGGCGATGCTGCCATCGACATAGCTCGCGCCGAGCACCGCGCGCCGCACTTCCAGACCTTTTTCGAACATCTCGCTTTCCGCCATGGACCGAACCCTCCGTTTTTGACCACGGCGGCAAGCTGCGCCCAGGGTGAATTATCTGTCAATCCGCCACGACGGCTCGGGGGTTCAATGCCCTCGCCAAGCCAGGATTGCGGCGGGTCTTACCGACATCATTCGCCACCAGCACGCCGCCAGGCGGCGGCGAGGGCGCGGCCGGCGAGAACACCGAGCAATTCCCGGCGATATTCCGCCGAGGCGTGCAAATCACTGGGCGGCGCGGCATCACGGCGCAACGCATCGATCGCGGCGGCAAGGGAAGACGCGGCCAGTTCCTCCCCCTCCAGCACCGCCTCCGCGGCCCGAGCCCGGCACGGCGTATCCCCGCCGCCGAGCAGCGCGATCCGCACGTCCCGCGCCCGCTGATCCACCCGGGTCAGCGTCACGGCGACGGCAGCGAGCGCGAAATCACCTTGGCGGCGGGCGAGTTCGGCGAACCCCCAGCCGGCACCAGCGGAAAGATGGGGAAATTCGACCGCGGTGATGATCTCGTCCGCGGCCAGCGCCGTGGTCAGGGCGGAGAGGAAGAATTGCCCCGCCGCATGCGCCCCCTCCCCGCGCGGCGAGCGCGTCAGGATGCGGGCATCGAGCAGCACCGCGAGCAACGGCCACTCCGCCGCCGGATCGGCCTGGGCGAGGCTGCCACCGATAGTGCCGCGATAGCGGATCGCGGGATGGCCGAGTTCCGCCATGGCCGCGACGATCAGCGGGAAATGCCGCGCGACCGGCGCCGCCTCGGCAATGGCGGCGTGGCGCGTCATCGCCCCGATGCGAAGCCCCGATGCCGTCTCCACGACGCCGTCCAGGCCCGCGACGCGGTTGATATCGACCAGCACCGCAGGGCGCAGCAGGCGGAAATTCAGAAGCGGCATCAGGCTTTGGCCACCGGCGAGAAGCTTCGCGCCCTCCCCTTCGGCGGCGAGCACGCCGAGCGCCTGATCGAGGGTCTCGGCGCGGTGATAGCGAAACGGCGGTGGCTTCATGGCGCGCTCAACCCGGCTTGAGAGAGGCGAAACAGCGGAATCCCGCCGGCCGAAACCACGCCCTCGGCGAGCGACAGCGGCAGATCGACCTCCGGTTTGGCGTCTCCCGTCTTGGCGTCCCCAGTTTTGGCGTCTCCTGGCGCCGGATGCGCGAGGAGGTGCAGCACCGCGCCCAGGGCCTGCGCCGAAGCGTCCGCGATCATCCCCTGGCGCACCAGGCTGGCGACGGCGGCATCGGGGTCGATAAGATGCAGAAATCCAACGCCTTCCGGCGCGAGTTTGTCATCGAGCGTGATCTTCGCCTCGCCCGACATCGTCGTCCCGCCCCAATCGGTGAGGGCCGCGGCGAGCCGCAGCGTGCCGCGCGCCGCCTGCCAGGCGGCTTTGGTCGCGGCGAAATCCGCCCCCCTCGCTGCCGGCAGCGGCGCGAGGCCGGCATCGAACCCGGCGCGGCCGATATGGGTGCTAAACGGCCAGGTGATCGCACTCGGCAGGTCGATCCCGCCGGCTTGGACATGAAGCATGAGACCCGGCGGCTCGACTGGCGCCGAGAGCAGAAAATCGATCCGGGCGATGACGAGGCTGAGCCCCGACGCGGCGTCTTTCGCCGTCTGATCGGGCCGCACCGTCACCCGCAGCATTTCACCGGCGAGTGGCGAGGCCGCATCCGAAGCGGCAAGGCTGGTATGCAGAGCGGCACTCTCAGCGGTGATCGCGAGCGGCGGCAAGAGCCCGAGTGTCGCGCGGGCGGTGCCAACCGGGGTGATGAGGAGATCGCTCGGCGCGGTGAGGGTGACCGCGAGGTCGAGTTCGGGGAGATTGAGCGACACCCCGCCCGGCATCGCCGCCGCGCCGCCCTTGAGGGCGAAATCCGGCACCACCAGCCGCGCTGCGAACGGCCAGCCGGTGAGATGCGCGGCCCCACTCTCGACCACCCACCCTTCGGCCTGCCGCGCCGCCCGCCAGCCGGCATAACTCTCGCCGATCATCCCCCCGGCCCAGCGCCAGACGAGATAATCCGCGCCGGCGAGCGCGAGCAGACCGAGCAGAAGAACTCCGAACAGCCAGCGCAGCGCGCGTCTCATGCCAGCAGCCTCGCGATGTGGCGGCGCAGCACCGGCAATAGCTCGGCGCCGAACCAGGGATTGGCCCGCTCCCAGGCGGTGGTGCGCCAGGATGGATGCGGAAGTGGCAGATAATGCGGCAAATAGCGACGAAAATCAGCCGCCCGCTCACTCATCCGGCCGCGCCCGAGCACGAAATCCTGGGCATACCCGCCGACCAGGAGGGTGAGTTCGATCGCCGGCATCAGGGGGCGGAAACGCGGATGCCAGAGCGCCGCACAACCCGGCCGCGGTGGTGCATCACCCCCCCGCGCCAACCGCCCCGGATAGCAGAGGCCAACCGGCAGGATCGCGACCCGCGCCGGGTCGTAAAACGCCGCCTCGTCGATAGCGAGCCAGGCACGGAGGCGCCGGCCGGAGGCATCGGTGAAC
>JAJZBM010000056.1 GCA_021798915.1 Pseudomonadota bacterium
CTCGATGAAACCGATTCCGTGTTTTTTGCGGTGCGGAACTTTTGCCGGCAAAGGATGCACGAAGCGGCCGGTCGGCAACGCACGTTGCCGATCGCGATGGGCAAAATCGCGTTCGCCGCGAATGTCGAAAAGGCCGCGAGAAGCGACCCTCGCCTCGCGGTCACGGCCGCCATTTGGGATCGCGACCCGTGGTTGCTCGGCGTGCCGGGCGGCGTGATCGATCTCCGCACGGGTGAAGCGCGGGCGCCGGACCCGGCGCTCTACATCTCGAAACAAGCGGCGGTGGCGCCCGGGGGCGAATGTCCGCTTTGGCGCGCGTTCATCGAGAGGATCACCGGCGGCGACGACGAGCTTGCCGCGTTTCTTCAGCGCGTCGCGGGATTACCGCTAACGGGAATCACACGCGATCATGCGCTTTTCTTCGCCTTCGGGACCGGCGCGAACGGAAAGGGCGTTACCTTAAACACCCTCACGGGTTTGATGGGAGAATATGCCGCAATCGCAACAATGGAGACGTTCACGGCGAGCCCAACCGACCGGCACCCGACCGACCTCGCGATGTTGCGCGGTGCGCGGCTTGTTACGGCCCAAGAGACCGAGGAAGGGCGGCGCTGGGCGGAATCTCGGATCAAGGCACTGACGGGCGGCGATCCGATCACCGCGCGGTTTATGCGGCAGGATTTCTTCACCTACCAACCGCAATTCAAGCTGTTCATTGCCGGGAATCATAAGCCCGTGCTTCGGGGGGTGGACGAAGCCCTCCGCCGGCGCTTTCACCTTATCCCGTTCACCGTCACAATCCCGGCCCCCGAACGCGACGCGGACCTCCCCGAGAAGCTGAAAGCCGAGTGGCCTGGCATCCTCGCCTGGGCAATCGAAGGGTGCCTGGAATGGCAGCGCATCGGGCTGGCGCCACCGCCGTGCGTGACGGGCGCCACCACCGAATATCTCGACGCCGAGGATTCTCTCGCGGCGTGGCTGGCCGAGCGGACGCGCCGCGTCGGCTACGGCGGTGGCGAGACGATGGCGCTCTATTCCGATTGGGCGGCATGGGCGAAGGCGGCGGGCGAGGAACCGGGATCGGCGAAGAGGTTCATCCAAGCGCTCGCTGCGAAGGGATACCAGACAACCAAGAACGGCACCACGCGACGGTCAGAGGTCGCCGGACTCGTGCTGGCGGACGTTCAACGGGCATTCCACGAGACGCCGGGGGAATGGTCGTGAACCCCTTCGCAAAAGTGGCAGAAATCCGCCATCCGAAGGCATCTGAAGGGGTTCTACCTATATCGCCCACGCGCGCGCGCGTGGAGGATAACGGGGGAAAGGCCACGGATGCCTTCGATGCCTTCGCTCCGGGTGCCGACCCATGAGCCGCCAGCGTCCCCGCGGGCTGGCGCCATGGTCCCCCAGCGCCGCAAAATTGGAACTGCTCGACGTGGTGCGGGATGTGCTTTCCGAGTATTCCGAGCACCTGCCGCTCACGATCCGGCAGGTTTTCTATCGCCTGGTCGGAGCGCACGGCTATGACAAAACCGAAGCGGCCTATGCCAGCCTTTGCGAGACGCTGGGCCGCGCACGGCGCGCCGGGCTGATCCCCTTCGAGGTGATCCGCGATGACGGCACGATCGTTCGCACGCCGCCGGCATGGGATTCTGCCGACGAGATGATCGCCGCCGCGATTAAAGCCGCCGAAAATTTCCGCCTGGATCGCCAGCGCGGGCAGCCGGTGCGCCTAATACTCTGCGTCGAAGCCGGCGGCATGGTGCCCCAAATCGAGCGCATCGCCGCCCCCTATGGCATCCCCGTTCATTCTTCGGGCGGGTTCGATTCCCTGACCGCGAAGCACGACCTGGCGCGCCTGCTCGCCCGCTGGCGCTGCGCCTGCGTGCTGCATGTCGGCGACCACGATCCCTCCGGCGTGCATGTGTTTTCATCGCTCGCCGAGGACGTAACCGCGATGGCCGAACGCCTGAACATGTCCGCCGAGATCGAGTTTTCACGCCTTGCCGTGACACCAGATCAGGCCGCCACCATGAACCTGCCCAGCGCACCGCCGAAGCCGACCGACCGCCGCGCTTTCGCCGGTGACACCTGGCAGATTGAAGCAATCCCGCCGGATGCCCTTGCCGAAATCGTCGAACAGGCAATTCTCACCCGCCGCGACCCGGCGGCAACGGATGCGCTGCTCGCCGAGGAATCGGAAATCCGCGCAACCCTGATCAGCCGGCTGGCGGGGCTTCGATGAGGTGCCTTCGCCGCGGGTGGCGAGGCGGTGCAGGGACGGCAGGGACGACCCGGGACACCCTTTACATGGGACCGCATGCGCGCGCGCGGGAGAGTTACGGGAGGGGCGTCCCGGGGTGTCCCTGCCCCCCCGCCGAGCCCGCCAACGCCCCCGCCAGAAAGGTGAACAGCGGATTGACTGCGCGCGAAGCGGCGCCGCAGGCTATGAATCCCCCCGCCACGCTGCCCCAGCATCTTGACCGGAGAGAAAGCCGATGAAACGACCCATCAACCAGCTGCGAGGCCTCGCCGAAGTCGCCCGCCTCGCCGCCGAGCTTGACGCCCTGCGCGAACGTGACCCGGCCGCCTATGAGCGAGCTATGGCGGAGGTGCGCGAGCGGCTCGGCCTTACCCCGGCGCTGCGCGACGTCATTGACGCCATGATCGCCGAGATCACCCCGCGCCTGACGGCGCTCGCGTGGTATTGGCTGATTGATGACCCCCGCGCCGCCGAGATGACTCGCGTGGTGTTCGAGGACGCGAAAGGAGCAATCCATGACCGAAAATAATTCGAAGCCCACAACGGCGGCCGAACCGATCTATCGCACCCCGTCGCACGGCGGCGGCAAGCTGCGCGTGTTCCGGCCGGGCGAGTGCGGCAACCCGAGCGGCAAGGGCGGACGCTATCACGAGGTAGTGAGACTCGCCCGCGAGGCTAGCCCTCGCGCCATGCGCATCCTGATCGGGATTATGGACGACGAGGGCGAGGGCACGCGCGAGCGGATTGTCGCGATCCAAGAAGTCCTCGGTCGCGCATTCGGCAAAATCCCTGCCGAGGTGAAGGACGGCGGTGCGCCGGCGCTCGACCTCGAAGCCGTGTCGGAAGCGAAACTCTCGCTGGTGATCCGCGCGCTCGAAGCGGCGCAAAAGGCCAAGCGCGCGCGGGCCGGCGAGGGAGAGGGCGGCGAGCCATGAGCGAGGCGATCGAGGATGCCGAGGATCGCGCTGCCCTGGCTGCCCTCGATCGCCAAGAGGCGGCGCTTGGCCGCGAGCGGGCGCGGGGCCGATATCTGACGGCGGAGGAAGTGCAGCGCCTTTGCGGTGGTGCCTCGCCGCTCGCCGTATGGCGGGGCAAGCGCGGCCTGACACAAATTGCCTTGGCGCACCTGGCTGGCGTGGCACCGTCCAATGTCGCCGATATCGAGCGGGGGGCAAAGCGCGGCAGTGTCACGGTGCTGGAGAAGCTGGCGGCCGCGCTCGATATCGAGGCGGGAGACCTGATCCGACCGGCGCCAACCAGCGCCTGAGCCGCCAGCCACTATCGCCAACCGTTCACCGCCGCTCTGGAGGCGACCATCGCCTGCATGGCGAAGATCGACACGCCCTATCTCCCATCCTGGCCGCCGATCACCGCCGGCAAGCCGCGCTCGCTGTCACCGCTGATGCGCCCCTCATAGCTGCCATCCGGGCCGAAGGCGTCCCATCCGTCGCGGCCCCGGTCATAGCGGCCCTGGTAGGCACCGTCCGGGCCGAACCGCTCCAGTGTGCCATCGCTGCCGCGCTCGATGCGGCCTTAGTAGCTTCCGTCGGGGCCATAGACCTGCCAGCCATCGGCGAGGGCGAAGCCGGGCAGCATGACGGCGGCGGCGATGACAAGCGCGCGGATCATGCGGCAGGATAGCACAAGCGCGATCCGTTGGGGGGCTTCTGTTGCCCGGTGCCCCCCGGACCGCGCTTGCCGTCACGCGACGACAGCGAACGCCTGGTTGTCGTTGGCGCTTGTCGATGGCCCGATGCCGGCGGAACCATGCCGGGCGAAAGGTTGCGTCTTTGCCGCGCGCGTCGATCCTGCTCGCCCCCGTATGGTGGAGGCGTCGAGTGTTGCTCCCGAGTCCGCTGCGCCTATGTCACGCGCTGTTTATCGCCATAGCCGGTTGCCCGGCGCGAGAGATATGGCGCCGGCGCGGATGACGGGAAGGGCGATCGGCCCAGAGCCTGCGCCCCCCGGCATGGGCGGTGCGATGGCGCTTGCGGGGTCCGCATGGGGTCCGCAGGGTTTTTCGGAACTCCGGGAAAGGCAGTAACAGTTTGAATTTATTGGAGGTCCGGGCCGGAATCGAACCGGCATACGCGGATTTGCAGTCCGCTGCATCACCACTCTGCCACCGGACCCTCTGGGCGGCCGCTCTTCGGGCGGGAGCTATATCGGGCGCGAGGGCGGTGGT
>JAJZBM010000003.1 GCA_021798915.1 Pseudomonadota bacterium
GCGGAGTTCTTCGCCAACGTCCGATCCGTCGTCAGCACCGCCGCACGACATGGCGTCGATGCCTATGCCGCCATCAAAAACGCCGTCACCGGAACCGCACCGCCGCTACCAGGTTGAGCAGATACAAATTTAACAGATATATTCCTTGAACTATCCACACAATAGAAATTAAACTAAAAAAAATACTTATAGATATAAATCTTTCTGCCGCGCTGCACAAAATTGGAGATAAAATTATACTTAATGCCGAAAAAATTGATAATATAGGCATAATAAATCTTGTATAGCTAGGGTGTAACCACCCAAATAATGCTCCATATGCCTGAGTAAACATAAATATGACGGGACCGTGTGTATCGACGTACGTTACGTACAGGCGTCCGCCCGCGTTCAGCATTCGGCCGCCCAAAATATGTTCGGCCTCATCGGAGAATGCTAGGAACCAAAACCCATGCCACACCCTGATTCCAAAAAAAACAGATGCCGCAATGCATAGCGCAAAGCCGCAATAAGCTGCGGCGAGTGTGCCCCTAGTACGCTGGGGCGTCTTTCGGATTGTTCGGCTCATCGAGCGACCATCTCGCGCATGTACGGATCTGTCTGCAGAATTTGATTAATTCAGCGAGAATTGAGGGTGCGCGACTCTAGGAAAATCGCGAAGAGTTCGATTAGACAGGGGGTGAGCGACATCGGTGAGATCATGCCTCCTCCGAATTCCCACCATCCCCGCACTTCGACACGCAGCGTAAGACCCGACTTGCCAGTATTCGAGCTTTCCTAAAAAAAATAAGGCCAGACAGATGCGGGTGCAGGCGGATTGTGCGGGCAGCCGCCCGAAGAGGCGAGGTCAGACGCCAACTCTTTGAGTTCTGGAGCGAATTTATGCTCCTTCGAAGCAGTAAAATTTCTTGTTCATATTCCTGCGGACCAAGCCCTCGCTCCGAATCGGGTTTTAGGCAATTGACTGAGCACTCAAAATTCGTCGCATGCAGAAGCTTTTGTCGTAGTTCGTGATGACGCGCCGGGTCCAGAGCTTGCCGCGAAGTCTCGTCAGTATTGCGGAGATGCACGAAGAACTCGCCCCCATTAGTGTCATATATTTTCTCGATATGGAGCTTGATGTAACCAAGAAAGCGCAGATCCTCCATAAGAAGCCTGAAATGAGACGGGGTAAAAGTCCAGCAGTGAACATCCTCGTAGGGTCGTGGCTCGCTCGGTGGCCAAGCCATGCGGGTCTGCCATCCTTCGTGCGCTTCGCTTAGCGTTGGTAGGGCCACGATGTGCCGAGGGTCACATGTCAGTGGGAAAGAAAGAAGGTCTCCAGTCGGGGTATCATACCGTGCAAGTAAGCTATGCAACTCGAATAGCTGTTCAATCGTCGGTTTATTTCGTCCCTCCACGAAAGCTGACAGCATCCCAGCCAATGTTGACAGGGGCCTGAAATAATCGAAACAGGTACGCTTATCCGGAATAGCCATAGATAGAATGCCACCTGGTCTGAGAACCTTAGAGCACGCCTGAAGAAACGCAATTGGATTAGGAATATGCTCAAAATTATGACTAGATACAATAAAATCTATTTTCCCAATTTCATTTCTCGCCTCAACAAGATCAGCTATCTCATGAGCTGATCCTATCAAATCTACTGTCTCTATGTTTTGCACTCTACAATTTGGGATTTTTTGATCGTTCTCCGCTAATTTCCGTAATTTCTCGGCATCAAAAATGTCTAACACAAGAACGTTCCAGCCATCGCGCTTCGGGAGTAGCGGAGCGAAGTAGGGACCGATCTCGATACCCCTGTGCTCCTTACTGATGTATTCTTGGAGGATCTGGATGCGGTCCATTTTGATCCTTTTGCAGATACACCCCGTTCAGGCAAGGCTTCGAAAATCCTTGGACGAGATGGCGCGGAAATTGTCTGGTACGCCGCCGCAGTAAATGTGCCAACTTCTTGCCCGGCCGCCGCACTAGTTTTTACGTGGCTGGCGGCTATGTTGCGGAAGATAGCCGGCATACGCATCATCATTCGCCCGCCTTTCCGGCTGATCCCCCAGCGCGGTGACATCGATTTCGGCCTCGCCTTCGAGGGCCTGGATCAATTCGCCGGCGGTGCGCAATGTCCAGTTGCCGGGTGCGGTGAGGCTGCGCGAGACCCAGGCGGGATCGCGGCCGATGCGGACGGCGAGTTCCTTTTGCGTCAGCCCCTCCGCCTTGCGCCGGCGCCAGAGCGCCGTCACCGCGTCGAACACCTGATCGCGCAGCCGGGCGAAGCCGTAATCGGCGCGGTCACGGCTGGCGCGGCTTTCGCTTGCGCTGGGGGGTGAGTGGAAAGTCATCGCAATTCTCCGTCACATAGCCATCGATCGTTGTCGCGCTGTGGGGCGCAGTGACCCGCATTTCCCAAATCTCCTCGGGCGGCGGATCGAGCCGCTTGA
This sequence comes from Pseudomonadota bacterium, assembly GCA_021798915.1. GTDB lineage: Bacteria > Pseudomonadota > Alphaproteobacteria > Acetobacterales > Acetobacteraceae > Acidibrevibacterium. The sequence goes on from JAJZBM010000003.1 coordinate 2,439, forward strand.
GAAAACCGCGATAGACCCTGTCTCCCACGACAAAGCGGGTGAGCGGGGCGGGTGTCGTGTCTCTGACGGCCGGTAAGGGAAGAGTTTGCGCGCATCGTGCAGGCCGATCAGCGTGTCGTGAATTGACATTTAAATCAATTTTTCCCCGCTGCAAGAAATTTCACCCACCCCGCGCCAGCCGCCGCGCGGTTTGGAGCAGCATTGCCCGGTCCCCGGGGGAAAGTTCGCGGTAAAGCCGGAGGAGGGCGAGTTCGTCGCCGGTTGCGGCTTGTGCCGGGGCGCGTTTGTCGGCGCCGTGGAGGAGGTATTCGAGCGAAACCTCCAGCACATCCGCCACCCGCAGCAGATTGCCGCGGATTTGCCCGGCGCGGTCGGTCTCCCATTGCGCGATCGCCGAGCGTGAGACGCCGAGCCGGGATGCGAGCCCGTCCTGGGTCAGGCCGCGGGCGATGCGCGCGGCGCGGAGGCGCGCGCCGGGGGTATCGGGGGGGGATTCGGGGGAGGGTGATTTGGCCATGGCTGGGCATACGTCATTTTTTCTAACAAATCGAGTTAGAATTGTTGACTGCAATTGTTAGATCCGATAACAGGGCAGCCCCACCCGTGGCGGAGACCAGCCCATGCCCCAAAAACTGCTCTGGAGTGCCCCAAACGACGCCGAACTCCGGCGCCTCCGCGCCGAGGGCGAAACCTGGGACGATATCGCCCGCCATTTCGGCATCAGCCGCAACGCCGCGATCGAGCGCGGGCGGCGGATCGGCGCGCGCCTTCCCCTCCGCCCGGCACCTTCACCCGCGGCGCGCGACCCCGAGCGAGCGCCCCTTCCCCCCGGCCACCCGATCACCTGGGGCGCCATCACCACGCACACGATCCTCGCCGGGGCACCCTATCCGCTCCCGGTTTTCGCGTGAGCCTCACCCCCGGTTTCGCCTATTGGCCGGAGTTGCCGGCGCCGCCGCTGCGCGCCGTGCCCGCCCTGCTGCCGCCGCCCTGCGCCATCGCGCCGCGCCCCTGGCTCTATGGCACGGCGCTGGTCGCGGGCTTCGTCTCGCTCCTCATTGCGCCCGGCGGGGTCGGGAAATCGGCGCTCGCCATCGTCGAGGCCCTGGCGCTGGCCTCCGGCCGGGCGCTGCTCGGCGAGCGCGTGCATCACCCGGTCGGCGTCTGGCTGCTCAATCTCGAAGACCCGCTCGATGAGATCGAGCGCCGTGTGGCCGCCGCCATGATCCGGCACGGGGTTTCGCGGGAAGATCTCGGCGGGCGCCTCCATCTCCATTCCGGGCGCGACCGGCGTATCGTCATGGCCGAGGAAAGTGCCGATGGCAGCATCGTCTTTCCCGACCAGGCGGCGGTGTGCGATGCGGCGCAAGCGGCCGCGATCGGTTGCCTGATCGTCGATCCCTTCGTGCGCTCGCACCATCTCGAAGAAAACTCCAACCCGCATATGGACGCAGCCGCCAGCGCCTGGGCCGAGGTTGCGCAGGCGAGCGGTGCCGCGGTCATGCTGGTCCATCACGTGCGCAAGGGCGCCTCGCTCGATGCCGAGGCGGCGCGCGGGGCGAAGGCGCTGACCGATGCGGCGCGCATCGCCCGCATCCTCTCGCCGATGAGTGCGGCCGAGGGCGAGGAGATGGGCATTGCGGCGGAAGAGCGGGCGCGCCTCGTGCGGCTCGATGACGTGAAAGCCAATCTCGCGCCGCGCGCCGGCCGCGCCGCGTGGTACCGGCTGGAGAGCGTCGCCCTCGGCAACGGAACTTCCGCCTATCCGCGCGGCGATCACGTGCAGGCGATCACCCGGTTCCGGCCACCGACGGTCTGGGCCAAGCTCTCGGCGGCGGATTGCAACGCCGCCCTCGATGCCATCGCCGCCGGGCCGGAGCCGGGCCTGCTCTATGCCGCGCATCGGCGCGGGCGCGGCACCGAACGCTGGGCCGGGCGCGTCCTCGGCGAGCGCTTCGGCTTGAGCGAGGCGGAAGCGGCGCGGGTGATCGGGACCTGGCTCGAAAACGGCCTCCTCGTCGAGTGCGAATACCGCGACCGTGAGCAGCGCAAACAACGCCAGGGGGTGCGGGTGATCGACGCGCGCCGCCCGGCTTCCCCCCCTCAGTCAGGAGACGAAGCATGACGACACGAGATCCGTTTGGCGCGCATTTGGCGCAAGAGCCCGGCGAGCAGCGGGCCGCGCCATTCCCCCCGTCGAAGACGGGGGGGAATGGCGCGCCGCCCCCCCGCGCCCTGGGCCCGCGCGCGCGCCAAACCGGGGCGCGGGGGGGGTGCGGGAATGGCGCGGGGTTTGGCGCAGGCGGGATGGATGCCGAGGCGATCGTGGCGCGGCTGGAGGAAGCCGGGGCGACCCTGCTCGCTTTGCCGATGCGCGGCTATTCGCCGCAACTCCGCACCGGGGCGCTCGAGATCGTGCGCGCGGCGAACGAGGCTTATGGCTGGGACGGCAATACCCGGCTCCGCCCGCCCGCCCCGTCGGCGGCGCGCATCACCCGCATGGACGAGGCCTTCGCCTGGCTCGGCCTCATCCCCGATGACCGCTACGTGCTCCGCCGCATCGCCGCCGCCCGCGCCCTCACCCACCCGCTGACCGGCCGCCACCTTTACCCCTGGCGCCGCCTGGGCGCGGCGCTGGGGGCGGACCACAAGGCGGTGCAGCGCTGGCACGAAGAGGCGATCGGGCTCATCGCGCGGGCGCTGGCGAGGGGGGCGGGCATTGGGTAACATGGCGAGAGCGCGGAAGGGAGTGCCGGCGGTGCTGATCGAGACCATGACCCTCAAGAATTTCCGGGGATTCGCCGATCTCACGCTGGAGGGTATGCGGCGGCTCAATCTGATCGTCGGCAATAACGGGGCAGGCAAGACGGCGCTGATGGAGGGGCTCTATCTCGGTGCCGCGGCGAGCCCGCAGATCGCCTGGGGCCTTCGCCAATTCCGCGGCTTCGCCCCGCCGCAGGGGCCGATGGCGGTGCCGTCACTTGCAGCGTTGTGGGAGGATTTGTTTCGTAATTTCGAGATCACGCCGGGCGTCGATATCGACCTCTCGGGCAAGGAGGCTGACAAAAAACCCTTCCACCGCCATTTGCGTATCTATAGCGCCCAAGGCAACGAAATCACCGTGCCGTTTCCGACACCCGCCGAGGCACCGCTTCCGGGCGCACCCAATGCGGTGTTCAGAAACATTTCTTTCGAATGGCGCTGGGCTCGGAACGGCGAGGGCGAAGTCAAGGCCGTGATCACCCCGCAGGTAACCCCGGCCGGGCTTTTGATGGGGCAGGCGGCGGGCGGTATCGTCAGCGGCATTCTGCCGGCGCGTTGGGGTTTTTCCGCCGACCTCGCCGCTGAGAATTTCACCGGTCTGGTAAAGAAGGGAAAAAAGCCGAAATTCATTGCCACCATGAAAAAATTATTCCCGGACCTGGTCGATATGGACGCCGGGCATGAACAGGGGCACGGTTTGTTGCTGGTTCGCCTCAAACATCTCGATCGGCCGATCCCGGCTTTCCTGTTTTCGGACGGCTTCGGCCGCATCGCTGAAATTCTTCTCCTGATCGCCCAGGTCAGCGGCGGCGTCGCGCTGATCGACGAGGTGGAAAACGGGCTCTATTTCGAGAGATACGGAGAGGTGTTGCGGGCGATTGATGAATTTTCCAAGGAGTTCGGAACCCAGGTGTTTTTTACCACCCATAGCGACGCCATGCTCGACGCCTTCCATGAAAATATCGCGGCAAATACTGAGGATTTTTCCATCATTCGCTGCTTTCGCAAGGAAGGCGGCGGCACCAGCGCGAGCATCATCAGCGGCGTGCGTGCCGTGCGGGCCCTACGGAGTGGCATCGAGCTTCGGGTATAAGCGATGGCGTATAAACTGAAGGCGGATTACGTCTTCCTCGGCGAAGGCGCGGCCGATAACGCGCTGCTGCGCAAACTCTGTGAAAATCACGAATTGCCGGCATTCGATTATCCGTTCCCGGACAATATTCGCAAGAACGGAAAAACCATGGGCGGCAAGGACGGGTTCGGCGAGATGCTGCTCGAACTCGAACCCGTTATCTTTCAGCAGCGCTGCTCGCTCGGCATCCTGATCGCGGTTGATTGTGGCGATGACTGGAAAAAATCGTTCGAGCATGTCGCCAAACAGGTTGCGGAAACAAAGCTCTATCCACGCCCGCAAGAACCGCTCACACTCGTTTCGCCCATCACGGAGGAGTTCCGCCATCTCCCGCCGCTCGTCATCGTGATGGTGCCGGGCCGGGACAGGACGGGCGGGATGGAGACTTTGTGCGTCGAGGTGTTGCGTAAGAAACATGGCAAAACCGCTGCCTGTCTCGACCAATATCTCACCTGTCTGGAGGGCAAAGGCGTCGGCATATCCGGCTGGAACGCCGAGACGCGCAGCAAGGCGGAGATGCAATGCCTGATCGCCACCACCCACCGGGCTGATCCGAACAAATCCGGCCGTTACGCCATCGCGGCGAGCCTGATCGATTTTTCAGACGCCGCGTTCAACGCCCTCGCCGCTGATCTCAAAAAGGCCGCCGAGGCGCTCTAGCGGAGATAGGCTTTCTCCAGCGCCCGCAGCCGCGCATCGCCCTGGAGGGCGAAGATGTCGGCCACCGGCGCGATCTCCCCCTCGACCGCGGCAAGGCCGCCATCGCCAGCGCCGGGCGGCGGACATCCAGCTTCGCCGCCAGGGCCGCGGCCTTCGGGTTGCGCGCTTCCATCCTCCCCTCCCCCACGGCGGACGCCCCCGCGCCCGGCCATCAGACTGTGCGGCGCCGACCGATTTGGCAACGCGGCGCGGGCGGGGGGATGCCGCGGATTAGGCAAGGCCTCCGCAATCGTGCAACAAAGCGTTTGTATTGCGTTGCGCTACACGCTACAATACGCGTATGCTGGCCGGTCATCCTCGGCCATCTCACCAGAGCGGAGGGCTTCATGGCGGAATCGGATAACGCTCCCCATCCGGGAACACGCATCAGGACAGAGGTCATCCCCAAAGGGATGTCGGTGACGGAAGCGGCACAACTTCTCGGGATTGGCCGCCCTGCCTTGTCCAATCTGCTGAACGGCAAAGCCGCTTTGTCACCCGACATGGCTGCCCGCCTCGAAAAAGCCTTCAACATCCCGCGCGAGAATCTGATGGCCATGCAGGCTCGCCATGACGCCGCGCGGGCAAAGAGAATGCCACCCCCCGCCAATGCCAGGGCGCTCGTGCCGCGGTTTCTCGCGATCACGGCGAATGACATCGAAAACTGGGCCTCGAATAACATCAGAGCACGTAGCAGCCTCGCGGTATTGCTAAGAATACTGGTTCATTCGACGGGTGACGGGCTCACGAAAGTCGATTTCCCCGGCAACGACGACGCCGAGCGCCCCGGCTGGGATGGGTGGGTCGAAACCAGCGCAGGGAATCCCTGGGTCCCCGAGGGACGTTCGGGCTGGGAGTTTGGCACCAACCAGGATATCGGAAGAAAGGCCGACCACGACTTCGACAAGAGCGTGAAAACGCTCGACGAAAAAACACGCGCCGATACCAGCTTCGTATTCGTCACGCCGCGCCGGTGGCCTGGCAAAACGCAATGGGTCGCCCAAAAACAGAAGACGCGACCCTGGAAAAGCGTGCGCGCCTATGACGCGAGCGATCTCGAACAATGGCTCGAACAATCATTGCCGGCGCAGACGTGGTTCGCCAATGAAACCGGAAAACCAGCCGATGGCGTTCGCTCGCTCGATAAATGTTGGTCGGATTGGGCCGATGTCGCCACCCCGCCATTAACCGGCGCATTGTTCGACGCCGCCATCACGGCGGCGAAGCCGATCATGTCCCAGCGCCTTTCCGTTTCTCCAGGCCGCCCGATACTGATCACCGCGGACTCCACCGAGGAGGCGCTCGCCTTCCTGGCGCGGTTGTTCGGACAGTCCGACGACGAGGCATTGGCGGCTTATCGCGACCGTGTTCTGGTGTTTGATCGGCTGGGCATTTTGCCGCGCCTGGCATCGGGTGCGCCTGGATTCATCCCAGTCGTCCACACGCGCGATGTTGAAACGGAACTGGGGCCCTACGCCAAGTCCCTGCATGCGATCATCCTCTATCCACGCAACGTGGTGACGATCACGCCCGACATCGTTCTTCAGCCGCTCAATTACCGAACATTCAATAGAGCGCTCGAGACAATGGGAAAGAAACACGATGAGATTATGCGGCTCGCCCGCGAATCCGGCCGGTCATTGACGGTTCTCCGTCGCAGGCTGGCGATTATTCCGGCGATCCAAACTCCGTCCTGGGCGCAAGATCGTGATATCGCCGTCTCTCTCATACCGTTCATGCTGACCGGCACGTGGCATAGCGAGAACGAAAGCGACAAATGCAGTTTGGAGCTTCTGGCTGAACGCCAATACGAAGACCTCGAACGGCGCTGCCAGGAACTGGTGCAATTAGAGGATGCACCTCTGTGGTCGGCGGGCGCCCTGCGCGGCGTTGTTTCGAAACTTGATCTGCTATTCGCGATCGCTGGAGCGGTAACAAAAACCGACTTGAAGCGATATTTCGACTTGGCAGGCATGGTGCTGGGTGAAGATAATCCTGCACTCGACCTGCCAGAGGGAAAGCGCTGGCTGGCGCCGCTTTATGATAAAACACGCGAATTTTCTGGGATTTTTCGTGCTGGCATCGCGGAGACGCTGGTTCTTCTCGCAGTGCATGGCGGGGCGCTTTTTGATCGGCGGCTTGGCGTCAATATCGACGGGCTTGTGGCGCAGCTCGTGCGTAAATTGCTGCCGATACCGCTGACGACACGTATCCTCGAAGCCAATCAGCGTGATCTGCCGATTTACGCGGAGGCAGCGCCCGAGACATTTCTCTCTATCCTCGAAAGCGATTTGGCCAGTTCTGGTCCCGCGCTTCTCGGCCTTTTGTCCCCAGTGGACAACCAAGCCTTCGGCGTCACCCCGAGCCGTTCCGGTCTCCTCTGGGCGTTGGAGAGCCTCGCCTGGAATCCCGCGACCTTGCCGCGTGCTGCGCTCATCCTGGCGCGGCTGGCGGAGGTCGAAATCAAGGATAATTGGATGAATAAGCCGATCCACTCCCTGGAAGCGATCTTCCGGCCGTGGATGCCGCAAACGGCGGCGAACCTCGACGCGCGCATGACATTGATGAAGAGACTGGCGCAGCACTTCCCCGATGTCGCGTGGAAACTCTGCATGGCGCAATTCGCGCGCCTTGGCGGCCTCGGCAACTATAATTACAAACCGCGCTGGCGGACAGATGGTTACGGGTTCGGCGAGCCCGATTTGGCTGAAAACCAGACCCGCCCCTTTCTGCTCGCGATGGTGGAAATGGCGCTGGACTGGAAAGAGCATTCCCTCGCCACGCTTAGTGATCTGGTCGAGCGGCTTCCCAATTTTCTTGATGAGCACCAGGCCCGGATATGGCGGCTGATCGAGACTTGGGCAAACAGCAAAGCCAGTGATGGGGAAAAGGCTAACCTCCGCGAGACAATCCGCGTCTTTGTGCTGTCGCAGCCGGCGGCCTTGGTTGCGAATGACAGTGAACGACATGCCTCTTTGGTCGAAGCGGCGAAGGCGGCCCGTGCCGCCCTCGAACCAAGCGACGTTGTGGAAAAACATGCCTGGCTGTTTCGCAAGACATGGGTTGAGGAATCGGCTGACACACTCGATGACATCGAACATGCTGATTTCACCAAGCACCCGAAAAATATAGAAAAAATGCGACGCGACGCGCTCCGGGAAGTGCATGATCAGCGTGGTGTCGAGGGAATTCTGACCTTGGCCGAACGTGGGGGAGCCTCGTGGGAGATTGGCAAGCTCATCGCCGAGGATTTTTTCCAGGAAAGCGAACTCATCGCATTCTTGGGGCATGCACACCGGCGTTTTCAGGACAAAAACGACCCTCACCATCGATTCCAGGCGTTGATCATGGGAGCACTTTTCTACACCGCGGCCGAGGTCCGTGCGCGCGTCATCACGGCGATTGCCGGCAATGCGCCGGAGGAGGATATGGCGCGGCTTTTGCGGCTCGCCCCATTCGACAAAACCATCTGGGCGCTGGTGGATGGGCTCGGCGACGCCGCCCAGGACCAATACTGGGCTGAGGTCATACCGCGCTGGACCGGCCAACCCTCAGCCGATCAGAACGAGGGGGTTGAACGGCTTCGCAAGGCCGGGCGGCCGCGCGCAGCGTTTTTTTATTTATACTCTCAGCTTCGCATGCCGCGCAATAAAACTGATCCAGTGATGTTGCATGACTTGCTTTCGGCCATCACCACGGGCGGGAAGGACAGGCCCGGCGAATATTTGCTGGAAAATTACGCCGTGCAGCAGGCGTTCGAGATCATCGATGCCAGTCCGCTGTTGACGCTCGAACAAAAAGCCAATCTGGAATTCAATTATATGAAGACACTGTTCCGGCCGGGCGTCAATCGCGGCCGTTACCGCATTCCCAATCTCGAATGCTATGTCGAGGTCAATCCGGACTTCTTTGCACGCGCCATTGCCTGGCTTTATCGGCGCCGGGATGGCAAAGACGATCCATCCGAATTTACTGTGTCCCCGGATCAGGGAAAAATATTCACGGAACGCGCCAGAAGCCTGCTGGACGCGGTTCAACGGATTCCGGGCCATGACGAATCTGGCGTTTTGCGGGAGGATCGGCTGATGAATTGGGTGATGACGGTTCGCAATGTGTGCGATAGTCTGGGCCGCAAAGACATTGGCGAATTCTGCATCGGCAATTTGCTGGCGCACGCACCCATCGGTGAGGATAGTATCTGGCCATGCGCGCCGGTGCGCGAGGTGATAGAAAAATTTCGGTCCAAAGCCATGGCGGACGGTGCCTATCAGACCATCTTAAACTCTCGCGGCGTCGTGATGCGCGACGAAGATGGCGCAGATGGCGCGCAGGAGCGGGAAATCGCCAATCGTTATCGAAAATGGGCCGAAGCGCTCGGAAATTCGCATCCGTTCGTCGTGTCGAGTCTTCTGATGCCAGTCGTCAGATATTACGAAGGGGATGCAGAACACGTGGATACGAACGCCGAAATCCGCCGCCGCTTGGCTGAATGACCGGGCACGTTTGATGACTTTTCTCCCCGCCCGCTCATGACCCTTCGCTCCCGCTTCCTGCTCCCGCTCCTCCTCGCCGGCTGCGTCAGCCGGGGGGTGGTGGAGGATGGTGGGGTGGCGGGGGGAGCGGGGATGGCGCTCAGACTTCTTCCTTGTGTCGATCGCACGGCGACCGCCGGGCGTGATCTCGGGGCGGTGGCGACGGCGGCGTTTCGGGCCGATCTTGCGGCGAGCGGGGTGTTTCGTCTCGACCCCGCGGCGGCGGATGAGCTCTCCTGCGATGTCACCAGCTTTCTTCCCGGCAACGCGGCCAAAAGACTCCTCTTCCCGGGTTGGGGGGATGCGGCGGCGGGGGTTTCGGCGATGATCCGCGACCGGCAAAGCGGCGCGACGGTTCTCATCGTCGCCGGCAACGCGACGCTTACCCTCGGCGGCACCCTCGCGCCCGTCACCATCGGCGCCGATCACTATATTCTCGATGCCGCCGTCGCCGAGGCGGTGCGCAAAATGCGGGACTGGGCGGCGCGGGGGGCGCCATGACGCGCGGCTTCGGTTGCGGCGCGTTGGCGCTCGCCCTGCTCGCCCTCGCCGGCTGCATCCCGGCGCCGACCATGGGAAGCGGCGCGTTTCGCGATGCCGAGGCGGCGACGCGAAAACTCCAACGCGGCGTCTCCACCCAGGATGATGTCGAACATCTGCTCGGCGCGCCGAATGGCGAAGGCGCGGCGCAGTTTTGGAACGAGGCGGCGCCGCGCGCGGTCTGGTATTACGAGGATGACCGGGCGAGCGAGACCACGCTTCGCCTCGATGGCGTGCATACCAATTATCGCCAGCAGATCCTGTTCATTTTCTTCAAGGGCAAGACATTCGATGGCTATCTCTGGAGCGATGTCAGCGTGCCGGCGAAGGGGCGCTGAGCGCGGATGAAGCGTCCCGGCAGGTGGCGCGCGCTCAGTGGGCTGGCGCTCGCGGTGCTGCTCGGGGGCTGCGCCGGGGCGACGCATGAAGGGCGGCCGCCGCCGATCGCGGCGCTCGACGGTCTCCGCGCCGGCGTCTCGACACGGGCCGAGATCGAGGCCGCGCTCGGCCCGCCGGACGGGCACGGAGCCTTCGCCGAGGCCGGGCAGAAGCTGCGCGACATCTGGATTTTCGAGGAAAAAACCGCCGATCACGGGGCGATCGGGCGGCAGACCCTGCTCGTCTTCATCGACCAGGCGAGCGGCCGCTTCGCCGGGTATTGGTGGTATCGGGGCGGCGTTCTGATCGGGCGTGTGCCATGAGCGGGCGCGTGCCATGAGCGGGAGGCGATTTTTCCGCGCCGCGCGCGCAACCCCGCGCATCCTTGCCGTGCTCGGCCTCCTCGCCGGCTGCGCGCCGCGGCAGGCGGAGATCGGCACAGTGATCGACCCGGCGCGGGTGGCGGCGATCCATCCCGGGCAAACCACCCGCGATGAGGTCACGCGCCTGCTCGGCCCGCCGGCCGGGCAAGGGAGCCTCATGCTGCCGTTTCAGGACCAGCCGCGCCAGGCCTGGACCTACCAGTTCGCCCGCGCCGGCCGGGCCGCGGATGGGCGGCTCCACGTCCGCCATGGGACGCTTCTGGTGTTTTTCGCGGGCGAGACGGTGGCCGGGTATTTGTGGCTGGATGCCGCCGGGACGTGAAGCGGGAAATCACTTTTTCGTGAATTTCGTCAAAATTTGATTAATGAACGCGTTTTTATGTTACAGATCAGAACGGTTCGGGTTCGCGCCGATCCGGTCGCGAAAGAGCCAGAAGGGCGATAAAGCACGCGAAAAATCAGGAGGAGTGGACAATGAAACGGGTCGGGTTCGGCCTCATGGCCTCGGTCGCGTTGGCAGCGTTCGCCGCGCCGGCGCTGGCAAGCCCATGGGATATCGGTGGCACCATCGCCATCACCGGCGTCAACGCCCCCGATAATTTCACCCAGAACGTGACCCTGGGCGCCGGCCAGACCGCGCTCGATGGCGGCGCGCTGACCCTGACGCAAACATTGGTCAACGAGCCCGGCGGCGCGCAATGGCTGGTGCTCGATTATCAGGTCACCGGCAGCGGGCTGATCGCCGGCAATACCGGCGCTTCCTGGGAACTCGCGGCGTCGGTGCCGCTCGCCGGTCAGCCGAACAGCCTCGGGTTCTATTTCGATTGGGGGGTGAATGGCGTGCTCGATACCGCCTCCGGCAGTCTTTTCACGCCCGGGCCCAACCCCATCACCGGCAGTGGCGAAGTGTTCGCCAATTCGACTTTCTGCGCCTATGCGAGTTGCGGCTATATCAACACCAGCAACAACACGCTCGATTTCTTCGTTTCTCTGGGATCATACGACGAGCTGAGTTCCGCCGGCATCAATACCGCGACCGCGAACGAGTTTCAGATCGGCGTCGAGACGCAAACCGTGCCCGAACCGGCCACCCTCACCCTCCTCGCCGCCGGGGTGATCGGGCTCGGCGCGGCGCGGCGCCGGCGGCGGGGCTGAGGGCGCAGGGAGGGCGCCTCAGGCGCCCTCCACCTCCAGCGCGAGGTCGATATTGCCGCGCGTCGCGTGGCTGTAGGGGCAGATTTTCTCGTGCGTCTCCTGCACCAGGGCGCGCGCCTCGGCGGTGGGGAGGGTCGGCACCTTGACGTGGATCTTGACCGCGATCCCGAACCCGCCGCCCTCCCGCGGGCCAACCGCGGTCGAGCACGTCACCACCGCGCCGGCGACGGTCTTCTTGTGCTGGCTCGCGACGAACTCCAACGCGCCGCCGAAGCAGGCGGCATAGCCGGTGGCGAAGAGATGTTCCGGCGTCGTCGTGTTCGGCAGGCCCGGCCCGCCCATCTCCTTCCGCACCGAGAGATTGACACTGACCGAATGATCCGTGGTCTCCGAATGCCCGTTCCGCCCGCCAGTGCTGACGGCGACGGCGGTAACCAGCGGCTTGATGGTGTGCGCGGCCATGCGGCGTCTCCCTCTGTTCTGTCCAAGGCACGATGCTAGGCCAGCCGCCGGCTCAGCCGCAAGGCAGGCAGGCAAGGAAAGACTCTTCTTTTTCTGAAGAAAAAGAAGCAAAAAGACTTTTATCCCGATCCTTGACGAAGCGAGCGGCGAGGGGCAACGGAATAAAGTTTTTTGGTTCTTTTTTTCAAAAAAGAACCCCTTTCTGCCGCTGTCTCCCCTCTTGACAAACCCGCCCGATCGCCTAGAAGTAACGTCGCCCAAGCACAGAAATGGGGCCGGTTGTCGCGAGACGGGCGGCGAGACCCATGGATCTGGGTGATTTTTCCTTCTCGCTGGAGAAAGGGCGGCTCGGAACGTCGGGCCGCCTTTGTTTTACCCTCAATTCCCCGGAATCCCGAGCACGTTTTTGGGATCGACGATGTGGTGCGGCGGCGCAACGGCCGGGTAAAGCGCCACTTTCCACGCGCATTGCGGGGTCTGATAGACGCCGCTGAACCCGGCTTTTTCGATCCGCCCCTCCAGCGTCAGCAGATAGGGCGGGCGGTTGGGCGGCGCGGTGTTGAGGCGGGCCAGCACCTGCCCCTCGCGGCTCATGCTGCCGCGGATCACCAGCGCGCCGTCATTCGGGGTGAACACGACGCTGAGATCAGCGGCGCGGGTGACCAGGGTCGCCGGCATCGAATCCGTGCAATGAACCCCGCTGATCGGCTGGATTTCGCCGGTATAGCGCCGGTCATAGACCTGGGTGCTGAGGGCGTTGCCGATCGTCGTGCAGCCACCGAGCGCCAGCGCCGCCAACGCCAGCCCCACACCGGCCCGGCGCATGGTCAGAGCGGCGAGACCGCCACCTGCGCGGTGCCGCTTCTCAGGATCCCGAGCTTGCGCGCCGCCGCCGGTGAGAGGTCGATCACCCGGGCGGGGTTGCCGGCGCGATCGGTGATGGTTACGTCAACGAAGCGATCGGTCCCGACCAGCATCACCCGCACCTTGGTCCCGAGCGGCAGCCAGGGATGGGCGGCGCTCATCGCGGCGGCGTCAAACCGCCGGCCGCTCGCCATGCGCTTGCCGTGAAACCCCGGCCCATACCATGAGGCGGTGCCGATTTCCGCCGCCCCGCCGACATGGCGGGCGCGGGCGCGGCGCGACTGGCCAAGCCGCGTCAGAGCGCGCTTGGCCTGTGGCGGCTTGCCCTCCCCGGCGGCGGGCGGCGCCGCTTTGGCGCCCGGCGCGTGCAGCGACAACAGCAGCAGCGACGCGATCGCGCCAGGTAAAATGCGCTTCGGTCTCATACCATACTCCCCCGAATCCGCCGCCAACAAACACAAAACTTTTTTCGGCGCAAGGTTTGACGTATCGTTGCGCCCCACGCAGCCACGTCCGGGAGCTTTGCGACATGCGTCTTCGGGCTCTTCTGTATGCTCTCGTCCTGTTCGCCCCCTTCGCTCTGCCCCGCCCGGCGGCGGCGACGGAGGTGGTTTCGCCCGGGGTTCCGCTGCCCGGCGCGCCGACCGATGTTCTGACCCTGAGCGGCAGTTACGCGACCACGATCCCCGGCTCCGTTTTATTCGGCAGCAATGATTTCACCCTCACCCTCGCCATCCCCTCTCAATTCGTCATCACGGACAGCCAGGCTTTCACCGGCCTCATCATCTTCGAGACGAATTTTCCCGGCACCTATACCGTCAATGGGCAGACCGTCGGGCCGTTTCAGGCGTCTTTGACCTTCGATGGCGGTTATGGTGTCAATAGCGGGCATATCGGGGTCACCTCGCTGCTCACCGCGAATGACAGTTTCGGGATGGATTTCAGCACGTCCGCCCCGCTCTATACCGTGCTCGGGACGAGCGCCAACCCCGCCGGGACGCTCGCCGCCGTCAGCACAGGCAATTTCGACGTCACCTTCGGAAGCGCGAGCTACAGCGTCGATCCCGATTTCACCGGGAGCCTCACTATCACCGGGCCGCAATCGGTGCCGGAACCGGCGAGCCTCGCCCTCCTCGCCACCGCCTGCCTCGGCCTCGCCCGGCGGCGCTGGCGGGGCGCGGGGCGAGACCCTCACCAGGTGCGCTTGCAATCGGTGATCGGGGGGGCGGCATCCATCGGCGGGGTGGTGGCGACGAGTTTGTAGTAATCCCAGCCGCCTTTGCTCTCGCTCGGGGATTTCACCTCGAACAGATAGGGCGTCACCATCGCGCGGCCATCGGCGCGGATGCGGGTTTGGCCGAAGGCGTCGTCCTCGGCGAGGCTTTCTTTCATATGCGCGATCACCGCGGCACCATCGCGGGCCCGCGGCAGGCCGAGAGCGGCGACCGATTTCAGGTAATGCAGCGTTCCCGCGTAACAGGCGGCGTGAACATCGTTCGGGTAATTGCCGTTGGTTTTGGGAAGCACGCGTTTGGTGAAGGCGCGCGTGCGGTCATTCAGATCCCAATAAAAACTCTCGGTGAGCAGCAGGCCCTGCCCGGTCTCGAGCCCAAGCCCGTGCACCCCGGTCACCGAAAACACCAGTGCTGCGAGCCGCGTGCCGTCACGCGTCAGGCCGAATTCCTTCGCCTGTTTCACGCAATTGACCGTGTCATCACCGGCATTGGCGAAGCCCAGAACCTTCGCTCCGCTCGCTTTGGCGCGCACCAGGAAGGAGGAAAAATCGGTGACGCCGGGAAACGGATACACCGCGTTTCCCAAGACCTTGCCGCCGAGTTTGGTCACCACCTCGCTCGCGTCACGCGCGAGCTGCTGGCCGAAGACGTAATCGGCGGTGATGAAATACCAGCTATCGCCACCACTTCTCACGATTGCGCGGCCGGAGGAGGCGGCGACCATGAACACGTCATAGCCCCAATGGATGGTGACCGGCGTGCATTGCTTGCCGGTCAGATCATCGGTGCCGGCGCCGGTGTTGACATAGGCCTTGTTCTTTTCACGACAGATGGTGTTGACCGCAAGCGCGACAGAGGAGGTCGGCACATCGGTGATCATGTCCACCGCGTCGCGATCGAACCATTGCCGGGCGATGGTCGCGCCGATATCGGGTTTGTTCTGATGGTCGCCGATCAGGATTTCGACATCGAATCCCTGGCCGCCGAAATCCTCCACCGCCTGGCGCGCGCAGGCGACCGAGGTCGGCCCGGTGACATCGCGATAGGGGCCGGACATGTCGGTGAGCACGCCGATGCGGATGACGTTTCGGCCCGCGGCCCGCGCCGGTGCGGCGGCGAGCGGGGCACAACTGGCCGCGGCGAATTGCAGCATCGCGCGCCGGCTGATGGTCATGCGATCCTCCCTGGGTTTTTGTGGCTCGTTTCGGCCAATTCAGTCCCTTCCCTATAGCGAAAACCGGTGCATGAGGGAAAAGAAATCTCCACCCCGAAAAAAACCGCTTGCCCAGGCGCCCCGGTTTGACGTATAAGCACCGTTAGAGTGACTAACTATGTCGGCACGGGCGCCGTGCCACTCCCCTTTCCCCGGACGACGCGATGCCCGACCCCGACCCGACCGCGAATGGCGGCCCGTCGCCGCTCGACATCCTGCTCGCGGTGATGCGCGCCAAATGGGCGGAGGGCGACGCCGATGGCGCCGCCGAACTCGCCCGCGCCGCCGCCCCCTATCTTCACCCCCGCCGCGCCCCGGTCTCCGCCGAGCGCGGCGGGCGCGCGAAGGACGCCGTCCCTGCCCTCAGCGATGCCGATCTCGAACGCGAAATCACCGCCCTTGCTCGCGGAAGCGGCGCTGCGCCGCGCGCTGCGGACCTCTTTGCAGGCCTTCGCGATGCTGGCGCTCGCCCCCGAACGTCACCGCCCGGCGGCGCATCATCGGCTGATCATCGCGGAACTTGAGGCGCTGGCGCGCGGCGAGAACGACCGCCTGATGCTGCTGCTGCCACCGGGTTCGGCGAAATCCACTTACGCCAGCGTCATTTTTCCCGCCTGGTGGTTCACCCAGGCGCCGCACACCAATGTCATCGCGGCGTGTCATACCGCCTCGCTCGCCAGCCATTTCGGCCGCCGGGCGCGCAATCTCGTCGTCGAGCACCGGCGCCGCCTCGGGATCGATCTCGCCCCCGATGCGCGTGCCAGCGCGAATTGGGCGACGACCGATGGCGGCTCCTATTACGCGGTCGGCGTGCGCGGGCCGATCACTGGTCGGCGCGCCGATCTCGTGCTCATCGACGATCCCGTCAAATCGCAGGCGGAAGCGGATTCACCTGCCGCGCGCGCCCATGTTTGGCAATGGTATCAGAGCGATCTGATTTCGCGCCTCAAGCCCGGCGGGCGGATCGTCCTGATCATGACGCGTTGGCATGAGGATGATCTCGGCGGGCGCATCCTCGCCGAGGAAGCGGCTGGCGGCGATCGCTGGCGGGTTTTGCGTCTCCCGGCACTCGCCGAAAGCGATGATCCGCTCGGCCGCGCCGAGGGCGATGCGCTGTGGCCGGAATGGGAAACGCCTGAGGCTCTGGAACGAAAGCGCCGCATCATCGGCGAACGCGCCTGGGCCGCACTCTATCAGCAGCGGCCGCGCCCGCCGGAGGGATTGTTGTTTCGGACTGAAGCGATCACGCTCCTCGATGCGGCACCAGGTGTCAAAGCGCGGGTGCGCGCCTGGGATCTCGCCGCCAGCATCGCCCGCCCGGGATTTGATCCGGACTGGACGGTCGGTCTGCGGCTCGCGAAAGATGACGCCGAGCGCTTCATCGTCGACGACGTCGTGCGTCTGCGCGGCGGCCCGCATGAGGTGGAGCAGGCGATTCTTGCGTGCGCCGCGCGCGACGGGCGCGAGACCACCATTCTTCTGCCGCAGGATCCGGGGCAGGCCGGGCGCGCGCAGGTTCTCTATCTGACCCGCAAACTCGCTGGCTACCACATCGTCTCCGGCCCCGAAACCGGCGCCAAGGCGACACGCGCAGCACCCGTCGCGAGCCAGGTGGCGTGCGGCAATCTCGCCATCCTCAAGGCGCCGTTCACTCGCGCCCTGATCGACGAGCTTCGCGACTTTCCTGCCGGCAGCAAGGATGATCAGGTGGATGCGCTGTCACGCGCCTTCGCCCATCTCAGCGCCGCCCCGCAAGCGACCCGGCAGATCAATCTGCCCCTTCTTTCCCGGTAGAGGCATGTTCGACACACTCGCAAGCCTGATCCCCGACGATCCCGACTATCCGGCGCGGGCGCGCAAGCTCGATATCCTGCGCCGCGTTCTCGATGGCACGCTTTATGACGTGCTACCTTATGAATTTTACGACGAGCGCAGCCCAGGCGGCGAATATGTGCCGCTTCGCCACCGCCGGCCGAGCGTGCGCTATAATCTCTGCCGCATAGTCGTCGAGGATTCGGTCGCCCTGGTGTTCAGCGAAGGCCATTTCCCGACCCTCGATTCGCCAGACCCGCTGGTGCGCGATGCGCTCGAAGCCATCCTGCGCGAGGCGAAGCTGAACGAGGTGATGATCGATGCTTGCTTGCGCGGCGCGATCGGCTCGGTTGCGATCCTGATGCGTGTGCTGCGCGGACGGGTGTTTTTCCAGACCCTGGAGACGATGTATCTGACCCCGCGCTGGGAAGCGGAGGCGCCCGACACGCTCGCCTCGGTTTCCGAGAAATTCAAGGTCTCCGGCGCCAATCTCCTCGATCAAGGCTACGAAATTCCCGACCCCGGCGGGCAGTACTGGTTTCAGCGACGTTGGGACACGGAATGGGAATGGTGGTTCGAGCCCTGGCCAGTCGGCAGCGATGAGACGCCGCGCCTCGATCCGGCGCGCAGCGTCCGCCACGGCCTCGGCTTCGTGCCCATCGTCTGGATCAAGAATCTGCCAGGCCCCTCGGCGACCGGTGACATGCGGGATGGCGCCTGCACGTTTCGCGCCGCCGTCGAAACCGCGATCGAGATCGACTACCAGCTCTCGCAAGCCGGGCGCGGCCTCAAATATAGCTCCGATCCGACACTTCTGATCAAGGAGCCGGCGACCTCGGACAATCAAATCATCAAAGGGGCGGCCAACGCCCTAGTGGTTTCCGAAAAGGGTGACGCGCGGCTGCTCGAGATTGGCGGCACCGCGTCCGCCGCGGTGATCGATTACGTGCGCACGCTCCGCGAACTCGCCTTGGAGAGCATCCACGGCAACCGCGCCGATGCGCAGCGTTTCGCCGCCCCCACTTCGGGCCGCGCGCTCGAGATGATGAACCAGGGTTTGATTTGGCTTGCCGATAATCTACGGATTTCCTATGGCGAGGGCGCCCTGCTCACGCTCGCGCGCATGGTGCTCCGCGCCAGCACGCATTATCCGTTGATCGTGCATGGCGCCGAACTCGCGCCGCTCGACCCCGAGGTGAGCCTCAGCCTCACCTGGCCGCGCTGGTATCCGCCTTCCGCCGATGACCGGCTGAAGGACGCCCAGGCGCTCTCGACCCTCACCGGTGCCGGGCTGATGTCGCGCGAGAGCGCGCTCAAATCCGTCGCCCACACCTACGATATCGCCAATATCGGCAATGAGATCGCGACGCTCACCGTCGCGGAAGGAGCAGCATGACCGAAGCCAGCGACCCGTCTCCGCCGGAGCCGACGATCGAGGAATTGCGCGCCGAAACCGCCGCACTCGCGCGGCAATTGCAGGAAGTGACCGAGGCCGCGCGCACCCGCATCATTCGCGCCGAACTCAAGGCCGAAGCCATCAAGGCCGGGATGATCGATCTCGATGGCTTGAAACTCATCGAACCTGCGGATGTCAAACTCGACGACAAGGGCGAGGTCGAAGGGGCCGGCGCGCTGATGGGCAAGCTGAAACGTGACAAGCCCTGGCTGTTCGGCGCCCATTCCTCCTCCTCGCGGGCAACACCACCGCAAGCCCAGCCGCCGCGTCAGAAACACGCGACCGAAATGACCGCCGCCGAATACCGCGCCGCCCGCGCCGATATGTTGCGGCGGAGATAGTCACGGCGCCCGTGATCTTGCCAATCCCACCCCCTTCCCAACAGAGGACTTCCCATGGGTATCAACAATTTTCCCGCGGCGCTGCAACCGATCATCCAGCAGGGCTATCTCGAACGCGAATTCGAATCGGCGCTCCATTCCCGGCTCGGCTATCGCGACATCGCCGATCGTGAGATCTTCGCGGTTGGCATCGGCGAGACCTTGACCAAGACCCGCGCCGGGCTCAAGCCCTCGGTCACCACGCCGCTGGCGCCGGCCACCAACACCAATCTCGATAACGGCCTCTCGCCGCAGTATTTCAACATCGAGCAGTATACGCTCTCGATCAATCTCTACGGCGCGACCACCGATCTCAACATGGTGACCAGCCGCGTCGGCATCGCCTCGCAATTCATGCTCAATGCGTCGATCAATGGCGAGCAGGCGCGGCGTTCGCTCGACGAACTCGCCCGCAATCAGCTTTTTTCCGCCTATTTCGGCGGCAATACCCGCGTCACCGCTGCCCTCTCCGCGCCAGCGCCGACGATTTCCGTCGATGACGTGCGTGGCTTTCAGTATGTCTGGGTGAATGGTGTGCCGACCGCGGTGAGCGCGACCAACACCCTCACCGTCACCGTCGGCAGCGACGTCTATACCCTGGTCGGCGTCGCCGTCGATGCAACCAGCGTCTCGACCACGCCGGGCGGAATGTCCGGGGAGCTGACCTTCTCCGCCAATGTCTCGATCGGCGATGCGGCCGTCGGCAACACCGTGCAGGCGGCCAATGCCTCCGTCATCCTGCGCCCGGGTGGCGCGACCAACACGTCGCAGTTGCAGACCACCAATACCTTGACGATGGCAACGCTTCTCGATGCCGTCGCCAAACTCCGCCTCAACAACGTGCCTGATATCGGCGGCGTCTATCATTGCCATCTCGACCCGGTTTCGGCGCGCCAGCTATTCGCCGACCCCGATTTCAAGCAGCTCTTCACCATGGGCTATGACACCGAGACGTTCCGCCGCGGCGAACTCGTGAGCCCCTTCCTTGGTCTTCGCTTCGTCCCCACCACGGAAGCCTATGTCCAGGCGATGCCGGGACTTGCCGGGCTTTATGTCCGCCGCCCGATCGTCTGCGGCCAGGGCGCGCTGATCGAGGGCGATTATGCCGGCATGGCGGAAGAGGATGTCGCGCCGCGTGACGCGGTGATCAGCATCATCGACGGCGTCGCCATGGTGACGCGCGAGCCGATCGATCGCCTGCAACAGATCATCGCCCAATCCTGGTATTGGATCGGCGGTTTCTGCGCGCCGACCGACGTCACCACCAACCCGACCACCATCCCGACCGCGACCAACGCCGCCTATAAACGCGCGGTGATGATCGAGCATGTGGGCTGACGGCGATGGCAACCGGATCGACGCAACCGCTGATGGTGTCGGCGACGGCAACGCTCGCCGCCGGCACCAGCTCGGCCAACATCGCCCTCGCCGGCACCGGCGAGGCGGTTCTGGTCTATAACGCAACCAGCGCCATCGCTTTCATCCGCTTCGGGATGGATGCGAGCGTGGTTGCGACCAGCGCCGACATGCCGATCCCGCCCGGGAGCCGGATGCTGATCCATGCTGGAGACTTCTCAAAGACGGTGGCTGCACTCCTGTCCTCGGGAAGCGGTGCCGTCTATTTCTCCCGCGGCCAGGGCACGGTTTACTGACCATGTCCGCGAGCCCCATCACCCTTCCGTTCACGGATGCCGAAAAGACCGATATCAGGCGGTTTTGCGGCTATCCGGCCTATGGCGCCGGGGCCGCGGGGTTTCAGAGCTGGCGCTTTTTTCAGGCCTACGGCACGCTCGAATACCGCATGAATAATCTTGCGCCGGCCGAATATGGCGTCGTGCGCTCGGTTTATCTCGCGCAGCTCTATCCGCTCGAGGTCGCGATCCCGGCCGCCGGCGGCAATCTCGATACCGCGAGTGCCGCCGTCTGGACCCATAACAGCGAGGAGGTCCATCAGCGTGAGGAGCTGTTCGATGACTGGCGCCGGCGTCTCTGCGGCTTTCTCGGGCTTCCCCCTGGCCCGGCGCTCTCTTACGGCGGCATCGCCCTGATCGTCTGATGTCATGAACCCCGATCGTCTCCAGGATCTGATCTATCGCGGCATGGGGCGCGCGGCATTGCAAACCGGGCAGCTCTATGACGCGTTCCGCCCGAATGGCAACGCCGACCCTTGCACCCCCGCCAACCGCTATCTCCAGCTTCGTGCCGCCTTCAATGCGACCGATCCGCGCTTCGTGCGCGCCAATACCTACGGCCATCCGGTCTGGTATGGCGTGTTCGATTCGGCCTATACCCTGCCTGGTGATTATCTCGTCGAGCATGAAACCGCTCGTTGCTTCTTCATCGCGAGCCAGCCGCCGCTTTTGCCGGTGGTGACGGTTCTTGCCGAACGGATCGTCTCGGTTTTTCGCCCCGCGGGCCCAACCGGTTTCGGCGTGCAGGCCTATGGCGGGGTCGCGCTTGCGCGTGCGACCCCGCTTCTTCTGGCCTGGCCGGCGAGTATGATCGAGGGCGGCAATGGCGGCGGCGCGCGTTATGCGGGCGATCTTCCCGCCGATGTGCGCTTGACCGCGTTCACCCTGCTGCTCCCCGCACTCCCCGGCATCGTCCCCCGCGTCGAGGATCTCGTGAGCGACGATCTCGGTCGTAATTTCGTTGTCAGCAGCGCGGAACTCTCTGAGCTCGGCTGGCGTCTCGTGGTGCGGCAGGTGGCAAGCTGATGGCCGATCAATCCGATGTCGAGACCGCCCTGGTCGCCGCCGCGATGGCCGCGCTCTACCCGCAGGGGTTGAGCGGGCCGAGCGCCTGCGGCGCGCCGGTGCGGATTTATCGTGGCTGGCCGGAGAGCAGCGCGCTCGATGCCGATCTCGCCGCGGGCTATGTCAATATCACGGTTTTTCCCGAAGATACCGGCGAGCATAATACAACGCGCTATCTCCCGAAATGGAGCAATCCAGCGCCGGTCACGCCGACCTTGACGGTAACGACGACACAGGACAGCGTGACCTTCGCGGGCAGCGCCGGCGCCGGCCAGATCGCCGGCATCCTCGCCGACACCAATACCTATGTCTATCCCTGCCAGACTGGCGACGCGCCGGCCAATGTCGCGGCCAATCTCGCAAGCCAGATCATGGCCAATCGCCTGGTGCAGTTGTCGAACGCAACGATCACCCTCCCCGGTGTGCAGCGCCTGATCGCGCGCACCGTGGCAAGCCAGGGGGTTTTCAATCAAATTCGCCGCCAGGAGCAAAGTTTTCGCCTCATCGGCTGGTGCGCCGATCCTGCGCTTCGCGATGCGGCGATGATCGCCCTCGATAGCGCGCTCGCCGCCACGTATTTCCTGCCGTTGGCCGATGGCAGTGTCGGGCGGCTCCGCTTTCGCCAAAGCCTCACCCTCGACCGCCAGGAAAACGCGTCGCTCTATCGCCGCGATCTGCTCTATTCTGTCGAATACCCGACGCTGCAAACCGCGACCTTGGCCGGGATGCTGTTCGGGACGGCAACGATCGGCACCGCCGGCAACGCTTCGGTTTCCCTGACCGACTGACGAGACATCCCAATTTCCGGAGAGTGGACATGACAACCAACCTGGTGGTCGTGCGACC
The DNA here is from genome assembly GCA_021798915.1 of Pseudomonadota bacterium. Taxonomy (GTDB): domain Bacteria; phylum Pseudomonadota; class Alphaproteobacteria; order Acetobacterales; family Acetobacteraceae; genus Acidibrevibacterium. The sequence goes on from JAJZBM010000003.1 coordinate 25,045, forward strand.
GTTCGGGTCGTATGCCAAAGGCGCGCTGATTACCGACGCCGCAACCATCGCCAGCATTCTCGCCAGCGAAAACATCAACGCGGTGGTTCGCGTCAACACGACCACGCCGCTGAGCGGAGGCTGAACGATGCCGATCGTAACCCAAGGCAGCCTCAACACCACAGCCCTGGTGGTGCCCGATCTCTACGTCCAGATCGTCCCGCCGCAGACCCTGGTTCTCAATGGCGTGCCGACCGACATCATCGGCGTGGTCGGCACCGCGACCTGGGGGCCGGTCAACCAGCCGGCGATCATCGGCACGATGGCGGACTACGTCTCGGCTTTCGGTTTGTTGCAGCCGCGCCAATACGATATGGGAACCCAGGTCGCAACCGCGATCCAGCAGGGCGCGCAGAATTTCCGCTGCGTGCGCGTCACCGACGGCACCGATACCGCAGCCCAGCTCGGGCTGTTCTATACCGGCACCAACGGCCCGCTGGTTCTGACCGCCTTCCATACCGGCAGTTTCGGCAACCAGATCAGCGGCAGCATCATGCCCGGAAGCCAGGCCGGCACGTGGCAGATCACTTTCAGCCTGCCCGGCTTCACGCCGGAAGTGTTCAACAATATCGGTGGCACCGGGGCGGCGTTCTGGCAGAACCTCGTCAATGCGATCAATCTCGGCCAGGGTTCGCTGCGTGGCCCCTCGCAGCTCGTCGTCGCCTCGCTCGGCAATACCTTGACGGTCACGCCGAGCGCCGAAGCCTTCGCTTTCAGCTATGGCACGCCCGGCACCGATGGGGCGAGCAATGTCACCTCGACGACATTGGTCGGCCAAAGCACGACGCCACGCACCGGCATGTATGCGCTCGGCGGCCAAGGGTGTTCGATCGCCGTTCTCGCCGATAGCGTCGATCCGACGCAATGGACGACACAGGCGGCGTTCGGCCTCGCAGAGGGGATCTACATGATTCTCACCGGGCCGCAGGGTGACACCATCAGCGATGCCGTCGCGACCATCCAGAGCGCCGGCCTCGATAGTTACAGCGCGAAATTGATGTTCGGCGATTGGATATGGTGGAATGACCAGACCAATAACCTTTTGCGCCTGGTCTCGCCGCAGGGCTTCGTCGCCGGCAGGCTCGCCAATTTGTCGCCCGAACAATCGAGCCTGAACAAGCCGCTCTATGGTGTGGTCGGCAGCCAGCGTTCCGGCACCCCCGGCGCGCCGCTCGCCAATACCTACTCCACCGCCGATCTCCAGGCCCTGTTCACCGCCGGCATCGACGTCATTGCCAACCCACAGCCGGCGGGGAATTTCTGGGGCGTGCGTGCCGGCCACAACACCTCCACCAACCCCGCCAATGACGGCGATAATTACACACGGCTCACCAACTATATCGCAGCGACGCTTGCCGCCGGCATGGGGCAATTCGTCGGCGCACCCATCAACGCCGCGCTGTTTTCACAAATCCGCTCGACCCTGCTCTCGTTTCTGCAAGCGATGCTCGGCCAGGGCATGCTTGGCGCGACCACCAGCGGTGGCACGCCCTTTCAGGTGGTATGCGATACCTCGAACAACCCGGCGTCGCGCACCGCACTCGGCTACGTTCAGGCCGACGTGCAGGTGCAATACATGGCGATCAACGAGAAGTTCATCGTCAACGTCGATGGCGGCCAGACCGTCACCATCCAGAACCAGACCCTGCCGTCCGGGCAGATCGCTTAAGGAGATATTCCCGTGTCGGGCACGCAATTTTCCATTGGCAGCGACTGCACGCTGGTCGTCATCGGACCTTCCGGGCAGATCGATCTCACCTATGTCACCGGCTTCGAGAGCCGCCAGCTCACGGCGCAAGTCCGCGTCGATCGTCTCGATGGCGTGCAGATGGGCGCCGAACTGCCGAAGGGCTGGGAGGGCGGTTTCGATCTCGAACGCGGCACCGCCGATGTCGATAATTTCATCGCCAGCGTCGAGGCCGCCTATTACGCCCAAGGGGCGATGCCGACCAGCACCGTCTATCAGTATATTTCCGAGGTCGATGGCTCCATCTCGACCTTTCAATACAGCAATGTCGTCTTCCGGCTCGCCAATGCCGGTTCCTGGCGTGGCGACGCGCCGGTGCGCCAGCGCCTCGAATTCTTCGCCTCCTTCCGCACCCGCGTCTGATGAGCGGCCCGCAATCGCGCATCGTCGCCGCAGCCGATACCGCGACGACGATCACCGACGCGCTCGGGCGCAAGCTCGTGCTCCGGCGCATCGGGGCTTTGGAGAAACTGCGTCTGTTCAAAGCGGTCGGGCCGCAACTCGGGCAAAACGAGCCCTATCTCGGGATGGCGCTTCTCGCCTGCGCGGTCGCGGCGATCGATGATCTGCCGCTGCCGGCGCCGAGCAACGAGGCGCAGATCGAGATGATTGTGCAAAAGCTCGGCGATGAAGGCCTCGCCGCCGTCGCCGCCGCGTTTCGGGCGAGTAACGCCGAGAAGCAGGCGAACCAGGCCGTCGCAAAAAACTGAGCCGGCACCCCGATCTCATCGATTGCCTCTATCTGGTGAGAAACGGGGTGCCGTTCGACGTTGCCTTCAGCCTTCCCGATGATGAGCGTCTCGCCTACGTGGTGGTTCTTGGAACTCTCGAAGGCCGACGCTTTGACTGGTCCACCCTCACCTGGCAGGAGCAAGACCGGTGACCGCAATCCGCGATCTTTCGCGCCGCCTCGCGTTTCTCGATCTCGGCGAACGCAAAAGTGCTTTGCTGGCGCGCGCCGCAACCCGCCTCGCCGAGGCGGCGCGAAGGCACGCCGGCGATGCAACGCCGATCGAAAGCGCGAGTGATGCGACGCACGCCCGCGTCACGGCGCGCGGCGCGGCGGCGCGCGGGCGCGAATTCGGCACCAGCCTCTCCCGCCCACGCCCGTTTCTCGCCCCCGCTGCGGCCGAACTCGGCCCCGAGATGGCAGACGAAATCGCACACGAAATCGCGGCCGAAATCGCGCGCGCGATCGCCGAATTGTCATGAACGACGCTTATAGCATCGGCATCACGCTTTCGCTCGATGACGAGGTTTCCTCGGGGATCGCGGCGATCCGTGGTGATCTCGAAAGCCTCAACCAGGCGCTTGGAGAAAGTCTTGCCGAGCTTGCCGCTTTGCGCCAGGCGGCGGGGCCGGCGCTCGCGTCGCTGCGCGGCGTCGGTGTCGCCATGCGTCCCGCGCCGGCGGCCGAGACGCCGGCGGTTGCGCGTGACGAGACGTCTTCCTGGCCGCACACCGCGCCCCTGTCGGGGACGGCGGAAGCAGATTCCGGAGCGGCGCCGGAATGGCGCGCGGCCGAGCCTCCGGCACCGGTTCTTCCCGCTCATCCTTTCGCGCCACCAATTGCCGATGAGAACGCCTACCGCGAGGAACGCCAGAATTCGCGGATCGATGTTCTGCCTTTCGCCTCCGAGGCGGCCCCGCCGCGCCTCCCCGAGCGCGCCGGCGCCCCGAGCGCGCCCGCCCCCGCCCGCGTCCTTCCTGCGCCGCCGCCGACACCGGCGCCGGAGGGTCTCTCGCTCGATGATCTCCTCGGCGTCACGCGCGGCATGATCCCGGGCGCGCCCGCCGCGGAGAGCGCCGCCGGTGCCGAGGGCGCGGCCTCCGAAGGCGCGCCCGCGATCATCGTCAACGCCCCGGCCGCACCCCTGGAAACCGGCACCGACGCGACGCCGCCGCCAATGCCGCGCAGCCGGCCGGCGCCGCAATCCTTCCGCGCCCCGGGCGGCACCGCGCCGCTCTCGCCGCTGTTTGCGCCCGGCCCGCCGGCGGCGCCGAGCGGCCCGGCGGCGGCGGTGGGCGGCGGCAATGGCGCCATCCGCGGTGATGTTTTTCTCGATGGCGCGCGGGTCGGCCATTGGTTCGGCGAACAGATGGCGGCGAGCGCGGCGCGCCCGCCTTCGGGTTATTCCGGCGTCGATCCCCGGCTCGGCCCGCTCTGGCCGGGCGCGCCGGTCGTCCCCTGACGGCGCGCCCCATCGGCGACGCATCGCCTTTCCGTCATTTGCAACGAGGACGCCATGTCCGACGTGATGCTCACGCTTGGCCCGGTGCTTTTCTCCGGGTTCGAGATTCCGCCTTTTCTGTCCTTCGGGGGTGCGCAGCGCCTCGCCGTGCATCGCCTTCCGGGCGGCGCCCGGGTGATCGACGCGATGGGCCGCGACGACGCGACGATCACCTGGTCCGGCATCTTCACTGGCGCCGCGGCGAGCGAACGCGCCCTCCTTCTCGACACTTTGCGTGGCGCCGGCCTCACCCTGCCTCTGTCGTGGGACGTGTTTTTCTATTCGGTGGTGATTTCGGAATTCACCGCGGAATATCAGGCGGGATGGTGGATCCCCTATCGCATCGCCTGCACCGTCGTGCAGGACGAAGTGCAGTTCGCCGAGGGATTGGTCGCGACACTTGCCGGGCAGGCCAGCAATGATCTCGCGAGCGCCGCCGATCTCGCGCAGGCAAGCGGCATCAACTTCGCCGGGGCCGAGAGCGCGCTCGCCGCGCCGGGCGCGACCACGCTCGGCACCGGCGCCTATCTCTCGGCACAAAATGCGATCAGCAGCCTGCAAACCAGCATCGCCGGCGGCATGGGGCAAGCGGCCAGCGCCCTCGCCAGCACCGCAACGCCACTTGCCGGCAGCAACGCACTTTCCGGGGCGAACGCGCTTTCCAACGCGACCACGGCCGCCGGAACGCTTGCCGGGCTCGCCGCCGCGCAAGGCTATGTCGGGCGCACCGCAACCAACCTCACCAACGCGAGTTCGTGATGCAGACGATCACCGTCGCCGGCGGCAATCTGTTTCAGATCGCAGCACACTATCTCAACGACGCAACACAATGGATCCGCATCGCAGCACTCAATGATCTCTCCGACCCGATGCTGAGCGGCGTCGTGACGCTGCTCATCCCCGATCCCGATCCCAATGCCACTGGCGGGATCGCGCCACAATGAGCGGCATCTTCGGCGCGGTCTTTCCGCCAGGTAGCGCGCTTGCGAGCGGCGCCATCACAACCGGCCTCCTCAACGCCGCCGCCGGTGACGGTGCCGCGCGCGGCGGGACGGTGCGCGCGCCACGGCTGCGCCTTCTGGTCGGTGGTGTCGTCGTGCAAGGGGTCACGGAAGCCTTCGTTGCCACCAACAACCACTACGCCGCCGACCGCTTCACGCTCTCGCTCGCGCTCGGCGCCGATCCGGTCGCGACCGCCGCCTTCTGGAGTGAGCAGAGCTATTTCCTGATCGATCTTCAGGCTGGATTCGCGCCGGCGACCGCGCCGCTCGGCGCGACTGCCTGGGTCAGCCTCATCCAAGGCGCGGTCGATACGGTGCGGATCGATGCGCTGCGCCAGACGGTTTTTCTCCAGGGCCGTGATCTGACTGCGGTGTTCATCGAGAGCCGCATCCAGCAGAGCTTCGCGAACCAGACCGCCTCCGACATCGCGACCACGCTCGCCGCCAACCACAATCTACAAGCCGTGGTGACGCCAACGACGACGCCGGTCGGGCGCTATTACAACAGCGAGCATGACCGCATCACCCTCGATCAATTCTCACGCGCGACGACCGAATGGAACCTCCTGGTCTGGCTCGCCGAGCGCGAAGGTTTCGATGTGTTCGTGCAGGGAACAACGCTTTATTTCCAGCCACCGAACGCGAACCCATCGCCGGCACTGACCCTTTCGGCCAATCCCGACAGCGCGATCGGCGCCAATGCGATCGACATCGTCATGGAGCGCGCCCTCACCCTCGCCGGCGATATTTCGGTGACGGTGAAAAGCTGGAGCAGCCGCCAGGGCGCCGCGTTTACCCAGACGGTGACGGCGAGCGGCGTCTCCGCCCTCGGGAGCCAGGGGGCGCGGCCGCAGAGCTACGTCTTCGTGCGCCCCAATCTCACCCCCGATGAAGCGTTGCGTTATGCAACGGCGAAATTGCAGGAATTGACGCTGCATGAACGGGTGGTGATCGCGCATCTGCCTGGAGAGCTGACGCTGACCCCGCGCGACATGATCGCCATCACCGGCACCGGCACCGGATTCGATCAGACTTATTACATCGACACCATCGAGCGCGAAATCCGCTTCGATGGCGGCTTCACCGAACGCATTCGCGCGAAAAACACCTCCCCCGGCCGGCAAGTGACGCCGCCCGGCAATCTCGTCATCGGCACGACGACACCATGAAACATTGCGGTGGAAACTCGGCATGGAACGCTTTCTGAACGCGCTCCGCGCCCAGGCCGGCGCGCTCGATCAGGCGATCGCGCAGCCACGCTTCGGGCTCGTTGCCAGTGTCGATCCGGCGACCTATACCGCGCGGGTTTTGTTGCAGCCGGAGGGCGTGCTCAGCGGCTGGCTGCCGATCATGACCGCCTGGGTCGGCAATGGCTGGGGCCTGGCGGCACCGCCTTCCCCCGGCGATCAGGTTCTCGTCGTTGCGCATGAGGGTGATTCCGAACACGGCATCATCATCGGCGGCGCCTATAGTCTCGCCGCGCCGCCACCGCAGGCGCCTTCCGGCGAATTCTGGCTGATCCACCAGAGCGGCAGTTTCGTGAAACTGCTCGCCGATGGGAGCATCGCCGTCACTGCGACGACACTCAACGTCACCGGCAATCTCGCCGTCTCCGGCAACATCACCGCAACCGGCAACGTCGCTGACGGGCATGGAACGCTCGCCTCCCTCCGCGCCGATTACGACCAGCACACCCATACCGTGACCGGCACCACGACCTCGCCGCCGACCCCGCAAAACTGACGACGAAGAGGATGCCCCGTCCATGAATGATCTCTTCCAGCAATGGGGGAATGATCTCTCGGTCGATTCGCGCGGCGATCTCGCGCTCGCGAGCGGCGCGCTCCGCGTCCAGCAGCAGGTTCTGCGCCGGCTCCTCACCAACCCAGGCGATTATATCTGGCAGCCGCAATACGGCGCCGGGCTCGCGCAATTCGTCGGCCAGCCGGCCAATCCGCTGCAGATCCAGGCCATCATTCTCAGCCAATTGAAGAACGAGAGCGCAATTGCGCAAACGCCGCCACCCAGCGTCGAAGTTTCCTACGACACGCTCGGCACGATCTCGGTGATGATCACTTACGTCGATGCGGCGAGCGGCGAGACCCAGTTGCTCTCGTTTGGAATCCGGAACCCGTCCTAATGCTCAATTTGCAGAATTTCGCGACTCTCGTGCAGAATGCCGCGGCCGCGGTGCAAGGCGCCAGCACGGCTTTGCTCGATCTCTCGGTCGGCTCGGTGCTACGCGCGGTGCTCGAGGCGAGCAGTTCGGTCGCGCTCTGGCTGCAATGGCTCATCCTCCAGGTCCTCTCGATGACCCGCGCCGCGACCAGCACCGGTGCGAACCTCGATAGCTGGATGGCGGATTACGGCCTGACCCGGCTTCCCGCCATCGCCGCCGCCGGGTCCGTCACTTTCTCGCGCTTCACGCCGAGCAACGCCGCGCTGATCCCGGTCGGCGCCGAGGTGCGCACCGCGGATGGGACGCAGAGTTTCGCGGTGATCGCCGCAACCAACAACCCCGCCTGGAGTGCGTCGCAAAACGGTTACGCGATCGCCGCCGGTGTCGCCGCGGTCAGCGTGCCGGTCGTCGCCCTCACTTTGGGGACGGTCGGCAATGTGCAGCCGAATACGATAACCTTGCTCGCAACCGCCATCCCCGGCATCGACCAGGTGACCAACCCGCTCGCCTTCACCGGCGGCATCAACGCCGAGACCGATGCCGCGTTTCGCGCCCGCTTCGTCAATTACATCAATTCCCGATCGCTTGCGACCCCGATCGCGGTCGGCAACGCGATCGCCGGCATCCAGCAGGGCCTTACCTATCTCCTGCAGGAGAACATCAATCCCGCCGGCGCGACCGAGATGGGATTTTTTACCGTGACCATCGATGACGGCAGCGGCAACCCGCCGGCCAGCCTGATCGCGACGGTGAGTGCCGCGATCGAGGCGGTGCGACCGGTGGGGTCGCGCTATGCGGTCTTGCCACCGACGCTGATCGAGGCGTCGATTTCGCTCAATGTGACACTTTCTGCTGTCGGCTCGCTCGCGACCGTCGCGAGCGAGATCAGCACCGCCATCACCAGCTTCGTCGATGCGCTCCCGATCGGTGCGACCTTGCCGATCTCGCGCCTCGCGCAGCTCGCCTATGACGCTGATCCCACGGTCACCAACGTCACCGCCCTCAGCATCAACGGCAACACCGCCGATCTCGTGCCGCCGGTCACCGGCGTCATCAAGGCGGCCAGCGTGGTGGTGAACTGACATGGCGACCGGAGATCAGAATGACATGGCGGCGCGCATGCAAGCCGTGCTGCCGCCATGGTTCGGCGCCCCGAGCCCGATTCTGACGGCGCTTCTGACCGGCATCGGTGCGATCTGGGCGTTCGTCTATAGCTTGCTCACTTATGTGACGTTGCAGACCCGGATCGCAACGGCGACCAATATTTTTCTCGACATGATTTCGCTCGATTTCTTCGGCGACAATCTGCCGCGCAATCCCGGTGAATCCGACACCGCTTTCCGCGCCCGCATCGACCAGAACATTCTCCGCCCGCAAGCGACGCGCGCCGCCCTGTCGCAGACGCTGATCGATCTCACCGGCCGCCCGCCGATCATTTTCGAGCCCACCCGGCCCGAAGATACCGGGAGTTACAATCAGGGCGGCGCCGGCTATGGCGTGGCCGGCGGCTGGGGCGATCTCGGCCTGCCGTTTCAATGTTTCGTCACCGCCTATCGGCCGCAGGAAAACGGCATCGCCAATGTCGCCGGCTGGAATGGCGGCGGCGGCTACGGCGTCGGCCCGATCGAATACGCCGATCTCGCCCTCGCCAGCCTCGGCATCAGCGATGCCACGATCGACGCCGCCATCGCTGCGGTGATGCCGGCCGCGAGCATCGCCTGGACCCGCATCAGCAACTGACCAGCCGGCGCACCCCCATCGCCGGCAGAGGAGATCCCATGGACCGCAACATCGTCTATCCGGGCGCGATCCCGCTCGACACCGATCTTCTGACCATCAATCGCAACGCCCTCGTCGCCCTCGGCTATCTCGTGCAGGCGACCCTTGGGAGCACCACTGTCGTCGATGGCCTCGCCTGCGCGCCGACCGTGCCCGCCTCGATGACCATTACCGTCGGCCCCGGCAGCATCACCACCCTCACCACCATCGACCCACTCGCTTACGGCTCGCTTCCCGCCGATAACACCGATCCCCTGGTGAAGATGGGCATCAACACCACGGCGACCAGTTTCACGCTGACGGCGCCTGCGAGTTCTGGCGACGCGATCGCCTATCTGATCGAAGCGGCCTTTCTCGAGAGCGATACCGATCCCGTCGTTCTTCCCTATTACAACGCCGCCAATCCGGCACAACCCTATAGCGGGCCCTCGAATTCGGGCGCGCAGCAGAACACCGCGCGCATCGAGCGCGTGCAGTTGCAGGTGAAATCGGGCGCCCCGGCGCCGGTCGGGACGGAGGTCGCGCCGCCGGTCGATAGCGGCTGGGTCGGGCTCTATGTCGTGACCGTCTCTTATGGCACGACCAGCCTCACCGCGGCGAACATCGCGACCCTGCCCACGGCCCCGTTCATTCCCTTCAAACTGCCGCAGTTGACGCCTGGCGTTTCCCGCATGACGGCGTTTGGCGCGAGCGGGACCTGGACGGTGCCGAGCGGGATTTCGCAGGTGCGCGCGCGTGTCTGGGGCGCGGGCGGCGGCGGTGGCGCCGGTGGTGGCGGCGCGGGCGGCGGCGGCAGTGGCGGCGGCTATACCGAGGGGTATTTCCCGGTGACGCCCGGCACCACCATCGCGATCACCATCGGCACCGGCGGCAGCTCGGGCCTCCCCGGCGGCACGTCGAGTTTCGGCACCGCAGCCTCGGCGACCGGTGGCGCGCCCGGCGGCAGCGGCAGCGCCGGCAGCTCGGGGATCGCGTCGGTGAGCGGCGGCGCGGGTTCGGGCGGAGGATTCTCCGTTCCCGGCCAATTCGGCCAGAACGGCCTCGTCTTTCCCGGCGGCGGTCTGGTCGGCGGCACGGGCGGTGCGGCGTATGGCGGCGCCGCCGCGTTCGGCCCGGCGGGCAGCACGTCGACGAATCTCGCTGGCATCAACGGTGCTTTCGCCGGCACCGCCGGCTCTGGTGGCATCGCCGACGCCGCCGGCGGCAGCGGTGCGGGCGGCCTCGTCATTCTCGAGTGGTGATCAGCAGTTTCGGAGAACGCCATGTCCACGCCCGCAACCCATGTCTGGACCCCCTCGACCGCGCGCACCGTGGTGCTCGACGGTTTCGTCCCGGTGCCGCGCGGAACGCAGCCTGCGGTTCCCGCCCTGCCGCTCTGGCCGCTCAAGGATCCGAATGACGTCCTCGACTATCAATTCGACATTTCTGCAGCACTCGCCGGCAATCCCGGTGACGGCATCGCCTCCCTCGGCGTTACCATAGCACCCGACAATCCCGGTGATCTGACCTTGAATTCGGCGCTCGCCAACGGCGCCATCGCGGTGCTCTGGCTCGCCGCCGGCCAGTCCGGAACGGTCTATACCGTCACCATCACCATCACCACGCTTTCCGGCCGCACCCTGGCACGGAGTCTTTTGCTGCCGGTCTATTCGCTGTCGTCACTACCAGTTCTGCCGAACGATCTGATCACCAATACCGGCCTCATCCTCACCGACCAGAACGGCAACCCGATTCTGATCACGGGCAGCGGATCATGATGACCATCGACGCCCTGCCGCCGGCGATCTCTGCGGCCGATACCGACGAATATCCGGCCAACCAGAACGGCATCACCCGCAAGGTCACGCGGGCGCAGATTCTGGCCGGCGTGCAGCCCGCTTTCGCGCTCGCCCCCAACACGCTGCTCGGCAATCCCGGCAATACGGTCGGCGGCGCGCAGGCGATCACGATCGGGGCCAATCTCGCGCTCGCGGGCGGGGTTCTGAGCGCGGCGGCGGCGCCCTATTCGGTGCCGTCGCTCGCCGCCGGCAACGCACCGCAACCGGGAGACCTCGTGCCGCTCGGGCAGAATGGCGGCAATGTCGCCGTTCCTTACGCCAGTTTCATGCAGAATATCGCAACCCTGCCGGGCGTTTCCGCCGCCGGCATGGTTGCCACCGCCAATGGCACGACGGCGAGCCGGACGATTGCGCAGTTTCTCGAAGATAGTGTCGCGGTCGAAAGCTTCGGCGCCAAGGGTGACGGCGTCAGCGACGATACCGCGGCGCTCAACGCCGCCCTCGCTTCCGGCCGGCCGCTTCGCTTCGGCCCTGGCACCTACCTGGTGAGTGGACAATGGACGCCGAGCACCACGAGCGCCGTCCTCCTCGGCACGCCCGGCCAGACGGTGCTCCGGCGCGGCGCGCAGGCCACCGGCGGCGCGTGGATTTCGATCGCCAGCGCTGCGTTCTACGCCTCCGGCATTCTCTTTGACGCCAACGCGACCATCACCACCGATACCTGGGCGGTGCTGGTGACACCCGCTTGCACCAAAGCCGTGTTCGAAACCTGCGGCTTCACCGGCGCCGGCGGGCCGACGATGGGCTCGGGTCTGGTCATTCAGGCTTCCGACCCCGAGAGCGTGCAATACGAGATTCGGAATTGCGAAGCCTATGGCAACGCGATTCACGGAATCTGGGTGCAGGCGGTGATGGGTGTCGCGATCAGCGGCAGCCGCGCCCATGACAATGGCAGCTACGGCATCGTCATCGACTATGCCGATCCCGCTTTCGTCCAGAAACTGCATCTTTGCCAGGTTGCCGATTGCCGCGCCTGGAACAATCAGCGCGGCATCTCGATCGGCAATTTCAACCAGAGTAACACGACGCCTCCAGTCTGGGGCAACGCCAATCCCGATGCCCTGGCGATACTGATCACCAACAATATCTGCCACGACAACAGCGAATACGGCATCGCGGTCGCCGGACAGGCGCTCGCGGTCAGCGGCAATCTTCTCGTCGATAATGGCGCCAATGGCGCCGGGCTGCTCGCCAATACCGCCTATAGCCTGATTTGCGGCAATACCATCGTCTGGCTCGCCGGCACCGCGCCTTACGGCATCGATAGCGGTGGCGCGATCCATGGCGATATCGTCGGGAATTTCATTTCTGGTGCTGCGATAAGCATCAATCCCGGCGGCAGCCAGAATATGCGCGTCGCGCGCAACCGCATTCAGGCGAGCACGCTTTGGGCGATCCAGGTCAACAATGTCGAGACTGACGGCCACGGCAATAATTTCGGCATCGCCTGCACCGATCTCGCGATCACCGATAACTGGATCGGATTCGCAACCGGCGGCGGCATCATCCTCCGCGACGGGCCGCAGAATGTCGTGATCGCGCGCAACCGCTTCATGGGAACCGGGACGACGACGATCGCCGACTGCCTGACAGCGGCAACCGATTCCGTTCTCATCTCCGAAAATTCCTGGAACGACAGCGCGCTTCTGACCATCAATCCTCTGGCCAGCGGGAGCGGCCCGCAAACCCTCGTCTTCCCGGATATCGCCGATGAGATCATGATCACGTCTGCGGCCGGGCCGATCGCGAGCATGGTTTCCGCCTCGCAATATGCGCTGGCGGGCGCGATCGGTTTCGTGAGCGTGGTTGCCGGCGGGACGAATTATACCGAGGCGAGTGTCGCGATCGGCGGGCCCGGAACCGGCGCCACGGCGACCGCGCTGCTCCGCAATGGCGCGATCATCGGCATCGCCCTTTCGGCGCCGGGCAGCGGCTATGGCGCGATCGGCACGACGATCCCGGTCACCATCAGCGGTGACGGCACCGGCGCCGAGGCCATCGCCTATGTCTCGGCGCCGCTTCCCGCCGGGCGGCGCCTTCGCACGCGCTGCAACGAAGCGGTGGTCTTCACCCGCATCGGCTCGGCGCCGTTTCAGGAAAACTGGACGCTTTTCGATCTCACCGTGCCGGCGAACAGCGAGGTCGCGTGGACGGTGACCTATGGCGCGTGGCGCGCCGGGGTCGTGCCGCTCGGCGGTTATTTCGCGTTTCCCGGCGACGGATCGGTGACTTTCGGCAGCGTCAATGGCGGCGATGTGCGGCTTCACCCGAATGGCGGCGGCGTGCTTCGCATCACCTCCGATGCCGCACCCGAAGGGGTGATCTCGACCATTGGCACCGGCTCGCCGGAAGGCGTCATCACTGCGCCGCCAGGCTCTGATTACCGCAATCTCGCCGGCGGTGTCGGCAGCACTTTCTGGGTGAAGCAAACCGGAACCGCGGCCACCGGCTGGCTCGCCATCGCCTGAATTCGGCGTCGTTTACGAAAGGCACACCATGCCCACCATTCCGCAATTGCCAACTGTCACGGCGGTCAATTCCGATGACGAGCTGCCCCTGCAGCAGAATGGCGTGACCAGTGCGGTGACCGTTGGAACCCTGCTCGCTGGCACGCAACCGGCGCTTACCGTCCCGTCCGGATCCCTCCTCGGCGGTGCGAGCCTCGGTGCCGGAAGCCCGGCGCCGGTCGCGATCGGCAATGGTCTCACCTTCGCCAATGCCACGGTCTCGGCCAGTATCGGCACCACAGCCGGAACCGTCGCCGCCGGCAATGATCCGCGTCTGACCGGCGCATTGCAAAGCGCGAATAATCTTTCCGATCTCGCCAATACGGCGCTCGCGCGTGGCAATCTCGGCCTTGGGAGTCTCGCGACCCAAAATGCCGCTGCCGTCCAGATCAGCGGCGGCAGCGTCAGCGCGACCGATCTCTCCAACGCGACCGCGATCGCAAGCGCGACCAATACGGCGCGGACGCTGGCCGCGCGCTTTGCCGACCGCCTCAATGTCGATGATTTCGGCCTCGCCCGCAACGGCACGACCGATGATTCGGTCGCCTTTGCCGCCGCCGTCGCCGCCGCAAGCGCCGCCAATAAGGCGCTCTACATTCCCGCCGGCGGTCCGATCCTGCTTGCCGGTGCAGCACAGATCACCCTTCAGAACGTCGCCTTGATCGGCGATGGCGGCACCGATTTCGGCTATCCTTATGGCAAAACCGGAAGCCAGATCTGGATCACCGGCACGGCGCAATCGCCGTTCCTGATCGGCGCCTCGGTGTTGATCGAGCGGCTCTGTTTTTACTACCCGAACCAGTTCGACCAACCCGAGGGCCCGATCGTCTACCCGCCGCTATTTCTCGGCATGACCGGGATTTCCGCCGTCGCCGATGTGGTGTTCACAGACAATCAGGTGACCAACGCCTATGATTTCTTCACCGTCCCGGCCGCGACCACGCTCGGCGATGTGATGTTTGCGCGGAACCGCATCTGCGCCCTCAATGTCTGCTTTACCCTTCCCAATGTCGCTGACATCGTCTTCATGTCCGACAATTTCTTCTCCTGGGGCGTGTTTCAGGACGAGATGCTGCATTACGGCGGCGGCGCGGCGGCGACGGTCGCGGCCACCCTGACCCTCGCCGCCGGGGTTGCCGCCGGCAGCACCGTGCTCCCGGTCAGCAGCGTCACCAATCTGGTCCCCGGCATGCCACTCGCGGCGAATGCGGCCATCCCCTATAACGCGACCATCGCCAGCATCGCCGGCAACAGCATCACCATCACCGTGCCGACGCTCGCCGCCCTTGCCGCCGGGGCGACGTTCCAGGCGGTCAAGAATGCCTATTATCTCCGCAATTACGCAACCACGCGGAGCGTCTGGCTGCTCGTCACCGGCAATGGTAGTGCGAGCGGTCCCTCTTCGACGACGAATGGCGGGCCGATCGCGGTCGGCAACTTCGTCTTTGGCTATCGCACCGCGATTCTCGTCGATGGCGGAACGCTGGCCGGCAATTTCACCGAAACCAGTTTCGATTCGATCGGCTCGGTCTTGCAGGTGATCAACAACGGCACCTTGCAGACCACGCATTTCGGGAATTTCAGCGTCTATGGCTATATCAGCGGCGATACCTCAGCACCCTTGCCGCTGTTTCTGATCGACAATCCGGCGCCGAACGCGAGCGAATCCGCCTCCGGCGCCGATCTCATGCTGACCGTCGCCAATATGGAGGTCGGCTTCTGCGAGGGGATGATTTTCGATATCAAAGGTGATTACGTCTACGAGGTTCGGATCACCGACAGCAAGCTCACGCGCTATGCCCATAACGGCGTGATCTCACCGCAACCGGCCTTGCGGATCGATGCGCCCAATGCCCGGCTTTCCCTGATCGGCAACGAAATCCTGCCCCAGGATGGCGGGGTCGGCGTGCAGCTCAGCGCCATTCTTGCAGCGACCATCGTCGGTAATTGCTTTGTCGGCTGCAATGTGCCGCTCGATATCGAAACCGCGAGCGGCTTCCTCACCCTTGCCGGCAACACCGCGATCGCAACCGGCGGCAGCGCCGCGATCGCAACCGGCCTGCTCGCCGCAACCGAGGTCAGCATCGGGGGCTCGATCACCGCCGGCGATGTTTTGACGCTGACCGTCTCCGGCAATGCCGTGATCGGCGGCCCGGTTGCGACCAGTTACACCGTGCAAAGCGGTGACACCACGGCAAGCGCGGCACTCGGCCTCGCAAGTGCGGTCTCGGCGACAATCGCGATCGTGCCGGCAACGATTCTGGACACGGCGCTGGCCGGGGCAAACACCCTCACCCTTTATGATGCGAGCGCGCTCGCCGTCGGCATGGTCGCTTATGGCAATGCGGCGATCCCGGCCGCGACGCGGATCACCGCGATTTCCGGCAATACCGTGACGCTGAGTGCTGCGATCAGCGCTGAGATCGCGTTCAACGGCGCGGTCACGTTTGCAACCCCGCTCGCCGTTCTTTCCGGCAATTACGCGCCCAGCGCTGGGGTTTTCGTGACCGTCCATCCCGGCGCGGCGACGCTCGTTCTCCATGCGCCGCAAGCGGCATCCCTGTCGCTCGCGGCAACCACCTCGAGCGGGGCGAGCGAGACGCTGACCATCACGACGCTCGCGACCAATGCCGCCGGCAATGTCCACGACGTCGGCAATGGCTGGGACAAGCCGAGCTATGCCTTTGCGCCGGCGCAAAATGACGTCGTTACCGGCGCCGTCAACGGACTTCGCCTGTTCGGTGCGGTGAGCGGCGCGCCGGCCGGGCTCGGGAGTTCTGGAAGCGATACCGCGGTCGGCCTCCAGCTTTCCACCCAGGGTAACGGCATCGTGCATTTTTCGACGAATGGCAATGATGTCGCGCGCATCACGCCGATCTCTGGTTTCGCAAATTACCTCGATCTGGTGCCAGGAAGTGCTGGCGCACCGGCTGGCATCACCAGCGCCGGCGCGCTCGGCGCCAATGGCGTCACCCTCGCCGGCGCCGGGGCGGGTGCGGTCTCGCTCGGCTCGCTCGGGGCGGGTGGCTCGCCGGTGGCTTTCCTCGGGGCGCGCGCCGAGCAATCCTATAGCTACCAAACCCCGGCGAGTGGTGCGGCACTTCTGGTTCCGAATAATTGTTCTCTGTTGCAGATTGCAGGTTCCGCGACTCTCGCAAGCTTGAGCATAACCATGCCGGCGGCGCCGATCGATGGCCAGGAAGTGACCATCGCGACCCTTCCCACCATCACCGCGCTCACCCTGCAAGCCAATACCGGCCAGACCATCTCCGGCGCGCCGAGCACGATGGCGGGCAACAGCGCCATCCGCTTCATCTTTTTCGCGACTGGCTCGCTCTGGGCGCGCTTGCAATAGGAAGTTCACATCATGGCCCTTTCCAAATCACTCGACCCCGACCATACCGGCGCGCCGGCGCAGTATTGGCGCATTCTGCATCGGCAGGATTTCTTCGATGCCAGGCGCATCGAAATCACGCTCGGAGGCTATCTCTCCGAAGCGGCGCGGCGCGCCGGCTGCAACCCGCTCGGCACGCCGAAACGCTATGCGCTCACCCTTGCCGATTTTCCGCAGGCGACGGATTGGCACGCGATCACCACCGCGATGCTTTATGCGGCACTCAAGGATAAACTCAGTAAGGCGGCGGCGGAATCGCATGACGGCAATCCCCGGCGCTGGCCGGAGATCAATGGTTGCGCTGTCGATCCGGCGCTCGCCGGCGCCGGAGATGCGTGATGGATGACGGCAGGAACCATCACGTTCGTTTCGATGGCGTCGTTACCGCCGGCAATCTTCTCTCATTGCTCGGCATGGTCGGCGCGGTGATCAGCTCGGTGTTCTACGTCGCGGTGACCGTTGGCCATGAGGAAGAACGGATCACCGCCGAGATCACGCTTCGCGAAAAATCCATCGAAAACCTGCAACAACAATTGATCGCCGTGCGTGCCGACGAGGCCGATCGCTTCGCCGGTATCGGGCGGCGGATCGATGAAAGTGTCGATGCCGAGCGGGCGGTGATCGCCCAGATCAACGCCGCGCTCAGTCAGATCAACACCCGTCTCGATACGGCCATCATGAGCGCCCATCCGCATCCGTTGGATAGCGACGGGCGCTGAAAGGACTCTCATGACTTTCCGGGATTTCCTCCGCCAACCGAGCACGGTCGGGGGCCTCGCCGCTTTGTGCGGAACTTTGGAGGCAGCGATCACCGGGCAGATGAGCTGGGCGCATGCGCTGCCGTTCATCGTCGGTGCCGTGGTCTCCATCCTGCTCCCTGACAACAGCGCCGCGCGGGCGGATGCCGAGGCGCTGATCCGCGCCGCCGAAACCTTCGCGGGCCAGATCGGCTCGCAAAACACCAAGCCCCCATCTCAGGAGAAACCATGATGCGCCCCTTCCCGATCGTCGCCGCCGCTGGCGCCGCTTTCCTGCTCGCCGCGTGCGTATCCGGTGCGGTCTCGCTCGCCACCATCGCGACCGACGCCGACGATATCGCAACCGGGCTCGCCGCTGCGGCGAAAGACATGCGCGACGCCAATCTGTTGAGCGCGGCGCAACTCGTGCAGGTCGATGACGCGCTATCGACGGTTGCGGCCGCGTCCGCTGCCGTGGCACGGGCAACCAGCGCCACCGCCGCAGAGCCCGAGGTGGAACAGCTCGCAAGCGGCGTCAACGCCATGATCGCGGCCCTCTCCGAGGTCGCGACATTGCCGGCGCCGGTGCCGGAAATTCTCGCCGCGGTCAATGTCATGCTGCCGGTGCTCGAATCCGCCGTCGGCCTTCCGGCGCCGGCCGGCGCGGCGCAGGCGATGACGCCGGCCGCGGCGGAGCGCATTCTCGCCGAACAGGCGGCGGCGTTCCGTGCCGGACACTGAGGCTTTCGCGCGCAGCTTCGCCGAGACCATCGGCGAAGAAGGCGGCTACACCGCCGATCCCGACGATCCCGGCAATTGGACCGGGGGCGGGATCGGCCTCGGCGCCTGCAAGGGCACGAAATTCGGGATCAGCGCGGCGTCTTATCCAGGGCTCGACATCGCGGCCCTCACCCTCGAAGACGCGAAGGCGATCTACGCCCGCGATTACTGGGCGCCGATTGCGGGCGATGCCTTGCCGCCGGCGCTGGCGATGATCGTTTTCGATGCCGCCGTCAATGCCGGTGTCGGGACCGCCATCGGCTGGTTGCAGGCGGCGCTCGGGGTTGCGCGCGATGGCATTCTCGGCCCGCGCACGCTCGCCGCCGTGCCGATCGCTTCTGAAAAGCTCAAGGATTTATGTGCTGAGTTCCAGGCGGCGCGGCTCGCCGCACTCCCGCCCGATCCGCGCTTCCGGCGTGGCTGGCAGACCCGTATCTGCCGCGTCACGCTCACCGCCGGCGGATTACTCGACCATGGATGACGCACAGCTTGCGGCGATCGCGGCGGAGGCTTACGGCGCTGCGCCGAGCTGGTGCGCCGGCGATGTGCATGCGCTCGCCGTCAATCGCGCCGATTTCCCGATCATCGCCGTGCGCGGCACCACCGCCGATCCCGCCGACTGGCTGCGCGATCTCTCCGCGCTTCCCGAACGCGATCCTGATCTCGGCTGGTGTCATCGCGGGTTTTTGGATGGCGCGCGTGCTCTCTCGGGCGCGATCATGGCGAGTGGCGCCGATTTGCGTGGCGCGATTCTCGTCGGCCACAGCATGGGCGGGGCGATCGCGTTGCTGCTCGCCGGGATGTTGATTGCAAGGAATGTCCCGGTGCGCGCCGTCGTCGCTTTCGGGGCGCCGCGCTGTGGTTCGTGGAAGCTGCGTCGGGTTCTTCGCCGTATTCCACTGCGGCTTTACCGCAACGGCGACGATCCGGTGCCGGACGTGCCGTTCCTGCCCGGCTTTTACGTCCACCCATGCGCCCTGATCGCGGTCGGCGAGCCGGCGCTCGACCCGATCGCCGATCATGCCATCGCCTCCTATCGGCGCACACTCACCAGCAGCGAGGAGAAAACCCCGTGACCGATCATTCGCGCATGCAACTCGGCCGCGTGCGAAGCGCGCCCGACCCACGCATCCCCCCGCTCGCCCGCTACGTTGCCACGCCGAGCAGCGCGCCGGGGAACGCGGATTGGTTCTCGCGCGTCGCGTCCTGGCCGATGCTCGCCAATGATCAAGTCGGGGACTGCACCTGTGCCGCGGTCGGGCATGTCATTCAGCAATGGACCACTTACACCGACCAGGCGCCCGTGGTGATGGATGACGCCGCGGTATTGGCCGCATACAGCGCCGTCTCCGGCTATGTGCCGGGCGACCCCGCGACCGATCGCGGCGCGTTATGCGCGGACGTGCTGCGCTATTGGATGAGCGCCGGGATGGCAACGCCCGATGGCGGGCCCGATACGCTCACCGGCGCGGCGGCGCTAATGGTGCGCGATCTCGCGGCGCTCCGCCATGCGATTGCGACCTTCGGCAACGTCTATACCGGGATTGCCCTGCCGCTCTCGGCGCAGAGCGAGGATGTCTGGTCCGCGACCACCGACGCGCCGGGCTCCTGGGGTGGGCATTGCGTGCCGCTGGTCGGCTACAACGAGACGGGACCGGTGTGTGTCACCTGGGGGGCGTTGAAGCAGATGACCTGGGCGTGGTGGGCCGCTTACGCCGAGGAAGCCTATGCCCTCCTCTCGCCGGACTGGCTCCGCGCCACCGGCACCGACCCGGCCGGGATCGCCTGGGCGCAATTGCGCGCGGATATGGCCGCGGTGGCGCACGCCTGACGTCCGGCGTGCAGGCGGTGGCTATGGGTCAACGGGCAGGCGCAGCATGAAGCCGGCGCCGCGGATGCTGTGCAGCATCGGCGCCTCGTCGGCGGCGTCGAGCTTGCGGCGGAGCTTGCCGATATGGACATCGACGACATTGGTGTGCGGCAAAAACCGGTAATGCCAGACGTCTTCGAGCAGCATGCCCCGCGTCACCACCTGCCCGACATGGCGCATCAGATATTCGAGCAGCTTGAACTCGGTCGGCAGCAGCTCGATCTCCCGCGCCTCCCGCCGCGCGGTGCGGCCGATGAGATCGAGCATCAGCGGGCCGACGCGGAGCAGCGTCTCCGGCGAGGGCGGCGGGCGGCGGAGCAGCGCCTCGATGCGGGCGGCGAGTTCGACGAAGGCGAACGGCTTGACGAGATAATCATCCCCCCCCGCCTTCAGCCCCGCCACCCGCTCATCAACCGCCCCGAGCGCGCTCAGGATCAAAACCGGGGTGTGCAGTCCGGCCGCCCGCAGCGTTTCGAGCACCGCGAGCCCGTCGCGCTCGGGCAGCATGCGGTCGAGGATCAAGAGATCGAACCGGCCCTCGCGCGCCTGCGCCTGCCCGGCGGGGCCGGTCGCGACATGGGTCACCGCATAGCCCCGGGCGCGCAGATCGGCGACGATCTCCGCCGCCAGTTCGAGATCGTCCTCGACCAGCAAAATCCCTGCCCCGGGCGCGGCGGGTTTGGTCTGGACACTGGCCGGCATCGAAACCTCGGACATGGAGCCATTCCCTTCGCCGCGGCATCGCGGCGCCGCGTGATCACGATCACAAAGCCAAAATCGCGCAAAGCCGGCGCTTCCTCCATTAAAAGCTGATTTAGGGTGAGGGTGCCGGCCACGCCAGGATTCCGAGGGGCGGCGGCGCCCCGGCGGGCCTGCCCCGCGTGGGGTGGGATGCTTTCACGCGCCGAGACGATTATACTATGGGGATGGCCATCGATCCGTCCTCCCCGCGCGAGCGGCTCGGCGCTGTCTCGGCGCCCGCCCGGCCGCCTGCCTCCCCCCCTGGCCCCCGCCCCGGCCAGGGCGGCGTGCGGCGCTTTCTCGCCCGCTGGCTGGGGCGGTTGGTCGGGGCGCTGGCCGGGCTCGTGGTGCTGGCCGGGCTTGCCGCGGTCATCGTCGCCTATGGCGCCTATCGCCATTACACGGCCGATCTTCCCGATATCAACGGGCTCAAGAATTACCAGCCGCCGGTGATGAGCCGGGTCTTCGCCGGCGATGGCTCGCTGCTCGCCGAACTCGCCAATGAGCGGCGCATCTACACCCCGTTCACCGCCATTCCGGAGATCGTGACCGAGGCGTTCATCGCCGCCGAGGACCAGAATTTCTGGACCCATCGCGGCGTCGATCCGCTCGCCATCCTGCGCGCCGCGGTCACCGATATCGGCCATCTCCATGAGGGGCGGCGACCGATCGGCGCCTCCACCATCACCCAGCAGCTCGCCAAAAACATGCTGCTCGGCAACGAGCCCACCCTCGGGCGCAAGATCCGCGAGGCGATCCTCGCCCTCCGCATCGACCAGAGCCTCACCAAACAGCGGGTGCTCGAACTATATCTCAACGAAATCTATCTCGGCCAGCAATCCTATGGCGTCGCCGCCGCCGCCGAGGCCTATTTCAACAAGCCGCTCGACGCGCTGAGTCTCGCCGAGGCGGCGATGCTGGCGGCGCTGCCGAAAGCGCCCAATAATTACAATCCCTTCCGCTTTCCCGAGGCAGCCCGGGCGCGGCGTGACTGGGTTTTGGAGCGCATGGCCGAGACCCACGCCGTGACCATCGCCCAGGCGCGCGCCGCCCAAGCCGAGCCGCTGGTGCCGCATGGCTATCGCCATCCCGATTTCACCCCGGGCGGCGAATATTTCGCCGACGAGGTCAAGCGCGAACTGATCGCCCGTTTCGGCGCCGATGACACGAGCGCCGGCGGGCTGATGGTGCGCACCAGCCTCGATGCGCCGCTCCAGGCAGCCGCCGAGACGACGCTGCGCGCCGGCCTGATGGGCTATGACCGCGCCCATGGCGGCTGGCGCGGCGCCGTCACCCATCTCCCCGGCACGGCCGCCGAGCTGCGTGCCGATTGGGCCGGCAAGCTCGCCACCATCCCCGCCCCGCCCGGCATGCTGCCCGGCTGGCGTCTCGCGCTGGTGATCGCGGAGAC
This sequence comes from Pseudomonadota bacterium, assembly GCA_021798915.1. GTDB lineage: Bacteria > Pseudomonadota > Alphaproteobacteria > Acetobacterales > Acetobacteraceae > Acidibrevibacterium. The sequence continues at coordinate 47,299 of JAJZBM010000003.1, forward strand.
CGACGGCGCGGCGCAGCTCGGCTGGCTGGAGCCGGCGCCGGACGCGCCCGCGACCCCGAAGACCGGGACCATCCTGCTCGCCGACTGCGCCTGGGCGCGCCCGAAAATCGCCAACGCGCCGGCCGGCACCCTCGGCCCGGCGCCGCGCCGGCTGCGCGACGTCTTCACCCCCGGCGACGTGGTGATGATCGAGCCGCCGCCCGATCCCGGCGCCGCCAAGCCGGCGCGGCTGCAACTCCGCCAGATCCCGGAGGTCGAGGGCTCGCTGGTTTCGCTCGACCCGCGCACCGGCCGCGTCCTCGCCCTGGTCGGCGGCTGGAGCCACGCGATCAGCCAGTTCGACCGCGCAACCCAGGCCAACCGCCAGCCCGGCAGCGCCTTCAAGCCCTTCGTCTATCTCACCGCCATGGAACAGGGCATCTCGCCCAGCCAGCGCTTCCTCGATGCGCCCTTCGTCGTCGATCTCGGGGACAAGGGCAAATGGCGGCCGAATAATTTCGAGATGGATTTCAACGGCCCGATGCCGCTCCATGAGGCGTTGCAGCATTCGCGCAATCTGGTCACACTCCGCGTCGCAAGCCAGATCGGCATGGCGGCGGTGGCGAAAACCGCGGCCGCCTTCCACATCGCCGACGACATGCCACCCGTGCTGCCGGCGGCGATCGGCGCGATCGAGACCACGGCGCTCCGCTTGGCCGGCGCCTATGCCTCGCTCGATGCGGGCGGGCGCGCGGTGATCCCGAGCCTGATCGACAGCGTCCAGGATCGAGACGGCCACGTGCTTTGGCGCGCCCCCGGAATCGGCTGCGAAAGCTGCGTCGCCGACCCGGCGCAGCCGCCCCTCCTCGATGACCAGCGCCCGGCGATCGCCGACCCGCAAAGCGTCTTCCAGGTCGTCACCATGATGCAGGACGTGGTCCAGCGCGGCACCGGCACCCGCGCCGGCAAGGGGCTCGACCGGCCGATCGCCGGCAAGACCGGAACCACCCAGGATTACAACGACGCCTGGTTCGCCGGCTTCACGCCCGATCTCGTCACCATCGTCTGGGTCGGGTTCGATCAGCCAGCCGATCTCGGCCGCAACCAGACCGGCGGCGAATTGGCGGCGCCGATCTGGCACGATTTCATGGCGATCGCCCTCAAGGATCACCCGGTCCTGCCCTTCGTCGCGCCGCCTGGGGTGACGCTGGCATCCTGGAGCGATGCGACCCAGACCATGACCGACGCCTTCAAGGACGGGCAGGAGCCCGGCGCCTCGCTCCCCTATGGCAGCCTGCCCGCCGGTGGTGTGCCCCCCGGTGGCGCGCCCTCTGGTGGTGTGCCGGCCGGTAGTGCGCCCCCTGGTGGTGCGCCCTCGAACAGCGCGCCGGCGCCGGACACGGTCGCCGGAAGCAGCCCCGGCGCGCCCACCGGCGAGACACCGCCCGCCGAGGGCGCCAGCGCCGCCGCCCAGCCGCACCCTCCCGCCAGCGATTCCGACAAGGCGATGGGCGGGCTTTATTGACCGGAGAGCCTGTCTCCGGGAAGCGTCAGAAAAAAGAAAGCGGTTCTTTTTTGAAAAAAAGAACCAAAAAACTTTTGAACGCTAGGGTGGCGCCTGCGGCGCCGTCAATGGATGTCGGGTTCGGGCGTCGGCGCCGTGCCTTCGAGGAAATCATAGTCACAGCCTTCATCCGCCTGCCGCACATGCTTGAGGTGGAGTGCGGTGTAGCCACGGGGGTAGCGCATCGGCGGTGGCGCCCAGGCGCCGCGGCGGCGCGCCAGTTCCGCCGCATCGACCAGGAGATCGAGGCGGCGGGCGGCAACGTCGAGGCGGATCGGATCGCCGTCCCGCACCAGGGCGAGCGGGCCGCCGACATGGCTTTCCGGCGCCACGTGCAAAACGCAGGTGCCATAGGAGGTGCCGCTCATGCGCGCGTCACTGATCCGCACCATGTCACGCACCCCCTGGCGCAGCAGTTTTTTCGGGAGCGGCAGCATGCCCCATTCCGGCATGCCCGGCCCGCCTTGCGGCCCGGCCTGGCGCAGAACCAGCACGCTGTCGGCCGTCACCGGCAGCGCCGGATCGTCGAGCCGGCGGTTCATGTCGTCGTAATCGGCGAACACCACCGCCGGGCCGGTGTGTGAGAGGAGGCGCGGATCGGCGGCGCTGGTCTTGATCACCGCGCCCTGCGGCGCGAGGCTGCCGCGCAGCACCGCGACCCCGCCCTCGGGCTGCAGCGGGTCGTCGAGCCGCCGGATCACCGCGTCGTTGTAGATCTCGGCGCCGGCGAGATTTTCGCCGAGCGTCCGCCCGCTCACCGTCGCGGTGGCGAGATCGAGATGCGGCACGAGCCGGGCGAGAAAGGCGCGGCTGCCGCCGGCATAGAAAAAATCCTCCATCAGGAACGTATCGCCATTGGGCCGCAGATTGGCGATCAGCGGCACGCGCCGGCTGATCGCGTCGAACCGGTCGAGATCGAGCGCCAAACCCGCCCGCCGCGCCATGGCGATGAGATGGATGATGGCGTTGGTCGAGCCGCCGAACCCCATCGTCGCCACCACCGCATTGTCGATGCTGCCCTGGCTCAGAAGGCGCGCCGGGGTTTCATCCCCCCACACCATAGCGACGATCCGCCGCCCCGAGGCCGCCGCCATCTGCGCGTGCGCCGAATCAGCGGCGGGAATGGCGGCCGCCCCCGGCAGCGTCAAACCCATCGCCTCGGCAGCCAGCATCATGGTCGCGGCGGTGCCGGCGGTCATGCAGGTGCCGAAGGAGCGGTTCATGCCCGCTTCCATCTGCTTCCAATCCGCCTCGGTGATGGTCCCGGCGCGCAGCTCGGCATGGTATTTCCAGGCATCCGAGCCGCTGCCGAGCGTCTTGCCCCGCCAATGGCCGCGCAGCATCGGCCCGGCGGGGAGGAAGAGACAGGGCAGGCCGGCCGAGAACGCGCCCATCAAGAGGCCGGGCGTGGTCTTGTCACACCCCCCCATCAGCACCACCCCATCCAGGGGCTGGCTGCGAATCACCTCCTCGGTCTCCATGGCGAGCAGATTGCGATAAAGCATCGAGGTCGGCTTCATGAACTGCTCGGTGACCGGCAGCACCGGGATTTCCACCGGAAACCCGCCCGCCTGCCAGACGCCGCGCTTCACCGCCTCGGCGCGCTCGCGGAAATGCGCGTGGCAGGGGCTGAGATCGGACCAGGTGTTGAGGATGCCGATCACCGGCTTGCCGGCATACTCCGCCGGCCCGAACCCCATCTGCGCCATGCGCGAGCGATGGCCGAAAGCGCGGAGATCATCGACGCCGAGCCAGCGATGGCTTCGCAGCGTCTCCGGCGCGCGCCGGCGCGGCGGGGCGGGATCGGTCATCCGAGCGCGGTCCGCAACTGCCCGCAGGCGGCGAGAATGTCGCGCCCGCGGGGCGTCCGCACCGGCGCGGAATACCCGGCATTCATGACGATCTCGGCGAAGCGGCGTATGGCATTGGCCGTGCTCGGCGCAAACGCGCTCCCCGGCCAGGGGTTGAAGGGGATGAGATTGACCTTGGCCGGCATCCCCGCAATCAGGCGGACGAGTTCCCGCGCATCGGCCTCGCTGTCATTGACGCCGCGCAGCATGACATATTCGAAAGTGATCCGCCGCGCATTGGAGGCGCCGGGATAACGCCGGCAGGCGGCGATCAGCTCGGCGATCGGGTATTTGCGGTTGAGCGGCACCAACTCATCGCGCAGATCATCGCGCACCGCATGCAGCGAGACCGCGAGATTGACGCCGAGTTCGGCCCCGGCGCGGTCCATCATCGGCACCACGCCGGAGGTGGAGAGCGTGATCCGCCGGCGCGACAGCGCAATGCCCTCATTGTCCATGATAATGGTCATGGCGCGGGCGACATTGTCGTAATTATAGAGCGGCTCGCCCATCCCCATCAGCACGATGGTGGAAAGGAGGCGCGGCGTCTCGCCTTTCGGGCTCGGCCATTCGCCATAGGCGTCGCGCAGCGCCATGAACTGGCCGACGATCTCAGCAGCGCCGAGATTGCGTTCGAGACGCTGCGTCCCGGTATGACAGAAGCGGCAGGAAAGCGTGCAGCCGACCTGCGAGGAGAGGCAGACGGCGCCGCGATCCTCGACCGGATCGGGGATATAGACCGTCTCCACCTGCGCCGCATCACGCAGGCGAAAGAGAAATTTCTCGGAAGCGTCGGCGCTCTTGTGGCGCAGCGCGACCTCGGGGCGGGAGATCACGAAACGCGCCTCGAGGGTCTCGCGAAGCGGCCGCGCGATCGTGGACATGCGCGCGAAATCGCGCACCCCCTGGTGATAGATCCAGTGCCAGATCTGTTTGGCGCGAAACGCCGGGATGTCGAGCGCGGCCAGCGCCGCACCCAGTTCATCGCGCGTGAGCCCGATCAGATCCCGCCGGCCATCGGCAAGCTCGGCGCCGGGTGGCGCGAACAGCGCCGCCTTGGCGAGGATGCGGGCCCGCTCGTCCTCGCGGAGATCGAGCGCCGCCCCGCTCATCTGGCCCCGCTCATTTGGCGCCGCCGGGTTTGGCCGGGCAGGCCTTGGCGATCGCGGCATAGGCCTGGGCGAAGCCGCGCAGGCTGAACTGATCGGTCACCTGCGCATGGCGCGGCGCCGGGGCGTGGGTCTGGATGTCACGCGCATGGGTCTTGAGAAGGGCGGCGACGACGGCATGGCCGTCGCGGGCAAAGGCCGAGCGCTGCGCGGTATAGAGCACGAAACTCGCCTTCTCCACCTGCAGGCGCACCTCGGCGCCGAGCGGATAGGCGTAGCCGGCGCTGAGCGCCACGGCATCGCGCCCGGAAGGACGCTCGGTCACCGAGAGAATGACATCGCCACGGCCGGCGAGCTTGGTGGAGGCGCCATGCGCGCGGGTGAAGGCGTAACAGACGAGCTGATCCGCCTCGTGGTGGGTCGCCGCCGTCCATGCCTCGAACGTGCCGAGCGGCACCGGCGTATCGGCGCGGTCGGGCGGGCGCTTGGCCCCGGGTTCGGCGGCGGTGGCGGCGAGCGGCAGGAAAAGGGCGAGCAACGGAAGAATGCGGCGCATGGGCGATGCAATAAGCGCTCTCCGCCGGCCCGACAAGCGGCCATCTCCGGTTAACTTTTTTCCGCGAGGATGAGGCGTGAGAGGTGAGAGAGCGGCATGACCCGACACGGCATCCTAAATCGCGGCACGATCGAAACCCTGACCCTGGCGCGCGAAATGGCGCAGCAAACGGCGGCGCGGGAGGCCGAATGGCTGCGCCATCGCCGCGCGCATGTCGCCCGCCTCGCCCGCTATCTCGCCGACCGCGGCACCGATGCAACCGCCGCGTTGCCCGCAAGCCCGGGCTGGCGCGGCATGCTGCGGGCGGCAGCAATGCGGCTCGCCGAACTCGTCGACGAGGCCGATGCCGCTCTCGCCGCCGCTGAGACCCGGCTGCGCGTTACGCAGAAAGATCTCAACGTCGCCGAAAATCTCGCCGAGACGCTGGCCCGGGAGAGAAAATCCGCCGCCCTCCGCGCCGACGCCGCGGCCATCGCCGAGCTATGCGCAACCCGCGCCGCGCGCTGAGGGCAGCCTTCGGTTCCCGGGATTAGTTCCGGCTCTTGTCGACCAGCGCGTTCTTGGCGATCCACGGCATCATCGCCCTGAGCTTCTCGCCGACCTGCTCCACCTGATGCTCGCCCATGCGGCGGCGCATCGCCTTGAAGCTGGTCTGATTGACGCGGTTTTCCAGCATCCAGTCACGGGTGAATTTGCCGGACTGGATATCGCTCAGAACCCGCTTCATCTCCGCCTTGGTCTCGGCGGTGACGATGCGCGGGCCGCTGACATATTCGCCGTATTCGGCGGTGTTGCTGATCGAATAGTTCATGTTGGCGATGCCGCCTTCATAGATCAGATCGACGATCAGCTTGACCTCGTGCAGACACTCGAAATACGCCATCTCGGGGGCGTAGCCGGCCTCGACCAGGGTTTCGAAGCCGCCCTTGATGAGTTCCACGAGGCCGCCGCACAGCACCACCTGCTCGCCGAACAGATCGGTCTCGCATTCTTCCTTGAACGTCGTCTCGATGATCCCGGCCCGCCCGCCGCCGATCGCCGACGCATAGGAGAGCGCGATTTCGAGCGCGTTGCCGGACGGGTTCTGGGCAACCGCGACCAGGCACGGAACCCCGCCGCCGCGCTGATATTCCGAACGCACGGTATGGCCGGGGCCTTTCGGCGCGATCATGAAAACATCGATATCCGCCCGCGGCTCGATCAGGTTGAAATGGATGTTGAGGCCATGGGCGAAGGCAATCGCCGCCCCCGGCTTCATGTTGGCGGCGAGGTGGTCGCGATAGAGATCGCCCTGCCCCTCATCCGGGGTCAGCACCATCACCACATCGGCCCATTTCGCCGCCTCCGCCGGCGCAAGAACGCGCAGCCCGGCGGCTTCCGCCTTGGCGACCCCGGCCGAACCCGGGCGGAGGGCGACGACGATGTCCTTGACCCCCGAATCCTTGAGATTATTGGCATGGGCATGGCCCTGGCTGCCATAGCCGACCACGGCGACCTTCTTCGCCTTGATCAAATTCACGTCCGCATCGCGGTCGTAGTAAACGCGCATGTCTTACCCCTATTTTATGGTCACGAAAGCGGCGATAGCCACACTGAACAGCATGAACGTTATTCCGACGGCCATGCGATTGATCTGCGGAAAAATCAGGTAGCCGACGAGCCGGTGTTTATCTCGCACCTTGCGCTCTGTCACGTAGGGATCGATCGCGTTTTCCTCGTTTTTCAAAAAATCCATGATTTTCCGGAGATACATCCCGGCGATCTCTTCATGGTAGTTGGCGCGATGAGCCTTGCGCAGCATCGTGTAGCTGGTGAGAAACAGCGATACCTTGATGAAAAAACTCAAGAGCAGGACGATGCTCTGGTCCCGGATCATCTGGAGCGGCAGATGCTCGACGACGAACACCACGGTGATGATCTGAAAGAACGCCCGCATCAGGATATATTGCGAGCGCTCCTGATGCATCATGATCGTGGTATGGTTCTGATAGAGCCGGAAATAGACATCGAGAACGTGGCCCTGCGCCGGCGTCGGCGGACGAGACGCGGGCGGCATCGCCATCAGATCACGCGCGTGCCCCGCGCGATCGCCGCAACCCCGGTGCGCGAGACCTCGGCGAGGCCGAGCGGACGCATCAGGTCGAGAAACGCATCGAGCTTGTCGGGGTTGCCGGTCATCTCGAAGACGAAGCTCTCGGTCGTCGCATCGACGACGCGGGCGCGGAACGCATCGGCCAGGCGCAGCGCCTCGGCCCGGCGCTCACCGGCGCAGAGGATTTTGATCAGCGCCATCTCGCGCGCCAGATGCGGCCCCTCCTTGGAGAGATCGGCGACGCGATGGACCGGAACCAGCCGGTCGAGCTGCGCCTTGATCTGCTCGATCACCATCTCGGTCCCCGAGGTTACGACATTGATGCGCGAACGCCCGCGCCCATCCTCGACCGGCGCCACCGTCAGGCTGTCGATATTATAGCCACGGCCGGAAAAAAGCCCGATCACACGTGCGAGAACCCCGGATTCGTTATCGACCAGGACCGAGATCGTCGCACTACGGAAACCAGTATCGTTCGCCATCACACCAGCACCAAGCCCTCATCGGTGATGCCCGCCGCCTCGCTTTCATGCTCGGGGCCGAGGATCATTTCGTTATGCGCCGCCCCCGAGGGGATCATCGGAAAGCAATTCTCCGCCTGATCGACGGCGATATCGGCGATCACCGCGCGATCGGTGGCGAGCATCTCATGAATGACCGGATCGAGTTCCTCGATGGTCCGGGCGCGCAGGCCGACGGCGTGGAAACTCTCGGCGAGGCGCACGAAATCCGGCAGCGCCGCGGTGTAGCTCTCGGCGTAGCGGCCACCATGCAGCAATTCCTGCCATTGCCGCACCATGCCCATGTATTGGTTGTTGAGGATGAACACCTTCACCGGCAGGCGATATTGCGAAAGCGTGCTCATCTCCTGGATATTCATCAGAATCGACGCCTCGCCGGCGATATCGATCACCAGCGCCTCGGGATGGGCGATCTGCACCCCCATCGCCGCCGGCAGGCCGTAGCCCATGGTGCCGAGCCCGCCCGAAGTCATCCAGTGATTGGGGCGCTCGAAGCGGAAATGCTGCGCCGCCCACATCTGATGCTGGCCAACCTCGGTGGTGATGAAGGTCTCGCGGCCCAGATCGCGGGTGATTTCGTAAAGCCTGCGGATCGCGTGTTGCGGCTTGATGATCGCCCCCGGCGCCGTCGCCTGGGTGTAACGGAGACAATCGCGCCCGCGCCAGGCCTCGATCTCCCGCCACCAGGCGGCGAGCGCGGGGCGATCCTGCGGCTTCGTATTCCGCGCCCAGGCATCGAGCAGGGCCGAAAGCGCCCGCCCGGCATCACCGACGATCGCGACCTCGACCGCAACGTTCTTGTTGATGCTGGAGGGGTCGATATCGATATGGATTTTCTTGGCCTGGGGGCTGAAGGCGGCAAGCCGGCCGGTGACACGGTCATCGAAGCGCGCGCCGACCGCCAGCATCACGTCGCAGCCATGCATCGCGAGATTGGCCTCGACCGTCCCGTGCATCCCGAGCATGCCCAGAAAATGCGGATCGGAGGCCGGACAAGCGCCGAGCCCCATCAGCGTCGAGGTGCAGGGAAACCCGGTCTCGCGCACCAGCCGGGTCAGCATCGCCGCCGCCGCCGGCCCGGCATTGATCACGCCGCCGCCGGTATAGATGATCGGCCGCTTCGCGCCCTTGAGAAGGTCGACCGCTTTCGCGATCGCATCCGGCGCGGGGTCGAGGACCGGGCGATAGCTCCGATGCGGCGCCGTCGCCGGCGCGGCATAGGGGGCGGGGTTGATGACGATGTCTTTGGGCAGATCGATCACCACCGGCCCCGGCCGGCCCGAGCGCGCGACATAGAACGCCTCGTGCACCACCCGCGCCAGATCCTCGGATTTGCGGACGAGGTAGTTATGCTTGGTCGCCGGCCGGGTGATCCCGGTGGTGTCGGCTTCCTGGAAGGCGTCATTGCCGATCAGATGGGTCGGCACCTGGCCGGTCAGACAGACGATCGGGATGCTGTCCATCAGCGCATCGACGAGGCCGGTCACGGCATTGGTCGCCCCCGGCCCGCTGGTGACGAGCACCACGCCGACCTTGCCGGTCGAGCGCGCATAGCCCTCGGCGGCATGCACCGCCGCCTGTTCGTGGCGGACGAGAACGTGGCGGATGGCATTCTGCTGAAAAATCGCGTCATAGATCGGCAGAACCGCGCCGCCGGGATAGCCGAAAATCACCTCGACGCCCTGTTCCTTCAGCGCGCGCAACAAAACTTCCGCCCCCGGCCGCATCTCGCTCGTCGTCATCGCCATCACCTCTCCGCTCGCCGGTTCCACTAGGCCGGGGAGGCGCGTGGCGTCAACCCGGCTTCGGTTAGAAAATTGAGCAGATCAGCCATGTTATTTTGCGAAAGTTGCGCAAAATCGTCTATTCGCGCATTAATCACATAATTTTGCGCCCCCAAGCGATGATGGCGAAACCATGTCGCCTGGCGCTTGGTGTATTGCCCGGTGACCAGTTCGGCCCGCCGCCCGGCCTCGTCAAGCGTGATCTCGCCGCGCAGATGGGCGGCGAGTTCGGGGACACCATGGGCGCGAAGCAGCGGCAAAGCGGGATCGAGCCCGCGCCCCACGAGCGCCCGCACCTCCGCGAGCCCGCCGGCCGCCAGCATGGCCGCGAAACGGGCGGCGATCGCCGCGCGCAGGGTCTCGCGTGGCGGGTCGAGGAGAATACTCACGAAACGCCAACCCTCGGGCGGCGTGCCGGGGGCGGCCTGCCAGGCGGCGAGCCCGCGCCCGGTCGCGCGCCAGACTTCGAACGCGCGGGCGATGCGCTGGGAATCGTTGGGGCGAAGCCGGGACGCGGTTTCGGGGTCGGCGGCCGCGAGTTCGGCGTGCAGCGCCGCCGGCCCGATCGCGGCCAGCCGCGCCCGCACCGCCTCCCGCACCGCATCGGGCACTGGCGGGATCGCAGCGAGGCCGAAAACCAGCGCCTGCAAATAGAGCCCGCTGCCGCCACAGAGAATAGGCACCCGCCCGCAAGCCCGCGCCGCCCGCCCCGCCGCCAGCGCCGCCCCCCGCCACCAGGCGGCGCTCGCCGGCGGGGCGGGCGGCAGAACGCCATAGAGATCATGCGGCACGCGGGCGCAATCGGCGTCGGACGGCCGCGCCGTCAGGATGCGGAGATCGCGATAGAGCTGCATCGCATCGGCATTGATCACCACCCCGCCAAGCCGCTCGGCAAGCATCAATGCCAGCGCCGATTTGCCGGACGCGGTCGGCCCGGCGACGATCAGCGCGGTCTCCACTCTTGCCTCGGCGGCCTTCCGCCCGCATGGTCCGCCGGCCATGACCCCAGCCATGAACACCGTCCTCACCCTCGTTGCCCGCCGTGACGCGACCATTCTCGATCCCGGCACCCTCACCGCGCTCCGGGACGCCGCCCGCGCCGGGCCGCCCGCGATCCTCTCGCCCGGCGAGGCGGCCGATCTTCCCTGCCCGGCGCCGCCGCCGCCAGAGGCGCTCGCCGCCATCCTCGGCGCCCGGCCGATCGACGTGTTTTGCCTCCCCGCCACCGGGCGGCGCAAGCGTCTGCTCACCGCCGACATGGACAGCACCATCATCACCGCCGAGGTGATCGACGAACTCGCCGCCGAGGCCGGGATCGGCGCCGAAATCGCCGCCATCACGGCGCGCAGCATGGAAGGCAAGATCGATTTCGGGGAAGCGCTCCGCGCCCGCGTCGCGCGGTTGCGCGGCACCAGGCTCGCCGCCCTCGACCGCGTCGCCGCCCGGCTCTGCTGCACCGAGGGGGCGCGCGAACTGATCGCGACCATGCGCGCAAACGGCGCCGTCACCGCCCTGGTCTCCGGCGGGTTCACCTATTTCACCACCCGCATCGCCGAATGCCTGGGATTTACCGCCCATTTCGCCAATCATCTGCAAGACGACGGCGAAACACTCACCGGCACGGTCGCCGAGCCGGTGCTCGACCGCGACGCCAAGGCCCGCATCCTGCGCGAACTCGCGGCGGCGCACGCGATCCCGCTCGCCGATACGATGGCGATCGGTGACGGCGCCAATGATCTCGCCATGCTGAAAACCGCCGGGCTCGGCATCGCCTTTCGCGCCAAACCGGCAGTGGCCGCGGCGGCAGAGGCGCGCATCACCCACGGCACATTGCGCGTCGCCCTGTTCGCACAGGGCTATCGGCGCGATGAATTTCGAGAGTGAAGGCAAAAGAAAGAATCGTTCTTTTTTGAAAAAAAGAACCAAAAAACTTTTACTTGATTGGACAGCGCCGCAGGCGCTGTCCCGGGAGAAAAGTCTTTTTGCTTCTTTTTCTTCAGAAAAAGAAGCGCTTTCCGGCTGTCTTTATACGGTGTTTGCCCCGCGCGCGGCGGCGATGAAGGCGCGGATCAGGGCCGGGTCTTTCTCGCCCGGACGCCGCTCGACCCCGGAGGAGACATCGACCGCCGCAGCACCGGTCGCGGTGATGGCGGCGGCGACATTTTCCGGGGTCAGGCCACCAGCCAGCAGCCAGGGCGCCGGCGCGCGCCAGCCACGGAGCAGGGTCCAGTCGAAGGGCTGGGCATTGCCGCCCGGGCGGGTCGCGCCGCGCGGCGGGCTGGCGTCCAACAGCAGGGCATCGGCGCCCTCGGCATCCACCGGCAGATCCGCCGCCGCCCCGATCCCGACCGCGCGCCAGACCGGGCGGCCGAACGCGGCGCGGATCGCCCGCGCCTCTGCGGCGGAGCCGTGGATTTGCAGAATATCGAGCCGGAATGCAGCGAGCACGGCGGCGATCTCGGCGAGCAGAGGCGCAACGAATAGCCCGACCCGGAGCGGGCCGCCCGGCGCCCGCGCCGAGAGTTCGGCGGCGCGTTCGGCGCTGACCGCGCGCGGCGAGGGCGGGAAGAACACGAAGCCGAGCCAATCCGCGCCGGCGGCGACGGCGGCATCGAACGCCGCCTCGCTATTGATGCCGCAAATCTTGACCCGCGCCGCGCCGCCCATCGCCATCAACCGCCCATCGCCATCAAACAACGGGCGGCAGCAGGGTCTGGCCATCGCCGAGACGCGCCTTGAGCGCCGCGACCTCCTGCACGAGCGCCACCACCCGCGCCTCCGCCCGCCGCGCCCGCCGCCGCGCGCCGAGCGCGGGAAACCAGGTGAACAACGCCCCGAGCAGGAAAGTAATCGCCATCCCCCCGAGCATGCAGAGTGCAAGCGGCGCCCGCAGGCTCCATCCCGTCGGCCACAGGCGCAATTCCACCGCCGCGGTGTTCGAGACCACGAACAGCACGACGAGCAGCAACAGCGGCAGCAGAAGAAGAAAACGCAGCATCGTGTCGCAGCAGATCAGGCGGCGGCGGCGTTGCCGTGATTGACGCGCTCGCGCAACTCCTTGCCGGCCTTGAAGAAGGGCACACCCTTTTCCTCGACCTCGACCAGCGTGCCGGTGCGCGGATTGCGGCCGGTGCGGGCCTCGCGATGCTTGACGGTGAAGGCGCCGAAACCGCGCAGTTCGACCCGCGCCCCGCGCGCCAGGGCGCCCGCGATCTCCTTGAAAATCGTGTTGACGATCTTCTCGACATCACTCGCGTAAAGATGCGGGTTGGCGGCCGCGAGTTCAGCGATCAGCTCGGATTTCGTCATCTTGCCGGCCCTCTCCCCTTGCGCGCCCTCGCCCCTGCGTTGTCCTCGCGCCTGCGTGTCCCCGCGTCTGCGTGTCCCCGCGCCAGGGGGCCCCGCCGCGAAAAACCCCGGCGCGCCGCCATGCGGCACCTCACGCGCCCGAAGGCTGCCAGAGCGCCCACGCCCCGTCAAGCATAACGTGTTGTGAAAACAACATTTTCAGTGGAATGGAGAGCATCCCGCCGAGACTGCCGCCGAGCATCCGCTCGGCGAGGCTGCGGGTTTCGAGGTCGCTGACCGGCAGGGTTTCCGGCACCGCGCGGTTTTTCGCGAGCCACGCCCGCGCCTCTGCCTCGCCGCCGAATTCATCGACGAGGCCGAGCGGCAACGCCTGATGCCCGGTATAGGCGCGGCCATCGGCGAGCGCCCGCACCCGCGCCGGGTCCATGTGCCGCCCCTCGGCAACCATGCCGACGAACTGCTCATACATGTCCATCACCAGGGACTGCATCGCAACCCGCCCCTCCGGCGAGAGGGGTTTCGTGAAGCTCGGCTGGTCCTTGAGCGGGCCGGAGACGATGGCATCGGCACTGACCCCGAGCTTGCCGAGCAGGCCGGAGACGTCCCCGGTTTCGAGCAGAACCCCGATCGAGCCGGTCAGCGTCGCCGGGCTGCAGAAAATCCGCGCCGCCGGCACCGCGATCATATAGCCGGCCGAGGCGGCGATCCCATCCATCACCGCGACCACCGGCTTTTTGGCGGCGACTTGCGCGATGGCGTCATGCAGCGATTCGCCGCCGGCGACCGAGCCGCCGGGGCTATCGATCTCGACCACCAGCGCCGCGACCGAGGGGTCGGCGGCGAGCGCGCCGACCGCGCGGGTCAAGGCGCGATCCTCGGTGATCACCCCGCGCACCAGAAGCCGCGCGACATGCGGCCGCCCGAGGGCAACACCGCCACCACCCAAGCCCGCCCCGAGCGCCACGACGACGGCGATCACCGCGACCACCCGCCACAGCATCAGGCGGCGCTTGAGGCGCCGCCTGTCGAGAAGCAGATCGGTCTCGAAGCTCACCGTCTGCCGCTGCCTCAGTCGGTTTCCTGCTGCGCCTGCTGGTTGCGTCTGCGGATCGCAGCGCCGAGGATGTCACCGAGCGAGGCGCCGGAATCGGAGGAGCCGAAATCGGCCATCGCCTGCTTCTCCTCGTCCACTTCCTTGCCCTTGATGGTGAGGCTGAGCTTGCGCGCCGCGCGATCCACCGCGGTCACCTTGGCGTCGAGCTTTTCGCCGACCGCGAAGCGCTCGGCGCGCTGATCGGCCTTGTCGCGGGCGAGTTCGGCGCGGCGGATGAAGCCGCCGAGCACGTCGTCCACCTTGACCTCGACACCGTTCGACTGCACCGCGGTGACGACGCAGGTGACGATATCGCCCTTGTGGATGCGATCGAGCACATCCGCCGCCGGATCGACCTGCAACTGCTTGATCCCGAGGCTGATGCGCTCTTTTTCGACATCGACGTCGAGCACCTTGGCGCGCACCATGTCGCCCTTGGTGTATTTGTTGATCGCGACCTCCCCGGGCTCGTCCCAGGAGATGTCGGACATATGCACCATGCCGTCGAGATCGGCGGTGAGGCCGATGAACAGGCCGAATTCGGTGATGTTGCGGATCTCGCCCTCGATCGTCGAGCCGATCGGATGCTCGTCGAGGAAGACCTCCCAGGGGTTGCCCTGGACCTGCTTCAGGCCGAGCGAGATGCGCCGCTTGCCGGCATCGACGTCGAGCACCATGACCTCGACTTCCTGGCTGGTCGCGACGATCTTGCCGGGATGGACGTTCTTCTTCGTCCACGACATTTCCGAGACATGCACCAGCCCCTCGACCCCGGGTTCGAGTTCGACGAAAGCGCCGTAATCGGTGATGTTGGTGACGCGGCCGGTGAATTTCGTCCCCGGCGGGTATTTCGCCGCGATCCCCTCCCAGGGGTCGGCTTCGAGCTGCTTCATGCCGAGGCTGATGCGCTGGGTCTCGGGGTTGAAGCGGATCACCTGCACGCGCACCGGCTGGCCGATCTGCAACGCCTCGGCGGGGTGGTTGATGCGCCGCCAGGCGATGTCGGTCACATGGAGCAGGCCATCGACGCCACCGAGATCGACGAAGGCGCCGTAATCGGTGATGTTTTTCACCACGCCGTCGATGATCATGCCTTCCTTGAGACCCTGGATCAGTTCGCTCCGCTGCTCGGCGCGGGTCTCTTCCAGCACGGCGCGGCGGGAGACGACGATATTGCCGCGCGCGCGGTCCATTTTCAGGATCTGGAAGGGCTGGGGCGTGCCCATGAGCGGCGCAACGTCACGCACCGGGCGGATATCGACTTGGCTTCCCGGCAGGAACGCCACGGCGCCGCCGAGATCGACGGTGAAGCCGCCCTTGACGCGGCCATAGATGGTGCCGTTCACGCGCTGATTGGCGGCGAAGGCCTTTTCGATATTGGTCCAGGATTCCTCGCGCCGCGCCTTCTCGCGCGAGAGCACGATGGCGCCGTCACGATCCTCGTAGCGCTCGACGTAAAGCTCGACCGCGTCGCCGGGCTTGACCTCCGGCGCCATGCCGGGCGGGGCGAATTCCTTGAGCGGCACCCGCCCCTCGCTTTTGAGCCCGACATCGACGATCGCGAATTCATCGGTCAGGCGCAGCACGTGGCCGGTGATGACCGAGCCCTCGAAGCCGGCATCGCGGCCGAGGGTCTGATCGAGCATGGCGGCAAAATCCTCGCCCCCGGCGACGTGGGCGGGAGCGGCGGTAGCAGGCGCAGTGGCAGCCATCGGAATGGGTCGATCCTTATGTGGCGCGGGGCGGCGCGGGCCGCCCGGTCCTGGTATGCGCGTCCGTCTGGCGGACACGTCTTGCCCATGCGTTGCGCAGGGGCCGATGAAACTCACGAATGAACGGACGCGGCACGATGCCACGCGGCCCAGTGTTCCCGGCCGCGCAGCGCCGTGGACAGATACGCCAAACCCTTCCCGAGTCAAGGGGAACCGGCGCCCGCGCGGGGGTTTTCCTGTCTCTCGCGATCACGTCCGCGATCGCTCCGCCCCGCTGCTCACTGGGGCGCGATGACGGCGAGGACGATGGCGAGCGCCGCGGCGAATGCGGCGTCGGCGTCGAGCGCCGAGGTGTCGAGCGTCACCGCATCCGCGGCCGGGCGGAGTGGCGCGAGCGTGCGCGCCGCGTCCTCCGCGTCGCGGGCGGCGAGATCGGCGGTGATCTGTGCGCGTTCCTCAGGGGCGGCGGCACGCTCGCGCCAGCGCCGCTCGGCGCGGGCGGCGAGGCTCGCGGTGACGAAGAGCTTCACGGGCGCGGCCGGCAGCACCACGGTGCCGATGTCGCGGCCGTCGAGAACCGCGCCGCCGCGCGACGCGAAATCGCGCTGGAAAGCGAGCAGGGCGGCACGCACCGCTTCCTGCCCGGCGACGGCGCTGGCGGCGCGATCGACCGCCGCGGTGCGAAGATCGCCGCGGGCGAGATCGCCGGGGCTCAGCGCCTGCGCCGCCCGCGCCGCCTCTGCCGGATCGGCGGGATCGCCGCCCTGATCGAGCACGCGGCGCGCAACGGCGCGATAGAGGAGGCCGGTATCGAGATAGGGCAGGCCGAAATGCGCGGCCAGACGGCGGGCGAGCGTCCCCTTCCCCGCCGCCGCCGGCCCGTCGATCGCGATCACCAGGGGCGCGGCCGTCATCGGGGCCGCCATCAGAGCGGGGCGATCGCCGCGCCGAGCCCGTTCATCAGCGCGGCGAAGCCGGGGAAACTGGTCTCGATGAAACGTGCCTCGTCGATCGCGACCGGCGCCACGCTCGCGAGCCCGAGCACCAGCGCGCTCATCGCGATCCGATGATCCATGCCGGTCGCGACCATCCCCCCGCCGGCGGGCGGCGCGCCGGTGCCGTGGATGATGAGATCGTCGCCCTCGTTCTCGACCGCGACGCCATTGCCGGCGAGCAGGGCCATCGTCGCCGCCAGCCGGTCGCTCTCTTTGACGCGGAGTTCGGCGAGCCCGCGCAGCCGCGTCACGCCGCGCGCGCAGGCGGCGGCGACGGCGAGGATGGGATATTCGTCGATCATGCTCGGCGCCCGCTCCGGCGCGACATCGATGCCGACGAGCGCGCCATGAGCAACCGCGAGATCGCCGACCGGCTCGCCGCCGCTGATCCGGCGATTGCTGATGGTGATCGCCGCCCCCATCTCGGCCAGCGTCGCGAAGAGCCCGGTGCGCAGCGGATTGAGCCCGATGCCCGGCAGGCTGATCGCCGAGCCCGGCACCAGGAGGGCCGCGACCAGCGGGAACGCCGCCGAGGAGGGATCGCCGGGCACCACGATGTCGGCGGCGCGCAATTCCGGCTGGCCGGCGAGTTCGATCACCCGCCCGCCCACCTGATCCTCGCTCACCACGACGCTCGCGCCGAAATGGCGCAGCATGTTTTCCGAATGATCGCGGGTCGCCACCGGCTCTTCGACGGTGGTCACACCGCGGGCGTTCAATCCGGCGAGCAGGATCGCCGATTTCACCTGCGCCGAGGCGACCGGCAGACGATAGGCGATCGGCATTGCGGCGGCGGTGCCGGTGATCGCGAGCGGCATGCGCCCGCCATCACGGGCGGCAAACGCCGCGCCGCAGGTGGCGAGCGGCGTGATCACCCGGCGCATCGGCCGGCGGCGGAGACTGGCATCGCCGGTGAGCACCGAAAAAACCGGGTGGCTTGCGAGAATCCCGGCCAAAAGCCGCGCCGCGGTGCCGGAATTGCCCATGTCCAGCACGTCCTCGGGCTCGGTGATGGCGCCGATCCCGCGCCCGGCGACGCGCCAGACCCCATCCCCCTCGCGCCTGATCGCGGCGCCGAGGGCGCGCATCGCCTCGGCGGTGCGGCGCACGTCCTCGCCTTCGAGCAGGCCGCAGATGCGGGTCTCGCCGATCGCGAGCGCCCCGAGCATCAACGCCCGATGGCTGATCGATTTGTCGCCGGGAATGCGCGCGACGCCTTCGAGCCCGCGCGCCGGGCGCTGCGCGACCATCCCCGCCCCTGAGTCCGTCCCCGTCCCCGCCATCCCCGTCTCTCTCCTCGCCGAACCGCAGCCACCGGCGCCGGCGCGATAGCACGGCGATCCGGGGTTTGACAGGGGCGCGCGAGGATGGCATGGGGCGCGCCCGATTGGCGTTCGAACGAGGCCCCCATGGCGAAGCCCGAACTCGGCAGCAAGCGCGTCTGCGTCCAGTGCGGCACCCGCTTCTACGATCTTCTGAAGCAGCCGGCGATCTGCCCCAAATGCGGCGCCGAACAGCCGCCAGAGCAACCGCGTCTCCGCCGCCCGCCGGTCACGGTCGTCGAGGATAAGCGGCCGAAGAAAGCGGTGTCGCCGGAGCTGGAGGATGCCGATCTCGATATCGAGGTGGTCGAGGACGGCGATGTGATCGAGGACGCCGCCGATCTCGAGGACGACACCGATACGCTCGACGCCGATATCGAAGTCGAGTCCGATGGCGACGAGGCTGATCACTGAGCACCCGGTCTTCCGCTCCGCTGGCCAAGCCGGCCCCGCCCGGCTAGCCTTGCCGCGCCGGCGCGCCGGCGCGCCGGCCGACATGTTCCGGGGAGGAAAAAATGCCGCGTTTCTGCGCCAATCTCTCGATGATGTTCAACGAAGTGCCGTTCCTGGAGCGCTTCGCCGCCGCCGCCCGCGCCGGCTTCACCGCGGTCGAATATTTGTTTCCCTATGACCACGACCCGGCAACCCTCAGGGCGGCGCTCGACGCCGAGGGCCTGACCCAGGTTCTGTTCAACGCCCCACCCGGGGACTGGTCGGCGGGCGAGCGCGGCATCGCCTGCCTCCCCGGCCGCGAGGCGGAATTCCGCACCGGCATCCGCCGCGCCCTCGACTATGCCCAGGCGCTCGGCTGCCGGCAGGTGCATTGCATGGCCGGCCTCGCGCCCGCCGGGCTTTCGCCGGTGACGCTGGCCGCGGTCTATGCGACCAATCTCGCCTGGGCGGCGGGCGAGGCGCAGGCGGCGGGGGTCAAATTGCTGATCGAGCCGATCAACCATCAGGACATGCCGGGCTATTTCCTCAACACCACCGACCAGGCCGCGGCACTCATCGAAGCGATCGGGCGCGAGCGCCTCGGCCTGCAATTCGACCTCTATCACTGCCAGATCACCGAGGGTGACATCACCCGGCGGATGGCGCGGCTCTTGCCGCTGATCGACCATATGCAGATCGCCGACGTGCCGGCCCGGAACGAGCCCGGAACCGGCGAAATCGGCTGGGATTTTGTGTTCGCGCGCATCGACGCGCTCGGCTATCGGGGCTGGGTCGGCTGTGAATACCGCCCGGCCGGCGAGACCGTCGCCGGGCTCGCCTGGCGCCGGCGGTTCGGCGTCTGAGCGCGTAGGGAAGAGGAAGGACAAAACCATGCGGATCGGTTTCATCGGGCTTGGCATCATGGGGCGCCCGATGGCGCTCAACCTCAAGAACGCGGGACATGAAATCCTGGTCCCCGAGCGCGCCAGCCTCAGCGCCGAACTCCGTGCCGCGGCAACGGTCCTCGCGGATGCGACCGCGATCGCGCGCGCCGCCGAAGTGGTGATCCTGATGCTGCCCGACACCCCCGATGTCGAACACGTGCTGTTCGGCGCAAACGGCGTCGCCGAGGGTCTGTCGCCGGGCAAGCTGGTGATCGACATGTCCTCGATCGATCCGCTCGCGACCAAGCAGTTTGCCGAGCGGATCGCGAAGCTCGGCTGCCAGTATCTCGACGCGCCGGTCTCCGGCGGCGAGGTCGGCGCCAAGCAGGCGAGCCTCACCATCATGGTCGGCGGGCCGGAGGCGGCGTTCCAGCGCGCAGAGCCCCTCTTCGCCGCGATGGGCAAGAGCATCACCCATATCGGCGCGGAGAACGGCGCCGGCCAGATCTGCAAGGTCGCCAATCAGATCGTCGTCGCGCTCAATATCGAGGCGGTGGCCGAGGCGCTGCTCTTCGCCTCCCGCGCCGGCGCCGATCCGGCCCGCGTCCGCACCGCCCTGCTCGGCGGTTTCGCCGCCTCGCGGGTGCTGGAAGTGCATGGCCAACGCATGCTGGACCACAGCTTCGCGCCCGGCTTCCGCATCCGCCTGCATCAGAAGGATCTCAATCTCGCGCTCTCGGCGGCGCGCCAGCTTGGCGTCGCGCTCCCCAACACGGCGGGGGCGCAGCAGCTTTTCTCGTCCGTCGTCGCGCATGGCGGCGGCGATCGCGACCATGCGGCGATGCTCGAGGCGCTCGAAGGGCTCGCCGCGCATAAAGTGCGCTCGCCGGGCTGAAGACACGCGGAGCGGGATTCCCTTACTTTTTATTCACGTCATATGCAGATCACGGCCACTGGCGTCGAAATATTATCGTTGCCATGAATTTAAGCTCATGACTCCGATTCC
This sequence comes from Pseudomonadota bacterium, assembly GCA_021798915.1. Lineage (GTDB taxonomy): Bacteria > Pseudomonadota > Alphaproteobacteria > Acetobacterales > Acetobacteraceae > Acidibrevibacterium. The sequence continues at coordinate 67,507 of JAJZBM010000003.1, forward strand.
GAGACATGCGATAAGGGCGCGTTAAGCTTTGCCCGAATCGGATGGCTCGACTCGGGATCGAGCGCTTCGGCTTTGGAGGGACATCGTTCATGCGCTTCACTGAAATCGGCCAGCAACTGCGCGCGTATCGCATGGAAACCGGCCTTCGCGCCGAGGAAATCGCCGCGCGTCTCGGCGTCTCGCGGGCGGCGCTCTATCGCTATGAAAAAGGCGAGGTGATCAAGCTCGACACCATCCAGCGCCTGGCCGAACTGCTCAAAATTTCGCCGCTGTCTCTCCTCGGCATCGGGGTCGAATATTATAATCGCCCCGCCGGCTATTTCGAGCGCGCCCGCCAGATCGAGGAAACCGCCGATCAGATTCTGCTCGTCCATCAGCCGATCTGCTATCTCACCACCTCCGCGGCCTATGATTCGGCACTCGCCGAGGCACTTTTCGAGACCGCCGATGCCGCCGGGGCCGAACGCGGCGCCTTGCGTTCGGCGGCGGAGCAACTGCTCGGCCTCCTCGCCGCGCGGAAGAAAACCTATCAGGCGCGGCGCCCGAGCATCATCGCCATGATCTCGGCGTCATCGATCACCCGCTTCCTCGAAGGCGGGATCGCGAGCGCCCTGCCGCTTTCCGAGCGGATGCGCCGCATCTGCCGCGATGTCGCCGCGGCCGAGATCGAAAATACCGCGGCGCTGATGGAAACCGAGCCGATGGGCCTGCAATTCGGCCTCCTGCAATCGGGGGAGCCGAGCGCCACCTTCGAAATTCTCCGCGCCCGCGATCGCGCCAGCCTCGCCGTCAACCCGTTCCCGCCCGATACCGCGCCGAACGCCCAGCCCGGGGTTGCCATGGTGACCAGCGCCGATGACGCGGTCGCCGCCCACCAGCGCGTCGCCGAGACCAATTGGCGCGACGTCTTGAAGGGCGCCGCCGCCGCCGCCAAGCTCCGCGACCTCGTCGCGAGGGCGCGCGCCCCGGCCTAAGCGCCGGTTATCCCCGAAAACGTAGGGCGGAGACGATCTGGGCGGAGACGATCAGGCCGCCGAGCGAACCGCCGGTGCGAGTTCGGCCGAACGTATGGCGGGATGGGAAGGGTTGGCGAAGCGCAATTCCCCGCCCGCCACCGCTTGCGGCGCCGCAAGGCCGATCAGCTCGGCGCGCGTCGCACAGCTCACCGCGGCCACCGGGCGCGCCTCGGCGCTGGTCAGAAAACGCCGCGCAGCCCCTTCGAGGCGGAGATGCTCGCGCAGCGCCCGCCATTCCGCGAGATCGGTATCCTCGAGAAACATCGCCAGAATACCGGGCGCAGCACCGCTCAGCCGTGTGCCGCTGAGCACCGAGAGGCGCCGCCGCACCGCCGCCGCGACATCGTCCTCGCGCGCCGCGCGCGCCGCCATCACGAACACCCCCTGGCCGGCGACGGTGACGGACAGATGCGCCTCGGGCCCGAAATCATGGCGCAATCGCGCGAGCAGCCCGTGCTCATCGGCCTGCGCGCCGGCGAGGATCAGCGGATCGAGGCGCAGCATCGCCGCGGCATCCTGATCGGCGCGGGCGGCACCGGCGAGCATGCCCCGGATCCGCTCATGCAGGGCGCCGAGCGTCGCGGTTTCGGCGCCATCCTCGGCGCTGAGCCCTTGCGGCAGCGTCATCTTGAGGAGATAGCGGCCGGGATGGGCGGCAAGCCAGGTCTGTAGATCGGGGTCGATGCGATCGGCGAGCTGGCACCAGGCCTCGCGCGGGACGTCGCGCCCGTCCTCGGCGGAGATGACGTCGCAGACGATTTCGGCGCGGGCGCCTTCGCGGGTGATCGCGAGATCGAACGGGGTGTCGTTTTCGAACCCGGCGAACGCGACCGTAAAGCCACGCAGCCGATGCCGCTCGGCGATCCGCATCTGGTGAAAAACCGGGGTCAGCGCATTGGCGCCGCTGAGGGCGTCGCGGAGACGGGCATGGAAGGCCGCCCGCCCCTTTGCAGAGAGGCCGCGGAAGGTCCGCACGAGCAGGCCGGCGAGACGTATGATCTCACCCTCCGCCGCACTCGGCGGCCGCGCCGGGGCGCGGAGCCGGCGCGCGAGAGTGAGTTCGATCGCATGCCGCGAGAGCGCCGCCTGGCCGCGCCGCCCGCCACGCGCCACCGCCGCCTCCAACGCCTCGATACGCGCCCACCAGACGGGCTTGCCGACCACGCCGACGAAGCTCTCCAACGGTTTTTCAGCCATGACTCCCCATCCACCCGCCGCTTTTGCTCTTGCTTACGGAACGGACAGCGCAATGGATGCGCAATCGAGATCACATCATCGTGATCGGCTCAGAATGGGAACCGCACCGAGAAAATCCAGGCATGGGTGTAGGTCGGCGTCAGCGGATCGTATTCGGCATGCGGCGAGACCGCGAATTGATAGCCGAAACCGAAGGTCATACGAAGACGCCCATAAAGCTGGAAACGGCCGAAAAGAATGCCGGGGAACAGAAAGACCTCGTTCTTGCCGCCGCGCGCGCCGCTCAGAAAATCGAGATCGGTGACGCTGAATTCCGGCCACAGATAATCCAGCAAATGATATTGCACGGTGACGTTGGTGGCGAGCTGCGCCCCGATGGTGCCGATATGATCGGTCGGATACGGGGTTCCGAACGTCGCCTGGAGGTCGAAATCGCCGACGCCGAAGCCGCCGGCGATGGTCGGGGTGAAGACATAGGCGTTTTCACTATAGCGCGGAATGCCGATCGGCGCCTGGCCGGAGAAGAACATGGTCAGGATATAATTGCCGTTCTGCTCATTGGCCGAAAGCAGACGCTGCTTGAAGAGAAACACCGGCCAGTCGGCGAAGCCGGCGGCGCCGCGCGGGATGTTGCCGGTGGTGACATAGGGCGGGGTGCCGAGGATCAACTCCTCGGTCTCGGTCGGGATCAGTTCGAGCCCCTTGCCGGAATCATAATTGTCGATATTGGCGCCGTTGGGCGCGTGCTCCCAATATTGATCCCAGCGGTATTCCTCTTCGAGGCGCGGGGTCACGGTGATGATCGGCGTCATCCAATGCGGCTGCTCGGCCTGGGCGCGATCGACGCGCTCGAACCAATGCGAGAAATAATCGGAGATGCTGTCATAGCCGGGGTCATAGGTCGGATTGACGTCCGGCGGGGCGGCCGCCGGCACCACGGGCCCATCGCTGTCCTCGGCCCGCGCGGGCTGGCTGAAGACGAGCGCGCAAATCCCCATTCCGGCCACCAATGGCCAGATCCAAGCTTTTGATAACAAAATATTTCCTCCGCTCCCGGCCCATCGGGGATGGCCTTGCGCGGCGCCCCTTCGGTGATCGCGATATGTTTATATAAACATTACGTGAGCGCAAGGCGGATTCGGCGCTCTCATCGTCACCCGAGTTATTATTGTTATGCTCGGATTCTCGTGCCCGGCCCGCTACCCGGCCGGCGCGCTGCAGGAGGCAGCACCGAAGACGCAAAACCGCGCGCAATAGGGGTGGTTGAGCGTCACCGGGCGCGCCGCCGCGGCGAGATCGGCGCCGAGATCGAAATCCGGCGCATAGGGCTGCAAGGTGCAGGCAACGACCCTGGGCGCCGCCTCGCCCCGGCGATGGACGACCATGCGGGAGGTCTCGCACATCACCCGCCGCCCGCGCCCGGCGAGCGTCTGCCAGCAGGTCGCGCTCACCTCCGGCGGGTCGGGCTGGCCGGCGAGTTCGGGAAACAGCGTGAGATGCGCGGGATCGAAGGCGTCGAGCGCCAGGCCGAGTTCGGCGAACAAGGCGGCGAAGCCGGCGCGCAGCCCCGCCTCCTCGATCTCGGGCGGCCGCCGCGCGGCGATCGAGAGCGCCGCCCCGCTTGTCGCCAAAAGACGAAGCCCGGCGAGGGTCGGGGCAAAGCTTCCCGGGCCGCGCAGGCGCTCATGCCCCGCCCGGGTGTAATGGTCGAGCGAGACGCGAAGCGCGAGCCGCGCGCCATGCGCCGCGGCAAGCGCGCGCAGCGCCTCGCCGTGCCGCTGCATCGGGCGCATGGCGTTGGTCAGGACGAGCGCGCGATAGCCACGCGCGAGCGCTTGCGCGATCATCCCCGGCGTCTCCGGGTTCAGAAACGGCTCGCCGCCGGTGAAGCCGATCTCGGCGAGTTCGGGATGGCGGGCGGACGCTTCGTCGAGAAAACGCTCGAAATCGGCGCGGGCGAGATAAATCAGCCGGTCATTGCGCGGGCTGCTTTCGATATAGCAATCCGTGCAGGCGATGTTGCAGAGCGTGCCGGTATTGAACCACAGGGTTTCGAGGGCGGTGAGCGCGACCGAGGCGTGCGGGGCGCCGCTTGCGGTGCGGGCCGGATCGGCGAAAGCCGGGCGCGGCGCGGGCGCGGCTTGGGCCGTCTCCGGCCATTTCGTGACGGCGGGCGCGAGCGGCGTGCCGCTCATCGCCTGCTCGGCGGCGGGCAGGATGTCGAAATTCGGCCAAACGCCGCTCTCCAGCGTCTCGGCATAGTCTTCCGGCAGCCCGGCACGCCGCATCGCCGCCGCCGCCGCGCGATGGTCATAGGCGAGCGGCAGATGGCGAATGTCGAGTCCGTCCCGCCCGGGAATCAGCAGGCTGAACCAGCCGCGTGGGGTTCCGTCATTGGCGGGCAGGCCGATCACCCCGGCATTGTGCCAGAGCCGCGCGCCGAGGCGGCGGGTGAAGGGCAGGCCGCAATGGCCGCCGATCACGCCGTCGGTGCCGGTTTCGGCGATTTCGTGCCCGAGATCGGCGTCCGGGGCGGAGGCGAAGACGAAACGGTTGATCCGGCTCGGCGCGCCATGGACGACGGCGAAGCGGTGCCCGCCGATGAGGAGATCGAGCCGGCGCGGCAGCCCCGCCATCCAGCGCCGCGTCGGGTGATCGACATGGGCGCTGGCATAGGTGAACCAAGCCGCCGAAAGCCGTTCGCAGCGCGACCCAGGGGCGAAGCCGCAGCCGCAATCCTCGGCCTCGGCGGCGAGTTGTTCCTCGCAATTGCCCATCACCGTCGCGATCCCGGCGGCGCGGATGAGTGCGATCACCGGCGCCGGATCGGCGCCATAGGCGACGACATCGCCGGTGCAGATCATGCGCGCGGGCGGAATGCCGAGCCGGGCCGCCTCGGCGAGCAGCGCCTCGGTCGCCTGAAGATTGCTGTAGCAGCCGCCGAAGACCAGAACCGGCCCGTCGGTGATGAGCAGCGGCACCGCCATCGCCCCGCTTGCCGCGCCGAGCGCGTCGGGGAACACGCCCTCGCTCGCCCTCATCGCAGCACCCAGACCAAAAGGTCTTTGGTTCTTTCTTCCAAGAAAGAACCGCTTTCTTCCCCCTGCCTCACATCCCCCCCCCGCCGAGGGCGATGGCGAGCGCGATCGCGAGCCCGGTTTCGCGGTTGGCCTTGAACAGACGAAGACAGCGCGCCGGGTCATCGATGTCGAGGGCGATCACCTGCCAGGCGAAGAGCGCCGCCGGCAGGGCGAGGGCGGCGAAAAACCCGACCCCGAGCCCGGCGAGACGCCCGGCAGCGAGGAGGGCGATGAGCGCGAGCGTGTAGCAGACGGCGAGAAACGGCCGCGTCGCCCGGCCGAACAGCCGCGCCGTCGATTTCACGCCGACGAGGGCGTCGTCCTCGCGGTCCTGATGGGCGTAGATGGTGTCATAGCCGAGGATCCAGACGATCGCGGCGAAATAGAGCAGACCGGCGGCAAGGGTGAGGCGCCCGGTCGCGGCGGCGTAGCCGAGCGGTGCGCCCCAGCCGAAGGTGAAACCGAGCATGATCTGCGGCCACCAGGTGACGCGCTTGGCGAGCGGGTAGGTCGCGACCAGCGCCAGGGAGCCGACCCCGAGCGCTTGCGCAAGCGGCGGCAATTGCAACAAAATGACCAGCGAGACCGCGAGCAGGACGGCGAGAAACATCGCCGCCTCGCCGAGCCCGAGGGTGCCGGCGGCGAGCGGGCGGCCCTTGGTGCGCGCAACGAGCCGGTCGAGATCGCGGTCCCACATATCGTTGACGATGCAGCCGGCGGCGCGCATTAGGACGCTGCCCACGGCAAACAGGGCGATCAGCCAGAGCGCCCGCCCGAGTGTCGGCCGCGCCAGCAGCAGGCTCCAGAGGCCAGGGAGAAACAACAGCCACGCCCCGATCGGCCGGTCGAGCCGGGCGAGCAGGAAATAGGGCTGCCAGCGCGGTGGCAGGCGGGCGAGAAAGCCATCACGAACGATATCGGTATGCGCGGTCATGGGTGCTAGTCTCACCGCTATCATGGCCAGGTCAATCCGTCTCCACACGCCGGCTTCCCTCACCGCCGGCGGCCTCGTCGCCCTCCCGCCCGATCAGGCGCATTATCTCGGCACGGTGATGCGCGCAACGCCCGGCGCGGTCATCGCGCTGTTCAATGGGCGCGACGGCGAATGGCGCGGCCGGATCGTCGCCCTCCGCCGCGGCGGGGCGGAGATCGCAATCGAAACCCAACTGCGCCCGCCAGCGGCCGCGCCGGATCCCGATCTCTGGCTGGTTTTTGCGCTTCTCAAACGCCCGGCGACCGATCTCGTCGTCCAGAAGGCGACCGAGCTCGGGGTTGCGGCGATTTTTCCGGTGATCACGATGCATAGCCTCGGCGAGCGGGTCAATCTCGCCCGGCTGGAGGCGATCGCGCGTGAGGCGGCGGAGCAGAGCGAGCGCCTGTCACTGCCCGAGCTCCATGCCCCGCAACCCCTCCCCGCCCTCCTCGCCGGCTGGCCGGGCGGGCGCCGTCTGGTCGCCGCGATCGAACGCGCGGACGCGCCGCCGGTTGCGGCAAAGCCGGGGCCGGCGGCGCTCATCGTCGGGCCCGAGGGGGGATTCGCGGCGGCAGAGCTTGACGTCCTGCGCGCGCATCCCTTTGTAGAGCCGGCGACGCTCGGGCCGCGCATCCTCCGCGCCGAAACCGCCGCGATCGCCGGGTTGGCCCTGCTCCAGGCCGCGCCCCGGCGGCGTTGACTGCGCCTGCCATTTTCTTGCGCCACCGTTCCGGGGGCGCGCCAAAAGGTCACGAAATCCGCATGTCCAATCCCGGTGAGATCGACGCCACCCCCATCACCGATCGGCGTCAGCTCGCCGCCTGGTTTGAGGCCGGCTGCAAGCCGCGCGATGCATGGCGGATCGGCACCGAACACGAGAAATTCGGCTTCCGTCTCGCCGATTTCGCGCCCCCGCCCTATGAGCCTGCGGGAATCGGCGCCGTCCTCGGCGGATTCGCGCGCACCGGCTGGACGCCGATCCTCGATCGCGGGCGGATGATCGGGCTCAAGGGGGGGGAGGCGCGAAACGAGGCCTCGATCTCGCTGGAGCCGGGCGGGCAATTGGAACTCTCGGGCGGGCTGCTGCCCGATCTCCATGCCACCGCGCGGGAGCTCGCGGCACATTTCGCCGAGATGCACGCCGCCGCCGATGCGCTCGGCCTCGGCTTCGCCGCACTCGGCTTTCATCCGCTGGCGCGCCGCGACGCCATGCCGTGGATGCCGAAAAGCCGCTATGCCATCATGCGCCGCTACATGCCGACGCGCGGCGCACTCGGCCTCGACATGATGCTCCGCACCTGCACCGTGCAGGTCAATCTCGATTACGGGTCGGAGGCGGACATGGTGCAGAAGCTCCGCGTCGGGCTCGCGCTGCAACCGCTGGCGACCGCCTTGTTCGCCAATTCCCCGTTCACCGAGGGCCGCCCGAACGGATTCCTCTCCTACCGCGCCCATATCTGGAGCGATACCGACCCCGACCGCACCGGCATCCCGGCCGTGTTCTTCGAAGACGGCTTCGGTTTCGAGCGCTTCGTGGACTGGGTGCTCGATGTGCCGATGTATTTCATCCAGCGGGAGGGCGGCTTCATCGATCTCGCCGGGCGTTCCTTCCGCCGCTTTCTCGAAACCGGCCTCGACGAGGTGCCCGGGGAGCGGGCGGTGATCGGCGATTTCGCCGATCACCTGACCACCGTATTCACCGATGTGCGGCTCAAGCGCTTTCTCGAAATGCGTGGCGCCGATGCCGGAACGCCGGCGATGATGCTGGCGCAGAGCGCGCTCTGGACCGGGCTGCTCTATGATGACGCGGCGCTGGCGGCGGCGGCGGCGCTGGTCCGCGCCCATCCGTGGCGGACGTTCGCCGCCCTCCGTGCCGCGGTGCCGCGAAGCGGCCTCGCCGCGCCTTGGCCGACCCCGGCGCGGCCGGAGGGAACCTTGCGCGACCTCGCGCGGGAGGTGGTGGCGATCGCCAAAGATGGCCTCCGCGCCCGCGCCCGCCGCGACGCCGATGGCCAAGACGAGCGCCGGTTTCTCGCCCCGCTCGAAGAGATCGTCGCCGGCGGACCGACCCAGGCCGAGCACTGGCTGGCGCGGTATGACACGGTGTGGAACGGCGAGACACGGGAAATCTTCCGCGAATCGCGGCTTTGAACGGCAGCTGAGCGCGGCGATTCGGGGGTTCGGGCCGGCGATCACGAAAATTTTTTCTCGCGTCGTCTGCGGCCGGGTTTGTGTTTTTCCCTGCCGGCCGAATTATTAAAAATATTAACAAACGAAAAAATGCATACCGTCGTTAATATCGGGATTTCGCCGACCGATTCTTTCCGGAAATGACATTTCGTTGCCATGACCACGCCGGCGCGATCCAGCACGACAAACGGAAATGCTTGCAGTCTAGACGGGACTCTGTAACACTAAAAAAATGCTGATGTCACGCGCCGCCGAATTGACCTCTCTTGGCCGCCCCGCGCCCCGCGCCGGGGAGGAACGGCTGCGGCTCCGGCTATTCGGGGCGATGGAGGCGGCGGCCGCGAATGGCGACAGCGCCCTCCCCAATGGCCGCAAAACCCGCGCCCTGCTCGCCATGCTGGCGCTCGCCGCGCCACGCCCGGTCAGCCGCGCCTGGATCGCCGAGACGCTGTGGAGCGGCCGGCCCGAGGAACAGGCCCGCGGCTCGCTGCGCCAGGAAATCCACCGCCTGCTCGATTGTCTCGGCCCGCTTGGCGCCGAGGTGCTCGCCATCGGGCGCGAACAGATCGCGCTCCGCCCCGGCACCACCTGGATCGACGTCGCCGAGGTGCTGCGCGCGACGCCGGCGGCGCCCGAGGCGCTGCGGCTGATCGGCGGCGAATTGCTGGCCGATCTCAGCGGCCTCGACCCTGCCGCCGATCTCTGGCTGGCGGGCGAGCGCAACCGGGTGCGCGGCCATGCCCGCGCGGTCGCCGAAGCGCTGCTCGCCGAGCAAACCACGCCGGACGGCATGATCACCGCCGCCCAGCAGCTCCTCGCCATCGATCAAACCCATGAGGGCGCCTGGCGGGCGCTGATCCACGCCCACGCCGTGCGTGGCGAGCGGGGTCTCGCGATCGAGGCTTTCGGGCGCTGCCGCGCCGCGCTGGCGCAGGCGCTGGATGCGCTGCCCTCCGATGAAACCCGCGAATTGCTGGCCGAGATCCGCTCCGGCAGCGCACCCCCCCTCAAAAGCCGCGGCCAGATCGCGCCGGCCCCGCAGGGGCGCGGCGGCCGGCGCCTCGGTGTGCTGCCGCTGCAGAGCTTCGGGGACGACCCAATGGGGCGCGGTGGGGCCGGCGGGGCCGGCGAAATCGCCATCGTCCTCGCCGAGGAGATCACCAGCGCGCTCGCCCCGTTCCGCTGGCTCGACCTCGTCTCCTGCGCCGCCCTGGCGCGCTTTGCGACCGAAACCCGGGACGAGACGGCGCTCCGCCGCGCTTTCGGCCTCGATTTCCTGATCGACGGCACGCTCCAGCGCCTCGGCGCCATGCATCGCGTGACGCTGCGCCTGATCGATCTCACCGCCGGCAACCATATCGCCTGGGTGCAGCGCTTCGACCATCGCGCCGACGACCCGCTCGGCCTGCAGGACCGCATCGCCGCCCTCGCCGCGGCGCGAATCGACCTCGAAGCCCAGCATCTCGAAATCCGCCGCGTCGCTCAGCCGGTGGCGAGCGGCGCCGGGCGCGTCGAGCGCGACATGTCCGCCTATGAGGCGGTGCTGCGCGCCCTCGGGCTGATGCAGCGCCTCGATCGCACGCAATTCCTCGCCGCCGGCTCGCTCCTCGACCTCGCCGCCGAACTCGACCCCGATTACGCCCCGCCACGGGTGCAGATCGCCACCTGGAACGCGCTCCTGATCGCCCAGGGCTGGGCCGCCCACCCCGAGGAGGCGCGCGCCCGCGCCATCGCCGCCGCCCAGCAGGCGATCGCGATCGACCCCCAGGATGCCCGCGCCTTCGCCATCGCCGGGCATATCAAATCGACCCTGGAGCAGCGTCATGACGAGGCGGTGGCGCTGGCGCGGCGGGCGCTGGCGCTAAACCCCAATCTGCCGCTGGCCTGGGGCATGGCCGGCATCATCGAACTCGGCCGCGGCGATCTCGCCGCCGCCGAACAGCGTTTCGCCCGTTATAAGGAGCTGGTGCCGCTCGATCCACGCGCCTTCGTCATCGATCAGGGGCAGGCGTTGCTCGCCTTTCTGCGCGGCGATTTCGAGACCGCGACCATGCTCGCCCGCGAAATCAGCGAGATCCGGCCGTCCCTCCGCGCCATCTACCCGCTGCATCTCGCCGCCCTCGGCCATCTCGGGCGGCGCGCCGAGGCGACGCTGCTCCGCACCCGCTTCGCCCATCTCGATCCCGATCACAGCATCGCCGGTATTCTCGCCCAAACCCCGCTCGCCCGTGACGCCGACCGCGACCTGCTGGCAACCGGCCTCCGCCTCGCCGGCGTCCCCGAACTCAGCGCGAACTGATCACGTTTCCGGCTGATCGCCGCCGATCAGGGAGGCGATTTCGGCGCGCCCCGCTTCCCCGAGACCGGCGATGACCCCGGCGCGGTCGGCGGGCGGGCGGTTCTGGCTCATTTTCCATTTCCCCTCGAGCCGGGTCAGCGCGAGGGTGAAGCCGACGATACCCTTGAGCTGAGCGGCGATGAAATCCGCCGGCGCATCCTCGACCGCCCAGGGCGCGGCCCGCCCGGCCTCGTGACGCGCGGTCAATCTCTTGACCAGGGCGAGCAGCGACGCCGGGTCGTCGAAAAACCGCAGCCTGCCCTCGGCATGGATGGTGACGTAGTTCCAGGTCGGCACCACCCGCCCGGTCTCCCGCTTGGTCGCGTACCAGGACGGCGTCACATAGGCGTCCGGCCCCATGAAAATCGCCAGCGCCATCGCGCCATCGCCGCGCGCCAGCGGATTGCCGCGGGCGATATGGCCGGAAAGCGTGCCGAGCGGCGCGGGCTCGGGGTCGATCAGCAAGGGCAGCGGGCTCGCCTCGAACCCCTCGCCGGCAGCGATGACGAGATTGGCGAGCGGTTGCGCACGCATCATGGCGTGCAGGCGGTCGATCCGGTCTTCGCGAAACGCCGGCGGATTGTACATGCGTCCCTCCTTCAGGGTGTCGCGGCCAGGAATTGCGGTGGCAGCAAGGCGTTGGTGTAGGCCTCCGGGTGGGTCAGCAGATAATGCGCCGCGTCGAGATCGGCATCGGTGCCGAGGGCGGCGGGACAGGCGCCGCGAATTTCCAGGATGATGCCCGGCGGCACCGGCGCCCGCGCGGTGCGATGGGCGGCGAGCGCCGCCGCCAGCGGCCGCTTGCCCGCGGCGAGATCATCGAACTCGCGCGCCAGCACCGCCGCGCCAAGGCTGGTGCAGATCTGCGGCATCACGCCGAGATCCTGGATCGGCCAGCCGAGCGGCGCCAGGACACGGCTCCAGGTTACGTATAATTCGCCGCCATCGGGCAGCGCCGTCATCGTCTGGATCAGCCCCTTGCCCAGCGTCGCGCTGCCGAGCACCACGGCGCGGCGGTTATCGGCCAGGGCCGCGGCGGTGATCTCGGCGGCGCTGGCGGTGCGGCCATCGACCAGCACGGCCACCGCGACGTCATCGGCGTGTGGCTCGGCATCGGCGTCGAGCACCCGGTTCGCGGCCGGATCGCGCCCGGCGGTGGTCGCGATGAGGCCGGAGCCGAGCAGCGCACCGACGACGTTCACCGTTTGCTGCAACAGCCCGCCACGATTGCCGCGCAGATCGACGACGATGCCGCGCGGCCGCGCCCGCTCGGGAAGAAAACCCCCGGAGAACGCCTTGTCCAGCGCCGCAGTCACCTGCTGGTCGGTGCCGCGCTGAAATCCGGTGAGGCGAAGCACGGCGATATCGTCGGGCAGGGTGCTGACGAAGACGGTCTGCGCCGCGACCGGGGCACGCACCAGATCGAGGGTCTGGCGCCGCCCCTCGCGGGTGCGGAGCGCGAGCCGGACATGGCTCGCGCTCGGCCCGGCCAGCATCGCGGCAACGGCGACGGCATCGGCATGCCCGACCGGTTCGCGATCGAGCGCGAGAATGATCGCCCCGGGCTGAATGCCGGCCTTCGCCGCCGGACTCTCGGCGAGCACCTCGGCGACGGCGACGGCATCGCCACGCTGGCCGAGGATCAGCCCGACGCCACCATCATTGCGCCGGCCCTGGCGGTCGATCTCGATCTCGCCGGGCGGAGAATAGCGCGAATAGGGGTCGAGATGGGTGAACAATTCGTCGAACAGGCCGCGCATGAGGCCCTGCGCCCCGCCACGGCGCACCAGAGCCGAAGCCTCCCAGCCGCTTGCCGCGAGGTCCGCGGTGAGCGCGCCCCAGCCCGCGGCGTCATCGGCGGCCGGGGTGGCACGCGAGAGCTGCATCCGCCCACCGACAAGGAGATCCACATGCCCCTCCTGTGCTGCGACGGCGAGCGCCGGGTCCATCACCGCGAGCCCGCGCAACAGCCAGAGGGCGAGGCGCGGGATCGGCACCGGCTCCAGGCTGCGCGGCGCGATGAAGGCATAGGCGTCGGTGAAGACCTGCGCGGCGAGCGGCATCGGGAACGCCACCTCGGCGACATTCTGCGCCTGGGCCGGCCATGCGAACAACAGCAGAAGGAAAAACCGCGCCGCTCTCACGTTCGCCGCGATGACGCGCGCCGCGCCACCTTCGCCGCCCGCTTGCCACCCGGCCGGCCTGGCCTGGCGGGCGGGCCGGAAGCCTCACCCAGGATATGGAACACCATGCCGCCGGTGAGCGGATTGGCCTCGATCAGGCGCACCGTGACCGACTGGGCGAGCCGATAACTGATCCTGCGCCGCCGCCCGAGCAGCATTTGCGATCCGTGGTCGAACATCCACTCATCATCTGGTAGAGACGAGAGGGGAACGATCCCGCCCGCGCCCGTTTCCACCAATGTGACGAATAAAACGGCGCGCGTCACGCCGGAAATGCGGGCGGCGAAACTTTCTCCCACCCGATCGGCGAGAAACGCGGCGAGGTAGCGTTCGCCGGCCGCCCGCTCGGCGGCGGCGGCGCGGCGCTCGGTTGTGGTGATGTGCGCGGCGATGTCATCGAGGCGCGCCGCTGCCTCGGCGTCGAGCCCATCCGATTCAGGACCATCGGGGCCGAGATGAAGGGCGCGGATCAGGGCGCGATGGACCAGAAGATCGGCATAGCGGCGGATCGGGCTGGTGAAATGTGCATAACGCGCCAGGGCGAGGCCGAAATGGCTGATATTGTCCGGGCTGTAGGCGGCTTGCGAGAGGCTGCGGAGCACCGTCTCATTGACCAGCGGCGCCTCCGGCCGGCCGGCGATACGGCGCAGCACGGCATCGAGATCGCGCGGATGCACCTGGCTGGCGGCGGGGAGGGTGATCTCGAAAGGCGCCAGCAATTCGCGCAAGCTCGCCAGTTTCTCCGGCGCCGGCGGGGCGTGGACGCGATAGACGCAGGGCACGCGCCGCGCCTCCAACTCCTCGGCGGCGGCGACATTGGCGAGGACCATGAATTCCTCGATCAGGCGGTGGCTGTCGTGCCGGGCGCGCGGGCGGATCGCGGCGATTTTCCCCGCCGCATCCAGCGTCACCTCCTGCTCGGGCAGGTCGAGATCGAGGGTGCCACGCGCCGTGCGCTGGGCGAGCAAGGCCCGATAGGCGCCATAGAGCGGGGCGAGGCGATCGGCCATGCGCCCCGCCTCATGCGCCGCCTGGACCGCCTCATAGGTCAGCCGCGCATGGCTCTGCATCAGGCCACGGCCAAAGCGGTGGCTCAGCTTCTCGCCGTTCGCCGCGATCCGCATCTCGACGAAGAGACAGCCGCGCGGCTCATCGGGGCGCAGGCTGCACCAGCCATTGGAGAGCGCCTCGGGCAGCATCGGCACCACGCGATCGGGGAAATAGACGCTGTTGCCGCGCAGCCGCGCCGCCTCGTCGAGCGCCGAGCCGGGGCGGACGTAATGCGCGACATCGGCGATGGCGACGATCAGGCGAAACCCGCCGCCGGCGATCGGCTCGGCGAATACCGCATCGTCGAAATCGCGGGCATCGGCGCCATCGATGGTGACCAGCGGAATGGCGCGAAGATCTTCCCGCGCCCCGAGCGGCGTGCAGCGGGCGCGGGACGCCTCGGCGAGCGCCGCCTCCGAAAACTCGACCGGAATATCATGGGCGGCGATGGCAAGGAGGCTCACCGCGCGCGCTTCCCCCTCGCGCCCGAGACGGGCGATGATGCGGGCCGGTTTCAGCCCGTAGCCGGGCGCTGGCAGCGGCACCGCCGCGACGATCTCGCCCGGCTCGGCGCCGGCGCTTTCCCCCGGCGGCACCCGCCATTCCGCCCGCGCCCGGCGATCGGCGGGCACGATGCGGCCGGCATCGGGATGCGGCGCGGCGGCGGTGCTGGCCCGAAAGACCCCGAGGATGCGGCCCGGCCGGTCATCCAGCCGTTTGACCGTGCGGCCTTCATAGCGGCCATGGGCGATGGGGCGAAGCCGCGCCAGCACCCGCGCGCCGAGCGCCAGCGCCGGGCGGCCGCGCGGCTCCGGCGCCATCAGGATCGCCGGCGGCTTCCCCTCCCCGGCCCAATCCAGCGGCCGCGCTACCGCCTCGCCATCGCGATCGAGGCTGATGACCTCGACCGGCAGGATCTCGGCAAGCCGGCCGGAGGCGGGCGTGCTGCGCGCCCCGGCCGGGGCGATCTCGCCTTCCTGGGTGAGGGTTTGCAGCAGAGCGCGCAAGCCGGCGCGATGCTCGGGGCCGAGGCCGAAGGCGCGGCTGATGTCGCGCGCATGGACACGGCCGGGCTGCTCGGTGAGGAAGCGGCGGAGTTCCGCCGGGCTCGGGAGAAAGCCGCCGCGCCGGGTCACGATCAGCCGGCGGCCTGGCGCCGCGCCGCCGGTTTTTTGGCCGCCGGTTTCTTCGGGGTCGGTTTCTTCGGGGTCGGTTTCTTCGATGGCGGCTTTTTCGGGGCCGCTTGCTTCGCGGCCGGCGCCTTTGCAGCGGGTGCCTTGGCAGCGCCTTTTGTCGCCCCTTTGGCCGCCGCCCCCTTTGCCGCCCCTTTGCCGCGTGGGCGCAGAAGCTTGCCCTTTTCGGCCAGCAACGCCACCGCTTGTTCCGCCGTCACCTCTTCCAAAGCGAGGCCGCGCGGCAGATTGGCGACCGTCTGGCCATGCTGGACATAGGGGCCGAAGCGGCCCTTGCGCACCGTCATCGGCGCCGCGTCCTTGGGGTGGGGGCCGAGCGTGCGCACCGAGGCGAGCTTGCGCGCCAGGAGATCGACGGCGCGGTTGAGCCCGACCGCGAGCACGTCGTCATCGCGGTCGAGCGAGGCATAAACCCCACCCATGCGGATATAGGGGCCGAAACGGCCGAGCCCGGCCTCGATCGGCTCGCCGGTTTCGGGGTGCAGCCCGATGCGGCGCGGCAGCGACAGCAGGCCGAGCGCCTGCTCAAGGGTGATCCGCTCGCCATCCATGCCGCGCGGCAGCGAGGCGCGCTTCGGCCGCACCTTGGATTTGGGATCCTCCGGCGCCTCACCCTGCTGGACATAGAGCCCATAGGGGCCGCGGCGGACGGTGATGTCCTCCCCGGTCTCGGGATGCTGGCCAAGGAGGCGCATGCCCTCGCGCAGCGTCTCGCCCTCGCCCTCGCCGCTCTCGGCCGCGAGTTTGCGGGTATAGCGGCATTCGGGATAGTTCGAGCAGCCGATGAAGCTGCCATGCCGGCCGAGGCGGAGACCGAGCCGGCCGGAGCCGCAGGCCGGGCAGGCACGCGGGTCGCCGCCATCGGCGCGGGGCGGGAAGAAATGCGGCCCGAGATCGCGATCCAGCGCCTCGATGACGTCGGAGATTTTGAGATCCTTGGTCTCGTCGACGGCGGCGGAAAACGCCTCCCAGAACGCCCGCATCACCGCCTGCCAGCCGACCCGGCCGCCGGAGACGTCGTCGAGCTGCTCCTCGAGGGCGGCGGTGAAGCCGGTATCGACATAGCGGTTGAAGAAGCTGACCAGGAACGCGGTGACCAGGCGGCCGCGATCCTCGGGGATGAAGCGGCGTTTTTCGAGCCGCACATAGGCGCGCTCCTGCAACACCGAGAGGATGGAGGCGTAGGTGGAAGGACGGCCGATGCCGAGTTCCTCCATCTTCTTGACCAGGGACGCCTCGGAATAGCGCGGCGGCGGCTGGGTGAAATGCTGATCGGCGCGCACCTCGCCGAGCCCCGGCCGCTCGCCCTCCGCCATCACCGGCAGGATGCGGCCCTCCTCCTGCTCCGCCGTGTCGTCCTGATCCTCGCGGTAGAGCTTCAGGAAGCCATCGAAAGCGATGGTCGAGCCGGTGGCGCGGAGTTTGGTGCCCCCGGCGGCGATCTCGACGCCGACCTGATCGATCTCGGCCGATTGCATCTGCGCCGCCGCCGCGCGCTTCCAGACCAGCTCGTAGAGCCGGCGCTGCTCGGGGTTCAGATGCGGCGCGGCGCGCTCAGGGGTCAGGGTGATATCGGTCGGGCGGATCGCCTCATGGGCTTCCTGGGCGTTCTTGGCCTTGGTCTGGTATTCGCGCGGCCGCGCCGGCACGTAATCGGCGCCGAAGCTTGCGCGCACATGGTCGCGGATCGCGGCGATCGCCTCGCCCGCCATCTGCACCCCGTCGGTGCGCATATAGGTGATCAGGCCGACCGCCTCGCCGCCGATCTCGACCCCCTCGTAAAGCTGCTGCGCGAGACGCATGGTCTGCTGCGCGCCGAAGCCGAGCTTACGGCTCGCCTCCTGCTGCAGGGTGGAGGTGGTGAAGGGCGGCGGCGGATGGCGCTTGACGCGTTTTTTCTCGACCGCGGCGATGGCGAAGCCGCCCCGCGCCACCGCCGCTTTCGCCGCCATGGCGGCGCCTTCGTCGGCGAGATCGAACTGATCCAGCCGGTGGCCATCGAGATGGGTGAGGCGGGCGGTGAAGGTCTCACCACGCGGCGTCGTGAAATCCGCCTCCACCGTCCAATATTCGCGGGCCCGGAAGGCCTCGATCTCGGCTTCGCGCTCGCAGATCAAGCGGAGCGCGACCGACTGCACACGCCCCGCACTCCGGCTGCCCGGCAATTTCCGCCACAAAACCGGCGAGAGGGTGAAGCCGACCAGATAATCGAGCGCCCGGCGCGCGAGATAGGCCTCGATCAGCGACTGGTCGAGGTCACGCGGATGCGCGATCGCGGTTCGGATGGCGGCTTTGGTGATTTCGTTGAAGGTGATGCGGTGGACCTCGACGCCTTTGAGCGCCCGGCGCGCCTCCAGCATGGCGCGGACATGCCAGGAGATCGCCTCCCCCTCGCGGTCGGGGTCGGTTGCGAGATAGAGCCGGCGCGCACCCTTGAGCGCCGCCGCGATGGCGGCGATCTGCTTCTCGCCGCGCCCGTCCGATTCCCAGTCCATGGCGAAACCCTCGTCCGGGCGGACGCTGCCGTCTTTCGGCGGCAGATCGCGGACATGGCCGAGACTCGCGAGGACGGTATAGCCGCCGCCGAGATATTTGTTGATGGTTTTGGCCTTGGCCGGGGATTCGACAACGACGACGTCGGACATGGATTTCCAACTCAGTGGGGCGGGCGCGGGATCAAGGTTCCGCGGGCCCGGCGATCAGCGCGACACGGTTGCCGGGGAGTGTCTCCACCCGCCCGGCGATTTCCAGCTCCAGGAGCGCCGCCATGACAACGGCAGGCGACAACTGGCAATAGCGGAGGATATCGTCAACCGCGATCGGCGCAGGGCCGAGTAGCGCGAGAATGGCAGCGTGCCCCCGATCCTCCGCCGCCGGCGCGGGATCGGCGTCCCGGGTCGCGGCGAAGGCGGCGATCGCGGCCGGCTGCCGCCAGCCGCCAGCCCGGCCTGTGCCGGGGCTGGGCGGGAGATGGTCGAGGATATCGGCCAGGGTCTCGGTCAGATGGGCGCCCTGGCGGATCAGGTGGTTGCTCCCTTGGCTGCGCGGGTCGCGCGGCGAGCCGGGAGCCGCGAAAATCTCCCGCCCGGCTTCGATCGCGAGCCGCGCGGTGATCAGGCTGCCCGAGCGCAGCGCCGCCTCGACGACGACACAGCCGAGTGCGAGCCCGGCGATGATGCGGTTGCGGCGCGGGAAATGCCTCGCCTGCGGCGCGGTGCCGAGCGGCGCCTCGGCGAAGACGCCGCCGGCGGCGCTGATGCGCGCCTGCAACGCCGCGTTCTCGGGGGGATAGGGGCGGTCGAGGCCGCCGGCGATGGCAGCGAAAGTGGCGCCGGCGCGGAGCGCCCCTTCATGCGCCGCGGCATCGATCCCGCGCGCCAGACCCGAGACCACGACATAGCCGGCCCCGGCCAGCGCCTCGGCGAGTTCGGCGGCGAGCCGGCGGCCATTGAGGGAGGCATTGCGCGCGCCGACGATGGCAACGGCGGGGCGCGCGAACAAAGCGGGATCGCCCGCGAAGGCGAGCACCGGCGGCGCATCCTCGAGCAAGGCGAGCAGCGGCGGGTAGTCTTCGGTATCGAGAAACAGATGCCGCGCCCCCCGCGCCGCGACCGCCTCGATCTCGCGCGCCACCGCCCGGGCGGAGGGCACGCGTGGCGGCGCCATGCGCCCGCCGGCCCGCGCCAGCCGCGGCAAGACATCGAGCGCCGCGCCGGCGCTGCCATAACGGCGGACCAGCCGGCGATAGGCGATCGGCCCGACCCCCTCGCTCCGCGCCAGGCGCAGCCGCTCCAGCGCATCAGGCGGGGTCATGTTCGCGCGACGATCACGATTTCGTGCCGATACGCGGCTCGGTGCCGGCGAGGAGGCGGGCGATGTTGGCGGTATGGCGCCAGAAGATCAGGGCGGCGATCGCCAGGGTCGGCGCGAGCGCGTCGGCGCCGGCGAAGCCGAAAGCGAGGAGCGGACTCGCAGCGAAGGCGATCAGGGCGGCGAGCGAGGAACGGCGGCCGATCACCGCGGCGAGCAGCCAGATCACACAGACGAGTACCCCCACCGGCCAGCACGCGGCGAGCAGCACGCCGAGCGCCGTCGCCACCCCCTTGCCGCCACGAAACCCGAGCCAGAGCGGAAACACATGGCCGATCACCGCGCCGAGCGCCGCGAGCCACAGGAGAGCGGGCAGGCCCGGCGCGAGCCAGAAGCGCACGAGCAATACCGCCGCCACGCCCTTGGCGGCATCGAGCAGCAGCGTCGCCGCGGCAAGGCCGCGCCGGCCGGTGCGGAGCACATTGGTCGCGCCGATATTGCCCGACCCAATGGCGCGGATATCGCCAAGCCCGGCCAAGCGGGTGAGCAGCAGCCCGAACGGGATCGCGCCGAGAAAATAGCCGAGCAGGAAGCAGGCACCCGCCATCGCCGCACTCATCCGAACACGCGCCGCCCGGCTTTCCAGGTGCCGAGCACCCGCCCCTCCAGCGCGCGGCCGTCGAACGGGGTGTTCTGGGCCTTGCCGGGCAGGGCGCCGGCGGCGACCCGAAGGACGCGCTCGGGTGCGAAGAGACAGAGATCGGCCGGCAATCCCTTGGCGAGCCGCCCGGCCTCGACCCCGAGCAGCCGCGCCGGCGCCGCGGTCAGCAGGGCGATGACCCGCGCCAGGGGAAGGCGACCGCCGTGATATTCGGCGAGCGTCACCGGAAGCAGCGTGGTGAGCCCGGCGCCGCCCGGCGCCGCCTCGGCGAAGGGCAGACGTTTGTCATCGGCGTCGCGCGGCTGATGGTCGGAGACCACGGCGTCGATGGTGCCATCGGCCAAGGCCGCGGCGACGGCTTGCCGATCGGCCTCGGCGCGGAGCGGCGGCGAGAGCTTGGCATAGCTCCGGAAATCGCCGATCGCGAGTTCGTTCAAGGCGAAATAGGGCGGCGCGGTATCGCAGGTGACGGCGATGCCACGCGCTTTCGCGGCGCGCACCAGGTCCAACGCCTCGGCGGTCGAAAGCCGCGAGAAATGCACCATCCCGCCGGTCAGCTCGGCAAGCCGGAGATCGCGCGCGACCAGGATCGCCTCGGCGCAGGCGGGAATGGCGGGCAGGCCGAGCCGGGTCGCGAGTTCACCCTCGGTCGCGGCACCACCGGCGGCGAGCGACGGCTCCTCGGGATGCTGGACGATGCGGGCGCCGAAGCCGCGCGCGTAAGCAAGGGCGAGACGCATCAGCCGCGCCGGGTGGATGGCGCGCGCGCCATCGGTGAAAGCCACCGCCCCGGCCTCGCGGAGAAGGCCGAGTTCGGCCAGCTCCTCGCCACGGCAGCCGCGCGTCACCGCGCCGTAGGGGAGGATGGTCAGGCGTCCGGTCGCGGCGCCGCGGGCGCGGAGGAAATGAACCAGCGCCGGATCGTCGATCGCGGGCTGGCTGTCGGGAAGGGCGGCGAGCGTGGTGATGCCGCCGGCCGAGGCGGCGGCGGCGGCGGAGGCGATGGTCTCGCGATATTCGAAGCCGGGTTCGCCGAGGGCGGCGCGCATATCGACGAGGCCGGGGCAAAGCACCGCGCCGCCGCCCTCGATGATCTCCGCCCCCGCCGGCGCCTCGATCCGCTCGGCGATCTCGGCGATCACGCCATCGCGCACCAGAAGGGCTCCGGCGCCGTCGCGCCCGCTCGCCGGGTCGATCAGGCGGACATCGCGGAACAAAAGAGCGGCGGGGCTCTCAGATTCGGGCCTCTCAGACGCGGACATCTCAGATTCGGGCCTCTCAGACATGGCGCGGCCAGGCCCGGCTGCGGGCGAGCGTGTCGAGCACCGCCATCCGCACCGCGACCCCCATCTCCACCTGCTCACGGATGACGCTGTGGGCGGGATCGTCGGCGAGTTGGCTGTCGATCTCGACGCCCCGGTTCATCGGCCCGGGATGCATCACCAGCGCGTCGGGCGCGGCGGCGGCGAATTTCTCCGAATCGAGGCCATAGAAGCGGAAATATTCGCGCGCGCTCGGCACCAGGCCGCGCGCCATGCGCTCTTTCTGAAGGCGCAGCATCATCACCACATCGGCCGCGGCCAGCCCCGCCTTCATGTCATGGAACACGGTGACGCCGAGCCCCTCGATCGCCGCCGGGATCAGCGTCGGCGGGCCGACGACCCGCACCCGCGCGCCGAGTGTCACCAGGAGGTGGATATTCGAGCGCGCGACCCGCGAATGCGCGATATCGCCGCAGATGGCAACGATCAGGCCGGCGAGCCCCCCCTTATGGCGGCGGATGGTGAGGGCATCGAGCAGCGCCTGGGTCGGGTGCTCATGGGTGCCGTCGCCGGCATTGATCACCGCCGCGTCCACCTTCTGGGCGAGGAGATTGGGCGCCCCGGACTGGGCGTGGCGGACCACCAGGAGGTCGCATTGCATGGCGTTCAGCGTCGCCGCGGTATCGAGCAGCGTCTCGCCCTTGTTCACCGAGGACGCAGCGACCGACATATTGATGACATCGGCGCCGAGGCGCTTCCCCGCCAGTTCGAAACTGGTGCGGGTGCGGGTGCTGTCCTCGAAGAACAGGTTGATCAGCGTCCGCCCGCGCAGCATGTCGCGCTCGGTGCGGCCGGAGCGGTTGAGCAGCACGTAACTCTCGGCGAGATCGAGAAGATGGGCGATCGCCGGCGGCCCCAGCCCCTCGATCGTCAGCAGATGGCGCGGAAGCTCCGTCAAGGAAGCGGTCAGGTCTTGGCCGCCGAGACCGCGACGACGGCGGTATCGTGCTCCTCGGTGCAGCCGCGCACGCCGAGGCCGGCGCAGACCAGGGCATGCACCACCACCTCGGCCTGAACGGCGTTGGGATCGGCCTCGACATCGATCGGGATCAGCCAGCGCGGCGCCCCGGTGGGCTTGGCGGGGGTCGCGCTATAGGCCGGGAGATCGACGCTGTCGCGGGTCAGCGAACTCAGAAGATGGCCTTCGCTGTCGAAAAAGCTGATCTCGACGATGATGGCGCGGTAATCGAGCGGGCCGGGATTGAGGATGCAGCCGGTGAGCTTGGCCTCGCCATTGCTCGCCGCGAGCTTGGCGTCGCGCAGAACCGGCGCGTTGGAAATGCTGCGCACCGGGGCGAGGCAGGGCGCCGGGTCGCTGGGCATCAGGCCGAGATGGACGATCGGCGTCCCCGGCCCCTGCCGCGGCGGCGGCATCTGACAGCCGGCCAGGGCGAGAACACCGGCGCCGGCGGCGAACAAACCAAGCGGCGAAAGCTTCCGAAGGCGCGTCACCATGATATCCTCTCTCGAACCCGGGCGCCGATCATAGCCGCAATGCCCGGTGGGTGGAAATGGCCGCGCTGCGGCGCTCACCCGGCGGCGGCGATGCGGGCCAGCGTTTCGGCGCGCCCGAGGGCGGCGAGCGTCGCATCGATCGGCGGGCTGGTCGTCGCCCCGGTGAGGGCGGCGCGAAGCGGCTGCGCGACCTCGCCGAGTTTTATCCCCCGCGCCTCGGCGAAAGTACGGAGCGTTTCATGGAGGGATTCCGGCGTGAACGCGGCGCCGGCGAGCCCCTGCGCCAGATCGCCGAGCAGCGCGCGGGCCCCGGGGGCATCGAGCAGGACGCGGGCCTTCTCGCTCATCGGCAGCGGCGGGATGCGGATGAGGAAGGCGGCGCTGTCGGCGAGATCGACGAGGGTGCGGGCACGTTCCTTGAGCGCCGGCATGAGCGCGAGAAGCCGCGCCCGCGCGACATCCTCGCCAACCCGGCCGGGCGCGCCGGCAAGCCGCGCCATCACGTCCTCGACCAGCCGCGCATCCTCGGCGGCGCGCAGCCAGACGGCGTTGAGATGGGTGAGCTTGGCATAATCCATGCGCGCCGCGGCACGCCCGACCCCGTCGAGATCGAAGAGACGGATGGCATCCTCGCGCGAGAGGATCTCGGCATCGCCGTGGCCCCAGCCGAGCCGCAGAAGATAATTGCAGATCGCCTCCGGCAGGAACCCTTGGTCGCGGAATTCGAGCACGCTGACCGCGCCGTGGCGCTTGGAAAGCTTCGCCCCGTCGGCGCCGTGGATCAGCGGGATATGGGCGAAACGCGGCATCTCCCAGCCCATCGCCTGATAGATCTGCACTTGGCGGAAGGTGTTGGTGAGATGGTCGTCGCCACGGATGACATGGGTGATCGCCATATCGTGGTCATCGACGACGACGGCATGGAGATAGGTCGGCGTGCCGTCGCTGCGGAGGATGATCATGTCGTCCAATTCGCCATTGGCGACCCGGACCGGCCCCTGCACCAGATCCTCGACCACCGTCTCGCCCTCGCGCGGCGCCTTGAGGCGGATCGCCGGTGCGACGCCCGGCGGCGCTTCGGCCGGGTCGCGGTCGCGCCAGCGCCCGTCATAGCGCGGCGGCCGGCCCTCGCTCAGGGCCTGCTCGCGCATCGCGCGCAGCTCCTCGGCGGTGCAATAGCAGCGATAGGCGCGCCCGGCTTCGAGCAGGGCATGGGCGATCTCGGCATGGCGGGCGGCGCGGGTCGATTGGAACAGCGGCGCCTCGTCGGGGGCGAGGCCGAGCCAGGCGAGGCCTTCGAGGATCACCGCAACCGCCGCCTCGGTGCTGCGGGCGCGGTCGGTATCCTCGATGCGGAGCAGAAACTGCCCGCCGTGATGGCGGCTGAAGAGGTAATTGAACAGCGCGGTGCGGGCGCCGCCGATATGCAAAAGCCCGGTCGGGCTGGGCGCGAAACGGGTGCGGACGGTCATGGCCCGCTTCTAGAAGGTTTTTCCCCGCCCGCAAACCGCGATCATTCGTCCCGTGTCGCGGCGGCGGGGCGCGACCCGCCTCCACCCCGGGAGCGGCGTCCTCAGCCCCGCCCACTGAACAAATAGCGGAGCAGAGCGGCGATCCCGAGCACGATCAGAATCAGGATCAGGAGCCAGAGCACTCCCATCCCGAGCCACATGCCGCCGCCCATCAGGCGACCTTGTCGTAAACGAGTTCGGTCATCATGCCGCTCATCATGTGGAACAGGTTGTGGCAATGCAGCAGCCAGCGTCCGGGATTGTCCGCATCGAAGACGACGGTGACCGAGCCATTGGGCGGCACCAGGACGGTATCGCGGAGCGCGCCGGCGATCGACGTCGCGCCGATCGCGGTGACCTGGAAATGGTGTCCGTGCAGGTGCATCGGGTGCGCCATTCGGCTCTGGTTCACCATCATCAGCGCGACGCGCTGGCCGCGAGACACAATCAACGACTGATGGTCCCGCCAGGTGCGTCCGTCGATCGACCAGACATAGGGCGTCATCGTGCCGGCCAGCACGACGCGGTGAACCATTTCAGGCCGGCGCGGCGACAACGGCTGCAGGGCGGACAGGCGCGCCTCCAGCGACAGATCGGCGGCCGGCGCGGCGCGGGGCGCTTGCGGCGCCAGCTTGACGATTTTCGCCCCTGGCGTCGCCAGAAGGATGCCGGTTCTCTGCCGGTCACCCTCGCGTTGCGCCAGCACCGGGAAGGCGCCGGCACCGGGAAGCCGCAGCATGATATCGGCGCGCTGGCCTTGCGCCAGCGGGAAGCGGCGCACCGCGAGCGGCTGCACCGCGTCGCCATCGACGGCAACCAAGCGCCCTTCGAGCCCGCCGAGATCGATCCAGAACGCCGTCGCCGCGGCACCATTGATCAGGCGTAACCGCACGCGCCCGCCACGCTCGACGCGCGTCACCTCGGGATCGGCGAGCGTGCGATCATTGGCGAGATAGGCGTCATAATCGATGTCGTTGAGATCCATCACCATGCCCGGCATTTCCATGTCCTGGCCAATGCCGGGCGTCGCCATGCCGCGGTCGTCGATCCGCCCGAGTCCGGCGAGGATTTCGGCGGGATCGCGGAAAGAGAAATCGTGCAGCAGCACCGTCACCTCGCGCGCATCGGCACGCGCATCCTCGGCGCTGCGCACGATCAGCGGCGCCGCCATCAGCCTTTGTTCCTGAAGTCCGTGATGCGAGTGCATCCAGTGCGTGCCGGGGCGGGCGGCGAAATCATAGGTCAGTTCCGTGCCATCGGCGATCAGCGCGCCGCCGGTTTGCGTAACGCCATCCTGAAGATAGGGTGGCGTCTGACCGTGCCAGTGAACGATGGTGTCTTCCCCGCACCGATTGGCCACGGTGACGAGAAAATGCTGACCAGGGTCGATTTGCAAGCCCGGCATGCTGCCCGGCCCACGCAGGCCAAGAACCGAAGCCGGCTTGCCGTTCACCTCCAGGGTATGGCGATCGGCGGTCAGGCGGAGTGGTAAGGCCGCGGCATTGGCGCGTGCAAGGGAAAAGCCTGCCGTGATTCCGGCAGCGCTCGCACCAAGAAATGCCCGGCGGGACAGAAAAACTTTGCGCATGATCTGTTCGCTCCGAGTAAAGCGAGGATAATATGGCCGAAAGAGCGGCCATCCGGTCGCTCCCCGTCAGACACGAAGAGGCGCCAGCGCTCCCAGATCCACGCGGCAAACCGCAACAACGTCACACCCGTCATGCCGATTTCATCAATCACATCGCCGCGCTGTGCCGCTCGCCCAACCATATCGACGGCCCCCAAGTGGAGCAAGCGGAACACACCGCCATGTCAGGCGAAACGGCGCCCGCCGCATTGATCCCGATCAAGACGCGGGGACCGCCGGTTCCGCGCCGGTTCGACTTTCCCGCCGCTTGCTCCCCGTTGAATGTTACGGGTTTCATGACATGCTGCGGTCTCGGAATCGCCGCTCGAACGCAAAAGGCACATGTCGATGATCGCACCTGTTTCCGCCCCGCGCCTCGTGGTCACGCTCGGGCTCTATGGCAGCGCCTCGACCTGGATCTTCAACGTCGTCCGCGAAACCCTGAACGCCGCCCATGGCGCCGATCGGGTCTGCGCCTATTACGCCGACGCGATCACGCTGATTTTCCAGGACGCGGCGATCGCCGGCCGTTTCGTCGTCGTCAAGATGCATGTCGGCGATGCGGCACTCGCCGGCTTCGTCCATCTCGCCCAGCCCTTGCTGTTGCTCAGCGTGCGCGACCCGCGCGATGCCGTGGTCTCGCTGATGCAGCGCTTCGGGCAGGATTTCGAGAAAGCCGCGTCGCGCGTGGTGCAAAGCGCGCGCCGCATCCAGGTCTTCGCCGCCGCCGGCCATCCGGTCCTGCGTTATGAGGACGGTTTCTTCACCCGCCCCGAAACCCTCGATGCCATCGCCGCCCGGCTCGGCGTCACCCTGCGCGAGGAAGTCAAGGCGGCGATCTTCGCCGGCTATCAGACCAGCTCGGTGCGGAAATTCGCTGCCGACGTCGCCCATCTCCCGCGCGAGCGGCTGGACGGCAACCCCGCCGATCCCTTCGACCGGGTGACGCATATCCACCAGAATCACATCGGCGACGGCATGATCGGCAAATGGAAGGAACGGCTTTCCGCCTCCGAAAGCGCCGCCTTGACCGAGGCGCTCGGCGATTTCATGACCGTTTTCGGCTATTGAACGCAGCCAGCCGGTTTCAGCCAAGAAAATCCCGCAGCCGCGCAACCACCGCCTCCGGCTGCTCCTGCTGCACCCAATGCCCGGCGCCTTCGATCAGATATGCTTCACGAAAATCGGCGCAGGCGAGCGTTTGCATGCGCTCGAAGCTCCCCGGCATCTGATAGACCCCCCAATCGGCGGCGCCGGCGATGAACAGGGTTTTCACCGTGATCGCGCGTCCGGCGAAAATCTGCATCTCCTCGCGCCCGATGCCGGCGGTCGCGCAATGATACCAATGCAGCCCGCCCTGGAAGCCGGTGCGCGCGAACTCGGCGGCATAGACCGCGAGTTCGGGCTCGGAAAGCCAGCGGCAGGCGGCGATCTCGGCTGGCGAAGGAAGGGCTGCGGCGACCGTCGCCGGCATGCTCGCATCGCGGTCCATGATGTAATAGCGCGGCATCCTGGCGAGGTCCGCAGCGGCGGCGGAGGCGAGGCGAAACGGCCGGTTGCCCGGCCAATCGGCGCTTTTCATGTGGTAATAAGCGCGGAGGAATGCCGCCAGCCCCCCGGCCGGGGCATCCATCGCCGCCGCCGCCGCCGGGCTGGCATAATAAACCTGATAATGCTTGCGCGGCGGCACGAGGGCGGCCAGCGCGGCATCGAGCGCCGCCATTCCCGGGCCCGCGGCGAGCGCCGGCGGGCCGGCGAAGGGCGCGCTCATCAGAACCAGGGCAGGGAACAGATCGGGGCGCAACAGCGCGCACCAGGCGGCGACCGGGGCGCCGAAATCATGCCCGACCACCGCCGCCGCCGCATCCCGGCCGAGCGCCGGCAAAAGCCCGATCACGTCACGCACCAGGCGCAGCATGCGGAAATCGGCGGGATCGCTGCCCTCCGCCCCCTCCCCGATGATGGTGGTGCGGCCATAGCCACGCTGATCCGGCGCGACGACGTGGAAACCGGCGGCAGCCAGCGGCGGCATGATCTTGCGCCAGGAATAGGCGAGTTCGGGAAACCCGTGCAGCAGCAAAACCAGCGGACGGCCAGGGCCGGCACCGGCCTCCAGGAGATGCACCCGAAGACCATTGCCATTATCGACGAAGCGGGCGCTCACCCCCGCCGGCAGAACCTCCCCCCCGAGCGGCGGCAGATCGAGCGCCATCGGCTCAACCCGCCTCCAGCCGCCGGGCCAGGAAATCGAGCCGGTCCTGGCCCCAGAAAATCTCCTCGCCGAGGACATAGGATGGCGCGCCGAACACGCCACGGGCGATGGCCGCCTCGGTATCGCGCGCCCGCAGCGCCGCCCAGCCCGGTTCCTCGGCGCGCTTGATCAAGGCGGCACCATCGGCGCCGGCCGCATCGGCCAATGCGGCGAGCGTCGCCGGATCGGCGGTATCGCGCCCCTCCTCCCACAGTGCCTTCAGCACATGATGCGCCAGCGCCAGGGCCTTCTCCCCTTCCCCGCTCTCGCGGAGCGCGATGACGGCCTGCGCGGCGAGGGTCTCATTGGCCGGGAAATGGGGCGGGTGGATCTGGATCGGCAGGCCGAGATGATCGCGCCAGCGCGCCAGTTCCTGAAGCCGATAGGCCTGGCGCTGGGGCGAGCGCCGGGGCAGCGGCAGACCGCCGGTTGCGGCAAAAATCACCCCGAAATCGACCGGGAATACCCGCACGCGCACCTGATGGCGGGCGGCGAGAGCGGCGAACCGCGCAGCACCGAGATGCGTCCATGGTGAATTCAACGACAGAAAATAATCGATCTCGCGCATCATGCGCCGTCTCCCCATCACCCACGCCATCGCCCACACCATCGCGGCAGGCGCCGGAAAACTGTCGCATGGCCACCGAGCGAAGGAAAGTAAGGCCAGGGGGCTTTGCCCCCTGCACCCCCACCAAAGGCTCGCCTTTGGAAACCTTCACTTGTTTGGGAGGGCAAGGAGGGCCTGGGCGGCGCTTGGCAAGGTCACGGTTGGCCCTCCTTGCCCTCCCAAACCCATATGGGGTTCTAAGGGCGTGCCCTTAGCGGGGTCCAGGGGCAGCGCCCCTGGCCTTTCTTTCCCTTCACCCGAGGGCGAGGGCGAGCTGTCGCCCTGCGTCCTCCGTTTCGAGTTGCGACAATGCGACCCCGAGGAGGCGGATCCCTAGTCGCGGCGGAAACAGCGGGCGCAGCAGATCCCGCCCGGTCGCGGTGATCAGGGCGGCGTCGGCGCTCGCCTCGGCCAGGCTGCGCGCGCGGGTGATCTGCTGGAAATCGGCGTATTTCACCTTCACCGTCGCGGTTCGCCCGGCGAGGCGGTGGCGCGCCGCCGCCGCGGCGACCTTGGCGGCGAGCATCGCCAGCGGCGCCGCCACTTCCTCCCAGGTATGCAGATCCTGGGCGAACGTGGTCTCCGCGCCGATCGATTTCCGCACCCTTGCGGCCTCCACCGGGCGATCGTCCTCGGCCCGCGCCAGGCGATAATAGACCGCGCCCATCTTGCCGAAATGGGCGGTGAGAAAGCCGCGTTCGGCGCGGCGGAGATCGGCGCCGGTGATGATCCCGAGGGCGTTCATCCGTGCCGCCGTCACCGGCCCGATGCCATGGAATTTCCCGACCGCGAGGCCGGCGACGAAATCCGGCCCGAGGCTTGGCGGGATGACGAAAAGCCCGTCCGGCTTGCGATGGTCGGAGGCCAGTTTCGCCAGGAATTTGTTGTAGGAGACGCCGGCCGAGGCGGTCAGCCCGGTTTCGGCGCGGATCGCCGCCCGGATCGCCACGGCGATCGCCCGCGCCGAGCCGTGCCGCCCGATCTCGGCGGTGACGTCGAGATAGGCTTCATCGAGCGAGAGCGGCTGAATGAGCGGCGTGTAGCGGGCAAAAATCGCGCCGATCGTCGCCGAAACCGCCTTGTAGACCTCGAATCGCGGCGCAACGAAGATCAGCTCCGGGCATTTGCGCGCCGCCAACCCGGACGGCATCGCCGAATGGACGCCGAAGCGACGCGCCTCATAGCTCGCCGCGGCAACCACGCCGCGCGCCCCCGCCCGACCCACCGCGATCGGCTTGCCGCGCAAAGCCGGGGTGTCGCGCTGCTCGACGGCGGCAAAAAACGCATCCATGTCGATATGGAGGATGCGGCGAAGAGGCCCGGGGAGTTCGCTACGCTGCGCCATGCCGGGCATGAGTTTAGCCGCTTACGCCAGAGACGAAAAGAACAAATAGAGTACATCATGCGGCGCCGCACCGCGAAACCGCAACGCAACCCTCCATGATGCGACAAAGAAAATTTAGAGGCTGGTCAAATCTCAAGCTCTCACCTAAAAGCTGCGGCGCCACCGTTATTTGCGTGATTCGGGTGCGGGGGCCGGTTCATCCGCCCGCGAAACGGCGCCAAGCCGGCGGGCTCCATGTACAAGGAACACTCATGTCCAAAGCTTTCATCGCCCATGTCATCCAGGACTCCGCCGAACTCACGGGCGTTGCCGCCAACCGCGCTGCGGGCGACCTCATGGCGGCGATCGTCGGGGAGTTGAAGAAGACCGGCAAATTCACGCTGCCGAGCTTCGGCACCTTCACCGTCCGCAAGACCAAGGCGCGCAAGGGCCTCAACCCGCGCACCGGCGAGCAGATCAAGGTGAAGGCCGGCAAGACCGTGCGCTTCAAAGCCTCGCCGACCCTGAAGAAATCGGTCTGACGACCTGCCCGGCGGGCGGAATTTTCCCCCGCCACCGGCGAAAGAAGACGAAAAAACCTCCCGGGCAGATCGTGTCCGGGAGGTTTTGCCTATCCCGCCGCCGGGGCCGCGAGGCTCAGTTGTTGTTGCTGCGCACCCCGGTCAGTTGCAGCAGAAGAATGAACAGGTTGATGAAATTGAGGAGAAGCTGGAGCGCGTCATAGACGCTGCGCTTGGCGGCGGCGTCCGGGCTGTCGGCATAGGCGAATTGGACATAGCTCGCCTTGATGCGCTGGGTGTCATAGGCGATCAGGCCGGTGAACACGATGACGCCGATGATGCTGAGCGCGAATTGCAGCGCCGAGCTGCGGACGAACATGTTGACGAGACTGGCGATGATGATGCCGACCAGACCCATGAACAGGAAGCTCCCCATGCGGGAGAGATCGCTCCGCGTGGTGTAGCCCCAGAGGCTCATGAAGGCGAAGGTCGCGGCGGTGATGAAGAACACCCGCGTCACCGATTGCCCGGTATATTGCAGGAAAATATTGGTGAGGCTGGCGCCCATGGCGACGCAGAACAGCCAGTAGAGCGTCTGCGCCGCGCTCGTCGACAGCCGGTTGACGCCGAAGCTGAGCACCAGGACGAAGGCCAGCGGCGCGAACATCGAGAGAATGGCGAGACCAGACGCCACCCGATGCGGCCCATAAGCGGTCATCACCACCGGGTAGAAGAGATCGAGCAGGCTGGTATTGGCGATCCCGTAGGCGACGATGCCGGTCAGCACCAGGCCGGACGCCATCCAGTTATAGACGCGCAACATATATGCGCGAAGGCCCGCATCCAGGACGGCGGTACTGGCGGCCGCGCCCGTTGCGCCGGAATAGGCCCGGGTGTTGGGGGTGAAGGCCATGGTCGGTCGTTCTCCTTGCGGGCGAAATGCCCTCTGAGGCGGGGATTTTGGCGATACTATCGCGCTTTTCAAGCGGCTTGACCAGCCGCAGGCAGCCATACGCGCGCCCGCGGCTCAGTGCGTGGCGCCGGCCGCGAGCGCCGCCTTGCGGGGCTGGAGATTGGTCAGATACATGGACGCGGTGCCGAACCAGATGGTCTCGAAATCCATCCGGATCGGCAATGGCGGCATCCCGGGCGTTGCCACCGCGAACCAGGCGCTGCCATGCTTGGCGCGCCGTGTGCTGCTCTCTTCCTTGTCGTGCTCGATGCCGCCGATCAGCAGCCCCTCGAAGTCACAGCGCTCGGCATTGCCGTAATAGGGCGAGCGGGACGAGCGCGGCACCGATTCGGTGCCGATGGTGCGCGCGGTAAGAAGCATCAGGCGGCGCCCGTCATAGAGGCGCGCGGTGCCGTCGCAGCGGCCGTTCTGCTGCACGCGATGGACGAGCAGCGCCATGGCGCTCAGCGAATCGATGCTCTGGCGCGCCTCCGTGGGCGTCACCGCGTCGCGATCGGGCTCGCGCGGCGGGGTCAGGGTGCGGACGAACGGTTCCTGATCGGCGTAGCTGATCAGGGTCTGCCATTTCTCGCCGCTCCAGAGCCCGTTCGAGACGTAGCGCTCCGGCACCGCGTCCGCCCCCTCGAAGCGCCCTTCGGCGATGCTTTCGTTCTGGCCATGCACGAAGGCGCTGAACAGACCGGCGGTATGGAAGACGAATTTGACCCGATAGCCATCCGGGCGAAGGTCAATACTGGTGCCGAGATCGCCGGTGTTGAGCCCCGCGGTATAGAAGGCATAATCGGCATCGACCGCGGCCTCGGGCGCCTGGGCGGCCGCCGGGGTGGTATGGAGAAGCGGCACGGCGGCGGCGGCGACGCTGATGAACGAAACCAGGAATATACGAGTCATGACAAAAGATGTGACGCCGGGACCAGGCTTTGGCAAGCCTTCGCCACCGCCGCGCCGCATGGCCACAGACCGCCTCAGGGCACGATGACGATTTTGCCGCGCACCTTGCGCCCGGCCATGTCGGTCAGCGCGGTGGCCGTCTCCTCCAGCCGATACTCGTGCGAAACCAGTGGCTTGAGCTTTCCCGCCGCGATCGCTCCGAGCAGGGAGGCGGTTTCCTCGGCATAGAGATCGGGCTCGCGGCGCATATGGTCGCCCCAGAACACGCCGACCAAGGCGGCGCCCTTCAATAACGGAAGATTGAGCGGCAGCGCCGGAATTTTACCGGCGGCGAAACCGATCACCAGATAACGCCCGCGCCAGGCGATGGAACGGAACGCCGGTTCGGCGAAATCGCCGCCGACCGGGTCATAGATCACGTCCGGGCCGGCGCCGCCGGTCGTCCGCGCGATGCCGGCGCGCAGATCCTCGGCGCTGTAATCGATCGTCGCGCCCGCGCCGTATTCCTGGCAGAGCGCCAGTTTTTCGGCCGAGGAGGCGGCGGCGATGACCTCCGCGCCGAGATGGCGGCCGATATCGCAGGCGGCGAGGCCGACGCCGCCGGCCGCCCCCAGCACCAAAAGCCGCTCACCGGGCTTGAGCGCCGCGCGGTCGGCGAGCGCGTGCCAGGTGGTGCCATAGGTGAGCAGAAACGCCGCGCCGACCGCGTCATCGACGTTTGCGGGAAGCGGGAAACAGGCCGCCTCGCGGGCGATCGCCTGCTCGGCGAACCCGCCGAGGCTGACGAAAGCGGCGACACGATCGCCGGGCCGCAGCCGCGTGACACCGGGCCCGGTCTCGACCACGGTGCCGGAGACCTCGGCGCCGGGGATGAAGGGCAGTTCCGGCCGCATCTGATATTTGCGCTGGATGATGAGATAGTCGGGAAAATTGACCCCGGCGGCGTGGACGCGAAGCCGCACCTCGCCCGGACCCGGCTTGGGCTCGGGAATCTCCTCGAACCGGAGCGTCTCCGGCCCGCCCCATTCGACGCAGCGCACCGCCCGCATCAGCCTTCCTCCCCGCAACGACGATAGGTGCAGCTCAGCGCCGGTGGCTGGCGGAGCGTCTGGAACACCACGCAATAGCGTTCGGTGGTTTCGATCAGGCGGGCGAGGGTGCGCTCATCGGCGTCGGTGTCGACCTCGAAGCGGAGCGCGATGTCCTTGATCCCGACCGGCGCCGCGCGGTCGATGCCGAGGGTGCCGCGCGCATCCCAACTGCCCTCGGCGATCACCCGCGCCTCGCGAAACGTAACCCCGCTCGCCATGGCGACGGCGGAGAGCGTGACCCCGGCGCAGGCGACCAGGGCTTCGAGCAGCATGTCCCCCGAACACGCCTCCGAGCCATCGCCGCCGGTGGCCTTGTGCAGCCCGGCCTGAATTTCACCGCCATGGGTCATGACCCGGCAGGCGACTTCGCCCGCGACCAGCCGCGCCTCGGCGCGTGAGCCGCTGATCGCCGCCGCCGGATCGGCCCGGTAGCGCTCCTTGAGCGGCGCTTGGCGCGCCCGCAGACTGGCTTGGTCCATGGATCCCCGTCTCCTCCGCCATCGCCGGGGTCGCGACCGCCCCGGATTGGCACCATTGCGCCCGATCGCGGCCCGGCGGTCAACCGCGCCCCCGCCGCGGCCGCGACGCCCTAGCGCCTTGCGATCAGCGCAACGATCACCGCCGCGAGGAGATAAAGCGCGAGCGCGCGCAGCGGCGGGGCGAAGCGCGGCGCCCGGGTCGCGGCGGGCAGGCGTTTTTTGCCGCTGATCATTGGCCGCAACAGATTTTCGCCGCGAATCCAGCCATAGGCGAGGATCGCC
Organism: Pseudomonadota bacterium; assembly: GCA_021798915.1. Classification (GTDB taxonomy): domain Bacteria; phylum Pseudomonadota; class Alphaproteobacteria; order Acetobacterales; family Acetobacteraceae; genus Acidibrevibacterium. The sequence goes on from JAJZBM010000003.1 coordinate 101,532, forward strand.
AGCAGATGCACGATGATCGCGCCGAGCAAAACGTAGAAATTCCACGCATGAAACGCCGAGACGAGGTCGGAGGCGGGCTTGGCGAGGAGGGGATTGAGGGGTCCCGCGCTGTTGCGGTCGGCGCGCGCGAAAAGACCGCTCAGTGCCTGCGCGAACAACAGCACGAGCAGCAGCAGAACCATCCAGCCGCCGGCCGGATTATGCCCGACGCCCTCGCCGCCGGCGCTGCGGCGAAAAGCGGCGAGATGGGCGAGGGCGGCGCGCGGCGGCTTGAGGAAGGCCCCGAAGCGTGCCGTCTCGCTGCCGAAAAACCCCCAAAACAGGCGGAAAATCAGCAAGCTCAGGGTCACTTCCCCGAGCCGGTAGTGCAGCCACATGAGATCGAGGAACTGGCTGACATAAAGCGCCACGATCAACGCCACCAACAGCCAGTGAAACAGCCGCACCGGCGCGTCCCAGACCCTGATCGAAAGCTTGATGCCGCTCATCCGTCTATCCGTTCCCCATCTTGACGCCGCCACCAGCCGCCGCCATGCCGCGCGGCATGACCGCCTGGCACCCCGCGATCGAGCTGCTTTTTGCCAGCCAATGGCGTGGTCCCGCCATAGGGTTTTTTAGCGCGGCGGGCCTTGCCGGGCTGGCTCGCCGGAAACGGTTTCGCCGTCTCGCCGCCGCCGCCGCGTCGGCCGGCCTGCTGGCCGGCTGGGTCACGGAGCTCGGTCTCGCGGTGCATGAGTCGCGCCGGCTCGGAATCGCGGTGATCGCGGCGGCGGCGATGCTTCTTGGCGGAGTCGCCCTGCCGACAGCGGGCAAGCGCGGCGCGGGGCGGCGTTTGCCCACCCTCCCTCCACCGCTTGGGCTCGCCCTCGCCGGGCTCGCCGGGGCCTGGTGGCTCGGCGGCGGCGGGCGCAGCCTCGGCGCCATCGCCGCCGCCTGGCGCGGCGAATCGGTGGTCGGGCTCGCAACGATGCTGATCGGGTTGCCGCTGCTCGCCGGACTGCGCGCAACGCCATTGCCGGCCCATTGGCCGCTCGCCGCCCTCGGTGCCGCGCTTGGCATCGCCTTCGCCGCATTCGGGACCGGCGGCGGCGCGGTCTCGCTCGCGCTCACGCTCGCCGGCGCTGTGCTCGGGGCCGGGATCGGCGGCGGGCGGGGCCATTGGCGGCAGGGCCAGAGCATCACCCTCGGCGTGGTCGCCGCCCTCGCGCTTCTCTCTGGCGCCGCCCTGCTCGGCGATGGCCGCACCCTGCACGCGCGGCCGAGCCCGGTTTGGGCCGCCGTGCTCGCGCCGCTGGCGACGCTCTGGCTGTTTGGGCGCCTCGCGCCGCGCCTATCCGGCCGGATCGGCCAGCGACTCGGCGGGGTCGCGCTCGCGAGCCTGCTCGCCCTCGTCCTGGTCGGTCTGCTCGCCTTCAGCGCCGCGGCGATCGCCGGGCTCCGCTGACATCACCACAGGGTGATCACGATTGCGACAGACCTAGATTTGGCGCAACATGATGCTCTGATGATGGAAGTTTCACCCCCGCCCGCTCCGGCGCGTGCATCCCCGGGGTTTATGACCCCGCCGCGCCTCATCGTCGCCGCGATCATCGTGCTCGTCGCCGGCCTCGGCGCCGCCCTGCTATGGCGCGAACGGCCGCCAACCACCCCCCCGGAACCAGCGGCACCCATCGCCGCCCCGGCGCCCTCGTCCACCCCCGCCGCATCTCCTGCCGCCTCATCTCCCCCCGCCGCCTCTTCCCCCGCCGCGTCTCCCGGCCCCGATGCCGCGGAAACCGCGCCGCGCTTCGATATCGTCCGCGTCACCCCCGAGGGCACGGCGGTGATCGCCGGCCGCGCCGTGCCCGGCGCCGATGTCACCGTCCTTGCGGACGGCAAAGCGATCGGCCACGTCACCGCCGATAGCGCCGGGGAATTCGTCTTCACCCCCGATGCCGCCTTCGCGCCCGGCCCGCACGCGATCAGCCTCGCGGCCAAGGCTGAAACCGGCGCCGAGACGCACAGCCTGAGCGATGTCCTGGTGGTGGTCGCCGGCAAACAGCCGGGCGAGACCGCGCCGGCCAGCGCGCTCGCAACCCTCGCCCCGAACGGCCCGGCGAGCCCCGACATGCCGAAGCTCCTGCAAGCGCCGCAACGCCTGCAAGCGCCGCCGGCCAGTGCGGCCAGAACGCCGGAGGAAGCGGATGCCGGCGCGGCGCCGTCACCGCGGATCGAGGTGCTGGATTATGATCAGGCCGGCCATCTCCGCCTCTCCGGCCGCGCGGCGCCGGGCGATGCCGTGAGCCTCGCGATCGACGGGCAGGCGGCAGGCGAAGCGGCGGCGGACCCGAGCGGCCATTGGACGATGGCGCCACCGCGCGCGGTCTCGCCCGGGCATCACCGCCTCACGCTGGAGGCGCGTGGCCCCGATAAGGCGGTGACGGGCACGCTCTCGCTTCCGTTCCTGCGTGAAACTCTCGCCCCCGGCAGCCTCAAGCCCGGCATGATGGTGGTCCAGCCGGGGCAGAATCTCTGGCGCATCGCCCGCGAGGTCTATGGCAGCGGCATCCGCTATACGATCATTTTCGCCGCCAATCGCAACCATATCCAGCGGCCCGGCATCATCTATCCGGGTCAGACCCTGATCGTGCCGCCGGCGCCGGAAATGGCGCCGGGGCGAATCCCGGCTTCCTCCAACACGTCGAGATAAGGGGCGAGCGCCAGCAGCCGGAGGGTGATCGCGGCGAGCAGATCGGTGATCACCGGCGGCTCGGCGAGGAGGATTTTCGACAGCATCAGGAGGCGATGGTCAGGGGCTAGGACCACCCGCCATTCCGGCGGCAGAAGCGCCGGCAGGCGCGGCAGGAAGCCGAAAATCAGCGACCGTTCACGGTGCGCCTCCGCCTGCCCGGTGCTCGGCACCCGCCCGGCGACCGCCTCGAGTTCGAGTTCGTTGCCCGACAGCAGGGCGCGGAGCGGACGGGCGCGGAAGGAAAAGGAAAACCTCGCCCGCTGTTCGGGCAGACGCGGGGCGATATGACCAAGGCCATCGATCACGAACGGACCAAGCGTCAAGGGGGCATCGATCGGCATCAACGGGTTCCTGCACGGGGTTCTCTCTCTATCGATCCGATCTTGCCCCCGATCGATGAAGCTTTCATAAACCGCGCAGACACGACCGCCGCAAGCTTTCCTCTGGTTTCGGAATCCGTCTCGGCATGGCCCTCGATACGATCTTCATGGTTCTCGCCCCGCCCCATCCCGCAGCACGGCCGTTTCTGGCCGGTGGCCTGGTCGCGGTCGTGCTCGGGCTCGTGCTCGGTGCCTGGCTGTTCTGGCTCGGAATCCTCTTCGTGCTGTTCTGCCTCTATTTCTTCCGCGACCCGGAGCGCGTGGCGCCGGCGCGGCCGGGCGTCATCCTGGCCCCCGCCGATGGCCGCGTCGTCGCGGTCGCGCCGGCAGCCCCGCCGGGCGAACTCGGCCTCGGCCCGGCACCGCGCTGGCGGGTCGCGATTTTTCTCTCGGTGCTCGATGTCCATGTCAACCGCGTCCCCGCGGGCGGCACGGTCACCCGCATCGCCTATCGGCACGGCAAATTCCTCAATGCCAGCCTCGACAAGGCGAGCGACGAGAATGAGCGCAACGCCCTCGCGATCCGCCTCCCCGACGGGCGCGAGATCGCCGTCGTGCAGATCGCCGGCCTGATCGCGCGGCGCATCCTCTGCGCGGTGCGCGAGGGCGACGCGGTCAGCACCGGGGCGCGTTTCGGCATCATCCGCTTCGGCAGCCGCACCGACCTCTATCTCCCCGAGGGGGTGCGCCCGCTGGTTGTCGAGGGGCAGCGGATGATCGGCGGCGAAACCGTCATCGCCGAGCTTGGCTGATGGCCGCGCGCCCCATGTCGCGCTTGCGCCGGCGCGTGCGGCCGCGCTTCACCGGGCTCTCCTTCAACCGCCTGATCCCCAATCTGATGACCCTGCTCGGCCTCTGCGCCGGGCTCACCGCGATCCGCCTCGGCATCGAGGGACATTTCGGCGGCGCCGCCAAGGCGATCATTCTCGCCGGTTTCATCGACGGGCTGGACGGGCGCCTCGCGCGGCTCCTCAAGGCGGTGACCCGATTCGGTGCCGAGTTCGACAGCCTGACCGATTTTCTCTGCTTCGGGGTCGCCCCGGCCTTCGTGATCTATCTCTGGTCACTGCACACCATGCATGGCTATGGCTTCGCCCCGGCACTGATTTTCGCCGTGTGCATGGCGCTCAGGCTCGCGCGCTTCAACGCCACTCTCGACTCGGTCGCCCCGGCCTATACCTATAATTTCTTCACCGGCGTCCCGGCGCCGGCCGGCGCGCTGCTGGCGCTGCTGCCGCTGTTCATCGGGCTGGAAGCGCGCGACATGGGCTGGACATGGCTCGACGCCTTCGCCCGATTTCCGCTGTTCGACGCCGCCGTCCTGATCACCACCGCGCTGCTCCTGGTCTCGACGCTGCCGGTCTGGAGCTTCAAGAATTTCAAGGTGCCGACCACGATGGTGCTGCCGATGCTGCTTGGCACCGGGCTTTATGCCGCGTTCCTGATCGCCGATCCCTGGGCCGGGCTCGCGGTCGCCGGTCTGGTCTATCTCGGGATGCTGCCGTTCAGCGCCCGCAGCTTCCGCCACTTGCGGCGCGAGGCGGAGGGGCCGGAGACGGAACCCACGCCATGACCGCCGACGGTGGCGGCGTCTGGCTGGGGCGGGAGGATTCGAACCTCCGCATGGCGGAATCAAAATCCGCTGCCTTACCGCTTGGCTACGCCCCATCGGCGCCGGGCGCGCTTCTGATACCGATCCACATGCCCGCGGTCCAGCCCGCAATCTCGTTACATCTTCCCTGCTCAGGAAAAAACCATGACGCAGCGCGTCCTTGTCACCGGCGGCGCCGGTTATGTCGGAAGCCATCTCGTCGCCGCCCTGGTCGCGGAAGGCGCCGAAGTGGTGGTGCTCGATGATCTCCGCCAGGGCCATCGCGCCGCGATCACCCGGCCTGCTGCCCTGATCGTCGGCGATCTCGCCGATCCGGCGGCACGCGCCGCCGCCTTCGCGCGCGGCCCCTTCGATGCCATCTTCCATTTCGCCGCCCTCTCCCTGGTCGGCGAGAGTATGCAGGATCCGCTGCGCTATTTCCGCGAGAATGTCGGCAACGGGATCGCCCTGATCGGGGATGCGATCCGCCACGGCGTCACCCGTTTCGTGCTCTCCTCGACCGCCAATCTGTTCGGCGGCGAGGTCGAAATCCCGATCACCGAGGCGGCAACGCTGGCCCCCTCCTCACCCTATGGCGAAAGCAAGTTCATGCTCGAGCGGGCGCTGTTCTGGGCCGATCGGGTGCATGGCCTGAAGAGCGCCTGTCTCCGCTATTTCAACGCCGCCGGCGCCGACCCCAATGGGCTGCTCGGCGAAGACCATGATCCGGAGACGCATCTGATCCCGCGCGCGATCGACGCTGCCCTCGGCCGCGCCCCGGAACTGGTGGTGTTCGGCACCGACCTTCCAACCCCGGACGGCACCTGTATCCGCGACTATATCCATGTGAACGACCTCGCGAGCGCCCATCTCGCCGCCCTCGCCCGGCTCGATCGCGGTTCCGTCGCCTATAATCTCGGCAACGGCGCCGGCCATTCGGTACGCGAGGTCATCGCCATGGTGGAGACGGTGAGCGGCCGGCGCGTGCCCCATCGCCTCGGGCCACGGCGCGCCGGTGATCCCCCGGTTCTGGTCGCCTCCTCGGCCCGCATCCGCGAGGAAACCGGCTGGCGGCCGCGCTTTCCGGCATTGCGCGAGATCGTCGGCACTGCTTACGCCTGGCGTCTCGCGCATCCGGGCGGCTATGGCGGGCGCGAGATCGGGCTGGAATGAGGAAGGCCTTCTTTTGACTTCCGAAAAAGAAGTCAAAAGACTTTTCTCCCGGAACAGCGCCTGAGCGCTGTCCAACCAATCAAAAGTTTTTTGGTTCTTTTTTTCAAAAAAGAACCGCTTTCCTTTTTACTTCCCCTCGAACGCCGGCTCGCGCCGCGCCGCCATCGCCGCCACGCCTTCGCGGAAATCCGCTGTTCGGCGCTGCCATTCCTGTTCGACGAGTTCGCGCTCGGTCGCCGCCTCGATCGCGTCGATGAAGCCGCGGCGCAGCGTTTCGCGGGTGGAGACGAGGGCGAGCGGCGCCGCAACCGCGATCTCCGCGGCGAGCGCCAGCGCCGCGGCGCGCAATTCCGCCTGCGGGACGAGGACATCGGCAAGCCCGATCGCCGCCGCTTCCTCGCCCGGGATGCGCCGGCCGGTATAGAACATCAGCGCCGCGCGCTGCGCACCGACGAGGCGCGGCAGCGTCGCGGTGAGGCCGAAGCCGGGATGAAAGCCGAGCCGGGTGAAATTGGCGCAGAATCGCGCCTCGGGGCAGGCGACACGAAAATCCGCGACCAGCGCGAGGCCGAGCCCACCGCCCACCGCCGCCCCCTGCACCGCGGCGATGATCGGCTTGCGGGTGCGAAACAGACGGATCGCCTCCTTGTAGAGATGCTTGGCCCCCCCCTCCTCGGCGAGCCCGGTCGCCGGGCGGCCGGCGAAATCGGCGCCGGCGCAGAAATTCTTGCCGGCGGCGGCGAGCACGATGGCGCGGCAGGCGGGATCGGCGTCGAACGCCTCGAAGCTCGCGCCGATATCGGCGATCAGGGCGTTATCGAAGAAATTATTCGGCGGGCGGCGGATTTCGACGAGCCCGACCCGCCCCTCACGCCACGCCGCGACATCGCCACGCACCACCTCGTTCGTCACGTCCTGCTCTCCTCGCTCAGCCGCTTGCCGCCGAGATAGGCGGCGCGCACATCCTCGTTGTTCCACAGCGCCTCCGGCTTGCCCGCGACCACGAGGCGCCCGGTTTCCAGGACATAGCCACGATCGGCAACCCCGAGCGCGATGCGGGCATTCTGCTCGACCAGCAGAACCGTCGTCCCGGTCTCGCGAATACGCGCGATGATGCGAAACACCTGCTGCACGATCAGCGGCGCAAGCCCAAGGGAAGGCTCATCGAGCAGCAACAACCGCGGCCGCGCCATCAACCCGCGCGCCAGCGCCACCATCTGCTGCTGCCCGCCGGAGAGCATCCAGCCGCGCGTGTCGGCGAAGCGCACGAGATCGGGAAACAGGGCGAACATCTCCTCCGCGTCACGCGCACGCGCCGCCCGCGTGCTATGGCGATTGGAAGCGCCGAGCAGGATGTTTTCGCGCACCGTGAGGCCAGGGAAAACCCGCCGCCCCTCCGGCACATGCGCGATGCCGAGCCGCACCACGCGTTCGGGATGCAGGCCCGCGATCGCCGTGCCCGCGAAGCGGATGTCACCGGCGGTTGGTGCCAGAAGACCCGAGATGCAGCGAAGCGTCGTCGATTTTCCCGCGCCATTGGCGCCGAGCAGGGTGACGATCTCGCCTTCCTCGACGGCGAGATCGAGCCCCGAAAGCGCCGCGACGGCGCCATAGGCGGCGGAGAGGCCGGAGATTTCAAGCAATGACATCTTCGCCCACCTCCCCGAGATAGGCGGCAACGACATCGGGATGGCGCAACACCTCGTCCGGCGTGCCATCGGCGATGCGGCGGCCGAAATTGAGCACGGTGATGCGGTCGGAAACCTGCTCGACGAGATCCATGTCGTGCTCGATCAGGAGAATGGTCAGGCCGTGGCCGCGCAAACGGCGCAGCAGGGCGACGAGATTCTGCTTTTCGGTGAGATTGAGGCCGGCCGCCGGCTCATCGAGCAAAAGCAGCGTCGGGTTGGCGGCGAGGGCGCGGGCGATTTCGACCAGACGCTGATGGCCATAGGGAAGGCTTGAAACCACAACCGCCGCCCGCGCCGCCATGCCGACGAAATCGAGCGCCGCCAGCGCCCGCGCCCGCCGTGACTTCGCATCCGACCCGCTGCCGGCGCGGAAGCTGCCGATCAGCACATTCTCGAACGCGGTCAGCGAGTGAAACAGGCGAATATTCTGAAACGTCCGCCCCATACCGGCGCTAGCGAGGAGATGCGGCGCGAGGCCGGCAACCTCGCGCCCGCCAAGCCGGATGCGTCCCGCGGTCGGGCGGTAGATGCCGGAAAGCAGGTTCAGCGTCGTCGTCTTGCCCGAGCCATTCGGCCCGATCAGGGCGTGGACGGAACCACTTTCGATGACCAGATCGACCTCATCGACCGCACGCAGGCCACCAAAATGCTTGGAAAGACCATCAACTTCTAGAATCGGCCGATCCGTTGCAACGCTCGCGCCGAGGGTGAGCGGCGCCACCGCACCGCTCGGCAAATCGGGCGCGCGGCCAAACAGCCGCGTGACATACCCGAAAATTCCCTGCGGCATGAAGATCATGATCAGGATGACGGCGAGGCCATAGACGGCGAGGTAGAATTGCTTGAGGAAGCGCAGCCACTCGGGCAGAAGAATGAGAAGAGCAGTGCCAATCACCGCGCCGATCGCCGCATCCACCCCACCGAGCAGCGCCATGGTGAGCAGAACCACGGAATCGTCGAAGGAAAATTGATCGGGGCTGATATAACGAAACGCGCCGGCAAAAAGCCCGCCGCCGAGACCACCAAGAAAAGCGCAGGCGGCAAAGGCGATGATCTTGACGCGGTTGGTATCGATCCCGGCGACCCCGGCGGCGAGTTCATTGTCGCGCACCGCCTGCATGGAAAGCCCGAGGCGGCTCGATTTCAGCCAGGCCACCAACCCCGCAATCACGAACAGGAAGACCAGACAGAGCGCGAGATAATGCTGTGATTGGTCGAGCGCCAGAAATCCGAGATGAGGCCGCGGAATATTGGAAATTCCGTCCGGCCCGTGGCTGACCCCGATCCAGTTGGTCAAAACCAGCGTCAGGATCTCCTGGAAGCTGATCGTCACCATGGCGAGATAATGTCCGCCGAGTTTCAGCGTCGAGCCGCCGAGCACGATCCCGAAGAGAAGCGCGACCACGGCGCCGAGGAGCAAGGATACGAAGAACGCCATGCCGAGCGTCGTCGTGCCGATCGCGACGCCATAGGCGCCGATGCCGAAAAACGCCGCCTGCGCGATGTTGATCTGCCCGGCATAGCCGAGCACGATTGTCATCCCGAGCACCGCGATCGCGTAGGTGCTCGCCTGCATCAGCAGATTCATCAGATAGCCGTTGATCGGCAGCGCCAACGCGAGCCCGATCGCGACGATCAGCGCCGCGAGCCAGAGCAGGAATTTGATTCCGCTTTTCATGCCCGGCCTCTCACGCCTTCTGGGCGATTTTCTCGCCGAAAATGCCCTGCGGCCGGATCAGCAGAAAAGCGAATAACAGGATGAAAGCGAAGGCGTCCTTGTAGGGGACAGAGATATAGAAAGCCCCCAGCGTCTCGGCGACGCCGATCAACAGCCCGCCGACGATCGCCCCCGGCACGTCGCCGAAGCCGCCGATGATGGAGGCGGCAAAGGCCTTGAGCGCGATCTGCGCGCCGAGCCCGACCGAGACGAACAGGATCGGCGCGACCAGAATGCCGGCGATGCCGCCGAGCACCGCCGAATAGGTGAAGGTGAGCATGATCATACCGGTGACGTTGATGCCGAGCAGGCTCGCCATCTCTTTATCCTGAGATACCGCCTGCATCTTCTTGCCGACCATGGTATGTTCGAAGAAAAAATATTGCAGGATGACCAGCGCGAGCGTGGTCGCGATGATCACCAGATATTGCGCATCGAGAAACACCGCGCCGAAGCTGATGCCGGGATAATCGGTCATGCCGGGAAGCGTCGTCGGCTCCGGGCCATAGAGCGCGAGCACGAGATTGGTGATCAGGATCGAGGCGCCGATGGTCGAGATCACCACCGGCAGAAACGAACGATGGCGGAGCGGATAATAGACGCCGAGATTGAAGAGGGCGCCGAACAGCGCCATCACCACCAGGCTGATGACCACCCCGAGCCAGTAGGGCAGGCCGAGATCGACGGTGGTGATGACCATGCAATAGCCGCCGAGCATGGCGAACTGGCCTTGCGCGAAATTCACCACGTTGGTCGCGCGATAAATCAGCACGAAGCCGAGCGCGACCAGCGCATAGACGGCGCCGATGCCAATCCCGGTAAACAGCAATTGCAAAATGATCGTCATGGTTTTGTGCTATTGCGCGGGGAAATCGACACGCTTGATGAAGACCACCTTGCCGTTCTTGTTCTGGACGACATTGTAGCCGTGCAGCCCATCGCCATTGGCATCGAAATCATAGGTTCCTTCGGTGCCCTTATAGCCGCGAACGGCGAGGATCGCGGTGCGGAAGGCGGCGGGCTCGGTCGATTTCGCGGCGTTCATGGCGAGCGCCGCGATTTTGATCGCGTCATAGGTCCAGGCCGAGAACTGATCGGCCGGCAGCTTGTGCAATGTCTGATAGGCTTTGGCGAATGCCGTTGCCTCGGGGCTGGAATCGGCGTTGAAATCGGCAACGCCGTAGGTGCCATAAAGGGCCGGCCCGGCGAGGTGGAGCGCCGCGGTGTCGGTGATCGAGGGCGAGCCGACCCAGGGCGTGCGAACGCCGAGTTGGCGCAATTGGCGGGCGAAAATCGCCAGATCCTGCTCGAAGGTGAAATAACTCCCGATCACCTCGGCGCCCGAACCCTTGACCGCGAGCACGACGGGGGTGAAATCCGGCGTCTGATTGGCATAGCCCTGCGCGGTCACGATGCTTGCACCGAGCGCCTGCAATTCCGTGGTCAGCAGCCGCGCGCCGCTGGTGCCGAAGGCGTCGGTCGAGGTCACCAGCGCCCATTTCTTGAGGTTGAGGGTCTGCACGCCAAACGCCGCGATCACCTTGGCGGAGAACGTGTCATTGGGCCGGCAGCGGAACAGCCAGGGATCGCCGGCATGGGTGAGATTGGGATCGGTGCCGCCGAAAAACACCGGCTTTCCAACCCGGCGCGCATCGGGATCCATCGCATGCACCTGCGTCGAGCGGATCGAGCCGAGGAAGGCGACGATCGCCTGGTCATTGGCGAGCCGGTTGAAGGCGGAAACGACGCCGGGATTGGTGGTCTGGTCGTCCTCGATAACGAGTTTGAGCGGGCGGCCGAGCACGCCGCCGGCGGCATTGACCTCGGCGACCGCCATCTCCGCGCCCCATTCGGCATAGCGCCCGGATTCGGCGGCAGCGCCGGTGAGCGGTGTCACCATGCCGATCTCGATCGGCGCCTCGTCGGCCCGCGCCGGCATCGCGCCACAGAGGCCCGCGAACAGCCCCGCGATGCCGGCGATGCATGCGAGCGCCGGGCGCCGGCGCAGCCCACTCATCACCGGGTCGCCAATCACCCCGCGCCCAATCATCGGGCCGTTTTTTTCCGCCGCCATGCTTTCCTCCCTCGCGTCACCCCGCCACGCCCGGATCGTCTCGGCGCACGGTGTTTTTTGCCTTGGTCCCTGTTATCCCCCGCGCCAGCAAAGCTGGCAAGCCAATCCTGTCCCGCCCCTTGCCGGCGTGACCCTTCCGGGCAAAGCTGGGGCGCGCGAAGCTGGGGCGCGAAGCTTGAGGAGGCATGGATGGCGAAAAATTCGGCGACGCGCATGGCGGCGTCGGCGGACAGCGCACCGAGCGGCGCGGATGCGGTGCCGGATGCGCGCGGGCTCAATCTCTATCGCGCCGATCCGATGCTCGCGCGGCTGCTGCCGCTCTATCTCCCGGCCGCGCTTTGCGCCCATCTCACGCCCTATTGCGACCGCCTCGGGGCGCTCGCCGGTGGCCGGCTCGATGAACTCGCCGCCGACGCCGATCGCCATCCGCCGCGCCTGCACCCGCGCACCCGCACCGGCGAGGATCGCCAAAGCATCGAGAAACATCCGAGCTATCGCGAGATGGAGCGGCTCGCGTTCGGCGAATTCGGCCTCGCCGCCCTGTCCCATCGCGCCGGCGTGTTCGGCTGGCCGACACCGCTGCCACCGGCGGCGAAATACGTTCTCACCTATCTGTTCGCGCAGGCCGAGTTCGGCCTCCTCTGCCCGGTCAGCATGACCGACAGCCTGACCCGCACCTTGCGCAAATTCGGCGATCCCGCCTTGGTCGAACAGTATCTGCCGCAATTGCTGAGCCAGGATCTGGAGACGCTGGCGCAGGGCGCGATGTTCATGACCGAGCAGGGGGCGGGCTCGGATGTCGGCGCGACCTCGGTATATGCGGTCGCCAAGAACGATGGTTCATGGCGGCTGTTCGGCGATAAATGGTTCTGCTCGAATGCGGATGCGGCGCTGGCGATGGTGCTCGCGCGGCCGGAGGGGGCGGAGGCGGGAACCAAGGGCCTCTCGCTCTTTCTGCTCCCCCGCTGGCGCGGCGACGGCACGCCCAACGCCTATCGCATCGTGCGGCTGAAAGACAAGCTCGGCACACGCGATATGGCGAGCGGCGAAATCCGTCTCGAAGGCGCGGAGGCGTTCCTGGTCGGCGAACCCGGCGCCGGATTCCGCCAGATGACCGACATGATCAACAATTCCCGCCTCTCGAACGGGGTGCGCGCCGCCGGGATGATGCGCCGGGCGGTGACCGAGGCCTTGTTCGTCGCCCATCACCGCCGCGCCTTCGGCCGCCGCCTGATCGAGCTTCCTTTGATGCGGCGCCAGCTTTTGAAAATCCTCGTGCCCACCGAGCAGGCGCGCAGCATGATGTTCATCACCGCCGGCGCGCTCGCCCGCGCCGATGCCGGGGATGGGGAAGCCTATGCGCTGCTGCGCATCCTGACGCCGCTGATCAAATTCCGCGCCTGCCGCGATGCCCGCCGGGTGACGGGTGATGCGATGGAGGTGCGCGGCGGCGCCGGCTATATCGAGGAATGGCCGGAGCCGCGGCTGGTGCGTGATGCCCATCTCGGCTCGATCTGGGAGGGGACGAGCAATATCGTCGCGCTCGACGTCATGCGCGCGGCGCGGCGCGAGGGCGCGCTCGCCGCCTTGCAGCGCCACATCACGGCGGAGGTCGCGCGTTCGGGCATGACCACGCTCCTCCCCCCGCTCGCCGGCGCGATCCGCCTCGCCGAGCAGGCGATGGCACCAAGCGGCGCCCATCTCGCGCGCCGCGCCGCCTCGGCGCTCTACCATCTCGCCAGTGCCAGCGCCTTCGCCCGCGAGGCCGCCGAACTCGGCGAGACGAGCCGGCAAACCCTCGCCGACCTCGTGCTCCGCCACCGCGTTCTGCCGCAGGATCCGCTGGCGGAAAGTGCTGACGACACCGAAAGCGCTGCGCTGGCGGCTTTGCTCCCCAACCCCGCCGCCTTTGCGTGACGGCCCGGCCTGGCCACCCTTTCGTGATTGTGCGACGCAATAGAATCACGATTTTTTTATATAAGGAATGCCCGTAAGCGCTTGAAATCTTAATCGTTGGTAAAATTAATGGGATGAATATCAAAAATACGGGTTGCGTCTCATAGATTGCCCGTGTAGGGCGGGGGTATGCGAGGGACCGGTTCAACGCTCTCCCGCCTTCCCGCCGCTCGGGCCATGCTCGCCGGGGCGGCCTTGTTCGCCAGCGCGGCGACAAGCAAGGCGGTGGCGCAACCCGACGAAACCGCGATGGCCGTGCCACGTCTGGCACCGCTCGGCGCCATGGAAGTGGTATTGCCGCAACCGCTCGACACCGTCGAGGCGGAGCAGTTTCGCGCCGTTTTCGCCGCCCAAGCCGCCGGCGACCTCGCCGCCGCCGACCGGCTGCTTGCAGCGCTCGCCGGCGACGATAGCGGCGATGCGGCGCATACCGCGCTGCGCGCCGATCTCCAGGGCTACGTGCTCGCCAGCCGCTATCTCCGAAGCGCCGGCCGCACCCCGTTGCCGGCGCTCTCGGCCTGGCTTTCCCGCCATTCCGCCCTTGCCGTCGCGAGCGACATCGCGGCACTCTGCGGCCAGCGCGCCGGCGATGCCCATTGCCCGGCCGCCCGCCACCTGCCGCCGCCGCCCGGCCTCGCCGCCCTCAGCGCACCCGAGGACACCGCCCCCGATTTCCCCGATAACCGCCGCAACCCGGCGCTGGAGCGCGAAATCCTCAGCCGCGCCGAAAGCGGCCACGCCGACGCCGCCCTGCGCCTGATCGCCCATACCAGCGGCCTCAGCCGGGACTACGCCGCCTGGCTGCGGGCCGAGGTGGCACAGGCGCTGTTCGCCGCCAATCACGATCACGCCGCCCGCGCGCTCGCCGCGGCCGCGCTGCATGACAGCGGCGGCCGGGTCGCGCTCGCCGGCTTCACCGCCGGCCTCGCCGCCTGGCGGCTCGAACGGATGGCCGAGGCGATGCGGTTTTTCGAGGCCGCGGGCGTCGCGCCGATCGGCGCGCCGGGTCTGCGCGCCGGCGCCCTGTTCTGGGCCGCGCGCGCCCATTTCGCAACCGGTGACGCCGAGGGCGGCCATCTCTGGCTCCAGCGCGCCAGCGCCGAGGCCAACACCTTCTACGGCCTGCTCGCCCGCCGTCGGCTTGGCCTCCCGTTGATCCGGGACGAGGTCTTCTCCGAGGAAATCCTGGGCGAGGCCGATATCGCCGCGGTCGCCGAAACCGCCGAGGGTTTGCGCGCTTTTGCGCTCCTGCAGGTCGGGCAGACGCGCTGGGCGGACGCGGAATTGCGCCGGCTCGCGGCCAAATCGGAAACCGCGCCCGATCTCCGCCGCGCCATCGCCCTGGTCGCGCGCGAGGCCGGGCTCACCCGCCTCGCCGACGACATCGCCGCGACCTTCCGCAGCGATGGCGCCCTCGGCGCCGGGCCGCTCCCGCGGCTTGCGCCGCGCGGCGGGTTCCAGATCGCGCCGGCGCTGGTTTACGCCCTCGCCCGCATCGAATCGCATTTCGATCCCGCCGCCGTCTCGCCGACCGGGGCGCGCGGTCTCATGCAGATCATGCCGGTGACGGCGAGCTATCTCGTCAATGACCCCTCGCTCGCCGGGCCGCATCAGAAGCGTTTGCACGACCCCGCCGTCAATCTCGATATCGGTCAGCGCTATCTGCTGTATCTCTCGCGCCAGAACGCGGTGGATGGTGATCTGCTGCGTCTTCTTTGCGCTTATAACGCCGGGCCGGGAAATGTCGGGGCGTGGGAGGGCGCGTTGCATGACGGCGGCGATCCGCTGCTCTTCATCGAAGCGGTGCCGAGCCATGAGACGCGCGGCTATCTGCATCGCACCCTCGCCTATGCCTGGCTCTACGCGGCGCGGCTCGCAGTCGTGCCGCCGGGGCTTGCGGCACTCGCCGAGGGTCGCTTTCCTCGCGTGCGGAGTTTCGATACCATGTCCGCACGCGCCGAGGAGACGCGCCCGCTTCTGCTCCACTGAGCGCCACCTTCCCACGGCCATCCGCCGGGCGGTGGTTGGTGGCTGATGGTTGGCGGTCGGGTGGCGGCTGTTCCGCGCGATGGGGTCAATTCCGATCATGGAGAGCCGCCATGGCGCGCATCGACGAAGCCCGAACCTTTCTCGCCGTCAACATCGCGGTTCTCACCGTCTCGGACAGCCGCACATTGGCCAACGACACCTCCGGCGACACGCTGGCCGCGCGCATCACCGAGGCCGGGCACAATCTCGTCGCGCGTGATCTGGTGCGCGATGATGCCGATCTGATCGTGGCGAAGCTCGGCGCCTGGATCGCTGCACCCGAAATCGATGTCGTCATCACCACCGGCGGCACCGGCCTCACCGGGCGCGACGTGACGCCGGAAGCGTTCGCGCGCGTGCTCGAAAAACACATCGAGGGTTTCGGCGAATTATTCCGCATGCTGAGCTATCAGAAGATCGGCACCTCGACGATGCAGTCACGCGCCATCGGTGGTGTTGCGCATGGCACCTATCTCTTTGCCTTGCCCGGCAGTCCCGGCGCGGTCAAGGATGGCTGGGACGACATCCTGCGCTGGCAGCTCGATGCGCGGCACCGGCCGTGCAATCTCGTCGAGCTGATGCCGCGTCTGATGGAACACATCGCCACCGCCGCGCGCACATGACTCGCCAACCGCCGGGTTGCCGCGCCGATTATCGCGCCTTCGACGAGATCACCACGCGCTGGCACGACAATGATATCTACGGCCACGTCAACAACGTGGTCTATCTCGCCTGGTTCGACAGCGCGGTGAACGGATTCCTCGTCCGGCGCGGCCTGCTGTCGCTCGCGGAGAGCCCGATCATCGGCATCGTTGCGGAAAATTCCTGCCGCTATCACGCGTCGATCAGTTTCCCCGAGCGCATTGCGGTGGGTTTCCGGGTCGCCCATCTCGGCACCAGCGCGGTTCGTTACGAAATCGGTGTTTTTCGCGCCGGCGACGACCGCGCCGCGGCAGAGGGGCATTTCGTGCATGTCTATGTCGATCGCGCCACCATGCGGCCGGTCGCGATGCCGGCGGCGGTGCGCGCGGCACTCACCGATCTCATCATAAAAACCTGAAAAACGGAGGAAATTCCAATGGATTTCGGATTGCGCGGCAAGACCGCCATCGTCTGCGCGGCGAGCAAGGGGCTCGGGCGCGCCTGCGCCATGGCCCTGGCGCGCGAAGGCGTGGCGCTGGTCATCAACGCACGCGGGAAAGAAACCCTCGCCGCCACCGCCGATGAGATTCGCGCCGCGACCGGCGTCGATGTGCAGGCGATCGCCGCCGACATCACCACCGCCGCCGGGCGCGATGCGGTGCTCGACGCGGCGCCGGCACCCGATATCCTGATCAACAACGCCGGCGGCCCGCCGGCGGGAAATTTCGCGACGTTGACACCGGAACAATGGCACGCGGCGCTGGAGGCCAATATGTTGACGCCGATCGCGCTGATCCAGGCGGTTCTCGCGGGCATGCGCGCGCGGCGCTTCGGGCGCATCGTCAACATCACCTCCGCCTCGGTGAAATCGCCGATCCCGACGCTCGGCCTCAGCAACGGCGCCCGCGCCGGCCTCACCGGCTTCGTCGCTGGTGTCGCCCGCGAGGTCGCGCGCGATAACGTCACCATCAACAATCTTCTCCCCGGCCCGTTCCTGACCGATAGGCTGCGCGAGAACATGCGCGCCGCCGCCGCCAGCGCCCATCGCAGCGTCGATGAGGAAATCGCTCTCCGCGCCAAGGCCAATCCCACCGGGCGAGTCGGCGATCCGGCGGAATTCGGCGCCGCTTGTGCGTTTCTGTGCAGCGTGCAGGCGGGTTTCATCGTCGGACAAAACTGGCTGCTCGATGGCGGCGCCTTCAACGCGACGCTCGGCTGACGGACCCGGAACGGTATGGACTGGCCGGCACGCATCGAGAGTTATGAGCGCCTGACCCAATTCCCGCGCAGTCTTTTCATCGCCGCCGACGGGCGCGTCGTCGGCACCTGGATCATGGGTAACGATTATCGCGTCAAATCCGGCTATTATGGCGGCTATCCGGCCGGCTATCTGCGGCGCGTCGCGGCGCTGTTTCCGGATCGCCGCAAGGTCTTGCACGTGTTTTCGGGAAAGGTCGATCTCGGCGCAATGCCGGGTGACACGGTGGATTGCAACCCCGCCGTCGCCCCGACCTTCGTCGCCGATGCCCATGATCTCTCGCCGGTGCCGCTCGCAGACTACGACCTGATCCTCGCTGATCCGCCCTACAGCGTCGAGGATGCCGAGCGCTATCAGACGACCATGGTCAAGCGCAACGTCGTCCTGCGCTCCCTGGCGGCCGGCATGGCGGCGGGCGCGCGGGTGGTGTGGCTCGATCAGGTGTTGCCGATGTATCGCCGCGACGAATGGGTGATCGAGGCGGTGGTCGGGATCGTGAAATCCACCAATCACCGCTTCCGGGTGATGACCATCTTCCAGCGGCGGGCGCCGGCGGGCGTGGGCCGGGTTGCGCGCAAACAGGCTTCGACAGCGCCGGCGATCCGGAGTAAGGAGGCGGAAAGAGGCATGCCATGATCCTGCTGATCGACAATTACGACAGCTTCACCTTCAACCTCGTCCATTTCCTCGGCGATCTCGGGGCGGTGTGCGATGTCCGCCGCAACGATACGCTCTCGGTCGCCGCGGCGCTGGCGCTGGCGCCCGAGGCGGTGGTGATCTCGCCCGGACCCTGCACCCCGAGCGAGGCCGGGATCTGCGTCGATCTGATCCGCGCCGCGCCAGCGGATCTGCCGATCCTCGGCGTCTGTCTCGGCCATCAGGCGATCGGGCAGGCGTTCGGCGCGACGGTCGCCCGCGCGCCGCTGCCGATGCATGGCAAGACCAGCCAGATTTCCCATGACGGGCGCGGCGTTTTCGCCGGCCTCCCCAACCCCTTCGCCGCGACGCGCTATCACAGCCTGATGGTCGCCGAGGAGACCCTGCCGCCGGCCCTGATCGCAACCGCCCATAGCGAGGACGGGGTGTTGATGGCTCTCTGCCATCGCGAGCGGCCGATTTTCGGGGTGCAATTCCATCCCGAGAGCATCGCGAGCGTCGGCGGGCATGAGATCCTCGGCAATTTCCTCGCCATCGCCCGCGACCGGGGCGCGCCGGCGCGCGCCGCCTGAATGCCCCCATCCGCATGAGATCTCGCTGAATGCGTGCCGATCTGAAGCCGGTGCTCGCCCGCCTCGCGCGCGGCGAGACGCTGTCCGAGGCCGAATGCGAGGCCGCGTTCGGCCTCGTCATGGCCGGCGAGGCGACCCCGGCGCAGATCGCCGGCCTGTTGATGGCGATGCGGGTGCGCGGTGAGACGGTGGCGGAATTGCGGGGAGCGGCGCGGGCGATGCGGGCGCGGATGCTGCGCGTTCCCGCCCCTGATGACGCCGTCGATGTCTGCGGCACCGGCGGCGATGGCGCCGGCACGCTCAACGTCTCGACGGCGGTGACCCTGGTGCTCGCGGGCATCGGGGTTCCGGTCGCCAAGCACGGCAACCGCGCCCTGAGTTCGAAAAGCGGCGGCGCCGATGTGCTGGCCGCGCTCGGCGTCAATGTCGACGTCGCGCCGGCCCGCCTGCCCGAGATCCTGCGCGATGCCGGCTGCATGTTCCTGTTCGCGCCGAACCACCATGCGGCGCTCCGCCACGCCGCCGGGCCGCGCGTCGAGCTTGGCACCCGCACCCTTTTCAACCTGCTCGGCCCGATGGCCAATCCCGCCTCGGTGCGACGGCAATTGATCGGCGTCTATGATCCCGTCTGGGCGCGGCCGATGGCCGAAGCCCTCGGCGGGCTCGGCGCCGAGCGGGTGTGGGTGGTGCATGGCGCCGGGCTCGACGAATTGGCCCTGGCCGGGGAAAACCGTATCGCCGCCTTCGAGGGCGGCACATTGCGGGAATTCACCCTCACCGCCGCGGATGCCGGCCTGACGCCGGCCCCGATCGATGCCATCCGCGGCGGAGACGCCGCCACCAACGCTGCCGCCCTGGAGATCTTGTTGCAGGGTGCAGCCGGCGCCTATCGCGACACCGTGCTGTTCAACGCCGCCGCCGCCCTGATCGTCGCCGGGCGTGAGACGGCCCTTCCCGCCGGGGTCGCGCGGGCCGCGGCGGCGATCGATGACGGGCGCGCGCTCGCAGCACTGCTGCGGCTCAGACGCGCCAGCAACCAAGACGCTTGACCATGCCGTCCGGCTTTGCGACGGATGCCGAGCGAGGAGAGTTCATGACCGCTGCCCCCACCCCTGATGGCGCCGATGTCCTGGCGCGGATCTGTGCCGAAACCCGTGCCGAGGTGGCCCGCCGGCGCGAGGCGACGCCAGTGGAAGCGCTGAAATCGCGCATCGCCGCCGCCGGGCCGACGCGTGGCTTCGGCCGCGCGCTGAAGGAAAAAATCGCCAGCGGCGCCTTCGCCCTGATCGCCGAAATCAAGAAGGCCTCGCCCTCGGGCGGGCTGATTCGCGCCGATTTCTCGCCCGCCGATCTCGCCCGCGCCTATGCCGAAGGGGGCGCGACCTGCCTCTCCGTCCTCACCGACGGGCCCTATTTCCAGGGCTCGCCCGAGGATCTGATCGCCGCCCGCGCGGCGGTCGATCTTCCTGTCCTGCGCAAGGATTTCATCCTCGACCCCTGGCAGGTGCATGAAAGCCGGGCGATGGGGGCGGATTGCGTCCTCCTCATCATGGCGGCGCTCGCGGACCAGGAAGCGCGCGATCTCGAAGCCCTCGCCCGCTCGCTCGACATGGATGTCCTCGCCGAGATTCATGACGAGGCCGAACTCGATCGCGCGCTCGGCTTGGAGACCAATCTGATCGGCATCAACAACCGCAACCTCAAGACCCTCAAGACCACGCTCGACACCGCCCTCGCGCTCGCCCCGCGCGTGCCGCCGGATCGTTTCCCGCTCGCCGAAAGCGGCATCAAAAGCCATGCCGATCTCGTCCGCCTCGCGCAGAACGCCGGCGTCCATTGCTTTCTCGTCGGCGAGCATCTGATGCGAACGCAAGACGTCACCGCCGCGACCCGGGCGCTGCTCGGGGCCTCGGCATGAGCGCCGAATTCAGCCATTTCGACGCGAGCGGCCAGGCGCTGATGGTCGATGTCTCGGCAAAATCGGTCACCACGCGCAGCGCGACCGCCCGCGCCCGGGTGGTGATGCAGGCCGCGACTCTCGCCCTCATTCAGTCTGGCGGCGCGAAGAAGGGCGACGTGCTCGGGGTCGCGCGCCTGGCCGGCATCATGGCCGCCAAGCGCACCGCCGATCTGATCCCGCTTTGCCACCCGCTGGCGCTCGATGCGGTCGCGGTGGAACTGCTGGCGGCGCCGCCGGAGGCGGTGGAGATCACCGCGACGGTGCGCACCACCGGGCGCACCGGCGTCGAGATGGAGGCGCTGACCGCGGCCAGTGTCGCAGCACTCACCGTCTATGACATGTGCAAAGCGGTCGATCGCGGCATGCGCATCGAGGGGTTGCGTCTGGTCGCCAAATCGGGCGGCAAATCCGGCGATTTCACGCAAGACTGAGGCGCGGATGATCAGCGTCGCGGAAGCCAGAGACCGTATCCTCGCCGCCTTCGCCCCGGTCGGCGCCGAGACGGTGGCGCTCGCCGAAGCCGCGGGGCGGATCAGCGCCGCGCCGGTGATCGCGCGGACCACACAGCCGCCAGCGGATGTCTCGGCGATGGATGGCTATGCCGTCCGCACCGAGGATGGGCGCGATGGCGCGGTGCTCCGCCTGATCGGCAGCGCCCCGGCCGGCCATCCCTTCGCGGGGGGCATCGGCGTTGGCGAAACGGTGCGGATTTTCACCGGCAGTTTCGTGCCCGCCGGCGCCGACGCGGTGCTGCTGCAAGAGGACGCGAGCCCCGAGGGCGAGACGATACGGGTGCGCGAAACCGTGCGACCCGGCCAGCATATTCGCCGCATGGGCCAGGATTTCGCGCAAGGTGACGTGGTGATCGCGGCCGGGCGGCGGCTTTCGCCCCGCGCCATCGGCCTCGCCGCCGCGGCCAATCATCCCTGGCTCCTCGTCCATCGCCGCCCCCGCGTCGCGGTGCTCGCGACCGGGGACGAAATCGCCCTCCCCGGCGAGCCGATCCCGCCGGGCGGCATCGTCAGCTCCAACGCCCATGTGCTCGCGGCGATGGTGGCGAGCCTCGGCGGCGCCCCGAGCGTGCTGCCGATCGCCCTCGACGACCCCGAGGCGATCGCCGCCGCCGCCGATGCCGCGCGCGGCTTCGATCTTCTGATCACCACCGGTGGGGCCAGTGTCGGCGCGCATGATCTGGTGCAGGCGGGGCTGGCGCGGCGCGGTCTCGCGGTCGATTTCTGGAAGATCGCGATGCGGCCGGGCAAGCCGCTGATGTTCGGGCGGCTCGGCGCGATGCCGGTGCTCGGCCTGCCCGGCAACCCGGTCGCGGCCTTCGTCTGCGCGCTGCTCTTCGCCCGCCCGGCTTTGCTGCGGCTCGCCGGCCTTGCGCCCGCGCCGCTCCCGACCACGCGGGCGGAGACCGCGACGGCGCTGCCCGCCAATGACCGGCGTTTCGATTTTCTCCGCGCCCGCCTGGAAGAAGACGCAGCGGGGCGGCTGATCGCGACGGCATTCGCGGTCCAGGATTCGGCGATGCAGGCGGTGCTCGCCGACGCCGATGCGCTCATTCTCCGCCCGCCGCACGCCCCTTCGGTCGCGGCGGGGGCGGCGGTCGAGATCGTCCGCTTCGATCGTCTCGGCCTTTGATCCCTGCCCTCATCTCCGTATCATGAACGGGTAAAATTCCCGTCCCTGTCATCATAGTTTCGCCGATGTCATCATAGCTTCACTGGCGGAGACGGGGGCGGAGGGCGTAACGATGCCGCCATGACGAACATCATGGCGCGCCCGCTTTATCGCAGCGTCTTTCTCTCCGACACCCATCTCGGCACCAAGGCCTGCCGCGCCGATTTTCTTGCCGATTTCCTCCGCCGCGTTTCCGCCGAGCAGATTTATCTCGTCGGCGACATCATCGATGGCTGGCGGCTCCGGCGCGGCTGGTACTGGGACCGGCATCATGACGCGGTGCTGACCGAGATCCTCCGCCATGCCCGCTCCGGCGCCAAGGTCACCTATATCGCCGGCAATCACGACGAGGCGCTGCGGCGCTTCCTGCCGCTCGGGCTCGAGATCGTCGGCGTCACCCTCGCCGACGAGGCCGCGCACATCACCGCCGATGGCCGCCGCCTCCTCGTGCTGCATGGCGATCAGTTCGATTCGGTGGTGTGCTACGCGCGCTTCCTCGCCTTGCTCGGCGATGGCGCCTATGGCCTCGCACTCCGGCTCAACCGCTATTTCAACCTGATCCGCGCCCGGCTCGGCTATCCTTACTGGTCGCTGTCGGCCTATCTCAAGCGCCAGGTCAAGGAAGCGGTGAAGGCGATCGACCGCTTCGAGTCAGCCCTCGCCGCCGATGCCGCGCGGCGTGGCTTCGATGGCGTGGTTTGCGGCCATATCCATCACGCCGAAATGCGCGAAGTCGGCGGCAAGCTCTATCTCAACGCCGGGGACTGGGTGGAAAGCTGCACCGCCCTGGTCGAACATCACGACGGGCGGCTGGAACTGCTCGACTGGGCGGCGATCAACGGTCTCTCCTTCCTCACCCCGCGACACGCGGCCCTGCATGTCGCGACCGCCTGAGGCCGACGCCGCGCCACGCCGGATCGCGATCGTGAGCGACGCCTGGCATCCGCAGATCAACGGCGTGGTGCGGACGCTGGCCATGGTCGCGGCCGAGCTGCGCCGCGCCGGGCATAGCGTGCTGGTGATCGGGCCGGACCGGTTTCGGACCCTCCCCTGCCCGGTCTATCCCGAAATCCGCCTCGCCCTCTGGCCGCGCCGCCGGCTCGCCGCCCAGCTCGCCGCTTTCGCGCCCGATTCGCTCCATATCGCGACCGAGGGGCCGCTCGGCCACGCCGCTTGCGCCATCGCCGGCCGCGCCGGCTGGTCCTTCACCACCGCCTATCACACCAGCTTTCCCGATTATCTCGCCGCCCGCTTCGCGCTGCCGCGCCGGCTCACCTATCGCTGGCTGCGCGGCTTTCATGGGCGCGGGGCGGGCCTGATGGTCGCAACCCCGGCGCTCGCCACCGAACTCGCCGGGCGCGGGTTCGCCAACCTGAACATCTGGTCGCGCGGCGTCGATCTCGCGGCGTTTCATCCCCAGAACGCCGTCGCACTTCCGTATCCGCGGCCGATTTTTCTCTCGGTCGGGCGGCTGGCCGTGGAGAAGAATCTGCCCGCTTTTCTCGCCCTCGATTTGCCCGGCAGCAAACTCGTCGTCGGGGACGGGCCGGCGCGGGCGGCCTTGATGCGCGATTTTCCCGAGGCGCATTTCCTCGGCGCGCGACAGGGGCCGGCGCTCGCCCGGCTTTATGCCAGCGCCGATGCCTTCGTCTTCCCGAGCCGGACCGACACGTTCGGCCTCGTCCTCCTCGAAGCGCTGGCCTCCGGTCTGCCGGTCGCGGCGTTTCCGACCGCCGCCCCGCGCGCGGTGCTGGGTCGCGCATATTCCCTGGTCGGCGCGCTCGATGGCGATCTCGGCCGCGCGGCGCGCGCCGCGCTCACCCGCGATCGCAACGCCTGCCGGCGCTTCGCGGAGGGGTTTTCCTGGGCGCACTCGGCGCGGCAGTTCCTTGCCAATCTGGTCCCGCTCCATGCGAGCGCGCGCCAAGCCATCGCCCCACCCATCGCCGCTTGAGCCGTCGCGACAAGGAGAGTCCTTCCATGCTGATCAGCTTCGTCGTGCCGGCCTATAACGAGGAAGCCCTGCTGGCCGAAACCCTCGCCGCGATCCGCGCCGAAATCGCCCGCGCGGGGCTCACGCTCGGGCGGGAGGCGGAAATCATCGTCGTCGATAACGCCAGCACCGATCGGACCGGCGACATCGCCCGCGCAAGCGAGGGGGTGCGGTTGGTGGCGGAGCCGCGCAAAGGGTTGGTGCAGGCGCGCTTCGCCGGATTCGTCGCGAGTTCCGGCGCGCTGGTCGCCAATATCGACGCCGACACCATCCTGCCGCCCGGCTGGCTCGCCCGCGTGCGCGCCGAATTTGCCAGGGACGCGCGGCTGGTCGCGCTGAGCGGCCCCTATCTCTATCGCGATCTCTCGCCCGGCGTGCAGCGGGT
The DNA here is from genome assembly GCA_021798915.1 of Pseudomonadota bacterium. Taxonomy (GTDB): domain Bacteria; phylum Pseudomonadota; class Alphaproteobacteria; order Acetobacterales; family Acetobacteraceae; genus Acidibrevibacterium. The sequence goes on from JAJZBM010000003.1 coordinate 126,023, forward strand.
GATCGGGTTTTATTACCGCCTCGCCTACGCCGTCTATCTCGTCAATCACTACGCGCTCAGGGTCGGCGCCATGCTGCAGGGCGGCAATTTCGTCGTCCGGCGTAACGCCATGGCGCGGCTCGGCGCCGCCAATGACCGGTTCCGCTTCTATGGCGAGGACACCGATCTCGCCCGGCGCCTCGGGCGGATCGGGCGGGTGAAATTCACCTTCGCGCTCCCCGCCCATTCCTCCGGCCGCCGCCTCAAGGGCGAGGGGGTGGTGACCATCGGGCTCCGCTATTCGCTCAATTTCTTCTGGGCGACGTTCCTGAAACGGCCGTTCACCGAGGAATGGCGCGACATCCGCGAGCCGCGCGAGGAAAACGCCTGAGGCACCGGCGCCGGCGGTCCTGGCCGGCGCCGGTGGCGCCTCAGCCGGGCGATTTGCCGCCCTTCGCCGGCGCGCTGAGCGGCAGCGGCACCCAGCGCAAACCGTCCTGGCCCTGGATCAGGAGCAGCACCATCTTGCGGTTCTGCTTGCGCGCCCGGCTGACCCGCGCCTCGACATCGGCGGGGTTGTTCACGTCCTCCTGCTGCACCTGCATGATGACGTCGCCGGGGCGAAGGCCGCGCTCGGCGGCGGCGCTGTCGGGCCCGACATCGGTGATGACGACGCCCTTCTGGTCGGCATTGAGCTGGAATTTCTCCCGCGTCTCGGGCCCGATCGGCGCGACCTTGAGGCCGAGCCCGGAAATCGCGACCGGGGCTGCGGCCGGTGGCGCGGCGGGCGTCGCGAGCGCGGCCGGTTTGCTGTCATCCTCGGGCATCTCGGCGATCCGCGCCGAGACCGTCTCCTCCTTGCCATCACGCCAGAGCATGATCGGCACCTCGGTCCCGATCGCCGTCTCCGCCACCATGCGCGGCAGGTTATGCAGCTCCTTGACGTCCTGATTATTGAATTTGAGGATGATGTCGCCGTTCTTGATCTGCGCCTTGTCGGCCGGGCCACCTTCGGTGACACCGGCGACCATCACCCCGCGCGGCTCCTTCAAGCCCAGGCTCTCGGCGATATCCGGCGTCACCTGCTGGATGCGCACGCCCAGCCATCCGCGCCGCGGCTTGCCGTATTTCAGCAATTGCGCGACCACCGTTTTCGCCATGTTGGAGGGAATGGAGAAGCCGATGCCGATCGAGCCGCCGGAGGGCGAATAGATCGCGGTGTTGATGCCGATCACCTCGCCGTTCATGTTGAACAGCGGCCCGCCGGAATTGCCGCGATTGATCGGCGCGTCGGTCTGGATGAAATCGTCATACGGGCCCTGGCGGATATCGCGCCCGCGCGCCGATATGATCCCCGCCGTCACCGTGCCGCCGAGGCCGAACGGGTTGCCGATCGCGAGCACCCAATCCCCGACCCGCATCGCCGACGAATCGCCGAAGGAAAGCGCGTGCAGCGGCTTGTCCGGCTTGACTTGGAGGACGGCGATGTCGGTGCGGTCGTCACGCCCGACCAGTTTCGCCTTCATCGAGGTGCCGTCCTGGAGGGTGACGGTGATTTCGTCCGCCCCGTCGATCACGTGATTATTGGTGACGATGATCCCGGAACTATCAACGACGAAGCCCGAGCCCAGGCTCTGCATCTTGCGGACCGGCCCCTTGTCCGGCCCCTGGCCATCATCCGGGCCGCCTTGCCCGCCCCCTTGGCCGCCCCCGGGACGATTTCTTTCCATGAAATCATGAAAAAACTGCTCGAACGGCGAGCCCGGCGGGAATACCGGCATCTCCGGCAGATTGCCGGCGCGGGCCTGCACGCTCTGGCTGCTCGCGACATTGACGACGCCGGGCAGGAGATCGGCGGCGAGATCGGCGAAGCTCGCCGGCGCCTCGCGCGCCGCTGCCGGGGAAATGGCCGCCGGCATGGCGGCGAAAGCGGCGAGCACGGTTGCGAAAGCGATGGCGCGCAGCCGGCGGAAGGGGGCGTTGGTCATGAAAATCCTGTCCTCTTGAGGCTCTCGGCAAAATTGGCCCCGAACCGGCATTCGCGCAAGCACCACCGCTCAGGGCGCGCCCGGCGCCCCGCGCAGATAGCGGAAAAAATCCGCCTCCGGGCTCAGAATCAGCCGGTTTTGCCCGGCGGCAAGCCCGGCCCGATAGGCCGCGAGCGTCCGCCAGATAGCAAAAAATTGCGGATCCTGCTGATAGGCGTCGGCATAGAGGGCGATGGTCTTCTGCTCGCCGGCGCCGCGCAACCGCTCGGCCTCGCCGCGCGCATCGGCGAGCAGAACCGTCCGCTCGCGCTCGGCATCCGCGCGGATCCGCGCCGCCGCCTCCGCCCCCTCGGCGCGGGCCTGCTTTGCCACCCGCTCGCGCTCGGACTGCATGCGCGAGAGAATCGCCTGGGTGTTCTCGGCCGGCAGATCGGCGCGGCGGATGCGCACATCCTCGATGCTGATGCCGAACCCGGCCATCTCGGTGTTCGCCTGGCGGCGGATTTCCCGCATGATCCGGTCACGATCGGCGGAGAGCACGCCGAGCAGGGTCTCCCCGCCGAGCACCCGGCGGAGACTGCCCGAGACCACAGCGTCGAGCCGCGCGTGGATCGCCTCCTCGCTCGGCCCCACGGCCTGGAAATAGCGCAGCGGATCGGTGATCCGGTAGCGTGTGAAACTGTCGACGATGAGGCGGCGCTGATCGCCGAGGATGACCTCTTCGCCGGCCATTTCGTCGTCGAGTAGGCGGCGGTCGAACAGAATCACCGTCTGCACCAGCGGCAGCCGCGCATGGAGGCCGGGCGTGGTGATCAGTGTGCGCGGCTCGCCGAGCTGCACGAGCAGCGCCTGCGCGGTCTGCGGCACGGTGAAGAAGGTCGCATCGGCGCCGATCGCGAGCAGGATCAGAACCACGATGAGGGCAAGGAAACCGCGTCTCATGGCACGCTCCCCTTCGCCGCCGGCGCCATCGCCGCCCCCGATCCACCGAGCGAAAGTAGCGGCAGGACGCCCTTGACCGCGGGATCGATCACCACCACCCCGCCCTTTTCCATCACCGCCTCCATGGTTTCGATATAGAGCCGGGTGAGCGTGATGTCTTTTGCGGCACGATAGGCGGCGAGCACGCTTCCGAAACGCTGCGCGGCGCCGGTGGCTTCGGCGATCGCCGCCTGGCGGGCGCCGTCGGCCTCGGCGACGATGCGCGCCGCCTCGCCCCGGGCGCGCGGGACGATGTCGTTGCGATAGGCTTCGGCTTCGTTGCGCATCCGCTCGGCGTCGGTATTGGCGCGCTGGACGTCACGGAAACTGTCGATCACCGCCGGTGGCGGATCGACTTTTTGTAACTGCACCTGAGTGATCTCGATGCCGGAACGATATTCGTCCAAAATCGCCTGCGCGCCCTTCTGCACCGCCTCCTCGATGGCGCCGCGCGCGCCGGTCAGGGCCGGCTGGATCGGCGTGCGTCCGATCACTTCCCGCATCACGCTTTCCGAGACCGATTTCACCGTGCCGGCCGGATGGCGGATGTTGAAAAGATAGTCCGGCGCGCTGCGGACGCGCCAGAAAACGGTGAAATCGATGTCGATGATGTTCTCGTCACCGGTCAGCATCAGGCTCTCCTCGGTGACGTCGCGGCCTTCGTTCTCGACGGCGAGATGGCTGCGATAGCCGATCTCGATGCGGTTGATGCGCGTCACCGCCGGGCGCAGCACGCTCTCCATCGGCCATGGGAGATGATAGCTGAGGCCGGGCGGGACGAGACGGGCGAAGGCGCCGAAACGCAGCACCACCCCTTCCTCGTCGGGCTGGACCCGGAATAGACCGCTCGCGAGCCAGAGCAGCACGACCACCACCGCCGCCGCGAGCCAGAGCCGCCCTCCCCACCAGGCCTCGCCGCCGCCTCTCGCGCCGCCACGCCCGCCGCCGCCGTTACCACCGTCCGCCATGCCCCCGAGCAGACGCCGCAGGCGCGCGATCAGCGCCGCGAGATCCGGCGGCAAGCCTCCGCCCCATGGCGGTTCCGGCCGCTTGCCGCCCGGGCGGGACGGTCCCCACGGCCCCTGTCCGCCATTGTTCCAGGACATGCCAGAAATGCTCCTTCAGATGCCGCGGCCAGGGCCATCCACGCGCGTCGATCATTGGCGTTCGGGCCGGTGTCGCTGATAAGCTAGGCGAGACTGCCCGGCGGCCGCGAGGCCGCGGCGCATAATGACCGGACGGAAAAGGTTTGCAAGCCGATGCCCCAAGCCACGCCAGAACAGCTTCGCGCCGCCCTCGCCACCCTCACCGATCCCGCTTCGGGGCGCGATCTCGTCAGCGCCGGGCGGATCGACAGTCTCCAGGTCAAGGACGGGCTGGTGCAAATGGCGCTCCGCGTCCGCCGCGAGGAAGCGGGTAGCATGGAGACGCTGCGCCGCACCGCCGAGGCCCTGCTCGCCCGCCAGCCCGGCATCCGCAACGCGACCGTCATCCTCACCGCCCATCGCGACGCCCCCGCGCCGCCCCCCGCGCATGGCCATGGACACGGACACGGCGATCCTCGCCAGCAGCCGAAATTACTGGCCGATATCGGCGCGGTGATCGCCATCGCCTCGGGCAAGGGCGGGGTTGGAAAATCGACGGTTGCCACCAATCTCGCGGTCGCGCTCGCCGGGCGCGGCCTTTCGGTCGGGCTGCTGGATGCCGATATCTACGGCCCGAGTCTGCCGCAAATGCTCGGCGTCACCCGCCGGCCGGAAGTGCGGGACGAAAAAATGCTGCCGATCGCAGTCTGGGGTCTGCAGGCGATGTCGATCGGCTTCATCATCGACCCCGATACCGCGATGATCTGGCGCGGGCCGATGGTGATGGGCGCCTTGCAGCAATTGATGGAACAGGTCGCCTGGGACAAATGCGACGTCATGGTGATCGACCTGCCGCCCGGCACCGGCGACGCCCAGCTCACCCTCGCCCAGCGCGTCGATCTCGCCGGCGCCGTGATCGTGTCCACGCCGCAGGACGTGGCGCTGGCCGATGCGCGGCGCGGCGTTCGGATGTTCGAGAAGGTCGGGGTGAAGATCCTCGGTCTCGTCGAGAATATGAGCTATTTCTGCTGCCCGGCCTGCGGCCATCGCGCCGAAATCTTCGGCCATGGCGGCGCGCGGGCGGAGGCGGCGCGGCTCGGCGTGCGTTTCCTCGGTGAAATCCCGCTGCTCGCGGGTGTGCGCGAAAGCGGCGATGCCGGCACGCCGATCGTCATCAGCGCCCCGGATAGCCCGGCCGCGCAAGCGTTCCAGACCCTCGCCGACGAAGTACACACCTCCCTCGCGCAGCGTTGAGATGGGAAAGAATCTTCTTTTTCTGAAGAAAAAGAAGCAAAAAGACTTTTATCTCGATGCCCCGGGGTGGCTGGCACGCCGCGCCGCGATGACCTCGTCGCTCCCCGAGATCGCCCGCACCGCCGCCTTCCGCCTCACCCTCGGCTTCGTCGTCGCCTTCGCCGCCTCGACCCTGCTGCTCTTTCTCTTCATCTACTGGCAGACCGCCGTCGCCGAGACGCGGCGGATCGACCGGTTCCTGCTCCATGACGCCGCCGCCGCCGCCGCCGTGCCGCCGGCCCAGCTCGAGCTCATGCTCGGGCCGCGGCTGTCGCATGATTTTCACCGCCTGACCTTCGCCGCCCTGTTCGATGCCGCGGGTCACCCTCTCGCCGGCAATCTCGCCTGGATACCGGCCGATCTGCCGCGCGACGGGCGGCCACACCGCACCCGAATCCATATCGATAACGGCAGCGGCGGACAGGAGGAAGCGGTGCGCGCCGTGGTCCGCAAGCTTGCCACCGGCGAGACCTTCGTCATCGCGCGGAGCGTTGGCGACCTCCAGCAATTGCGCCGCACCGTGCTCCGCGCCCTCGGGCTCAGCATCCTTCCGGCGACGCTGCTCGCCCTCGCCGCCGGGATTTTCCTCAGCCTGCGCGCCCTCCGCCGGGTCAAGGACGTGCACGAAACCATGGCCCGCATCCTCTCCGGCGATCTCCACGAACGCCTGCCGATCCGCGGCACTGGCGATGATTTCGACCGCCTGAGCAGCGGCGTCAACCGCATGCTGGACGAGATCGGCCGGCTGCTCGATCAGCTCAAGGGCATCGGCAACGATATCGCCCATGATTTGCGCACCCCGCTGACCCGGGTGCGCGCCCGCCTGGAGCGGGCTCGCGATGCCCATTCCACCCCGGACGCGACCGCAAGCGGCGCCGGATGCGAGGCGCTGCAGGACGCGATCGACCGCGCGGTCGTCGGCCTCGATCAGACGCTCGGCATTATCACCGCGCTGCTCAGGATCGGCGAGATCGAGGCGCGGCGGCGGCGGAGCGGCTTCGCCGAGGTCGATCTCGCCGGCATCGTACGCGAAATCGCGGAGCTTTACGCCCCGATCGCCGAGGAACAGGGAATCCGGCTCGAACTCGCCCTCACCGCCGTCGCGCCGGTTTTCGCCGATCGCGATCTGCTGTTGGAGGCGATCGCCAATCTCGCCGGCAACGCCATCAAATTCACCCCCGCCGGCGGCACGGTGCGTCTCACGCTTCTCGCAGACCCGCGGGGGCCTGTGGTCCGGGTCAGCGATACCGGCCCCGGCATCGCGCCGGCCGAACGCGGCGAAGTACTGAAGCGCTTCTATCGCTCCGACAAGAGCCGCCATATCGAAGGGAGCGGCCTCGGGCTCAGCCTGGTCGCCGCGATCGTCGAGCTGCACGGCTTCACCCTCACGATCGGCGATGCCCATCCCGGCGCCGTCTTCGAACTCCTCTGCCAGCCGCCGGCGCCGCCCTGAGCGCCGCCCCGCGTCAGCGTCGCGTTCAGCCCGCCGCGAGCACGGCCAGCAACGCCGCGCCATAGCGCTGCAGCTTGGCGGCGCCGACGCCGCGGATCTGGGCGAGGTCGGCGAGACTGTCCGGCCGCAGCGCGGCGATATCGCGCAGCGTCGCGTCATGAAAAATGAGATAAGGCGGCAGATTTTGGGCATCCGCGATTTGCTTGCGCCAGGCCCGAAGTTGCTCGAACAGCGCATCACCGCCGCCCGGCATGCGGGCCGGCGCCGCGGCCCGCCCCGGCGCCGCCAGCGCCGGCGGGGCATGGATGCGGACCGGCCGCTCGCCGCGGAGATAAGGCCGCGCCGCCCCGGCATCGAGCGCGAGCGTCGCATACCCCTCCCCGATCACCAGAGCGCCCTCGACGATCATCGCCCGCCCGACACTGTGCCAGAACTCCACCGATCGCTCCCGACCGATCGCAAACAACGCCAATTGGTCATGACCGTGCCGGCGCACCGCCTCGCTGCTCTCGCCGCGCAACACCGCGACCACGTGGCGCAGGCCGAAGCGCTGGCCGGTGCGATAGACCGCCGAAAGCAATTGCTGCGCCGCGACCGTCGCATCCAGCGCCGGGCGTGGCGCGCGGCAATTATCGCAATGGCCGCACGGGCCATCGAGGCGCTCGTCGAAACAGGCGAGCAGCGCTTGCGTCCGGCAGCCGCCGGTCTCGGCGAGGCCGATCATGGTCTCGAGCCGCGTCCGCAGCGCCGGGATCTGGCTCGCCGACGCCTGCGAGCGGGCGAGGAAATGGCGCGCCCGCGCGATATCCTCGATGCCGTAGAGCAGCAGCGCCTCGGCGTCCTCACCATCGCGGCCGGCGCGGCCGATCTGCTGGTAATAGGCCTCGGGGCTGTCGGGCATGTCGAGATGGGCGACGAAGCGCACATCCGGCCGGTCGATCCCCATCCCGAAGGCGATCGTCGCCACCACCACCACCGCCTCACCGGAGCGGAAGCGGCGTAGCGCCTCGCGCTTTTCGGCGCGCGCGAGGCCGGCGTGAAACACCACCGCCGAGACGCCGTCGGCGCCGAGCCGGGCGGCGACCTGCTCGGTGCGGGCCCGCGAGCCGCAATAGACGATCCCGCTGGCGCCCCGATGACGCGCAAGCAGCGCCGCCAGTTGCGCGCGCGGGCGCTGCTTCGGGCTGGCCGCGAGAAACAGATTGGGGCGGTGGAAGCTCGCGACGAAGGCGCGCGCGTTTGGCATCGCGAGACTGGCCAGAATATCGGCGCGGGTGCGCCGGTCGGCGGTCGCGGTGAGCGCGATCCGGGGAACACCGGGAAAACGGGTCGCGAGACAGGCGAGGGCCCGGTATTCGGGGCGGAAATCATGCCCCCATTGCGAGACGCAATGCGCCTCGTCGATGGCGAGGAGCGCGATCGCGGCCAGGTCGAGACGGTCGATCAGGCCGCCGAGCAGCCGCTCGGGCGAGACATAGAGGAGATCGAGCCGGCCCGCCGCCAAAGCCGCCAGGGTGTTGCGCGCATCGGCGGGGTCGCATTCGGAATGCAGTGCCCCGGCCTCGACGCCGAGCTGACGCAGCGCCGCCACCTGGTCATCCATCAGCGCGATCAGCGGCGAGACGACAATCGCGGTGCCGCGGCGGCAGAGCGCCGGCACCTGATAGCAGAGGCTTTTGCCGCCCCCGGTCGGCATCAGAACCAGGGCGTCACCACCACCCACGACATGGCGCACGGCCTCCTCCTGAAGACCGCGAAAGCTCGAAAATCCGAAAATGCTGCGGAGAATGGTGATCGGCGAATCGGAGGACATCGGCGGGATTTCGCCAGGATGCGGTGCAAACGGCAAGCCCGCGATGGACACCGCCCTGTGTTTGATCTCACCACCTCGTCAAACAGTGAGCGTCATCGAGCCGATTTATCCACTACGTTTTCCGATTCGATGAAGGAGCGGCCGCGAAGCCGCGCGCACGGATGGAAACGTAATCCAAAAACCCGCATAGCGCCCGTTGCGTCATGTCCGATTTGTCACGACACGAACCACATTACGGCGAGATGTCCCGGTGCAAGCACAACCGCCGCCCATAGCGCGGCGGACAGGATATTTGACATCTGAAACGGAATGAACGGCATCGCGCATATTCCCGCGATCAGCGGAATAATACAGCGCAATGGCCCAAAGAACCGGCCCAAAAAAACGCTCGCGATGCCCCATCGTTCGAAAAAGACCCGCCCACGGATAAGCAGATCGGGACGTCGCGACAAAGGCCACGCGCCGGCGATCGCCGGGCCGAATCTGAACCCAAGCACGTACGAGACCCAGTCGCCGGCCGCCGCGCCCGCCGTGGCTACGAGCCAGAGCGTCCAGAAATTCATCCCGGCGGCGCTGCTGATACCGGCGCCACCGGCCAGCAGCGCGGTGGCCGGCAGAAATACGGACACGACAGCGAGCGACTCGCCGAACGCCAGGGCGAAGACGACCAGTGGGATCACCGTTTCGTGCGCTCGCACGGCTTCCATCAGGGCGTCGGCCGGGGATTGCATGGCGACAAACCTGGCGTCAGGCGACGAGCCGCGCGCGCCAGAGGCGTTTTTGCAGCTCCAGAACGGCCACGACGCCAAGGACCACGGCCGCGACCATGGCCAGGTCGTCGATGTGCAAAACGCCGAACCGAAACAAGCTCCGGGTCAACGGGATGGCGAGAACAGCCGCCAGGATCGAAACGGTGATCGATAAGATCCATGCGAGAGCGGCGTTGCGGCGTCCGAGCAAATCGCGCGCCGAAGTGCCGAAGTTGCGGTTTACCAGGACCAGGCCGAGGTTGACCAATACCAACGAAACGAACGTGAGTGCCCTGACATCATTCTCCGGCAACCCCTCGCGCAGGGCGATCGTATAGAGCGCGGCGAGGGCGGCGAAGGCGATCATGCCTTGCACCAAACTCCACGCAACGAGCGCGCGCGAGAACAATCGGCTGTCGGCCGCGCGCGGCGGTCGCCGCATGATGTCGGCTTCCTCGGTTTCGGCCTCGAACACCAAGGAGCAAACCGGATCGATGATCATTTCCAGGAATGCGATATGGATCGGGCCGAAAATCAACGGCATGCCCGTCACTAGCGGAAGCAGCGAGAGACCGGCGATCGGGACGTGGATCGCGACGATATACGCCATCGCCTTGCGCAGATTGTCGTAGATGCGCCGCCCCAATCGAATCGTGCGAACGATCGACCCGAAATCGTCGTCGAGCAGAACCAGCGAGGCCGCCTCGCGCGCGACATCGGTGCCTCGTCCGCCCATCGCAATGCCGATATCCGCCGCTTTCAGTGACGGCGCGTCGTTCACTCCGTCCCCCGTCATCGCCACCAGATGCCCATTCGCCTGCAACGCACGCACGATGCGCAGCTTCTGCGCGGCCGCGATGCGCGCAAACACGTCGACCGTCCGAACGGCCTCCGCCAACCGGGCGTCATCCATCCGCGCGATCGCCACGCCATCCAGGATCACCCCCGTGTCGAGCCCCGCCTCACGGGCGATGGCACGGGCCGTGACCGGGTAGTCGCCGGTGATCATCGCGACGTGGATACCGGCCATGCGGCATTCGGCGATGGCGGTAGGGACCGCCGCGCGCAGAGGATCGGCGAAGCCCACGAGGCCAAGCAATCGAAAGGGGAAAGCCGAGGGGTCGTCGGGTAAGGTTCCGCTCCAATTGGCTTCCGCGACGGCGAGGACGCGCATCCCAGCATCGCCGAGCCGGTCCGCGGCGCGTATCATTCGATCGCTGTCCGTCGGATCCAGGCGGCAAAGCCGGACGATCGCCTCCGGCGCGCCCTTGCTGGCGATCGTCGCCTCGTTCGTGCCAGATCGCGGCCACGCCTGGGTCACGGCGAGCAGATCGGGCCGCAGTCCGTAGATGCGTTCGGGGGCAAGGCCAAGCGCGGCTTCGTTCAACGAACGGGCGAGCGCGTGCAATGCCCGATCCATGGGATCGTACGCGACCTGCGCGCTGGCCAGGGCAGCGTTCGTCACCAGCGGCAGGAATCGCGGGGGGATCGCGGTTCCCGCGCTCACGGCCAATGTCTCGTCCTCAACGTGGAGCGCCGCGACCACCATGCGGTTCTCGGTGAGCGTCCCGGTCTTGTCGGTGCATAGCGCCGTCGCTTCGCCGAGAGCCTCGATCGCCGAGGCCCGGCGGGTCAGCACGCGTGCCTGCGACATCCGCCATGCGCCCATGACCATGAATACCGTCAGCACAAGCGGAAATTCCTCGGGCAGCATCGACATGCCGAGGGCGATCCCAGCCAACACGGCGTTGAGCCAGGAGCCGCGAAACAGACCGAACAGCAAGACCACCGCGAGACAGCAGATCAACCCGCCGACTGCCGCGATCCGCACGATACGCGCAGTCTGACGGGCCAAATTGGCCGGAGCGGGCTCAATGGTCTGGAGCGCCTCACCGATGCGCCCGATTTCGCTGCGAGCGCCGGTCGCGCGAACTTCGGCGATGCCCTGACCGCGAACCACCAGGGTGCCCGACCAGACACATGGCGAACAGTCACCACCAGGTCTCATGTCCGTAGCGGAACCGACCGTCAGAGGATGCTTGCGCACCGGCACCGATTCGCCGGTCAGCAAGGATTCATCGATCTGAAGCTCGGACGCCTCGAGCAGAACCGCGTCCGCCGGAACGCGATCGCCTTCCGATAAAAGAACGGTGTCGCCGCGCACAACGTCGCTCCCTGCGATCCGCACCTGCAGGCCGTCGCGCACGACCAAGGCACGCGGGCTTGTCAGGTCGCGCAGAGCCTCCAGGATCCGCTCGCTGCGCGCTTCCTGGATAACGGCTATTGCCACGGACAGAGAGGCGAATACCAGAAGCAACAGCGCTTCCAGCCGATCTCCCAGAATGAGATAGATGCTCCCGGCTCCGAGCAGCAGTGCGAACATCGGCTCGGACAACACGTCCCGCACAATGGCCGGAAATCGGCGCGTGCCCGCGTGCGGCAGCACGTTGGGACCTTCCCGTCGCAGCCGTTCTGCGGCTTCTGCCTCAGTCAATCCCGAGTGCAACGCCGCTTCACGTGGGGCGGTGCCGGGCAGCGCGGAGTGAGTCCGCTCGGTCTGAGGCATTTGATTTCTCGCCCTATTTTCATCATCACCTTGCACCACGCGCTACGCGGCACTCGGCAAATCATCGAGATGGCACGCGAAACGATGGCTCGCATCGCCACGCAATTCCGGCCTTTCGACCCGGCAGCGATCGAAGGCATAAGGACAGCGGGTGTGAAACCGGCAGCCGGTGGGCGGGTCACGCGGGCTCGGCATATCGCCGGCCAATACGATGCGCCGCCGCGGTGCGGTCGGGTCGGGCTTTGGCACCGCTGACAGCAGGGCCTCGGTATAGGGGTGGCGGGGGCGCGAAAATACCGCGTCACGCGGGCCGATTTCGACGATCCCGCCGAGATACATGACAGCGACACGATGCGTCAGATGCTCGACGATCGCGAGATCGTGGCTGATGAACAGCAAGGCGAGGCCGAGTTCCTTCTGCAAATCCATCAGAAGATTGACGATCTGGGCCTTGACCGAAACGTCGAGGGCCGAGACCGCCTCATCGCAGATGATCAGATCGGGGCGGGGAGCCAGGGCGCGCGCGATCGCGATGCGCTGGCGCTGGCCGCCGGAGAATTCATGTGGCAGGCGATCCGCCGCCGCGCGCGGCAACTGCACCTGATCGAGCAGTTCGAAGATACGTGCCTCCCGCGCGGCAGACCCACGCGCGAGGCCGAAATTCGTCAATGGCTCGGAAAGACACGCGCGCACCGAAAGCCTTGGGTTGAGGCTGCTGAACGGATCCTGGAAAACGATTTGCATGCGGTGTCGTAGATTGCGCATCCGCGCCCGTGAGAGCTGATCGATCCGGGTGCCATCGAGCCAGATTTCCCCGCCGCTGAGCGGGGTGAGGCCGAGAACGGCGCGCCCGACGGTCGATTTTCCCGAGCCCGATTCGCCAACCAGCGCCAATGTCTCGCCCCGCGCGATGGTGAAGCTCAGATCATCGACGGCGCGCACCCGCCCGGTAATTCCGCCGAGCAGGCCGCCACGAATGAGAAAATGCTTGACCATACCATTGACTTCGAGAAGCGGCGGCGGGTTCATACGTCGGTCTCCGCAGGCGCGTAATGGCAGGCGACGAAGTGACCGGGGGCGATCTCGCGCATGGCCGGAGCGATCGCGCGGCACGGATCGCCGGCAAGGGAGCACCGCTCCGCAAACGCGCAACCCGTGATCGGCTGCAAAAGACTTGGCACCTGGCCGGGGATTTCCGCAAGGCGCACGCGCGCGCCAGCGTCGAGACGCGGCACGGCGGCAAGTAAGCCCCGCGTGTAGGGATGCGCCGGTCGGGCAAAAAGCCGCGCGACCGGCGCCTCCTCGACCTTGCGCCCGGCATACATCACGATGACCCGCTCGGCAACCTCGGCAACCACCCCGAGATCATGGGTGATCAACAAAATCGCCGCCCCGACACGGCGCTGCAAGCCGCGCATCAGATCGAGAATCTGCGCCTGGATGGTGACATCGAGCGCGGTCGTCGGTTCATCGGCGATCAGCAGTTTCGGGTTGCAGGCCAGCGCCATCGCGATCATCACCCGCTGGCGCATGCCACCCGAAATCTGATGCGGATATTCGGAAACCCGGCGCTCGGGATCGCTGACGCCAACCAGCGTCAGCATCTCGATCGCCCGCGACCAGGCATCGCGTTTCGAAAGTCCCTGATGCAAACGCAATGTCTCGCCAATCTGCCAGCCGATCGTCAGAACCGGGTTGAGCGAGGTCATCGGCTCCTGAAAGATCATGCTCACATCATTGCCACGGAGAGCACGCATCTCCGGCTCCGGCAAGGTCAGGAGGTCGCGGCCATCGAAACGGATTTCTCCGGCGAAATAGGCCGGGGGTGACGGCAGCAGCCGCAAAATCGACATCGAGGTCACCGATTTTCCGCACCCCGATTCGCCGACCAGGGCGACGGTCTCGCCGGCATCGATACTGAATGAAACGCCGTCCACCGCGCGTGCGGCGCCGTTCGGGGTCGCGAAATGCGTCTGAAGAGAGACAACTTCGAGCAAGGCCATCGCCTAGAGCCTCAGCGTGCGGCGCGGATCGAGCGCATCGCGGAGACCATCGCCGAGCAGATTGACGCCAAGCACGGTCAGCAGCAGAAAAATCGCCGGGAAAAACACGATCGACGGCTTGATCTGCCAGAGCGCCCGCCCCTCGGCCATGATATTGCCCCAGGACGGTACGGTGGGCGGCGTGCCGGCGCCGATGAAGGAGAGAATGGCCTCGGTGATCATCGCCGACGCGCAGATATAGGTCGCCTGAACCGAAAGCGGCGCGAGCGTATTGGGCAGGATATGGCGCAGGATGAGGCGCGGCGCGCGGGTGCCGCAGGCGATCGCCGCTTCGATATAGGGTTCCTCACGCAAGGAGAGCACGACGCCACGGATCAAGCGCGCAACGCGCGGGATCTCCGAAATCGTAATGGCGATCACCACGTTTCGCACCGAGCCACGCGTCAATGCCATCAGCGCGATGGCAAGCAGAATGGACGGGATCGACATCAGACCATCCATGACGCGCATGATGATCGCATCCGACCAGCGCACGAAACCGGCGACGAGACCGATCGCCAACCCCACGCCAGAGGCGAGCAGCGCGACCGCGAAGCCGACGGTGAGGGAAACGCGCGTGCCGTAAAGAACCCGCGAATAGATATCGCGCCCGAGCATATCGGTGCCAAACCAATAGGCCGCAGATGGCGGGCGAAGCCTGCGCACCGGCGCGAGCGCGGTCGGATCGACGGTGCCGAGGAAGGGCGCGAAGATCGCGATCAACGCCATCATCCCGATCAGCACGAGGCCGGCGAAGATGGTCGGGTGCTGAAGAATGAAGCGGACGAATTTTCCATGCCGACGCCGTTGCGGCACGATCTCGGGAAGCGGCGATGCGGCGATGAACTGAGATGCGGTCAATAGCGAATCCTCGGGTCGAACACGGTGTAAAGAAGGTCGATGGCCAGATTGACCAGAACGTAGACGAAGCTGAACAGCAAGACGACGCCCTGGATCACCGGGTAGTCACGGCGCAGAATGGCATCGACGGTCAAGCGGCCGAGCCCCGGAATGGCGAAGACGCTTTCGGTCACCACTGCGCCGCCGATCAGAAGCGCGACGCCAAGCCCGACCACCGTCACGATCGGCACCGCCGCGTTCTTGAGCGCATGCAGGAACAAAACCGGGCGCTCGCCGAGCCCCTTGGCGCGCGCGGTGCGTATGTAATCCTGCGAGAGCACATCCAGCATGCTGGCGCGCGTGATGCGCGCGATCAGCGCGATATAGATGCCGCCAAGGGTAAAGGCCGGCAGAATGAGGGTGCGCAGAAATGGCCAGAACCCTTGCTCGATGGGAACGAACCCCTGCACCGGCAGCAGGCGCCATTCGAGCGCGAAGACGAAGGCGAGAACGTAGCCGATGACGAAAACCGGGGTCGAGAAGCCGAGCACCGCGAACACCATGATCAGCCGGTCCTGCCATTTTCCCTGCGTCCAGGCGGCGATGACCCCCATCGGGATCGCGATCACCAGCGATAAAACCAGTGTCAGGATCATGAGGCTCAATGTCGGCTCGATGCGTTGGGCGATCATGTGCGAGACTGGCAGATTGGTGAAAATCGAGGTGCCGAGATCACCATGCGCGATTTGCCAGAGCCAGTCGCCAAAGCGCACGATGAACGGGCGGTCGAGACCGAGGGAGGCGCGAATATGCGCGATCTGCTCGGGCGAGGCCTGATCCCCCGCGATCACCGCGGCCGGATCGCCGGGTGCGATGTAGAGCAGCGAAAACACGAACAAGGCAACCACCGCCATCACCGGAATGGTCGCCAGAACCCGGCGAAGAAAATAAATCCCCATCAGGCTTTTTTCACATCCCAGAACACCGGGAACGGCGCCTTGACGATGCCGCTCACCTCACGCCGCCACGCCTGATAGCCATAGAAGAAGCCGGTCGGGATGAAGGTGACGAACTCCATCGAAGCGCGGTTGACTTTCTCGATCTGCTGTTTTTCAGACGCCAAATCGGGGGCGGCGTACCAGTCGCCGATCATCGCCTCGATCGCCGGATTGTCCGGCCAGCCGAACCAGGCTTTCGGGCCGGTGGTATGGATCGCGATATTGGGCGCGGGATTGATGCAATCGACGCCGGCGAGCCAGGTGTGGAAGATGTTCCACCCGCCCTGGCTCGGTGGATCCTTTTTCGCCCGCCGCGCCCCGACCGTGCCCCAGTCGGTTGCGACATAATCGACATTGAACCCGGCCTTGGTCATCACGTCGGCCGAAACATCGCCCTGGCCCTTGGTGATGATGAGATCGGTCGCAACCAGCATCACCACTTTTTCACCGCCATAGCCGGCCTCGGCGAGAAGTTTCTTGGCCGCAGCAAAATCGCGTGGTCCGCTCAACGCCTCGCCGCCAGCCTCGGTATAGAGGGGCGTGCCGGGGGTAATGAAGCTCGGCATCGGCTTCCAAAGCGCATCGTCATTGCCGACGATCGCGCGCATATAATCGGGCTGGTTCGCGACCATCTGCAACGCGCGGCGGAGCCGCACATCATTGAACGGCGGATAGAGATGGTTCATCCGCAGAATGCCGACATTGCCGAGCGGATCGGCGATGTCGACGCGGATATCCTCGCTCTGGCGCAAAAGTGGCACGAGATCGGGCAGCGGCGTCTCCCACCAATCGATCTCGCCGCTTTGCAGCGCCGCCGCCGCCGTCGCGGCATCGGGGATGATCTGCCACTCGACGCGATCGAAATGGATACGCTTGCCGCCGGCCATCCAATTTCCCGGCTCGTCACGCGAGGCATACCCGTCGAAACGCGCAAAGACCGCGCGCGAACCCGGCACCCACTCGTCTTTTTGAAATTTCATCGGGCCCGAGCCGATGAATTCGCCGATCTGCTTGAAGGGATCGGTTTGCGCGATGCGCTCGGGCATGATCGCCGGCAGATTGGGATTGCCCTTGGCGAGCGCGAAGATCAGCTTCGGGAAAGGCTGTTTGAGACGAATTTCGAACGAACGATCATCGCTCGCGGTCATCGCATCGAGCCGGGCGCGGATCAGTTGCCCCATGGTGTCGCGCGCCATCCAGCGCCCGAGGCTCGCGACGGCGTCGCGCGCCAGAACCTGCGTACCATCGTGGAATTTGAGGCCGGAGCGCAAGCGGAAACGCCAAATCAGGCCGTCGGGCGTGGTCTCGAAGCCCTCGCACATCTGCGGGCGTGGCGTCAGCGTCGCATCCAAGCCGAAGAGCGTATCGAAGACCAGGAGGCTCGCATTGCGCACCACGTATTGCGTGCCCCAGATGGGATCGAGATTGGGGAGATTGGCTTGCGGCACGAAACGCAGCACCCGCGCCTCCGCCCCGCGCGCGATCGCGGGGGCGGCGAGCGAAGTCGCGGCGGCGAGTGACGTGGCCATGAAATCGCGGCGGCGCATTGGAATTTTCCTTATGTTTTCTTGACGTTCCAGAACAACGGCAGGCCTTTGAGAAGATCCGTCATATTGCTGCGATGCGCGGTCGGCTGATAATAAAGCCCGAGCGGCAGAAACGGGACATCGATGAAGGCCTGGCGTTGGATCGCCTCGCAGATCGTTTTCTGCGCCGCCAAATCAGGTGCTGCGAACCATTGATCGCGCAAACTTTCCAGTTTCGGCGCCGTCGGCCAGCCGAACCAGGCTTTGTCGCCATTGCCGCGGAGCGCGACATAGCCCGCCGGGGTGAACTGATCGAGACCCGAAAACGAGGTGAAAAACACGCTCCAGCCGCCTTTTTCCGGCGAATCCCGTTTCGCCCGCCGCTGCACGACGGTACCCCAGTCGGTCGCCTGTACATCGACATTGAGGCCGGCGCGCTTCAACATATCGGCGCCGACCACGCCCATCGCGTTCAACACCGGAAAATCGGTCGAGATCATGGCGACCACGCGTTCGCCCTTATAACCCGCAGCAGCGAGATCGCGCTTGACCTTGTCGTAATCACGCGGCCCGCGCAGCACGTCCATCCCCGCCGCGCTCGCCATCGGCGAAGCAGGTGGGAAATAGCCGAGATCGCCACGCCATAATGACGGATCGGTGCCGGCGACCGCCGTCATCTCGTCGCTTTCGCTGACCGCGCCGAGAAGCGCCTGGCGGATCGCAGGATTGTCGAATGGCGGCCAGAGATGGTTGAACCGCGCCATCGAGGGGAATCCGGTCGGGTCGATCTGCTGGACGACCACATTCGCATCCCCTTTCAACAGCCCGAGAAGATCGAAAGTCGGCTGTTCCCACCAATCGATTTCGCCGCTTTGCAAGGCGCCGGCGGCGGTCGCCGAATCGGGGACGATATGCCATTCGATGCGATCGAAATGGGCGATTTTCGGCCCCGAGATCCATTCCGGCGTGCCGCTCTCACGCGGATGATAATCGGCGAAACGCTCATAGACGGCGAGCGAGCCGGGCACCCGCTCGCTCGCCTTGAAGCGATAGGGGCCGCTTCCGACCATTTCGGTGACGGCGGTGAAGGGGTCGGTTTTCGCCAGCCGCTCCGGCATCATCGCCGGCATGTTGCTCGCCGCCTTGCCGAGCGCGTCGGGAAGCAGGGGGAAGGGGTTTTTGAGGCGAAAGACAATGGTACGGTCGTCGGCCGCAGCGATTTCGTCGCTCGCGGCCAGCAACGCCGAGCCGAACGCATCGCGCTTGCCCCAGCGCTGGATGGAGGCGACGCAATCGCGCGCCAGAACCGGCTCGCCGTCGTGGAATTTCAAGCCCTCGCGGAGCCGCAACCGCCAGAGCTTGCCGTCCGCCTCGGCGCCGGCGCTCTCCAGCATCTGAAGTTGCGGGCGGAACTGGGCATCGATGCCGAATAACGTATCGAACACCAGAAACCCGTGGTTGCGGGTGACGTAGGCGGTGGTCCAGACCGGATCGAGAATGGCGAGATCGGCCTGGGGAATGAATTTCAACAGCCGCGTCTCGGCCGCGTGGCCGATGCGTGGCGCGCTGAGCGGCAACAGCGCGGCACCCGTCGCCGCTTGCAGAAATGCCCGCCGTTTCATCGCTTTGCTCC
The DNA here is from genome assembly GCA_021798915.1 of Pseudomonadota bacterium. GTDB lineage: Bacteria > Pseudomonadota > Alphaproteobacteria > Acetobacterales > Acetobacteraceae > Acidibrevibacterium. The sequence continues at coordinate 144,969 of JAJZBM010000003.1, forward strand.
CTGTTTGCCTCCGCCGAGCGCATAGTCCGCGGCCAGCGGCGTTTTCTTGGCCGACACGATGGCAGCCAAGACCGCGCGCGGCAAGAGCTTGCAAGACGCGGACCAGAGTTGCCGAGCCGAGCACAAGGCGGCTATGCGAGGCGGCATGGAAACCCGGTTCGCGCCCGCCACCCGCCCTCACGCCGCGTTCGGCGAATTTTTCCGCTTCGGCGCCGTCGGCGCGTTGGGGTTTGTGGTCGATACCGCGACGGTCTACGCCCTCGCCGGCGCACTCGGCCTCTATGGCGCCGGCGCCATCGCCTATCTGGTCGCGGCGAGCACGAATTGGGCGTTGAACCGCATCTGGACCTTTCGCCACCGCCGCGCGGACGGCCTCTTGCGGCAATGGGCCCGGTTTTTGGTGACCAACACCGCCGGTTTCGTGGTCAATCGCGGCGTGTATGCGGCATTGATCGCGTTTTCGCCGCTCGTTCACGCCCATCCGGTGCTGGCGGTGGCGGCGGGGGCGATCGCCGGGATGGGGCTCAATTTTTTTGCCGCCCGACGCTTTGTGTTCCGCTGATCCCTTCCCGGCCCGCCGCCTCATGCGCCATAGTCCGGGCGCATGATCGATCACGGGCTCCTCCTCTATGCCGGGTTATGGCTGAGCTTCGCGCTCGGCCATAGCGTCCTCGCCTCGGTGGGGGGGCGGCTCTTTCTCGCGCGGCTCGCCGGCCGCGGCGACCGGCTGCTCTATAATATCATCGCCCTCCTCCATCTGGCGCTGGTGCTTGGGCTCGGCGAGATGTGGCTCGGCGGGCGGGCGGCGTTCGCCTTCCCCTGGCCGCTCGATATTCTGCGCGGCGCCGCCATCCTCGCCGGCATCGCGATTTTGCTGATCGCCGGGCGTTCTTATGATCCGGCGCGGTTTTTCGGGCTGGCGCAGCTCCGCGCCGGAGCGCCGGAGCGGGCTTTGCCGGCCGAGGCGCTGGTCACCAGCGGGCTCAACCGCCGCGTCCGCCACCCGCTCTATCTCGGGCTCCTGCTCCTGGTCTGGGGCGATGTGCATGCGCCGTTCACACTCGCCACCGCGTTTTTTGCGACGCTCTATGTCCTGATCGGCATCCATTTCGAGGAAAGGAAGCTGCGGCGTCTCTACGGCGCCAGTTATGAGGCCTATCGCGCCGCGGTGCCGATGCTCATCCCGCGCCTCGTCGGGTGGCGGCAAGCCGGGAAATGAGCGCAGCAGATCAGGCGCCGCCACCCCCCTGAATACGGGCGATGGTTTGCGTCGTCGAATGGCCGGGCAAAGTCTCGCAGATCACTACCCGCCCGCCCGCCGCCAGCACCATATCGGCACCGACCACCGTCTCGATGCGATAATCCCCGCCCTTGAACAGGATATCGGGCAGTATCCGGCCGATCAGGGCCAATGGCGTATCCTCGGTGAAGGCGACCACGGCATCGACCGGGCGCAGCGCCGCGATCACCGCCGCCCGCGCCGGGAGCGGATTGACCGGCCGCGACGGTCCCTTGAGCCGGCCGATGCTGGCATCGTCATTCAGCGCGACGATCAAACGGTCGCATTGCGCGCGCGCGGCGGTGAGGAGTGCGACATGGCCGGCATGTAGAATATCGAAGCAGCCATTGGTGAAGCCGACGCTGAGCCCCTGGCGCTTCCAGCGCGCGACCAGCGCCAGCCCCTCGGCGAGGGGGCGAAGCGCCACCGGCGCCGGCGCGGTGCCATCGGCCTCGGCGGCGGCGATCTCGCGGCGCAGCTCCTCGATCGAGACCGTCGCCGTGCCGACCTTGCTCACCACCACCGCCGCCGCCGCGTTGGCGATCCGCATCGCCTGTGGCAACGCCTGGCCCGCCGCCTCGGCGAGCGCCAGCGTCGCGATCACGGTGTCACCGGCGCCCGAGACATCGAATACCTCGCGGGCATGCGCGGGGACGCTGTGGACGGCGCCTTCCGGCTCGACCAGCACCATCCCTTTTTCCGAACGGGTGACGAGGATCGCCGCCCCCCCGGCCGCTTCCATGACATGCCGCGCCGCCGCGACCACCGCCGCCTCATCGCCCACCGGCATACGCGCGGCGGCGGCGAGTTCCTTGAGGTTGGGGGTGATGCAGGTCGCGCCCCGGTAGCGGGCATATTCCTCGCTCTTGGGATCGACGAACACCGAAACGCCGCCCGCCCGCGCGCCTTCCATGGCGGCGGCGATGACCGCCGGGCTCAATACCCCCTTGCCGTAGTCAGAGACCACCACCGCCCGCGCCCCCGCCATCGCGCCGATGATCGCCGCGATCAGCGCCGCCTCCTCCTCGGGCTGGAGGGCGAGACTGCTTTCCTCGTCGGTGCGGACGATCTGCTGGCGAGAAGCGACGAAGCGGGTCTTGGTGATGGTGGGTCGCGAGCGGCTCGCGACCAGCGCCGGGACGATGCCGGGATGGGTGGCGATCTCGGCGGAAAGCGCGCGCCCCGCCTCATCCTCGCCGATCACCCCGACCAGCACCGCACGGCCGCCGAGTGCCGCGATATTGGCGGCGACATTGCCGGCGCCGCCGAGCGTCACCCGGCTGCGCCGCACCCGAATGACCGGCACCGGCGCCTCGGGCGAAATTCGCTCGACCTCACCCTCGATGAAACGGTCGAGCATGACATCGCCGACACAAAGCACCGTGACCCCGGAAAAATCCATCTCTTCCCCGCGTTCGATTTCGGTCCGCCATCTACCCGGCGAGGGTCGCCTTTGTCCATCAACGCTTGACCATCCGCCCGACTTGCCGCCAAGAGACGGGGATGGACGATCTTCGCGGCTTCGCCTCTCATCTCAGCGACCTCCTCGGGTTCACCCTGCTCGAATGGCGGGAGGGTTTCGCGCGCGTGCATTGCGCGATCCACGCCCATCATCTCAATCGCGGCGGCATCGTCCATGGTGGCGTCTTGATGACGCTGCTCGATGAGGCCGGCGCCGCCGCCGGTGTTTTTGCCGCCGAACGCGCCCAACGGCGGCACTCCGTCACCGTCTCGCTCAACTGCCAGTTCACCGGCCGCGCCGAAACCGGCGTGATGATCGCGACCGGCGAGGTGGTGCGCTCAGGTCGCAACCTCTATTTCAGCCGCTCGGAAGTGCGGAGCGAATCTGGCGAACTGCTCGCCTTCGGCGCCAGCACCCATCGCTGGCGGCGCTCATCTCAGTAAAAAACTTCTTTTTCTGAAGAAAAAGAAGCAAAAAGACTTTTTTCTTTTGAGCAGTGCCTGCGGCACTGCTCAGCGCTTAAATGGATAAAAGTTTTTTGGTTCTTTTTTACAAAAAAGAACCGCTTTCTTGATTCTTACTCTACCAGATTACGCGGCTTCTGGCCTTTGAGGATAGAAGCGATGCCCTCGAGCGCGAGTGCACCCATGCCGTCGCGGGTTTCCACCGTCGCGCTGCCGAGATGGGGCAGAAGGACGATGTTTTCGAGCGTGAGATAGCCGGGATCGAGCTTCGGCTCGTTATTATAGACGTCGAGCCCGGCGAAGGCGACGTGGCCGCTTTTGAGCGCCGCGATGAGGGCAGCATCGTCGATCAGCGTCCCGCGCGCGGCGTTCACCACCACAGCGCCCTTGGGCAGTTGCGCGATGCGGGCCGCGTTCAGCCAGTGGCGCGTGCCCTCACCACCTGGCGCATTGAGCGACAGCACCTGGCATTGGGCGAGGAACGCTGCGTCATTGTCATGAAAAATCGCGCCTTTTTCCAGATCCGGCGGCAGGCGGGTCTGGTCGCGGTAATGGATTTCCATCCCGAAAGCAGTGGCCATGCGGGCGACCTCGCGGCCGATGCGGCCCATGCCGAAAATCCCCAGCCGGCGGCCCGAGACCTGGGTGCCGAGGAGCTGGGTCGGCGCCCAGCCATGCCATTTCCCGGCCCGCACCAACCGCTCGCCCTCGCCGGCGCGGCGGGCGGCGGCGAGGATCAGCAGCATGGCAATCTCGGCGGTGGCGACCGAAAGCACGTCCGGCGTGTTGCAGACCGCGATCCCGCGGGCCCGCGCGGCGGCGACGTCGATATGATCGAAGCCGACGCTGAACGTGCCGATGGCTTTGACGCATGCCGGCAAGGTGGCGATGGTCGCGGCATCCAGCCGGTCGCCGGGGGCGGTGAGGATGGCGTCGGCGCCCTCGGCGCGCTGGGCGAGTTCGGCGGCGGTGTAGATCCGATCCTCGGGGTTGAGCCGCGCCTCAAACAGGCGCGCGGCGCGTTCCTCCACGGCGGCGGGCAGGCGGCGGGTGACGAGGAGGGTGGGTTTGCTCATGCTCAACTCCAGTAAACTGCCAGGAAATCAGGTCGCACGGGCGTGAACCGGACGAAACTGCGGGATCGGGCGCGGGCCCGACGAGAGACCCTACCCGGCCTGCGCCGGGTGCGCCATCATGGCCGACCGGCGCGGCCTGGGGAAGGCCCGGCGGGGAAAATTCCCGCCTCTCGCCTTTCCCTTGCCCCCGGTCACTTCTTACGATCACTTCTTAGCGTGCGCTTTGGCCGATCCTTGGCGTGCCCCTTAAAACAAAATATAATTCTCCCCATGGAGCGGCCGCGCTAGAACTCCTGCCACTGGTCCGGGTAAACCTCCGGAGGCGGAGGTTTCGGCGTGGCCAAATTGGTTGCGCGCCTCCTCAGGCAACGCAGTCTCGAATAGGCAAATAAAGGCGAGCACGGTCGATGTGGATTGTTCAAGTCGCGCTGCGGCGACCCTATACCTTCGTTGTCCTCGCGATTTTGATTCTGCTGTTCGGCACGCTGTCCGCGATTCGCACGCCGAAGGACGTGTTCCCCTCGATCGACATTCCGGTGGTCGCGGTGGTGTTCCAATACAACGGGATGCTGCCGAACGATATTTCCGGCCGGTTCGTCTACTTTTTCGAACGCACCGTCATGGCGACCACGGTCGATATCGAGCACATCGAATCGAATTCGATGATCGATTACGGGATCATCAAGATTTTCTTCGACAATCACGTCAATATCGCCGCCGCGCTCTCCGAGGTGACGGCGACGGCGCAGGTGGTGTTGAAATTCTTCCCGCGCGGCTCGGTGCCGCCCTTCGTGTTGTTCTACAATGCCGCTTCGATTCCGGTCATTTCCATGACCGCCTCCAGCACGACGGTGCCGGAGACGATTCTTTTCGACTATTCCAATAACGTCATCCGCCCGGCGCTCTCCTCGGTGCAGGGCACCGCGATTCTGACCCCCTATGGCGGCAAATACCGCATGGTCATCGCCGACCTCAACCCGCAGGCGATGCAGGCCAACGCGCTTTCGCCGCAGGACGTTACCAGCCAGCTCAACGAGCAGAATCTCATCCTGCCGGCGGGGACGCAAAAGATCGGCAAATATGAGTGGGACATGATGCTGACCGACCAGCCGCGCAGCATCGCCGAGATGAACCGTTTCCCGATCAAGAAGGCCAACGGCACCGTCATCTACATGAAGGACATCGCCTTCGTGCATGACGGCGCCATCCCGCAGACCAACATGGTGCGGGTGAACGGCGAACGGGCGATTCTGATGCCGGTGGTCAAGGCCGGCGCGGTCTCCACCCTCGATATCGTCCAGGGCGTCAAGGACCGCATGCCACTGATCGAGGAAACCGTGCCCAAGGGCATGGAACTCCATCTCGTCGGCGATCAGTCGGTGTTCGTGAAAGCAGCGATCGAGGGCGTGGTGCGCGAGGCGATCATCGCCGCGGTGCTGACGGCGCTGATGATCCTTTTGTTCCTCGGCTCGGTGCGCTCGACGATCATCATCGCGGTCTCGATCCCGCTCTCGGTCCTGTCCTCGATCGTTGTGCTCTCGGCGATTGGCCAGACCATCAACACGCTGACCCTCGGCGGGCTCGCGCTCGCCGTCGGCATGCTGGTCGATGAAGCGACGGTGACGATCGAGAATTTCAACTATCACATGGAGATGGGGAAAGACATCGAGACCGCGATTCTCGATGGCGCGCAGCAGATCGTCGTCCCCGCTTTGCTTTCGCTGCTCTCGATCAGCATCGTGTTCGCGCCGATGTGGCTTTTGACCGGCGTCTCCTATTATCTCTTCACGCCGCTCGCGGAAGCGGTGATTTTCGCCATGATCGCCTCCTTCATCCTCTCGCGCACCCTGGTGCCGACGATGGCGGTGTTCATGCTGCGCGGGGTCGCCGAGCATCACCAGCAGGAATTGAAAAGAAAGCAACAGGGTGACGAACACGCGCTCGAACACCCGAAATCGCGCAACCCGTTCGTGCGCTTCCAGCAGGGATTCGAGCGTGGCTTTGCCCGTATGCGTGATAGCTACCATAACATGCTCGCGGGCATTCTCGCCATCCGCTATGTTTTCGTCGGTGTCTTTCTGGCCTTCACCGTCGGCTCGGTGGTGGCGCTCGGCCCCTGGCTCGGGCAGATCTTCTTCCCCGGCGTCGATGCCGGCGTGATGTATCTGCACATCCGCGCCCAGACCGGAACCCGCATCGAGGAAACCGCACGGCTCTCGCAAGAGGTCGAGGATTACATCCGCACCGTGATCCCGAAGGACGAATTGCAAACCTTCGTCGACAATATCGATCTCCCCGTCGCCGGTATCCCGCTCGCTTATCTCAGCACCGGCTCCTTCGGCCCTGAGGACGCCGATGTCCTGATCACCCTCGATCGTGATCATCACGGCCCGACCGCCGATTACGTCGCCTTCCTGCGCCGCCAATTGCCGCTGCATTTCCCGGGCACGACGTTCTATTTCATGCCCGCCGACATGAACACGCAGATCCTCAATTTCGGCCGCCCGTCACCGATCGACATCCAGGTGACCGGCCCCGATCTCGACAACAACTATGCGTTTGCGATGCGGCTCTATCGCGAAATTCTCCGCGTGCCGGGTCTCGTCGATACCCATCTCGCGCAGCCGTTCAACTATCCGACCTTCCAGGTCGATATCGATCGCAGCTACGCGATGATGGTTGGCCTGACCGAATCCGATGTCACCAACTCGATGCTCACTTCGCTCTATTCCAATCTGCAGGTCAGCCCGAATTTCTATCTCGACTACAAGACCGGCATCACCTACTTCCTGGTCGGCCAGACGCCGCAATATCGGATCGACACGATGAACGATCTGATCAACATGCCGATCTCGAACCCGGGCGATTTCAAACTCTCTGGCAAGACCACACAGGTTCTGGGGGCGCTCGCCACCGTCAAGGCGGTCGGCCGTCCGGGCATGGTCTCGCATTACAACGTGCAGCCGATGGAGGAGATTTTCGCCGCCGTGCAAGGGCGTGATCTCGGCGGCGTGTCGACCGATATCAACCGGGTGATCGCCGCCAACCTGAAATACCGCCCGCCCGGCGTCGCGGTCGCGGTGCGTGGCCAGGTGGACACCATGAACACCGCCTATGCCCAGCTCTTCGCCGGCCTGGTCGGGTCGATCGTGCTGATCTATCTCCTGCTCGTCGTGAATTTCCAATCCTGGCTCGATCCCTTCATCATCATCACCGCGCTACCGGCGGCGATCGCCGGCATCGTCTGGATGCTGTTCGTGACACACACGCCGCTTTCGGTGCCGGCGCTGACCGGGGCGATCATGTGCATGGGGGTCGCGACCGCGAACTCCATCCTGGTCGTCGCCTTCGCGCGCGAGCAATTGGCGGAAGGCATGAATTCGACGAAGGCGGCGCTCGAAGCTGGGTTCGTGCGTCTGCGCCCGGTCTTGATGACGGCGTCGGCGATGATCATCGGCATGATCCCGATGTCGCTCGGCCTCGGCGATGGCGGCGAGCAGAACGCCCCGCTCGGCCGCGCCGTGGTCGGCGGCCTCTTGTTCGCAACCGTCTCGACGTTGGTCTTCGTCCCCACCGTCTTTGCCATCCTCCATCGCAAGGACAATGCCGACGCACCGACGTCCGACGGACCGCAAGGGGCGGCCGCGCATCCGCAGCACTGACCCGGTCATGCCCGGCCCGGCCCGATCCCTGGCCGGGCCGAGCGAATTTCCCATCGGGAATTGGCACCTCGGCGTCGGCGGCATACTCTCTCCCATCCGATGGAGGGATCGCATGCGCCGCGTCTTCACCCAAGCCAGGCCGCTCACAGCACTCGCCGCCGCGCTTTTGCTTGCCGGCCTCGCCCCACGCCCGGGCGCGGCGCGCGTGCTCAGCCTCGATCTGCAAGCGGTGGAAGCGCCGGCCTTCGGCGGCATGGCGTTTGGCGCGAGCGGACAATATGAGCGCATCACCGGCGTCGCGCATGGCGAAATCGACCCCGCCGATCCCGCCAATGCCGGCATCCAGGATCTCGCCCTCGCCCCGCGCGCGCCAGACGGCAAGATCGCCTATGCGACACCGTTCGTGATCCTGATGCCGATCGCGGCCGATCGTGGCAATCATGTCCTGCTCTATGACGTCGTCAATCGTGGCCGGCCCTTGGCGCCGGGGATCTATAATCGGGGTGGCAGTGCGTCCGAGATCGGTGACGGCTTCCTCGAACGCCAGGGATTTTCGCTGGTCTGGAGCGGCTGGCAGGGTGATCTTCCGCCCAAGAACCCGTTCGCCTTCCCCGCCCCGATCGCCCACGCGCCAGACGGCGGCACGATCACCGGCCCGGTGCGCAAGGATTTCGCGCTTTTCACCCCGAAACCCTCGCTCAATCTCGGCGCGACCGATCTCGGCCACGGCATCGCCTATCCCGCCGCCGATCTCAGCGCCCCCGGCGCGGTGCTGACCGAGCGCGTGCATCAAGCCGATCCGCCGCATCTCGTCCCGCGCGAAGATTGGGCGCTCGCCGATTGCGCGCAAACCCCCTTCCCCGGCACGCCGAGCCCGACCCATCTCTGCCGCCGTGGCGGCTTCGACACTAACCATATCTACGAATTCACCTATACCGCGCGTGACCCGCGTGTGCTCGGCCTCGGCTTTGCCGCGACCCGTGATCTCGTCGCCTTTCTTCGTAACGAAACGGCGGATGCGAACGGCATCGTCAACCCGCTCGCCGGGCGAGTCCGCATCACCATCGCCCATGGCACGTCGCAAAGCGGGCGGTTCCTGCGCAGCTTCCTCGATCTCGGCTTCAACGCCGCCCCGGGTGGCGGGCGCGTCTTCGATGGCATGGTGGTTCATATCGCCGCCGTCCGCCTCGCCCTCAATCAGCGTTTCGCGCAACCGAGCGCCGCCGCGATGCAGCATGAGGAGCATCTCGCCCCGACCCAGGATTTTCCCTTCACCTGGCAGACATCCCGCGATCCCTTGAGCCGCGTTCGCGCCGGCATTCTCGATTCTTGTCAAAAAACCCGCACCTGCCCGGAGATTTTCCAGGAATTGAGTTCGATCGAATACTGGAACAGCCGCGCCGCGCTCGATACCACCGATGGCGCCGGGCATGATCTGCCGCTACCCGCCAACGTCCATCTCTATCATTTCGCCGGAACGCAACACGTGCTCGGGCTCAATGCCGGGCCGTGCCAATACGCGCAAAATCCCAATTCCTATCTGGAGGCGATGCGCGCCCTGCTCCTGCGCCTGACCGCGCGCCTAGAGACGGGCGTGGCGCCGCCGGCCAGCCGATTCCCGCGGGTGGCCGATAACAGCCTGATCGAGCCCGCCGAGGCGGCGCGGATTTTCCCGCATATCCCGGGCGTTGCCGGCAATGCTCTGGTCAACGACCTGCCGGTGATGGCGCGCGGCCCCGGTTTCGATCCGGTTCGCGAATCCGGCATCCTCGCCGAGCCGCCGGTCGCCAAAAGCCCGGCGCGCTATGACGTGCGGGTGCCGGCCGTCGATGGCGACGGCAACGAGACCGATGGCGTGCGCTCGCTCGCCCTGCAAGTCCCGATCGGCACCTATACCGGCTGGAACCGGCGCAAGGCGGGCTTCGCCGAGGGCGATCTCTGCTATCTCGTCGGGAGTTTCTTCCCCTTTGCCCGCACCCGCGCCGAGCGCGCGGCGAGCGGCGACCCGCGCCCCTCGCTCGAGGAACGCTATGGCGATCACGCCGGCTACGTCGCCGCCGTCAATGCCGCCAGCGCCCGGCTGAGCGCGAACGGCTTTCTCACTCCCGAGGACGCCGCCCGCCTCCGCGCCGAAGCGGAAGCGAGCGATGTGCTGCGTTGAGGAGAGACCGGCCAGGACAATCGGAGGGGGAAGGAAGCAAGGCCAGGGGCGCTGCCCCTGGACCCCGCTAAGGGCACGCCCTTAGAACCCCATATGGGTTTGGGCAGGCAAGGAGGGGCTGCGCGCCGCTTGACCGCGCGGCGATGGCGGATGAAACACCCCTGACGGGCAACAGGTGAGCGAGACGCGGGGATGAGCGAGACTTCCGACCGGATCGGTGCGGCGCAGGAACAGGCGCGGATTCTCGCCCACGCGCTTCCCTTCCTCCGCCGCTACGCCGGGGCGACGATCGTCGTCAAATATGGCGGCCACGCCATGGGCGAGGACGCGCTGGCGCAGCAATTCGGCGGTGATATCGCGCTCCTCAAACAGGTTGGGGTCAACCCGGTGGTGGTCCATGGCGGCGGGCCGCAGATCAACGCCATGCTCAAGCGCCTTGCCATCCAATCGACCTTCGTCCACGGCCTCCGGGTCACCGACGCGGCGATGGTCGAAGTGGTGGAAATGGTGCTGGCCGGGACGGTGAACAAACAGGTCGCGAGCCTGATCAACGCCGCCGGCGCGCTCGCGGTCGGCATTTCCGGGAAGGATGGCGGCCTGATCCGGGCGCGGAAGCTCACCCGCACCGAGCGCGACCCGGAAAGCCATATCGAGCGCGCCCTCGATCTCGGCTTCGTCGGCGAGCCGGAGCGGATCGATGTTCGCGTCATCCACGCCCTGACCGGCGCCGGGCTGATTCCGGTGATCGCGCCGGTCGGGATCGGCGGCGATGGCGCGACCTACAACATCAACGCCGATACCGCCGCCGGCGCCATCGCCGCCGCCCTCGGCGCGACCCGTCTTCTGATGCTGACCGACGTCCCCGGCGTGCTCGACGCCGAGCGCCGGACGATCCCGGAACTGACCGTCGCCCAAGTTGCGGATGCGGTCGCGGCAGGACGCATCACCGGCGGCATGATCCCGAAAGTCGAAACCTGCGCCAGCGCTGTCACTGGCGGGGTTCAGGCGGCGGTGATCCTCGACGGCCGCGTCCCCCACGCCGCCCTCCTCGAACTATTCACCGAGGGCGGCATCGGCACCCTGATCAAGCCTTGAGCGCAGCGTCAAGCGCCTTCGTCAGCGGGCGAAGCCGCCGCGATATTCCTTGAGAATGAGCCGATCCGGGATTGGCTCTTCTCGGCGGCTGCCGAAAAAGAACACGCCGCCAGCAGCGTCGATATGCGCCGGGCCGCTGAGCCAGCGATCGAGTTTTCGTAAACCGGGCGTGAAGAGCAAGCCCAAGGCGCGCCCCAGATTGCGCCCGTAACGCCCGGTAGGAATGGATTCCAGAAACGAGCAGAGAATCCAGGCGGCGACGGTTCCAACACCGAGGGCAGGCCCTGCCTCAATCGCATCGAAACGGCGAAACAGCCGGCGATGCCCCAAAGGAGTGAAGCGCGTGAAATCATAGGCGCCCATATGCACCGGCTGCAGAAATGGCGTTATTGCATAGACATAACCGTTTGGCTGGAGCACGCGCCAGAACTCCTCGACGCAACGTGGCGGAGAAGCGACGTGCTCAAGCACCGCGATGGCGATGACCAGATCAAACGCGCCGTCAGGGAAAGGCAGGTCATGCGCATCTGCAATGATTTCGACACCAGGCCCGAACGCAACATCCATTGCCGTGATTTGATCTTCCGCTCCTCCATGTCCGCGCCCGCCGGAACCAACCACCAGGATGCGCGGATGCGGGCATTCCTTACGGACAATTTCGATCGCCTCCATGTCGCCGAGATGCCGAAGGCTTGAAGATGCCTCGGCGAAATTTTTGAAAATTTTTCGAGCTAACCGTCGCCCCCCCCCACCCTGTCCCAATCACGTGCATAACTCGCGCCTTCATAGCCAAGCGTCTCGACATAATCGGCGACGGCGAAAACGGAATTATCGTCATTGATCAGGATCGGAACACCGCGCACGAGCGGAAAAACGCCACCGCAGCTTCCGCATTCCAAGGAATCTTCCCGTTTAAAAAGCACGCCGCGATCTTTCGGACAGACGAGTGTCGCGGAGAAGCCATTACCGTAGTCAGTGGCGTTTTGTGTCATATCTATCTCAGGTGCATGGTTTGTCGGGGAGATACGTTATTCCAGACGAACGAGACACTCATCCGGCCCGCGGGACGATGGCGGCACGCAGCGTCGCCGCGACGCGGGCGACGTCGTCATCGCTGAGATCGGGATGGATGGGCAAAGCGAGGATGCGCCGCGCGACATCTTCGGCGACCGGCAGCGCTGCGCCGTCGTGATGGGCGCGATAGGCGGGCTGATGATGGAGCGGCTTCGGGTAATAGATCGCGCTCGCGATCCCGGCCGCGCGTAGCGCCGCTTGCGCCGCCTCCCGCCGCGCGCCGTCGGCGAACAGGACGGCATAGACCGCCCAGACGCTGTCGCTCGCCGGAACCCGCGCCGGTGTCTCGACGATCCCGGCGAGGGCCCGATCATAGAGGTCGGCGAGCCGCGCGCGGGCGGCGATCTCGGCCGGAAAATGGTCGAGCTTGGTGAGCAGCACGGCGGCCTGGAGCGTGTCGAGACGACCGTTCATGCCGGTGCGCAACACCTCATAGCGGGTCGTGCCCTCACCATGGCTGCGGAGGCTGCGATAAAGTTCGGCGCGTTCGGCGCTCTCGGTGAACAACGCGCCGCCATCGCCATAGCCGCCGAGGGGTTTGGAGGGAAAGAAGCTGATCGCGGTCGCCATCGCGGCGCGGCCGAGCCGGGTGCCAGCGAGGCGGGCGCCGAAGCTCTGCGCGCAATCATCGAGGGTGAAGAGATCGTGGCGCGCGGCGATGGCGGCCAGACGCGGCCAATCCGCCGGCTGGCCGAAGAGATCGACGCCGATCAGGGCCCGCGGCCGGAGCTTTCCCGCCGCCTGGACGGTTTTGATGCGGGCCTCGAACGCCGCCGGATCGATCTGGAAGCTGCGCGCGTCGATATCGACGAAAACCGGGGTCGCGCCGAGCACCAACACCACCTCGGCGGTCGCGGTATAGGTGAAGGCGGGGAGAAACACCGCATCCCCCGGCCCGATTCCTTCCGCCATCAGGGCGATCTGTAAGGCATCGGTGCCGGAACTGACCGCGACGCACTGGGCTGCGCCGCAGAATTGCGCGAGCCGCGTCTCCAGCTCGCCAACCTCGGGGCCGAGAATGAACTGGCAATGCGCCAGCACCGCCTCGATGCGGGCCCGCAAGCCGGGGCCGAGGCGCTTCTGCTGCGCCTTGAGGTCGAGAAAGGCGATCGGATGATCGGTCATGAGCCCTCGCGAAATCAGGCGCTCGCGGCGCCGGCGGCGTTATGGGTGAATTCCGGCACCAGGCGCGAAAGCAGCGCCAGCGCCTGCCCCTCCTGGCCGCGCAGACACGCCCCGGCCAGCTCGTCGAGGGCGCGGCTGATGATGGCGAGATCGGCGGTGCGCGGGGCGGCCATCAAGAGGCCGGGATAGCGGGTCGGCGTGGGCGGCTCCTGGCCGTGGAATAATTCCTCGAACAATTTTTCGCCCGGGCGCAGGCCGGTGAAGCGGATCGCGATATCGGCCTCGGGGCGCAGCCCGGCGAGGCGGATCATCTGGCGCGCGAGATCGACGATCTTCACCGGCTCGCCCATGTCGAGCACGAAAATACCGCCCGCCGCCGCTTGCGAGACATCCGGCGCGGTGGTGCCGACGACGGCGGCCTGCAACACCAGCCCGACCGCCTCGCGCACGGTCATGAAATAGCGCCGCATATCGGGATGGGTCACGGTGAGCGGGCCGCCGGCGGCGAGCTGGCGCTGAAACAGCGGCACCACCGAGCCGGTGCTGCCGAGCACATTACCGAAACGCACGGTGATGCAGCGGAGGCCGCCCGCTTTCTCGCGCCCCGCCTTCTCGCGCCCGGCGAGATCGAGCGCCTGGCAATACATCTCCGCGAGCCGCTTCGCGGCGCCCATGACACTGGTCGGGTTGACCGCCTTGTCGGTCGAGATCTGCACCATCACCTCGGCGCCAGCGGCGCGCGCGGCATCGGCGACGTTACGGGTGCCAATGGCGTTGGTGAGCAGCCCTTCGAGCGGATTGGCCTCCACCATCGGCACATGCTTGAGGGCGGCGGCGTGGCAGACGAGATCGGGGCGGAAACGCTCGCACACGGCGCGGAGCCGCGCGGCGTCGCGGATATCGGCGATCAGGGCGCGGCGCGCCAGCGTCGGATGAACCTCCGCGAGTTCGAGATCGATCTGCCAGAGCGCGTATTCGCCGTTATCGAGGAGGCCGATCTCCGCCGGGCCGAACCCGGCCACCTGGCGCGCGAGTTCGGCGCCGATACTGCCGCCGGCGCCAGTGATGAGCACGCGCCGCCCGGCGATCAGCCGCGCCATGCCGTCGCGATCGAGCGGCACCTGCTTTCTGTTGAGAATATCCTCGATGGCGATGGGGCGGAGATCGAGCCCGGCCCCGCCCAGGGAGGCAGTGGCGGAGGCGGTGGCGAGGCGCGTTGGGTCTGGGGCGCGGCGGACGGCGATGCCGGCGCGGTCGGCGCATTCGAGGATCTGGCCGAGGGTCGCGCCGGGCAGATCGGCGGTGACGATCAGAAAGCGCGGCGGGGTCTCCGCCGCCGCGAGTTTTTCCAAAACACCCGCCGTCTCGGCGATGGTGCCGAGGATCGGCCGTCCCTGAATCCGCCGCCCGGTCTGGCGGGCCGAGGGCGCGAGCAGGCCGAGCACCCGATAGGAGGCGCCGCGCCCGCGCCCGAGCGCGCGCAGGAACAGATCGGCCCCCTCGCCATCGCCGACCAGAAGCACCGGCACCGCGTCCCCCATCTCCGCGGCATGGCCATCGCGGCGGTCGCGCCAGAGGCGATAGGCGAGGCGGGGGGATGCGAGCAGAGTGACGAGGACGAGGGCGTGAATGGCCGGGAAGCTCGCGCTCGGCAGCGCAAGACCGGCGGCGAGGAAGAGCAGCGCATAAAGCCCGGCTCCCACGAGCGCGCTGCCGGCAAGGGCGCGCATGTCACCGAGGCCGGCGAAGCGCCAATATTGTGTCGCAAGGCCAAACGGCACCCCGCCGGCGATCAGGGCGACGGCGCCGGCGGCGGCGGCGAAGCCCGAGGCCAGGGGCTGATCCGGGCGGGCGAGCCAGAAGGCGAGCGGCACGGCGAGCGCGCCGAGCGCGCCGTCGAGCACGACATTGATCAGAAGCCGGGTCAGCGAAGGATTACGCGCGGACATATCCCGCCCTTAGAGCATTCTCCGGCCAAACGGAACCGCTCAAGCGGCGCCCGCGCCGACGCGAAACCACCCCGCGCGGGCGCGCCGGATCGGTCGGGGCGCGAGAGGGGTGGTGGAGGGGGTTGGATTCGAACCAACGTAGGCGTGCGCCAGCGGATTTACAGTCCGCCCCCTTTAGCCACTCGGGCACCCCTCCGTCATCGGCGGCGACGTTCGAGTAGGGCCAAACCGCCGGTCTTGTCAATCGAACCGGCCGCGACGGCGCCGCCATCGGCCTGCGCGCGCGGGCTTGATACAGATCAACGATCTCCCTGTAAAAATTGGCTATTCGTGAAAATAGAGGGGGCCGCAGGAGCGCCCCGTGAAGGAACCGGACAAACCCGGCCGGAGCGAGGAAATCATGCCCGAAAATGCGCCGCTGGTCCGCTGGTTCGCCGAATTGCGCGCGAGCGCCGTCGGCGAGGTCGGGGGTAAGAACGCCTCGCTCGGGGAGATGTATAGCCGTCTCGGCGCGGCCGGGGTGCGGGTGCCGAATGGCTTCGCCCTCACCGCCCATGCCTATCGCGACGCCCTCGCGAGCGCCGGCGCGGTTGCGAAGCTGCACGCGCTGCTCGATACCCTGACCGTCACCGATATCGCCGCCCTCGCGCGGGCCGCGGCCGCGGCGCGCCGGATCGTCTATGAGGCGACCGGCACTGCCGCCCTCCGCGCCGCCATCGCCAGCGCCTATGCCGAGCTCGAGCAGGAATACGGCGCGGAGGTCGCGGTCGCCGTCCGCAGTTCCGCGACCGCCGAGGATCTGCCCGAGGCGAGCTTCGCCGGCCAGCACGACAGCTATCTGAACATCGTCGGCGTCGACGACCTCTTCGAGGCCTGCCGCCGCTGCTTCGCCTCCCTGTTCACCGAGCGCGCCATCGTCTACCGGGTCAATAACGGCTTCGACCATTTCAAGGTCGCGCTTTCGGTCGGAGTCATGAAAATGATCCGCGCCGATGCCGCCGCGAGTGGGGTGATCTTCACGCTCGACACCGAATCCGGCTTTCGCGACGTGGTGTTCGTCACCGGGGCCTACGGACTTGGCGAAAACGTCGTGCAGGGCGCCGTCGACCCCGACGAGTTCTATGTCCACAAACCGAGCTTTCAGGCCGGGCATCGCGCCGTGCTGCGCCGGACGCTGGGTGGCAAGCAAATGACCATGCGGCTCGCCTCCGGTCATTTCGGCGCGACCACCAAGAACCTCCCGACCGAGGCCGCGAAACGCCTGCGCTTTTGCGTCACGGATGAGGAAGTGCTCGAACTCGCCGCCGCCGCACTCGCCATCGAGGCGCATTATTCCGATCAGGCCGGCCATCCTCAGCCAATGGACATCGAATGGGCGAAGGATGGAGAAAACGGCGCGCTCTTCATCCTCCAGGCTCGCCCCGAGACCGTCGCCGCGCGCAAAAAACCCGGGATGCTCGATACCTACACGCTGCAAACGCGGGGCATGGCGGTGGTGACCGGGCGGGCGGTCGGGGAGAAGATCGCGACTGGCGTCGTGCGCGTGGTCAGCGCCGCCAAGGATCTGGAAAATTTCCGGCCCGGCGAGATTCTCGTCGCCGCGGCGACCAACCCAGACTGGGAGCTGGTCATGAAAACCGCCGGCGCCATCGTCACCGATCATGGCGGGCGCACCTGCCACGCCGCGATCGTCGCGCGCGAACTCGGCGTGCCCGCCGTGGTCGGCGCCGGGGATGCAACCGCAACGCTGCACACCGGCGATGTCGTCACCGTCTCCTGCGCCGGCGGCGAGGTCGGCACGGTCTATGCCGGCGCGCTCGCCTTCACCGTCACCCATGTCGATGCCGCGACGCTGACGCTCCCGAAAACGCCGATCATGGTCAATCTCGGCAATCCCGATCTCGCGTTCACCACGGCGATGATGCCGAGCGCCGGGGTTGGGCTCGCGCGCATGGAATTCATCATCAACGAGCATATCGGCGTTCACCCGATGGCGCTCGTGCATCCGGAGAAGATCCGCGACGCCGAACGCCAACGCATCCGCGAACTCAGCCGCAACGATCCCTCGCCGCAGGCCTTCTTCATCCGAGAACTCGCCGAAGGCATCGGCACCATCGCCGCGGCGTTTTTTCCGCGCCCGGTGATCGTCCGGCTTTCCGATTTCAAGAGCAATGAATACGCAGCCCTGCTCGGCGGCGGTGCCTTCGAACCCAAGGAGGCCAATCCGATGCTCGGCTTCCGTGGCGCGGCGCGCTATGCGCATCCGGCCTATGCCGAAGGCTTCGCCCTCGAATGCGCGGCGCTGTTGCGCGTGCGCAGCGTTATGGGTCTCACCAATCTTCTCGTCATGGTGCCGTTCTGCCGCCGCGTCGAGGAGGCGAAAACCGTGCTCGCCGAGATGGCCCGCCATGGCTTGCGACGCGGCGAGGACGGGCTCGAAATCTACGTCATGTGCGAGATCCCAAACAACGTCATCCAGATCGACGCATTTTCGGAAATCTTCGATGGTTTCTCGATCGGTTCGAACGATCTGACCCAGCTCACGCTCGGCGTCGATCGCGATTCCGACATCGTCGCCTTCGATTTCGACGAACGCGACCCCGGGATGCTGGCGATGCTGCGCCTTGCCGTCACCGGCGCTCAGCGCAATCACCGCAAGGTCGGCATCTGCGGCGAGGCGCCGGCGAATTATCCCGA
Organism: Pseudomonadota bacterium; assembly: GCA_021798915.1. GTDB lineage: Bacteria > Pseudomonadota > Alphaproteobacteria > Acetobacterales > Acetobacteraceae > Acidibrevibacterium. The sequence continues at coordinate 163,013 of JAJZBM010000003.1, forward strand.
AATCGCCGCCTTCCTCGCCGGTCTCGGCATCGGCTCGATCAGCGTCAATCCGGCCAGCCTGCTCCGCACCCTCGCCATCGTCCGCGCCGCGGAAGAAAACGCTTCCCCGGCGTGATTTCGGAGATCCCGCTCATGCCCGATCACCTCGATGACCTCAGCCTCGACCGTCTCGTCCGCGAGGAACTGGAATGGGCGCCGCATGTCGATGCGGCGAACATCACCGTCCATGTCCGGGGCGGCATCGTCACCCTCGGCGGTTTCGTTGCGAGCTATGCCGAGAAAAAAGCCGCCGAGCGCGCGGTCTGGCACGTGCGCGGCGTCCTTGGCCTGGCGCAGGAGATCGCGGTCCGCCTCGCCCCCGGGACATCCCCTTCCGATGAGGAAATCGCCCACCGCGTCGCAAGCATCCTGCGCTGGGACGCGCGGATCCCGGAGGGACGGATTCAGGTCAAGGTCGAGGCCGGGATCGTGACCCTGATCGGCGCGGTCGACTGGCAATACCAGAAAGAGGACGTGGAGGCCCGGGTGCAGCCGCTCGCCGGCGTAGTCGCGATCGAGAACCGGATTCTCGTCCGCCCGCGCCCCGGCGCGCCCGATATCGGCGATAACGTGCGCCGCGCGCTCGCCCGCCATACCGAGATCGACGCCGGGCGTATCACCGTCACCACCCATGGCGCCGAGGTCACGCTCACCGGCGAGGTGCGGAGCCTCGCCGCCCGCCGCATCGCCGAAAACGCCGCCTGGTCCGCCGCCGGGGTCGCGGAGGTTGCAGACCGGCTGCGGGTCGTCCCCTAAAGCCACCGCCATGGCAACCACGCCGCCGCGCATCGTTACCCTGACGCTCAACCCGGCGGTCGATTTCGTTTCCACCGCCGCGGCACTCCGCGCGACCCATAAAATCCGCACCCATGACGAGCATGTCGATCCCGGCGGCGGCGGCGTCAATGTCGCGCGCGTCGTGCATGCGCTCGGCGGCGAGACGCTGGCCGTCCTCGCCGGCGGCGACGTCACGGGGCGGTTTTTGTGCGAATTGCTCGCCGCGGCCGGGGTTCCCCATCATTGCGTGCCGATCGCCGGGCGGACGCGGGTGTCCTTCACCGTCCGCGAAAGCACGACCGGGCTGGAATACCGTTTCGTGCCGGAGGGCCCGGCCCTCTCCGAGCCCGAATGGCGCCGCGCCCTCGCCGCTCTCCCCGCCGTGCCGGGCGATTACGTGGTCGCGAGCGGCAGCCTGCCGCGCGACGTTCCGGTCGGGATCTATGCCGAGGCGGCGCGGATGGCGGCCTCGCGCGGTCAGGCTTTCGTGCTCGACACCTCCGGCCCGGCCCTCGCCGCCGCACTCGGGCATGGCATCACACTCTTGAAGCCGAGCCTGCGCGAACTCGAAACCCTGGTCGGTCACGCCCTTCCGGACGCAGCGGCAGCGGAGAGGGAAGCGCTCGCCCTGGTGCGCGCCGGGGCGGCGCGGATAGTGGTGGTGACGCTCGGCGCGGCGGGCGCGATCCTGGCCAGCGAGACAGGGGTTCTCCGCCGCCCGGCGCCGGCCACCGAGGTCCATAGCGCGGTCGGCGCCGGCGATGCCTTTCTCGCCGCCATGGTGCTCGCCCTGGCGCGCGGCGCGGCGCCCGAGGAGGCGCTCGATTGGGGGCTTGCCGCTGGCGCCGCGGCGATCGCCGGAATCGGCACTGCGCGCATCACGCGGAGCGCCGTCGAACACGGCTACGACGCCTTGCGCGCCAGCCGCGCCGCAAGACCGGCACCATAATGAGCCGTAATGGCGAAGGTTTCGTTGATTAACGATATATCACAAATAAATCGTTATTATAAAATTCTACCTTGTATGATCGTGAAAAAGCCCTTAAATCCCGGCTCCCCTTTCGGCGAGCCGCTTTCATGCCCTCATCCGTCCGGTCCCTGTCCCACCCGCCGCCGCTCGACGGCATCGCGCTGCTTCGCCATGCGCTCACCGTCGCCTTCCCCGGCCGTATCGCCGTGGTCTCGTCATTCGGCACCGAATCGGCGGTGCTGCTCGCCCTCGTCGCCGAAATCGCTCCGGCGACACCGGTTCTGTTCCTCGAAACCGGTCAGCATTTCCCTGAAACCCTCGCCTATCGCCAGCAACTCGCGGCCCGGCTCGGGCTCAGTGACGTCCGCGACATCACCCCCGATCCGGCGGTTCTGGCGCAGGACGATCCGGCCGGGCAGCTCTGGCATTTCGATCCCGATGCCTGCTGCGCCCGGCGCAAGGTCGCGCCGCTCGCCGCCGCGCTGGCGCCCTTCGATGCCTGGGTCAACGGCCGCAAGCGCTTCCAGGCGGCCACCCGCGCCAGCCTGCCCTTGCTCGAAATGGCATCCGGCAAGGTCAAGCTCAATCCGCTCGCCGCGTGGGACGCGGCCCGCATCGCCGCCGAATTCGCCGCCCGGGCGCTGCCCGCGCATCCGCTCGCGGCGCGCGGCTATCGCTCCATCGGCTGCGCCCCCTGCACCCGCGCGACCGCCCCCGGCGAGGACGCCCGCGCCGGACGCTGGTCAGGACAAATTAAGACCGAATGCGGTATACATCTCCCGAGCCGGGCGCCGTGGCCGCCGATGAGCCCTTCTTGAGCCTTTCCAGTGAGAGACACCCACCCGAATGACCCCGGATATGACCGATCTCGACCACCTCGAAAGCCAGAGCATCTTCATCCTGCGCGAGGCCTATCACCGGCTGAAACCGCTGGCGATGCTGTGGTCGCTCGGCAAGGATTCCAATGTCTGCGTCTGGCTGGCGCGCAAAGCCTTTCTCGGCCAGGTGCCGTTTCCGGTGGTGCATGTCGATACCGGCAAGAAATTCCCCGAGATGTACGCCTTTCGCGAGCGCTATGCCAAGGAATGGGGTCTCGATCTGATCGTCGGCACCTGCCCGCCGGTCGAGGAGATCGACCCCAGCCTGCCGCCGGCGGCGCGTTCGGCGGCGCGTAAGACCGCCGGCCTTGCCGCTCTCATCGAGCGTCACCGCTTCGCCGGGGTCATCGCCGGCATCCGCCGTGACGAGCAGGCGACCCGCGCCAAGGAGCGGGTTTTCAGCCCGCGTGGCGCGAGCCATCGCTGGGATGTCCGCAACCAGCCGCCGGAATTCTGGGACCAGTTCGTAGCCCCGATCGAGGATGGCGCCCATGTCCGCGTCCATCCCCTGCTCGCCTGGCGCGAGGTCGATATCTGGCGCTATATCGCGCGCGAGAAGATCCCGGTGGTCGATCTCTATTTTTCGCGCGACGGCCAGCGCTATCGCTCGCTCGGCGACCAGGACATCACCTTCCCGGTGGCAAGCGCCGCCGGCACTGTCGAGGAAATCATCGCCGAGCTCTATGCGAGCCGCGAGCCCGAGCGCGCCGGCCGTGCCATGGACCATGAATCCGAGGACGCCTTCGAACGGCTGCGTGTCGCGGGGTATCTATGAGCGCGCGCGGCAAGGAGCCCATCATGAACGCCCCCTTCGATCCCCTTCCCGCCGCGCCCCTCCCGGCCGCCGAAATGCCGACGCCGATCGTCATCGTCGGCCATGTCGATCACGGCAAATCGACGCTGATCGGCCGGTTATTGCACGATACCGACAGTCTCCTCGCCGGCAAGCTCGAGGCCGCGCGGCTATCGTCCGAAAAACGCGGGCTCGGCATCGAGTGGTCGTTCCTGCTCGATTCGCTCCAGGCCGAGCGCGATCAGGGCGTCACCATCGATGCGACGCGGATTCCCTTCACTCTGGGCGGGCGCGGCTTCGTCATCGTCGATGCCCCCGGCCATCGCCAGTTCCTGCGCAACATGATCACCGGCGCCGCCGGCGCCAGCGCCGCCGTGCTCGTCATCGACGTGGCCGAGGGGGTGCGCGACCAGACGCGGCGCCACGCCATGCTGCTCCGCCTGGTCGGCGTCGCGGAGGTGATCGTGGTCCTGAACAAGGCCGACCTGCTCGCTTTCGACCGTGCCCGGATCGACGCCGTCTCCACCCAGATCACCGCCCTCCTCGCCTCGCTCGACATCGCGCCGCACGCCATCATCCCGGTCTCGGCGCGCCACGGGGACAGCATCGCCACGCGCTCCTCCCATCTCGCCTGGTATGACGGGCCGACGCTGACCGAGGCGCTGGCCGCCCTGCCCCGGCCGCTGCCCGCGGTCTCCGGCCCGCTCCGTCTTGCGGTGCAGGATGTCTATCGCCAGGGGGAGCGGCGCTTCGTCGTCGGGCGCATCGAAAGCGGCCGCCTCGCCGCCGGCGATAGCGTCGCGATCGGCGCCGCCGGTCATCGCGCGACCATCACCGCGCTGGCCGGCTGGCCGACGCCACCGGCGCAAACCGCCGGCGCCGGCCAATCGGTCGCGCTGGAGCTGGCGCCGGAGGTGGTGGTTACGCGGGGTGATCTGCTCTATCACCCGAGCGCCGCCCCGCTCCGCGCCCGGCGCCTCGCGACCCGGATTTTCTGGTTGCGCCAGGAGCCTTTGCGTCTCGGCGAAAGCTTCCAGCTCCGCCTCGCGACCGCCGAATACAAGGTCCGCGTCAGCGCCATCGAGCGGGTGGTGCGGATCGACGATCTTTCCGCCGAGGCCGGCACCGAAGTGCCGCCGGAGGGGTTCGCCGACATCACCCTGACCGCGGCCGAGGAGGTTTTGTTCGATCCTTTCCGCCCCGAGGGCGGCGGGCGTGGCGTTCTGGTCGATGGGCACCAGCATATCGTCGGCGGCGCGCCGATCCTCGGCATCGCCGCCGGGCGCGAGCACGTATTCCCGCTCGACGCCGCGGTCTCGCACACCCAGCGCGCGGCGGCGAAGGGCTATCGCGGCGCCGTGTTCTGGCTCACCGGCCTGCCCGGCGCCGGCAAATCGACCCTGGCCCGCCAGGCCGAGCAGCGGCTTTTCGCCGACGGGATCGATGCCGTGGTGCTCGATGGCGACACGCTGCGCACCGGCCTCAACGCCGATCTCGGGTTCTCGCCGCGCGAGCGGGAGGAGAATGTGCGCCGCACCGCCGAGGTCGCGCGGCTGATGGCGGAGGCCGGGCTGGTCGTCATCGTCGCGCTGATCTCGCCGCAAGCCGCGATGCGCGCCGAAGCGCGGCGGATCGGCGGCGATCTGTTCCATGAAATCCACATCGCCGCGGATGTCGCGACCTGTGAGGCGCGCGACCCGAAAGGTCTCTACGCCAAGGCCCGCGCCGGGGCGCTTCCCGGCTTCACCGGCATCGACGGGAGTTATGAGGCCCCCGCCGCCCCCGATCTCAGGCTCGATACCGGTCGGCTGTCGGTGGCCGCGGCGGCGGAGGCGCTGATCACCTTCATCGCCGAGGCGATCGCCCCCAAAGGCGCGGTAGCCGAAGGCGAAGAAGCGGCGCCGGCATTGGCGCGCCTATAGACGCCGTGGCCGCCGGGCGCGGCGACGAGGCGCTCGGTGAGGCCGAGAATGGTCTCGGCGCCGCCGAGGTAAAGCACGCCATCCGGCGCCAGCCGCTCGGCGATCGCCTCCAACACCCGGGTCTTGGTCGGCTGGTCGAAATAGATCAGCACGTTGCGGCAGAAAATCGTGTCGAACTGGCCGAGCGGGCGGAGATCGGCGAGCAGATTCCATTCCCGGAAGCTGGCCATGGCGCGGAGCGGCTCGGCGATCCGCCAGCCCTCCGGCTCCTTGCGGAAATGCTTGACCAGCGCGGTCATCGGCACCCCGCGCTGGACCTCGAACTGGGTGTATAGCCCGGCGCGGGCGCGCGCCAGGGGTTCGCGGGCGATATCGGTGCCGACGATCTCGACCCGCCGCCCGCCGAGCAGCGCCTGGCTTTCGGCGACGATCATCGCCAGCGAATAGGCCTCCTGCCCGGTCGACGCCGCCGCCGACCAGAAACGCAACCCCGCGCCGGCCGGCCGGGATGCCGCGAGCTGCGGCAGAACCTGGCCGCGAAAATGCGCGAACGGCTTGTCATCGCGGAAAAAAAACGTCTCGTTGGTGGTCATCGCCTCGACCACCGCGGCGGCGAGTGTCGCATTGCCGCCGCGCAGCGCGAGCGCCAGCGCTTCCAGATCGACGAGATTATGGGCGCGAAGCAGCGCCGCAAGACGGGTTTCCAGGAGATAGAGCTTGTCCGGCCCGATCACGAGACCGGAGCGGGATTTGAGCAGGGTCGCGAAGACCTCGAACGCCGCGGGTGTCATCGTCCGATCATCTCCAGAACTTTCGGCGCGATGCGCGCAAGCGGCAGAACGGCATGGCAGAGCCTGGCCTGGGCGATGGCGCCGGGCATGCCCCAGACGACGCTCGACGCCTCGTCCTGGGCGATCGCGGCGCCACCGGCGGCGATGACGGCGCTGGTGCCGTCGCGCCCGTCATGGCCCATGCCGGTCAGCATCACGACGAGCACCCGCCCCTCGCAGGCGCTGGCCGCGCTCAGGAGCATGGGATCGACGGCGGGGCGACAGAAATTGACCGGCGGATCGGTGCTGAGCCGGGCGCGCAGGCTCGCGCCGTCACGCTGGATCAGCAAATGGCGGTCGCCGGGCGCGAGATGGATATGCCCCGGCCGCAGCACTTCACCATCCTGCGCCTCGGCACAGGGCATGCCGCCGAGGCGGCCGAGATGCTCGGCGAGGATCGGGGTGAAGGTCGCCGGCATGTGCTGGGTCAGGACCACCGGCACCGAAAGCGCCTTGCCGAGCGCCGGGACGAGGGTGAACAGCGCCTGCGGCCCGCCGGTGGAACTGCCGATCGCGAGCAGGCGCGGCGGCCGCGCCGGGCCGGGGCGGAGGGCGACCGGCGCCGCCGGTGCCGCCGGCGCCGCTTTCGTCCCGGCCCGGCGGAGACGGACGAGGCCGCGGATCTTGGCGATCAGTTCGCGGCGAAAGGAATCATCGGCGATCATCGCCGTGGACGGTTTCGGCACGTAATCGGCGGCACCGAGCCGCAGCGCGCGGAGCGCGATCTCCGCCCCGCGGGTGGTCAGGGTCGAGGCCATGATGACCCGCAATCCGGGATCGGCTTCGAGCAGTTGCGGCAGCGCCGCCATGCCGTCCAGCACCGGCATCTCGATATCGAGGATCAGGACGTCGACCGGCGTGGTCGCGGCGAGGCGCCGGATCGTCGCCACCGCCTGCGCGCCGTCGGCGACGCGGGCGGCGATGGTGAAATCCGGCTCCGCCTCCAGCATCCGCGCCAAGGCGCCACGGATGACCAGGGAATCGTCGCAAATGGCGACGCGGATTTTGGCCTCGCCGCCGGTCGTCGCGGGCCGAAGCGCGGTCGCCGTCGCACCGGTGGTGATCAAAGCAGACCCACCTGGGCGAATTTTCCGAGCAGAATCCCCTCATCGAACGGTTTCATGATGAATTCCTGGGCCCCGCTCTCGATCGCCTGCTCGATGAAGCTCATTTCGGTTTCGGTGGTGCAGAACACCACCGTCGGCCGGTCGGGGCCGAATTCCTGACGCAGGGCGCGCAGGAACTCGATGCCGTTCATCACCGGCATGTTCCAGTCGAGCAGGATGACGCCCGGCAATTGCCGGCGGCAGGCGTCGAGCGCCTTCTGGCCATCCTCGGCCTCCTCGACGGCAAAGCCTTGGGTCTCCAGAATGCGTCGCGCGACCTTGCGCACGACGCGGCTGTCATCGACGACGAGACAGAGGCAGCCTTCGGCGGTCATCGGCGTTCCCCTTGCGCGCGAATTATTGAACCGGGGCCAAAGCGAGGATGCGCGCGACGTCGAGCACCACCATCAGCCGGCCGGAAAGCCGATAGATGCCGCGGCTGTGATTGGCCCAGACCGGCGGCAAAGTGGGCGGGTTGCGTTCGAAATCCCGCCCCGGGAGGCTCAGAACCTCGCTCACCTGATCGACGAGAAAGGCATAAAGTTCGCCGCTCTGCTCGGTGACCACCGCCATCCGCGCCGCCTCGCCCTCGGCCTGCGGCAGGCCGAGGCGGCGGCGGAGATCGATCGCGGTGACGATGCGGCCGCGGAGATTGAGGCTGCCGGCGATCTCCGTCGGCGCCAGCGGAATCCGGGTGATGTTCTGCGCCGACAACACATCGCGCACCATCAATACCGGAATGCCGCAGAGCTGGTCGGCGAGCATCAGAGTGACGAAAACCTGCTCGCCGCTCGCATCGGTGTCACGCGTGGTCTCGCCCTCGCGCGGCTTTTCCATCAGGGTTGCGCTCATCGGTTTTTCTTCCTCACTGCTCGACCGTTTGACCCAGACATTGCCGCAGGCTGATCAGCAGCGCCTCGCGCTGGAACTTGGCGACGTAGTCGGTGAATCCGGCCTCGCGGCCGGCCTCGATATCGGCTGGCTCGACCCGGCCGGAGAGCGCGATCATCGGCAGCGACGCCCAGGCGCCGCCATCGCGGATCTGGCGGGCGAAAGCGAGGCCATCCATGTCCGGCATCACGATATCGGAGATGATGGCATCGATCTTGGTGCCGGCCTCGCGCAGTTTCAGCGCCTGCGCCGCACTGGCCGCGGCGGTGACGCGATAGCCCGCGGCGGCGAGCGAGGGCACCAGGAGCTGGCGGAAAAAATCACTGTCCTCGACGATCAGAACATGCGGGGCGTTGGCCGAGGCGTCCTTGCCGGAGCCGCGGAACCAATCCTGTTGCGCGGCGCGCAGCCAGTAATCGGTGTTGATGACATCGGTCGCGTGGCCGGCGATCACCGCCGTCCCGAGCAGGCCCGGCGCCTCCGTGCCGAGTTCGATGCGCAGCACCTCATCGACGACATCGACGATCTCATCGACCATCAGCCCCATGCTGTGCTCGCCATCGCTGAACACCAGCACCGCCTGGGACTCGCCCTCGCCGCGCACCCCGTCGAAGGCGACCAGCGGCATCAGCCGGCCGCGATACTGCGTCACCATCTTCCCCGACGAGACCTCGATCCGTTCCCGCGGAATATCCTCGAGGCGGGCGACGAGGCCGAGCGGCACCGCTTTCGGCGCCGCCTCGCCGGCCCGGAACAGCAGCATCGCGGTGCTGGCCGCCGAGGTCACGTCCTCGGTGGTCTCGGCGATGGGCTTGCGCTGATCGCTGCCGCTGCCGGTCGCACGGGCGATGCCGTTGGGGTCGAGGATCATGATCACCGAGCCATCGCCGAGGATGGTATTGCCGCTGAACATGGTGATATGGCGGAGTATCGGCGCCACCGGCTTGACCACGATCTCCTCGGTATCGAACACCCGATCGACGATGATGCCGAGCAGGCTGGAGCCGACCTGGGCGACGACGATGTAAAGTTCGCCCGCCGTCTCCTCCCCGCGCCCGAGCGCGAGGAGATCACGAAGATTGACCAGCGGCAGCAGCCGGTCGCGGAGACGCAGCACCGGCGTCGCGTTGATCCGCTCGATGACCGGCTGATCGCCGTCGGCACGCCCTTCGCCGCCGGCGCGGACCAGTTCGACGACGCTGATCTGCGGGATCGCGAAACGCTCGCCGCCGGCCTCGACGATTAGCGCCGAGACGATGGCAAGGGTCAGCGGAATCTTGATGGTGAAGGTGCTGCCCTGACCGGGGACGCTTTTCAGATCGATGGTGCCGCCGATGCGCTCGATATTGGTTTTCACCACATCCATCCCGACGCCGCGGCCGGAGACCGCGGTGACGCTGGCGGCGGTCGAGAAGCCGGCATGGAAGATGAAACGCTGCACCTGGCTTTCGCTCATCGCGGCGAGTTCGGCCTCGCTCGCCAGCCCCTGCGCCTGGGCCTTGGCGCGGATGCGGGCGAGATCGAGGCCGCGCCCGTCATCGGCGATTTCGATGATGATGTGGCCGCCCTCGTGGAAGGCGTTGAGGGTGATATGGCCGGTCTCCGGCTTGCCGGCGGCGCGCCGCACCTCCGGCCGCTCGAGGCCGTGATCGGCGCTGTTGCGGACCATGTGGGTGAGCGGATCCTTGATCAGCTCCAATACCTGGCGGTCGAGCTCGGTATCGGCGCCGATCATGACGAGATCGATCTTCTTGCCGAGATCATGGGCGAGATCGCGCACCAGCCGCGGCAGCTTGTTCCAAGCATTGCCGATCGGCTGCATGCGGGTTTTCATCACCCCTTCCTGAAGATCGGAGGTGATATGCGACAGGCGTTGCAGCGGCACCGCGAAGGCGCCGTTTTCCTGGGTGCGGGCGAGTTGGAGGAGCTGATTGCGGGTCAGCACCAGTTCGCTCACCAAGGTCATGAGATGTTCGAGCACATCGACGCCGACCCGAATGGTCTGCCCGGCGACCACCGCCTCCCCCCCCTCGCGCGGTGCTTCCGCCATTGGCCCGGGGGGGGACGTGGCAGGCGTAAGGGCCGCAACCGGCGTGGGCAGAGCGGCGACGGGCATGGCCGGCTCGGATATCACGGGCTCGGGCATCACGGGATCGGACATCACGGGATCGGACATCACGGGATCGGGCGCGGTGACATCGTCGGCCGGCACGCTTGCCGCAACGCCGTCGGGGGGCATGGCTGCGGGCGTGGCCGTGAGACGTCCGGCAGCGGCGTCATCGAGGGCCGCGATCAGCGCGGCATCATCCCCGGCCGGTTCGGTTCCGGTTTCGGCGAGGCCGGCGAGGATCAGCTTGATCCGGTCGAGCGAGGCGAGAACGGCGCTGACGATATCGCTGCTCGCGGCGAGCTTGCCGTCCCGCACCCGGCCGAGTACGTTCTCCCCGGCATGGGCGACGCGTTCCAGCCGCGGCAGGCCGAGAAAGCCGCACGTGCCCTTGATCGTATGCACGAGGCGGAAGATCAGCGACAAAGTCTCCTGGTCGTCCGGCGCGCGTTCGAGCTTCACCAGGGCGACATCCAATTCCGCCAGGCTCTCATTGGTTTCGGTCAGAAAATCAACCAGCAGATCGTCCATCAGCCTCTCCCCACCGGGCTTTCGCCGCGCAACAGCTCACGATGCGGGGAATTGTGCCGTGCGGGTCCAAAGAAAGAGTAAAGGAACCGGCCCCCTCGGATGATTCGCTTGCGAAAATGCCGCCCGCCGCTCCCGCCGCTCCTCGCCCTGCTTTTGGCCGTTGCCGGCTGCGCCCAATTGCCGGCGGTGGACGCCGACATCGCCGCCGCGGCGCGTGCGGACAACGACCCGAGCCGCACCCTCGACCTCATGCGCCGCCAGGAGGAGCGGATCACCCACACCCATTTCGTCCCCGGCAACGCCGTCACCCTGCTCACCGACGGCCAGCAGACCTACGCCGCGCTCACCGCCGCGATCGACGGCGCGAAGCAGCGGATCGACATGGAGAGCTATGAATTCGACCCCGTGGAAGGGGCGCGCTTCAGCGATCTTCTGCTCGCCAAACGCGCCCAGGGGGTCGAGGTCAACCTGATCTTCGACAGTTTCGGCTCGCTCGATACCCCGGCATCGCTGATCGCGCGGCTCCGCGAGGGCGGCGTGCAGGTGCTCGAATACCACCCGATCGGGTTTTTCACCGGGCTTCCCCTCGATCTCAACCGGCGCGACCACCGCAAGCTCCTGGTCGTCGATGACGCCGTCGCGATCACCGGCGGCGTCAATATCAACCAGGTCTATGACATCCGCCGCCAGACCCGCCGCGGCCAGCCAGTGGATCCGGCGAAACTGGCCTGGCGCGATACCGATGTCCGGATCGAGGGGCCGGCGGCCGGGCAGTTCGAGCGGATTTTCGAGCAGACCTGGAAAGACCAGCACGGCCCGCCCCTCCCGCCACCCCCGCCGCCGCCGGCGGTCCGGCGCGGCGATGCCCTGGTGCAGGCGATCGATGGCACGCCGGCGCGGCACCGGACGCTGATCTACCGCACGCTTCTGGTGATGATCTCACTGGCGCGGACCTCGATCCATCTCACCACCGGATTCTTTGCCCCGACGCCTGATCTCGACCACGCCCTGGAAGCGGCGGCGCGGCGCGGCGTCGATGTCGAGATCGTGGTGCCGGCGCATAGCTCGAGCGCAACCGTGATCGCCGCCGGACGCGCGCATTACCAGGATCTCCTGGAAGCCGGGGTGAAGATCTTCGAGCGCCGCGGCGTCTTCCTGCACGCCAAGACGGCGGTGATCGATCAGGCCTGGGCGACCGTGGGTTCGGCCAATCTCGATTGGCGAAGCGTGATTTATAACAATGAGATCAATGCCGTGATCCTCGACCGTGCCTTCGCCCAGCGGATGGAGGCGCTGTTTGCCGACGATGTCGCCGCCTCGCGTCCGATCGATCCGCAAACCTGGGCGCGCCGGCCATTGTTGGAGCGGATCGAGGAGGAGAGCGCGCGGGCCTTCGAGTTCCTGTTGTGAGGCCGATCTCGCGTCAGCCCGCTCAGGTGAGATGGGCGAGTGCCAGATAGGCGCGGCTCTGCATCTCGATCAGCCGCGAGGCGGTCCGTTCGAACGCCCGCGCCCCCTCACCGTCGCGATAGAGGCCGTCCGGCGGCGCCGCGGCGGAGGCGAACAGCTTGACGCGATGATCGTAAAGCGTATCGATCAAGGTGATGAAGCGCCGCGCCTCGTCGAAATTATCGGGCGAAAGCCGCGGCACGGCATCGAGCACCAGCGCCTGATAATGCGTCGCCAAGGCGAGATAATCCCCGGCGCCGAGCGCCGTCCCGCAGAGCGCGGCGAAATCGAAGCGTGCGACCGGGCCGGCGGCAAGCGGGATCAGAAAACGCCGCCCCATCACGTTGAGGCGGGCCGGCGCCGGCGGCGCCCCTTCGGCAAGCGTCGTGAAGATCTCATCGAGCGCCACCTCCGCGCGCGCGTCCGCCGGCACCAGCCACGCGGCCATGCCCTCCAACCGCCGCCGCCGCCAGTCCCGCCCCCCCTCCATCACCAGGACGTCGAGATGGCTCTTGATCAGGGCGATGAAGGGCAGAAACGCATCGCGCCCGGGCTGGCCGCGGAAAAGATCATCGGGCGGGGTGTTGGAAGTCGCGACCACCACCACGCCGCGCGCGAACAGCGCCTCGAACAGACGTCCGAGAATCATCGCATCGGCGATATCGTTGATCTGGAACTCGTCGAAACAGAGGAGGGAGGCGCCCTCGGCGATCGCGTCGGCGAGCGGCGGGATCGGGTCGGCGCCGTCGGGATGGGTCTGCTCCCAGCGATGCACGCTGGCATGCGCGTCCTGCATGAATTGGTGAAAATGGATGCGGCGTTTGCGCGCCAGCGGCGCGCTCTCGAAAAACATGTCCATCAGCATCGATTTGCCGCGCCCGACCTCCCCGACGAGATAAAGCCCATGCGGCCGTTCATCGGGGGCGCCCTCGGTCGGCTTGTGGCGGAGGAAGCGCGCGATGAGCCCAGGGCTTGCCGGCGATGGCCGCGGGTCATCATCGCGCAGCCGTGCCCACAGTTCCTGCAACCGCTCGGCGGCGAGCGCCTGGGCGGGGTCGGTCGCGAGATCGCCGGCGGCGAGGCGGGCACGATAGGCGGCGAGCGGGCCTTCATCGACCCGCGCTCGGGTCTGGTCATCCATGCTGCCCCGCCCATAACGCCTGCCGCGGCGGCGGGCAATCGGGCGGGATGAAGCGGCGGGAAAACATGCTATATGACGGGGAGTTCAACCCTGAGCGAGTGCGCGATGTTCACCCTCGATTATGACCGCCTGCAGGCGACCGCGGTCGCGACCGACCCCTTCCCCCATATCGTCGTGCCGCATTTCGTGCCGGAGACGACGCTGCCCGCGGTGTTCCGGGATCTGCCGCCGATCGCCAAGCGCGGCTCGTTCCCGATCGCATCCCTCCCGCTCGGCCCCCATGCCGCGGCGCTGATCGGCGAACTCGAGGGGCCACGCTTTCGCGCCGCCATCGCCACGCGCTTCGGCCTCGATCTCGATGACGCGCCAACCATGGTGACGCTGCGCGGCCAATCGACCGAACGCGACGGACACATCCATTGCGATTCGACCGCCAAACGCGTCACCGTCCTTCTCTATCTCAATCCCGATACCGCCGCCTGGAACCAGCATGAGGGATGTCTCCGCCTGCTCCGCAGCCGCGATCTCGACGATGCCGCCGTCGAGGTGCCGCCAGTGAACGGCACCCTTCTCGTCTTCCCAAACAGCGCCGAAGCCTGGCACGGCCATAAACCCTTCATCGGCCAGCGCTACGTGGTGCAACTCAACTACATGACCAACGATTCCGCCGCCCGCTCCGAACTCCGCCGCCACCGCCTCTCCGCCTTCGTCAAACGCCTCACCGCGGCGGCGTGACGGGAGGAAGACCAGGGACACTGTCCCTGGACCCCTTACGTTGAGACTTGTCCGAGGATGCGGGTCTGGGGGCGCTGCCCCCAGCGGGTAAGGGCGGAGCCCTGGCCTTTCCCTACTCCCGCGCCACCACCAGAGCGAGGTCGTGGAACAGGCGTGCCGGCAGGCTGCCGCCGGTGACGCCTTTGGTTGGGCTTGCGTCGTCATTGCCGAGCCAGACGCCGATCAGGGTGCCGCGAATGGCGCCGATGAACCAGGCGTCGCGATAGGCCTGGGAGGTTCCGGTTTTCCCGGCGATGGTCTCGCCGGGGATGGCGGCGGCGCGGCCGGTGCCTTCGCTGACCACGGCGGCGAGCATGGTTTTCATCATCGCCGCCTCGGCGGGGGAAATGACCGGCGTGGCCATGCGCGCGCCGGTCGCGAGATAGCGTGGCTGGACGCGATTGCCGCCGTTGAAAAACGGTGCGTAGCTCGCCGTCAATTCGAGCAGTCCGACGGACGCGGTGCCGAGCGCGAGAGAGGCATCGTCGGGCAGTTTGGCGCTGATCCCGAGGCGGCGGGCGAGCGCGATCACCGCGCCCGGGCCGCCGCTTCGAAGCAGGAGGCGGACGGCGGCGGTGTTGGAGGATTGCGCCAGCGCCGTGGTCAGGGTGATGGCGCCCTGATAACGGTGCTCGATGTCATGCGGCGCCCAGGTGCCGATTTTGATCGGCGCATCCTCGACCAGGCTCGCCGGCGTCTCGCCGCGCGCGAGGGCGGCGAGCCAGACGAAGGGCTTGAACGCCGAGCCCGGCTGGCGCCGCGCGGCGACGGCGCGGTTGAAGCCGCCGCCCTCCTCCGCCCGCCCGCCGACCATGGCGCGAATGGCGCCGGTCGTGACATCGAGCGCGACCACCGCGCCCTCGCTCACCCCGGCTCTGGCGCCGGGGCCATCGAGCAGCGTCTTGAGGCCGCGCGACGCCGCCGCCTGCAAGCGCGAATCGAGCGTCGTGCGCAGCGTCGCGTCTTCGCCTTGGGGCAGGCCGGGCTCGGCCTGCTCGGCCGCCCAATCGGCGAACCAGCCGCCCCCCGCGAGCGGCGGCAGGGCGATCGCGGCGATGGCCGCGGTTTCGGTCGCTTCGGTGATCACGCCGGCGACGCGCATCGCCGCCAGCACCTGGCGGGTGCGGGCGATGGCGGCGGCGGGGTCGGCGCGGGGATTGAAACGCGCCGGCGCCCGCGGCAGCCCGGCGATCATCGCCGCCTGCCATAGCGCAAGGCGGCGCGCCGGCAGGCCGAAATAGACCCGCGCCGCGGCGTCCACCCCGAACGCCCCGGCCCCGAGATAGACGCGGTTGAGCCAGATCTCGAGAATCTGCTCCCTGGAAAAATGACTGTAAAGCCAATAGGTTAAAACGACTTCCTGAATCTTCCGGCGGAATGTCCGCCGATTGCTCAAAAACAGCGTCTTGGCGACCTGCTGGCTCAGCGTCGAGCCACCCTGGACGATCCGCCCGGCGGTGAGATCGACGAACGCGGCCCGCGCCATCCCCCACCCGTCGAGGGCGCCGTGGTGGAAAAACCGCCGATCCTCGACCGCGACCACCGCCGCCGGGAGATAGGGCGGCAGATCGGCGAGATGCACCGTCGTGCCGACGATGTCGCCATAACGCGCGATCACGTGGCCGGCGCTGTCCTCGAGCGTGAGGGTCGGCCGGCGCGCGGTGATCGCGTCTTGTGGCCGCGGCAGATCATGGATCAGCCAGAGAAACGCGAGCCCGAGAGCAAGCCCGCCCCAGACCAGCGCGATGACGGCGCGGACGAGCCAGCGCGTGATGCGCCGGCGCGGCGGCTTGCCGGCGCCCGATGCTTTGCCCAGACTGGCGGCATCCAGACGGCGATCAACCGGGAGAGGCGTCATGCGCGGTCTTTTTCTCGATGCGGACGACACCATGGCGGCGATTTTCGCACGCCTGCACGGCGCCGGCGACCCGCCGGTGACCGTCAACCGCGCCGCCCGCATCGCGCCCGACGATCTGCCGCGGTTGCTGGCCGGGTATGATTTCGTGCTCGACGATCATTCCGCGCTGCCAACCGCAGTAATCAGCGCCTGCCCCGCGCTTCGCCATGTCATTTTTCTCGGCACCGGGGCGCGGAGCTATATGAACCCCGAGGAACTCGAAGCTCTCGGCATCACCGTTCACACCATCAAGGGCTATGGCGATACCGCGGTCGCCGAGCACAGCATCGCGCTGATGTGGACGGCGGCGCGCGGGATCGCGGCAATGGATCGCGGCGTCCGCGCCGACGGTTGGCCGCGCGTCGCAGGCGTGCAGCTCACCGGCAAGACGCTCGGCCTGATCGGCTTCGGCGGAATCGCCGCCGAGGTGGCGCGGATCGCGGTGGGCAGCGGGATGCGGGTGCTGGCCTGGAACCGGAGCCCGAAGACCGCGCCCGGCGTCAGCTTCGTTCCCCTCGATACACTGCTCGCCGAGAGCCATGTCGTCTCGCTCCACCTCCTGCTCAATGATGAGACGCGGGGATTTCTCGATGCCGGGCGCCTCGCGCGGCTCCGCCCCGGGGCGATCCTGGTCAATACCGCGCGCGGCGCCCTGGTTGACGAGGCGGCGCTGATCGCGGCTCTCGAACGCGGGCAGATCGCCCATGCCGCGCTCGACGTCTTCGCAACCGAGCCGCTGCCGGCCGGGCATCCGCTCACGCGCCTCGCCAATGTCACGCTTTCCGCCCATAGCGGGTTTCTGACGCCCGAGGCGAATGAAACGCTGCTCCGGCGCGCGCTTGAAATCGCCCGCGGGCTCTGCGAGGGATAAGGGTCTCGTCATGCGGACGTGGCGGAACAGGTAGACGCAGCAGACTTAAAATCTGCTTTCCGTATCGGAAGTGCGGGTTCGATCCCCGCCGTCCGCAGATCCCGGTGACCGCAGACCATGGTGAGAGGCAAAAATCCGTTCGACATCAAAGCAAAACCCCGTTATCGTGATGCCATCGCGACAATCCGCGCGGCCAAGCCGCGCCAATAGGAGAGCCACCATGCAACAAAGCGTCGATCTCATCGGGCGCATTCTGATCGCCGTCCTGTTCATTCTCGCCGGCATCGGCAAGATCGAGAATCCGGCCGGGACTATGCAATATATCGCCTCCGGTGGTCTGCCGCTGCCGATGGCGGCCTATATCGTCGCCGTGCTGATCGAGGTCGGCGGCAGCATCCTCCTGGTGCTGGGCTGGCAGACGCGGGTCATCGCCGCGATCATGGCGCTGTTTTCGGTGGTCACCGCCCTCGCCTTCCACAATAATTTCGCCGACCACGGCCAGCAGATCAATTTTCTGAAAAACCTCGCCATCGCCGGCGGGCTGTTGCACATCGTCGCTTTCGGCGCCGGCGCCTACAGCCTCGATCACCGCCTCGCCCAGCGCGGCACGAGCCACGCGACCGCCTGACGCCATCGCCAGCGGCGCTTCCCGCGTTTCACCCGAGACGGGAAGCGCCGCCGCCTCTCATGAGCGTTCGCAATGGGGCGATGAATAATGCTTGCCAATCGCCCTTCGCTCTCGACAAATCGGCGCCAGCGATCAACCATGATCCCGAATGGATGATGGGAATTGCATGATGAACACTCATGACAGGAACTTGATCGCAGCGGGCGGGCTCCACGTCGATCGCGATCTCCACCGCTTCATCACCGACGAGGCGCTGCCCGGCAGCGGTGTCGCCGCGGCGGCGTTCTGGGACGGGTTCGGCGCAATGGTGCGCGACCTCGCACCGCGCAACCGCGCTCTGCTCGACCGCCGCGACGCCCTGCAACGCGAAATCGATGCCTGGCATAAGGCGCGTGCCGGCAAAAGCTTCGATGCCGACGCCTATCAGGCCTTTCTCCGTGAGATCGGCTATCTGGTGCCCGAACCGGCGCCGTTCGCCATCACCACGGCCAATGTCGATCCCGAAATCGCCCATATCGCCGGGCCGCAGCTCGTCGTGCCGGTGACCAACGGGCGCTATGCGCTGAACGCCGCCAATGCCCGCTGGGGCAGCCTCTATGACGCGCTTTACGGCACCGATGCGCTCCCCGAGGCGCCGGCGGCGAAGGTCAAGGGCTATGACCCGGCGCGCGGTGCGGTGGTGATCGCCTGGGCGCGGCGCTTCCTCGATGACACTTTCCCGCTCGACGGCGCGACCCATGCCGAGGCCACCGGCTATGCCGTCCGCGACGGCCATCTCGTCGTGAGCCACGCCAAGGGCAGCGCGCGGCTGCGCGATGGCGCCCAGTTCGTGGGCTTCCAGGGCGAGGCAGCGGCACCAAAGGCGGTGCTGCTCCGCCATCATGGCCTCCATGTCGAACTGAATTTCGACCGCGCCCATCCGATCGGCGGGACGGATGCCGCCGGCATCAGTGATGTGGTCATCGAATCGGCGATCAGCACGATCATGGATTGCGAGGACAGCGTCGCGACCGTCGATGCCGCCGACAAGATCGAGGCTTATCGCAACTGGCTCGGGCTGATGCGCGCGACCTTGGTCGCCAAATTCGAGAAGGGCGGGCGCACGCTGGAGCGCAAACTCAATCCCGATCGCGTCTTCACCACGCCCGCCGGCGGCACGCTGACCCTGCATGGGCGCAGCCTGATGCTGGTGCGCAATGTCGGCCATCACATGTACACCGATGCGGTGCGTGACGGCGAGGGCCGGGAGATTCCGGAAACCTTCCTCGATGCCGCGGTCACCGCGCTGATCGCCTGCCATGATCTCCGTGGCAGCCAGGCGCTGAAGAACAGCCGCGCCGGTTCGATCTACATCGTCAAGCCGAAGCTGCACGGGCCGGAGGAAGTGGCGCTCGCCGATACGCTGTTCGCCCGTGTCGAGGACATGCTCGGCCTCGCCCGCAACACCTTGAAAATGGGCATCATGGACGAGGAGCGGCGGACCAGCGCCAACCTCGCCGCCGCAATCCATGCCGCCCGCGCCCGCGTCGCGTTCATCAATACCGGCTTCCTCGACCGCACCGGCGATGAAATCCACACCGCCATGGAAGCCGGCGCGATGATCCGCAAGAACGAGATAAAGAACACCCCCTGGATCCGCGCCTATGAGGATCGCAACGTCACCATCGGCCTTGCCGCCGGGCTCGCCGGGCGGGCGCAGATCGGCAAGGGGATGTGGGCGGCGCCGGACCGTATGGCGGAGATGCTGGCGCAGAAGATCGGCCATCCCGAGGCCGGCGCCAATACCGCCTGGGTGCCCTCGCCCACCGCGGCGACGCTGCATGCCCTCCATTATCACAAAGTGGACGTCGCGGCGCGGCAAAAGGCGCTCGCCACCAAACCGACGCCGCCGCTCGCCGATCTTCTCACCCTGCCGCTCGCCGCCGGCATCAACTGGTCGCCGGCCGATCTGCAGCAGGAATTGGACAATAACGCCCAGGGCATTCTCGGCTATGTCGTGCGCTGGATCGACCAAGGCGTCGGCTGCTCGAAGGTCCCCGATATCCACGATGTCGGGCTGATGGAGGATCGCGCGACGCTTCGCATCTCGAGCCAGCACATCGCCAACTGGCTGCATCACGGCGTCGTCGGCGAGGCGCAGGTGATGGCGACGATGAAGCGCATGGCGGCAGTGGTCGATCGCCAGAACGCCGGCGATCCCGCCTATCGCCCGATGGCGCCGGGCTTCGACGGCGTCGCCTTCAAGGCCGCCTGCGACCTGGTCTTCAAAGGCCGCGCGCAGCCCAACGGCTATACCGAATTCGTGCTCCACCATTGGCGGCGCGAGGCGAAAAAAGCCGGCTGAACCTGGGAAAACCGATCTCACCAAAGAAAATACATGCAACCACAAACTATATCTGAAAAACTTTTCTTCAACACAGTGCGCATTGACACTGTGACAATGGGTAGGATGGGCTCAGGCACCGGATTTTTCTTCGATTATAAATTTGGCGATCTGGTCTATCCATTCATTGTTACGAACAAACACGTCATTGATGGGGCGCAGAAATGGAAATTTACTTTCATAAAGAAAAAAAATGGGAAGCCAGAGCTTGGTGATATATTCGAGATTACAATCACATCTGAACAATCGCCGAATGCCTGGTTTGGCCACCCTGATCCAGACATTGACATCGCTATTATCCCGAGGTGTCAACTTATTAATTTTGAAAAGGAAAAATATAATACGGAACTATTTACCATAGCCATACAAACAAATAACATTCCCAATGCAGAACAGATCGAAGAACTGGACGCGATTGAGGAAATTACTTTCATCGGCTACCCGAACGGCGTGTGGGACACGAAGAATTTTCTTCCTGTCGCGCGGCGCGGCACCACGGCCAGCCCTATCGCGGTAGATTTTGAGAACAAACCTCGCTTTCTTATTGACGCATCGGTTTTTGGCGGGTCAAGCGGAAGCCCAGTATTCATTTGCAACCTGGGTGGCACGTATGCCAAGAAGACCGGCGTAACGGTTTCGGGTTTACGATTTTACTTCGTCGGCGTCGTTGCTGGGGTCTTCTTCCGCACCCACCTCAATGAGATAATCCCTGTGCCGATTCCGACTCAGGTACGGCCAATGGCAGAGCAGCAGGAAATGATCGATCTTGGAATCGTGTTCAAGGCTCGCACTGTTGTCGAAACCATCGAAGCCTTCCTGCATACCCAACGGCACCCCTGATCCCTTCCTTCAGCCTATCTCAGAACCGAAACGAGGCGACCAGCGAGCCCCATTGGTGCAGCCCGCCATGCTCGCCGTAAAATGTCTGGGTCTGGAATACCTGGGTGTAGGACACCCGCACGCCATCGACGATGACGGCAACCCCGGCCTCCAATTCGCCGACGAAGGTTCTCTCGCCGACGCTCGGCGTGGCATTGAACGGCTCGCCGGCCAGGGTCGCGTTGTAAAGCCAGGCCTGGCCGTCGGCGCCGGCGAAGACATACCAGTCGAACGGCTTGACCGGGGTATAGGCGGCGCCACCCGACATGCCGGGGTCGAGGCGGGCGACCCCGTAATCGGAATTCAGCCCCTGGCCGATCCGCACCACGCCGCCGGCGAGCCCATAGATCCAGAGATTGCCGACCCCGACCGTGGCATTGGGCAGAATATCGGTCTCCAGCGCGCCGATATGCCCGGTCGAGATGCGCCAGATGCGTGAACTCTCGAATTGCAGCACCGGCTCGTCCGGCATCTGATAGCCCCAGCCGAGATCATGCGGCTGGCCGATGAGGTTGTGGAACCAGTTCTGCGTCTGCTCGGCGAGCGCCGCCTCGCCGATCGTCCCAACATCGACGCCGAGGATGCTGCGCCAGTCATTGGTGTCCTGGATCAGCGAGAAATTGCCCATCAACGTGCCGGCATAGGGTTCGTCACCGGCCGGCGGCGGCCGCACATCGGTCGCGGCGGGGCTGAACATCTGCTGCTGGATGTCGATCGAGACGCGCTGCTGGCCATTGCCCCAGAGTGCGCGGCCGATCTCGCTCGCGAAACCGGGCACGTCCCCGGTCGGCGAGACATAGCCGAGATAGAGCCCGTTGAGATAATAGCGATCGGGCGGCGGGTTGCTGGTGATCGACGCGTTTTCCCACTGGAAGGTGAGGATCGCGTCGGGATCGGCGGGCGGGAGATCGGACCCGTCGGTGGGCGTGAGCGACGAGCCAGCCATCGCCGCTTGCGCAACCGCCAACCATGCGAAGACGGAGAGCGAGACGAGGGGGAGAAATCGTTTCATCGGCGACGGCTTCATGAGAACAAACGGGGGTGGGGAAACGCAAGCCAAAACGGCACGCCAAAGGCGGCGGCTGGGATCAGCGCGCGATCTCCTCGGCGCGGCGCAGAAGGCGTAGGAAATTGCCGCCCCAAAGCGCCGCGATCTCCGCCCGGCCATAGCCGCGCGCGACCAGTTCGGCGGTGATCGCCGGGCTCTCGGCGGCGTTGGCCCAGCCAGAAATCCCGCCACCGCCGTCGAAATCAGAGGAAATGCCAACGTGAGCGACGCCGATGCGCCGCGCCGCATAGTCGACATGATCGACGAAATCGGCAACCGTCACGTTTTCCGGGCTGCCCTTGACGCGCAGGAACGAGGGCATGGCGGTGATCTGGATCAGCCCGCCGCTCGCGCGGAGCGCATCGAGTTGCTCGTCATCGAGGTTGCGCGGGTGATCGCAGAGGGCGCGGACCGAGGAATGGCTGGCCAGCACCGGTGTGCGGGACGCGGCAACCGCTTGCAGCATCGCCGTCTTGGCGGTGTGCGAAACATCGACGAGCATGCCGAGCCGGTTCATCTCGGCGATCGCCGTCCGCCCGAGGCGCGAAAGCCCCCCATGCTCGGCCGGCGGATCATCGAGATCGCGGCGCGGAATGGCGGCATCGGCGAGATCGTTATGGCCATTATGGGTGAGCGTCATATAGCGCGCGCCGAGCGCCCGGAGTGCCCCGAGATTGCCAGGATCGCCGCCGATCGCCTGGCCGTTCTCGACCACCGGGATGACGCTGATCACCCCCTCGCGCCACGCCGCCTCGACCTCGGCGGCGGTTTCGGTGACGCGGGCGCGAATGCCCTCATGGGTGCGGCCCATGGACCTGATCGCCTGCAACATGGTCTGGGCGCGGAGGAACGCGGCTTGCTGGCGGTCCGCGTCGCGCTTGGTCTGCGGCACATAGGCCGCGAAGCAGCCGGCGGTGAGCCCGCCGCGGCGCATTTTCGGCAGATCGACGCGGCGATCGCTCTCGCTGAACGGGTCGGGACCGTCGGGCCAGGGGATATCGATATGGCTGTCGAGGGTGAGGATGTCGCGGTGCAGGGCAAGGGGGTCGGTCATTTCCGCACGCTCTCCGAGCTTCGTTCCGCCGTCAAGCGCCAGACTCGAAATTGTCATGCGCCGAGCGCCGATCAGAGCAGAGCGAGCGCGCGCAGCGCCTCGGCGAGGTCGGGCGGCAGATCGTCATCCTCGGCGCCGGCGGCGAGATCGGGCGGCGCCTGCGCCGGGGCGAGATAGCGCCAGCCCTGAAACGCCTTGACCGGCCGCGCAGCGACGCGAACCAGCGCCGGATCGAGCGCGAGCGCGCAAGCGGCGCTGCCGTCCTCGCGCTGCGCCGGGGTGATCGCGAGCACGCGCTGGCGCAGGCTCATCGTGCCGGCGATCACCCAATAGATCGAGCCGCCGGCGAGAATCTCTGCCGCGCGCTTGGGGATATGGCGGGTGATGTGGCGAAGCGGCGGGTGGGCCTCGGCGCGCGCCGCCTGCACGGCGGCGAGATGGGCGCGGTCGCGTATGCCGACGGCGAGTTTTTGCAAATGGAGCATACGCCCTCATGTGATCCCGCCCAAGCCGCCGACAAGGGCGGTTCAGGCGGGTTCGATCTCGATGGTGAGATGCGAGAGCCCGGCGACCGCGCCGAGGCGGCGGCGGTATTCGTCGAGGCTCTCCGGCGCGGCACCGCCGATCGAGACCACGGCGCAGAGATGCCCCGGCCCGACCCGCCAGACATGGAGATCGCTCACCCGTGCCCCGTCCCGCTCCAGCACCGCGCGAATCTCGGTCGTGGCCTCGGGGTCGGGCGTCATGTCGAGCAACACGGCGCCGCTGGCGCGAAGCAGCGTCACCGACCAGCTCACGATGACCACGGCACCGATCAGGGCCATGACCGGATCGAGCCATGCCCAGCCAAGCAAGCGCGCCCCGCCGAGGCCGATCAAAACCAAAATCGAGACCGCGGCATCGGCGAGCACATGCGCGCGCGCGGCGCGCATGTTGTTGTCCACGGACACCGCGCCGTGATCATGCCCGTGATCATGCCCGTGGCCGTGCCCATGGTTATGCCCATGGTCATGCCCATGGTCATGCCCATGGCCGTGATCATGGCCCTCATGGCCGAGCAGCAGCGCGCTCGCGACATTGACGACGAGGCCAAGCACGGCGATCGGAAGGGCCGCGGCAAAATCGATCGGCACCGGCCGCGCGAGGCGAGACAGCGCCTCCCAGGCGATGAGTGCCGCGATCATGGCGAGCGCGACGGCGCTCGCGAAACTGGCGAGATCGCCGAATTTGCCGGTGCCGAAAGCGAAACGCGGATCGGCGAGATGGCGGCGGGCGACGCGATAGGCGAGGGCCGCCAGCAGCAGCGCGCCGACATGGGTCGCCATGTGCAGCCCATCGGCGATCAGCGCGATCGAGCCGAACAGCGCCCCGCCGGCGATCTCGGCGATCATCACCGCGAGGCACAGCCCGACCACGGCCCAGCTCCGCCGCTCATGCTCGTCATGATGCCGGCCGAGGAAAACATGGTTGTGCGGGTTGTTCATCACCATTCCACCCATGATCGACCCTCCAGACCAGCCGCCAGGCGCCACGGCGGCGGGACGAAACGTAGTCGTTCAGCCGATCAGAAGCCAGAGCCGCAGCAGCAGGGTCTCAAGCCGCGTCCGGCGCGCAAGGCCGGGCCAGAAAAGCAGCCGCAGCCGCCCGCGAAGGCCGCCGTCGAGCGCGCGCGCCAGCGCCGCAACCTCGTCCGCGACCGGCGCCGGCAGCAGCGCCGCATTGGCCGCGAGCCCGGCGAGATGGGCGCGAAACCGGGCCATGAACGGGCCGGGGCCGCGCCTCAGCGCGGCGAGCGCCCGGCGCAGCCGCGAGCCCGGCGCGCCAACCGCATTATCCCCGTGCTGGCGATAGAGCAGCACCGCCTCGGCATCGGTGAACACGAAGCCGCCGACGGCGCTGACCAGCAGATAGCTCCACCAATCATGCAGCGTCTCGGGCGGCTTGCGGCTCTCAACGATCAACTCGGCAGCAGCGCGATTGAGCACCATGGTGCAGCCGACGGCGATATTCTCGATTAAGGCGGCGGGAAACCGGGTCGAGCCGCGAAACGGCGGCAGCGCGCCACGCGGGCGGAGCGCAGCATCGACCAAGCGCGCCCGCGCGCAATAGAGCGCCGGACGCTGGGCGGGGAGAATCTCCAATGCCTCCCGCGCCCGCGCCAGCTTGTCCTCGCGCCAGACATCGTCCTGGTCGCAGAAGGCGAAGAAATCATTCTCGGGATCGGCGACCGCGGCGGCGAGAAGGGCAAAAAAACTCCCCGCCGCGCCGAGCCGCCCGGGCGGCCCCGCCACCGCCACGCTGCGTTCGGGGGCGAAAGCGCCGAGCAGCGCCGGGCTTCCATCCGAGGAGCCATCATCGCGCCAGTAGAGATGCCAGTCCTCGCCGCTCTGGCGCGCGAGACTGGCGAGCTGCTCGGGGAGAAACCGCGCGCCCTGATAGCTCGCCAGCAAAACCGCGATGCGTCCCGCCATCGGCCGCGATCAGGCGGTGCAGAGTGCGGCGACGACCCGGGCGAGGCTTTCCCGCCAGGGCGGCAGCGCAAGACCGAAATGGCGCCGGAGCTTCTCGCAATCGAGCCGGGAATCTTCCGGCCTTCGCGCCCGCGTCGGCCAGTCGCTGGTCGCGATCGCGGCGATCGGCGGGGTCGGCACACCAAACCGCGCCGCTTCGGCGAAAATCGCCTGCGCGAATGCGTGCCAGCTCGCCTCCCCGCTCCCCGCCGCGTGATAAAGGCCCCAATCCTCGTCTCGCAGGCCAGCATCGATGCGCGCCACGAGGTCGAGGATCAGGGACGCCAGATCCTCGGCCGCGGTCGGCGCGCCGCGCTGATCGGCGACCACCCGGAGATCACGCCCGGCAGCGGCGGCGGCGAGCATGGTGCGGACGAAATTCCGCCCGCGCGCCGAATAGACCCAGGCGGTGCGCAAAATCAGCGCCCGCGCCCCGCTCGCCAGAACCGCCGCCTCGCCGGCGAGCTTGCTCGCGCCATAGACCCCGGTGGGCGCGGTGGCATCGGTCTCGACATAGGGGGCACCCTTGCCGCCATCGAACACGTAATCGGTGGAAACATGAATCAGCGGCACATCGGCGGCGGCGGCGAGGGCGGCGAGGCGCGCCGGGCCGTCGCGATTGGCACGAAAAGCCGCCGCCGCGTCGTCCTCGGCGGCATCGACCGCGGTATAGGCGGCGGCGTTGATGACCAGACGCGGGCGGATTCGGGTGAAAACCGCATCGATGCTCTCCGGCCGGTCGAAATCGCAATCCGGCCGCCCCACCCTGTGCGCCGCGAGCCCGCGCGCGGCGGCAAGTTCACCGAGCGCCGATGCCAATTGGCCAGCACCGCCGATGATCAGGAGCGGCGCCGTCATCCGCCGCCCCCGAACCACGGCCCGGCCGCGGCGAGCGGCGGCAGAACCCGGTCCTTGTCGGAGAGCACCACCGCCTCCGCCGGCGCCGGCCAGGGGATGGCGAGCGCCGGGTCGTTCCAGATCACCCCGCGCTCGGCGGCGCGGTCATAGGGGGCGGTGACTTTGTAGATCACCTCGGTATCGGGTTCCAACGTGCAGAACCCATGCAGGAACCCGCCCGGGATCCAAAGCTGGCCCCAGTTATCGGCGCTCAGGACGGCGCTGACATGGCGGCCATAGGTCGGCGAGCCGACCCGGAGATCGACCGCGACATCGAAAATCGCCCCGCGCACGCAACGCACCAGCTTGCCCTGAACCGCGGGCGCGATCTGGCAATGGAGACCACGGATGGTAAAGCGCGCGGCGGAAAAACTATGATTGTCCTGGATGAATTCGCCGGCGATCCCGGCCTCCCGCCAGCGCGCGGCATTGAAGGTCTCGGAGAAAAACCCGCGCGCATCGCCGAAACGCGGCGGCGTCAGCAAAATCACCTCCGGGATGGCGAGGTGTTCGATTTTCATCAGGCAAGTCCAAGAAAGATATCTTCTTTTTCTGAAGAAAAAGAAGCAAAAAGACTTTTTTCCTGATTTCTCGGGGTGGCGATGCCAATGGCACTGCCCAAAAGATAAAAAGTTTTTTGGTTCTTTTTTTCAAAAAAGAACATTTTGACTTCCCTTCCTCTAGGCATGCTGCCCGTCGGCGAGTTCGGCGAGCACCTGGCCGAGTTCGGTCTTGCCAAGGCTTCTCGCATGCGCCCGCAGATGCTCGGCGTCGATATGGCCGAGCCGGAAGGCGACTTCCTCGGGGCAGCCGACCAGCATCCCCTGGCGCGACTGGATGGTCTGGACGAAGGTCGCGGCCTGGAGGAGGCTATCGGGCGTTCCAGCGTCGAGCCAGGCGCAGCCGCGCCCCAACCGCTCGACATGCAGCGTGCCATCCTCCAGATAAAGCCGGTTGAGATCGGTGATCTCCAACTCGCCGCGCGCCGAGGGGCGGATGCGGGCGGCGAGTTCGCTCACCCGCCGGTCGTAGAAATAGAGCCCGGTCACCGCCCAGTCGGAGGCGGGCGCGGCTGGTTTTTCGACGATATCGACGGCCCGGCCCTCGGCATCGAAGCTGACGACGCCATAGCGCTCGGGATCGCGCACCCGGTAGGCGAAGACCGTGGCCCCCTGGTCGCGCCCGCTCGCCCGGCGGAGCAGGGCGGAGAGGTGATCGGCGAAAATCAGATTATCACCGAGGGCGAGCGCACAGGCATCACCGGCGAGCCAATCGCGGCCGATGAGAAACGCCTGCGCGATCCCTTCCGGGCGCGGCTGCTCGGCATAAGCGATGCGGATGCCGAGACGCGCGCCATCGCCGAGCAGACGGCGGAACTGCGGCAGATCGGCCGGCGTCGAGATCACCAGGATATCGCGGATACCGGCCAGCATCAGGGTCGAAAGCGGGTAATAGATCATCGGCTTGTCATAGACCGGCAGCAATTGCTTGGACGCCGCCAGCGTCATCGGCGAAAGCCGGGTGCCCGAGCCGCCGGCGAGCAGAATTCCCTTCATGCCGTCTTCCCTCCTGCGGCAACGCCGAGCCGCTCGCCGCCATAGCGACGCGCCTGGATTTCCGTCCACCAGGGACGATGATCGAGATACCATTGCACGGTGCGGCGGAGCCCGGCCGTGAAATCATGCCGCGCCCGCCAGCCGAGCGCCGCCTCGGCGCGGGCGGGATCGATCTCATAGCGGAAATCATGGCCCGGGCGGTCGGCGACGAAGGTGATCAGGCGCGCATGCGGCCCGGCCGGATCGGGCGCCACTTCATCGAGCACCGCGCAGATCGCCCGCACCACGTCGAGATTGCTGCGCGGCTGGCGGGCGCCGATGGCATAGGTCGCGCCCGGCGCGCCGCGTTCGAGAACGGCGAGCAGCGCCTCGGCGTGATCCTCGACATAGAGCCAGTCGCGGGTGTTCGAGCCATCGCCATAGACCGGAAGTGCCTTGCCGGCGAGCGCGTTCAGCGTCACCAGCGGGATGAGCTTTTCGGGAAACTGCCAGGGGCCGTAATTATTGGTGGTGTTGCTGACCAGCGTGGGCAGGCCATAGGTGTGAAACCAGGCCCGCACGAGGTGATCGGATGCCGCCTTGGAGGCCGAATAGGGGCTCCTCGGGTCATAGGGCGTGGTCTCGGTGAATGGCGGATCGGCGGCGCCGAGGGCACCGAACACCTCGTCGGTGGAGACGTGGTGGAAGCGAAACTGCGCCTTGGCCGCGGCCGGAAGGGTGGCCCAATACTCCCGCGCCGCTTCCAGGAGCACGAAACTGCCGGTGACATTGGTTGCGATGAACGCCGCCGGCCCGTCGATCGAGCGGTCGACATGGCTTTCGGCGGCGAGATGCATGACCGCGTCCGGCCGGTGGGTCGCGAACGCCGCCCGCATCGCCGCGGCATCGGTGATATCGGCGCGGATCAAATGGTGGCGGGGGTCGGCCAGCGCCCCTTCCAGCGCGTCTTCCGAGGCGGCATAGGTCATTTTGTCGACCGTCACGATCTCGTGCCCGGTGGTGGCGAGGGCGTGACGCACCACCGCCGAGCCGATGAAGCCGCATCCCCCGGTCAGCAGAATCCGCATGTTCCCCTTGCCCGCTCGCCCGTGACCGCTCCCCGATTAACGACTTTACCGCAAGAGGTCCACCGGCAAAGGCGGGCGATTCAGCGCAGAATCATGCCCTCGATATGCATCCCGGCATCGACATAGACCACCTCGCCGGTGACCCCGCCGCCGTAATCGCTGATCAGCGCGAGCGCCATGCGGCCGACATCATCGGGCGCGATCAGGCGGTGGAGGGGTGCCGCCTTGGCGCTCTCGTCGAGCAGATCGTCGAAATGAGCGATACCGGAAGCGGCGCGGGTCTTCACCGCCCCGGCGGAAATGGCGTTGACGCGAATGCGCCGCGCGCCCAGTTCATGCGCGAGATAGCGCACCGAGGCCTCGAGCGCCGCCTTCACCGGCCCCATGACGTTGTAATGATCGACCACCTTCTCGGCGCCGTAATAACTGAGCGTGATCAGGCTGCCGCCTTGGTCCATCAGGGGCTCGGCGAGATGGGCCATGCGGATCAGGGAGTGGCAGGAAATCAGCATCGCCTGGGCGAACCCCTCGGCCGAGCAATCCGTCAACCGGCCCTGCAAATCCGCTTTCGGGGCGAAGGCGATGGCGTGGAACAGAAAATCGAGCCGCCCCCATTGCGCCCGGATGGCGTCGAAAACGGCCTCGACCTGGCCCGGCACGGCGACATCGCAGGGAAGAAAGATCGGCGCCCCGAGATCGCCCGCCAGCGGCGCAACGAACGGCTTGGCTTTGTCGTTGAGATAGGTGATGGCGAGATCGGCGCCGGCGCCCCGCAGCCGGCGCGCCGCCGCATAGGCGAGGCTGTGCTCGTTCGCGATCCCGGCGATCAGGCCCTTGCGGCCGTTGAGATCAAAAGCTTCCACCCGGTTTCTCCGCTCTCCATGGACCGTAATGAAACCATGCCCGGCCGCGCCGCGCCTTGATCTGCCTCAGGCCGCCCCCCTTCAGGGATTGGCGAGACTCAGCCTTTGGCGCACCATCTCGCGCCAAGGAGCATCGGCGGGCGCGGCGGCGAGGGCCTGGCGAAAGAGAGCAGCGGCTTCCGGCGTCACGCGGCCGGCGGTCTCGCTCATCGCCTCCGCGGTCTCGGCGGCGAGCGTCGGGTCGAAGCCGGCGGCGAGCGCCCGCTGCCAAGCGTCGGCGGCGGCGGCCGGGTTGCCACGGGCTTTCTCCGCGTCACCGAGAAGAATGAAGCCCTGGCGCGCCCGGGGTGAGGCCGGGTCCATGCTGGCGAGCTGGGCGCGCAGCGCCGCGATCAGCGTCTCCTCCTTGGCCGCTGCGGCGAGCCGCGGGGCGAGCGGGGCCGCCGGCAGAAACGGCGTGCCACCCGGCCAGTAGAGGGCGAGCGCGGCGAGTGGGATCAAGGCGAGGGTGATCAGCAGCGGGCGACGGCGGGCGCGTTCGGCGCTGCTCTCATGCTCGGCGGCGGCGGCAAGCAAACGCCGCTGCACCTCGATTTCGGCGGCGGCATGGTCCTCGGCGCCGATCCGTCCCTCGGCGTGCTCGCGCGCGAGTTCGGCGAGCTGGGCGCGATAGAGCGCGAGCGCCGCCTCGCGCCGGCCGCGGATCTGATACTGCCGGCGGCGCAGCACGATGACGAGCGGCAGCAGACACACCAGAGTGGCGAGCGCAAACAAAAGCCAGATCACGATTTCAACAGATCCTTGAGCTTGCGCTGTTCAGCCACGGAAAGCGGCGCCGGGGCGGGACGCTTCTGGCGCGAGGCGAAAGCGACGATCACCCCACCCCCGACCAGCGCCAGCGCCGGCGAGGCCCAGAGCAGCCAGGTCAGCGGCTCGAAAGGCGGGCGCAGGCGCACGAAATCGCCATAGCGCGCCACCATCCAGGCGATGATCTCCTTGTTGCTCTCCCCGGCGGCGACATGCTGGCGGACGATATGGCGGAGATCGCGGGCGAGATCGGCCCCGCTATCCTCGATGCTCTCGTTCTGACAGACGAGACAGCGCAATTGCCGCCCGATCGCCTCCGCCCGCGCCTCCTGCTTGGGATCGGGCAGCATCTCGGCGGGGTCACTGATCGCCAATGCCGCGACCAGCGGCGCCGAGGCCAGCGGGAGAGCGAGCAAAGCCAGCAAGATCAGCCGCCGGATCATGCGTGGGCCCGAAGCAGGGGGGAAACCTCGTCCCGCACCGTCTCGGGCGCGAGCGGCCCCGCCCAATGGCCGCGGATGATCCCGGCGCGATCGATCAGAAAGGTCTCGGGCACGCCGTAAAGCCCCCAATCGATCGACACCCGGCCGTTTTCGTCGCGCGCGAGACGGGCATAGGGGTCGCCATCCTCGCCCAGAAGCTTCGCCGCATCCGCCGCCTGATCCTTATAGGCGATGCCCCAGATCGCGACCCCGGCGCCGGCCATCGCCATCAGTTGCGGATGCTCGATCCGGCAGGGAACGCACCAGGAGGCGAAGAAATTGACCAAAATCGGCCGCCCGGTGGCGTGCAGCGCGGCGCGGAGATCGGCGCTGCCGAAGCCGGTGGTTGCGGGGTCTTGCGCGGGCAGCGGCGCGAAATCCGGAATGGCTTGGCCGACCAGCGGGTTATCGACTGCATGGGGATCGTAATGGCCGGCTTCCATGCGCCGCAGCAGGGCATAGAACCCGGCCCCGGCGGCGGCGGCGGCAACCAGCGGAATGCCGAGCAGAGCCCGGCGGGAGAGCCCCCTTGCCGGCGCCGCGTCACTCATGCGGTGACCACCGGGGCTGCGGCGCGGCGGAGCGGCGCCCCGATCCGCAAGCGGCGATCGGCGAGTGACAACCCGCCACCCGCCGCCATCACCAGGGCGCCGAGCCAGATCCAGGGGGCGAGATAATTGACATGGAGACGCAGCACCGCCTTGCCGTCACGCTCCTCCCCGAGCACGGCGTAGAGATCGCGGAAAAGATTGGTACGGATCGCGGTCTCGGTGGTGGTGGTGCGCTGCAACGGGTAGCTCCGCCGGCCTGGGCTCATCACCGCGATCACGCGGCCATCATGCGTCACACGGATATCGGCGAGGCGGGCGCTGTAATTCGGCCCCGGCGCATCGTGGAGATCTTCGAGTGTCCAGTGATAGCCGCCGAGATCGACCGTCTCGCCCACCGTGACGGCGACGATGCGATGCTCGGCGATCGCCATGCCGGCGATGCCGGCGACGGTGATCCCCATCCCGGCATGGGCGATCGCGCTGCCCCAGGCGGCGAGCGGAATACCGCCGAGCCGGGCGAGGCTGGTGGCTAGAGGCAGACGGAACAGGCCTATCCGCGCGATGATGTCGACGAAGGCGCCGAGGATCAGCCAGACGCTGGCGGCAAAGCCGAGGGCCGGGAAGAGTGCTGCGTGAAAGGTCGCGAACCCACCGGCCGCGAGCGCCGCGAGCGCCACCCACCAGAGCCGGATCAGCGCCGGGGCGAGCGCCGCACGCTTCCAAGACAGCATCGGCCCGACCACCATGACGACGAAAAGCGGAATCGCGAGCGGCAGCACGGCGGCGTTGAAAAACGGCGCGCCGACGCTGATCTGCGCGCCGGCGAGCAATTGCGCGAACAACGGATAGGTGGTGCCGGTGAACACCACGGCGGCGATCGAACAGAGCAGGATATTGTTCAGAACCAGCCCGCCTTCGCGCGAAAGCGGCGCGAAAATCCCGGTCGGCTGAAGGCGTGGCGCCCGCCAGGCGAACAGCACCAGCGCGGTGCCGATGACGAGCGCCAGCAGCACCAGGATGAACACCCCGCGCGCCGGATCATTGGCGAAGGCATGGACGGAGTTCAGAATCCCCGAGCGCACCAGGAAGGTGCCGCAGAGGCTCAAGGAAAACGTGCCGATGGCGAGCAGCACGGTCCAGATTTTCAGGGCGTCGCGCTTTTCGACCACGATCGCGGAGTGAACCAGGGCGGTGCCGGCGAGCCAGGGCAGGAGCGACGCGTTCTCCACCGGATCCCAGAACCAATACCCGCCCCAGCCGAGCACGTAATAGGACCACCACGAGCCGAGCGCGATCCCGCCGGTGAGGCACGCCCAGGCGGCCAGCGCCCAGGGCCGCACCCAGCGCCCCCAGGCGGCGTCCACCCGGCCTTCGATCAGGGCGGCGAGCGCGAAGGCGAAGGGGATCGAAAAACCGACATAGCCGGCATAAAGGATCGGCGGGTGAAAGGCGAGACCGGGATCCTCGAGCAGCGGGTTCATCCCCTGCCCCTCCCAGGGCGGCGGCCAGAGCCGCACGAAGGGGTTGCTGACGGTGAGCGAAAACAGCACGAAACCGGCCGAGGTCGCGCCGAGCACGCCGATCACCCGGGCCCGCACCGTGGCCGGCAAAGCGCGCCCGAACGCCCCGACCGCCGCGCCGCAAAGCGCCAGAATGAGGCACCAGAGCAGGATCGAGCCCTCATGGTCGCCCCAGATTCCGGTGATTTTATAGAGCAGCGGCTTCAGGCTCTGGCTGTTCTCGGCGATGTTGTAGACCGAGAAATCGGAGACCACGCTCGACCACAGCAGAGCACCGAAGGAGAGCGCGAGCGCCGCCAACTGGCCGAAAGCGAGCGAAGGCGCGCTGGCCATCAGCACCGCGTCCCGCCGCGCCGCGCCGATGAGCGGCAAAACCGCCTGCGCGGCGGCGATGACCACCGCCAGCGCCAGCGCGAAATGGCCGAGTTCGGGGATCATGTCCGCCCTTTCATCCGCCGTTCCGGGTCGCCGGCAGGCTGTTCCAGGTCGCGGCCGGCGGCGGCGGGCCGGCATCGGGCTGCCATCGGCCGCTTTTCTTCAGCGCCTCGACCACGTCCTTGGGCATGTAGGTCTCATCATGCTTGGCAAGCACCTCGGAGGCGACGAAGCCGCCATCCGGCGCGAGGGTTCCGAGCGTCACCACCCCCTGGCCCTCGCGAAACAGATCGGGCAGCACGCCGATATAGGAGACGTTCACCGAACTCCGCCCATCCGTCACACGGAACCGCACCGCCGGCTGGCCGTCGATGGTCGCGTGCCGGATGCTGCCGGCGGCGACCAGGCCGCCGAGGCGCAGCGTCTCGCCGGCATGGCCGCGGCTCGCGAGATCGGAGGGGGTGACGAAGAACACCAGATTGTCGCGGAAAGCGAACAAGGTCAGCGCCGCCGCCGAGCCGAGGCCGAGGCCGCAGGCGAGCAGGATGGCGAGCCGCCGATGCTTGCGCTTCATCGCCGGCGCCCCCCTTCGAGCGCCAGAAGCCGTGCCCGCGCCCGCCGCAGCCGCAACCAGGCCTCACCCGCGAGCCATGCCGGGATCACCAGCGCAGAGACATAGGCGGGCACGATATAGGCGAGATGGGTCATGTCCCCTCCGCGCGCGCAGCGAGGAGGGCGCGGATGCGCCGCTCCATCACCGCCGCCGAAAGCCGCGCCAGCACCAGCGCCGCGAAAATGAACGACGCCCCGAGCGCCGTGAACAACAGCGGCCACAGCATGCCGACATACATGGTCGGCGCCCCGGTGAGCGTGATGCTCGCCGGTTGATGCAGTGTGTTCCACCAATCGACGCTGAATTTGATGATCGGCAGATTGACGACGCCGACCAGCGCCAGAATCGCGCCGGCGCGATAGCCGCGCTCGGGGGAATCGAAGGCGCGGGTCAGCGCGATATGGCCGAGATAGAGGAAAAACAGCACCAGAACCGAGGTCAGCCTTGCATCCCAGACCCAGAACGCCCCCCACATCGGCTTGCCCCAGAGACTGCCGGTGACGAGACAAATGGCGGTGAACCCGGCGCCCACCGGCGCGATCTCGACGGCGGCGAGATCGGCGAGCGGATGGCGCCAGACCAGCGCAACCGCGGAGGCGCAGGCGAGCGCCATGTAGCCGGCCGAGGCGAGCCAGGCGGCCGGCACATGGACATACATGATCCGCACCGCATCGCCCTGCTGCCAATCGGCCGGCGCGAAAAACAGGCCCCAGACGAGGCCGAGCGCGACCAGCACGAGGCCGATCGCGCTCACCCACGGCAGAGCCCGCCCGGCGAGGCGCAGAAAGCGCCCGGGATTGGCAAAGCGGTGCAGCCCGCGAGCCCCGCGCGGCGGGGCGGTCGGTGAGACAACCTCCATGGCGCCCAGCATAGCCGCTCCGCCACCGGGTTTGAAGCCGGGCGGCGTTGCCTCTATTCTCACCCTCAAATCACGCTCTCGGGAGATATCCATGTTGTTTGCGATTGTCTGTGCTGATCGGCCGGGAAACCTTGATCTGCGTCAAGCGACACGGCCGGTCCATCTCGACTATCTCAACGCCCATGCCACGCGGCTGATCCAGGCCGGGCCGGTGCTGAGCGCCGCCGGCGAGCCCTGCGGCAGCCTCCTCATCATCGACGCCGCCGATCGCGCCGAGGCCGAGGCCTTCGCCGCCGGCGACCCATACGCCAAGGCGGGCCTGTTCGAAAGCACGGTGATCCGCCCCTATCGCATGGTGTTCCGTGACGGCCAGATGATCGCATGAATGGCATGATCGCATGAATAAGGGGGGTCTGCCCGCCTGGCTGGTGAAATCCGAACCCGACGCCTTCAGCTGGGCGGAGCAGGTGAAAAACGGCACCGAGCCCTGGACCGGCGTGCGCAACCATGCCGCGAAGAACCACCTCAAGGCGATGCGGCCGGGCGAATTGGCGTTTTTCTATCACTCCAATATCGGCAAGGAGATCGTCGGCCTCGTCGAGGTGGTACGCGCCGCCTACCCCGACCCGACCGCCGAGAGCGGCGACTGGGTCGCGGTCGATGTCCGCGCCGTGGCAGCGCTGCCGCGCCCGGTGACCCTCGCCGCGATCAAGGCCGAGCCCCGCCTCGCCGATCTCGCGCTGATCCGCCAGTCACGGCTTTCGGTGCTGCCGGTCGCCCCCGAACACGCGCAGCTGTTGCTGCTGATGGGCGGATTTCCCGGCTGACGCGCCCACTCACACCCGATTGACCGCGGGCGCGCGGCGGCGGAACAATGGCGGCGGGAGAGTGGAGGAAACCATGCGTAAATTCATGCCCATCCTTGCCGCGCTGGCGGTGCTCGGCGGCCAGCCGGTCGGTGCGGCGCGCGCCGCCGCGCTCGACCCGGCGGCCCCGGAAGAGGAAGGCCTGTCGAGCGAGCGGCTGGCGCGGATCGCAACCGTGTTCAACGGCGAAATCGCCGCCGGGCGGATCCCGGGCGCGGTGGTGATGATCGCGCGCGGCGGCCATCTCGTCTATCGCGAGGCGTTCGGCGCCGCCGACCGGGCCTCGGGGCGGAAAATGACCCTCGATACGATCTTCCGCCTCTACTCCATGACCAAGCCCCTGGTTTCGGTCGCGGCGATGACGCTGGTGGAGGAGGGGAAGCTCCAGCTCACCGACCCGGTCGCCAAATATCTCCCCGAATTCAACACCCTGCAGGTCAGCGTGCCAGCCGCGAACGGGCTCGGCCAGCGTGCCTACACGCTGATCGCGGCGACGCGTGGGCCGACCATCCAGGATCTCCTGCGCCACACCGCCGGCCTCGCCTATGGCGAAATCACCACCAACCCGCTGGTGCGCGAGGCGTATATCAAAGCCGGTCTCACCAAGCCCGGTTTCGACTACAATGTCACCGATCTCGCGCCCGGCGATTTCGTCCATGCGCTGGCCGCGGCGCCGCTCGCCTATCAGCCGGGGACGGTCTGGGAATACAGCCTTGCGGTCGATCTCCTCGGCCGGGTCGTCGAAAGAGTCTCCGGCGAACGCCTCGCCGATTTCGTCGCCGAGCGGCTGTTCCGCCCGCTCGGCATGGTCGATAGCGGGTTTTCGGTGCCGGCGGCGAAGCAGGACCGGATCGCCGAACCCCTGCCGACCGACCCCGCGACCGGCGCGCCCAACCGGCTGATCGACGTGCGCACACCGCCGGCGGAGGATTCGGCGGGCGCCGGCGGGGTCGGCACGGCGATGGATTATCTGCGCTTCGCCGAGATGCTGGAGGAAGGCGGAAGACTCGACGAGCACGTCATCCTGAGCCCGACGACGGTCGCGCTGATGACCTCCGATCAACTCGGCCCGGCCATCCGCCCGAGTATTTCGCCGGGCGAGATGCTGCTCGGGGTGCCCGGCTATAGTTTCGGCCTCGGCTTCATGGTGCGCATGACGCCGGGGCTGGCCGGTGTTCCGGGCTCGGTCGGCGAATTCATGTGGGCGGGCTATGCCGGCACCTTCTTCTGGGTCGATCCCGCCGAGCAACTGGCGGTGGTGATGATGATCCAGGCGCCGGGGCCGAGCCGGGCCTGGTACCGGCGCGAGATCAAGGATCTGGTCTATCAGGCGATCGTCGAATGAGCGCCGTGGTGGAGCTCGCCGAAACCTGGCGCGGGGAGGATCTGGTCGCCGAAATCACCGTCGCGCGGCCGGCGAAGCTCAACGTCATCGGGCACGCGGCGATGACCAAATTGCGGGCGCTCTGCGAGCATCTCGCCGGGCGCCCCGAACTGCGCTGCGTCATTCTCCGCGGCGGCGGCGACAAAGCCTTCATCGGCGGCGCCGACATCGCCGAGATGGCGAAACTCGACCCGGCGAGCGCGCGGCGCTTCATCACCGCGCTGCACGAGGTTTGCGCCGGATTCCGGGCTTTGCCGGTGCCGGTGATCGCGCGCATCGAGGGGTATGCCCTCGGCGCCGGGCTCGAAATCGCCGCCGCCTGCGATCTCCGCATCGCCGCGACCTCGGCCCGGTTCGGGATGCCGGAGGTCAAGGTCGGGATCCCCTCGGTGATCGAGGCGGCGCTGCTCGCGCGCCTGGTCGGCGATGGCCGGGCGCGCGAGATGATGCTGCTCGGCGAGGTGTTCGGCGCCGAGGAGGCGATGCGCTGTGGCCTGGTCTCGCGGGTGGTGGCGCCGGAGGCGCTCGATGCGGCGGTCGCGCAGATGGTGACCGCGGTGCTGGCTTGCGGGCGGGAGGCGCTCCGGCTGCAAAAGGCGCTCTTTCAGCGCTGGGAGAATCTGCCGCTCGACGCCGCCATCACCGTCGGGATCGACGCCTTCGCGCAAGCCTTCGAGGGGCCGGAGCCGCGCGCCCGCCTCGGTGCCTTCGTCGCGCGGAGACAAGAGGCGCGCAAACAGGGAGACTAAGCATGCCGGCCTATGTCATCGCCGAAATCGAGGTCACCGATGCGGCGCTCTATGAACGCTACAAGCCGCTCGCTGCCGCCGCGATCGCTGCCGCCGGCGGGCGCTATCTGGTGCGCGGCGGCGAGACGGTGGCGCTGGAAGGGGCGGCGCCGGCGGGGCGGCTCGTCATTCTCGAATTCCCGAACTTGGCCGCGGCCTGGGCATTTTACGACGGTCCCGGCTATGCCGAGGCACGGATGATCCGCGAACACGCGGCGAAAAGCCGGGTTTTCATCACCGAAGGACTATAACGCCACGCGCGCAGGAGATCATGCCATGGCCGATGGGTTTGCGATCTATCCCAGCCTCAGGGGCAAAACCGTCTTCATCAGCGGCGGCGCGACCGGGATCGGCGCCGCTTTCGTCGAACATTTCGCAGCGCAAGGGGCGCGCGTCGGCTTCGTCGATCTCCTCGATCAGGAGGCAGAAGCGCTGGCGGCGCGGCTCGCGGAAGCGGGACATCCGAAGCCCCTCTATCATCATTGCGACGTCACCGACACCGCCGCCCTGCAGGCGGCGATCGCGGCGATCGCCGCGGCGCTCGGCCCGATCACCATCCTGATCAATTCGGCGGCCAACGACCAGCGCCATGCGATCGAGGACGTGACGCCGGAATACTGGGATAATCGTCTGGCGATCAACATCCGCCATCAGTTTTTCGCAGCACAAGCGATCGCCCCGATGATGATCGCCGCCGGCGGCGGGTCGATCGTCAATATCGGCTCGGCGAGCTGGCATCTCGGCCAGGGCGGGATGGCGGCCTATGTCGCGGCGAAAGCCGGGGTCGAGGGGCTGACCCGCGGCCTCGCCCGCGATCTCGGCCCGCACCGCATCCGCGTCAACTGCATCATCCCGGGCTGGATCATGACCGAACGGCAATTGACGCTGTGGTTGACGCCGGAGGCCGAGCGCGGCCTCATGGAAAAGCAATGCCTCAAGGAAAAGGTCTATCCCGCCGATATCGCCCGCATGGCGCTCTGGCTCGCCGCCGATGACAGCCGGCTATGCTCGGCGCAGAACTGGGTGGTGGATGGCGGGTGGAGCTGACCCCCATCCGCGGCTGGCGCCGGACCACCGCGCCGACGATGGCGCGCTAAAATCAAATTCAGGAGCGGCACGCAGCGATGGAGATGGCCGACGGCTTGGAGCAGCCCCAGCGTTTCTGGGGCGCGCTGACGATCTGGCTCGGCCTGACCCTCGCGGTGCTCGACGGCGCCATCGCCAATGTCGCGCTGCCGGCCATCGCCCGCGATGTGCACGCCGCCCCCGCCGCCGCGGTGTGGGTGGTGAACGCCTATCAGCTCGCCGTCACCGTCTCGCTGCTGCCGCTCGCTGCACTCGGCGAACGGCATGGCTACCGGCGGGTCTATTGGGGCGGATTGGGGGTGTTCATCCTCGCCTCCGCCGCCTGCGCGCTGTCACGCAGTTTGACGACGCTCACCCTCGCGCGGGTTCTGCAGGGGTTTGGCGCGGCCGGGATCATGAGCGTGAACGGCGCGCTGGTGCGGTTCATCTATCCGCGCCGGCTGATGGGACAGGGGCTCGGGCTCAATTCCATGGTCGCCTCGGTCTCCGCCGCCGCCGGCCCCACGGTCGCCGCCGGCATCCTTTCGGTCGCGCCCTGGCAATGGCTGTTTGCGATCAACGTGCCGCTCGGCATCGCCGCCCTCGCCATCGCCGCCCGCGCTTTGCCGCCCACCCCGCGCTCGGCGCAGAAATTCGACAGCGTCAGCGCCGGGCTGAACGCGCTGACGTTCGGCCTCCTGATCATCGGGATCGACGGCGCCGCCCACGGCCAGGGGCGCCTGGTCATTGCCGGCGAATTGCTCGGGGCATTCGCCGCCGGCATCGCTCTCATCGCCCGCCAGCTCTCGGAGACCGCCCCGCTCCTGCCGGTTGATCTCTTGCGCATCCCGCTCTTCGGGCTTTCGGTCGCGACCTCCATCACCACCTTCGCCGGCCAGAGCCTCGCTTTCGTCTCGCTGCCCTTTCTGTTCGAAAACAATTTCCACTTCAGCGATGCCCATACCGGCTTGCTGATGACGCCGTGGCCGGTCGCGGTCGCGGTGATCGCGCCTTTCGCCGGCCGCCTCGCCGATCGCTACCCGGCCGGCCTGCTCGGCGGCATCGGTCTTGCCGCCATGAGCATCGGCCTCGCATTCCTTGCCCTGCTGCCCAGCCATCCCGGCCTTCCCGCGATCATCGCGCCGATGATGCTGTGCGGCCTCGGCTTCGGGTTCTTCAATTCCCCCAACAACCGCGCCATGCTGACCGCGGCGCCGCGCGAGCGGAGCGGCGGCGCGAGCGGCATGCTGGCAACCGCCCGCCTGCTCGGCCAGACCACCGGCGCCGCGCTCGTTGCCCTCTGTTTCGCCTTCGCCCATGCGCGTGGCCCCAAGCTCGCCCTCATCCTGGCGACCGGCATGGCGCTCGCCGCGACCCTCGCCAGCCTCTCGCGCCTGAGCCGCGTGGCGAGCACCGGCACGGCATCGTGAGCGGCTTGCGGGTTGCGCGCCCGGCGCCATATGTCGTTGATCGGGGGATCGGTCGCGAGCCTCACCGCCGCCGAACGGGAAAAGGATGAAAAAGGATGATCAGTGCGTGGACACCGTAACGAATACCGCGAAACTCCGCAGCCAACTGGTCGCCGACCGGCCATCGCGCCAGGAGGCGGAGGCGGCGGTGCGGACGCTGCTGCGCTGGGCCGGCGATGATCCCGGGCGGGAGGGGCTGCGCGATACGCCGGCCCGGGTCGCGCGCGCCTATGAAGAATTCTTCGCCGGCTACGCAACCGACCCGGCGGCGCTGCTCGCCCGCACTTTCGAGGAGGTGGA
This sequence comes from Pseudomonadota bacterium, assembly GCA_021798915.1. Taxonomy (GTDB): domain Bacteria; phylum Pseudomonadota; class Alphaproteobacteria; order Acetobacterales; family Acetobacteraceae; genus Acidibrevibacterium. The sequence goes on from JAJZBM010000003.1 coordinate 203,953, forward strand.
GGGCTACGACGAGATCGTACTTTTGCGTAATATCCGCCTGGAAAGCGTCTGCGAACACCACATGGCGCCGATCATCGGCCGCGTCCATGTCGCCTATCTGCCGGCGCATCGCGTCGTCGGCATCAGCAAGCTCGCCCGCATCGTCGAGGCTTACGGCAAGCGGCTACAGATCCAGGAGAAGCTGACCGCACAGATCGCGAGCACCATCAACGAGGTTCTGGAGCCGCGTGGAGTCGCGGTGGTGATCGAGGCGGCGCATCAATGCATGACCACGCGCGGCGTCCACAAGCCCGGGGTCACGATGACGACGAGCCGCATGCTCGGCGCCTTCCGCGACGACCCGGCGACCCGGCGCGAATTCTTCGCCATGCTCCAGACCAACCCGCAAAGCGGCTACGAGGGGTGATCACCGGCCTTCGCGCCCGGCCATCACCGTGAACCGCCGCCCGCGACCCGCTTTTTTTCCTCGTTCATGAATGACCGCAGAACGGCGTTCATGCGCGTCTGATAACCCGTGCCCTGGCTTTTGAACCACGCGAGTAGATCCGCATCCAGCCGAACGGAAACGAGTTTTTTCGGCGTCGGCATCACTGCTTGCGCCTTCAGATACCAATCCTTCGGGATCTGATTCCAATCGAGATCGCTGGCGATGGCCTCTTCGAGTTCGCTCTCCGTCATCTGACGGAGGCGGTCCCTCTCAGTCCTGCTTTTGTCGTGGTCCGCTTTGCGCAGCTCATCCGCCGAAAATCGTGTGATAGTTTTCTCTTTCATTCTTCCGTGCTTTCCGCATCGAGATGACACGGAGCACACGCCCTCGCATGGTGCAGATGATGCTAACAGCAATGTCCTCAAGCCTGCCTATGATTAACCAACGCGGCTCTCCGTCGCTTTCTCTGGCCGGCGCCTCGAGGTACGGGCTATCGAGAATTCGGACAACATCCCGAAAATCGAGCTTGTGCTTATCAATGTTGCTATTTCGCTTATTCTCATCCCACTCGATATCGTCGAACTCCATAGAATATCCTCGCTTTAGAAATTACGTTGAACTTCATATTAGATTGAGCCAAGAGAATTAAATTCGACATCTGAGCTCCAGCCGTCTCCGGCGGGCCACCCAGCCTCATCAGTAGATTCAAATAATAATTCTAGACTATGATCTTTCGTGCACCATTTTGCGATCAGCGTGCTCTCCGTTTTAGGTAATACCAAACGTAGCTACGTGTAACGCACATCGCACGCGCTTGGCAAGCGGAAAATCGTCCACGGGTTGCCGCGCCGGCGGGGGCGTGGCACGGTTGCTTTTGTCATTACCCGCGAGGACACGTGATCCCGATCAGCGCCCGCCGCCCCAACCCCTACAGCGCGAGCCCGCTCGACCGCGCCAGCGCGCGGCGGGAGGACGCCGATTTTCTTGCCGCCGCGCGCCAATCGCCGGACAGTCTCTTCGTTCCGGTCTGGCGCGGCCAGAGCCTGCTCACCGGCGAGGCGGAGGCGGTGCGCGGCGTTTTTCTCGCCGGCGCCGCGGCCGATCCCTGGCGCGCGGAGGCACCATGGGCGTTTCTCGGCTTCTGGCAGGGGCGAGCGGTGTTCGCCATCGATTGCGGCGCCGCCGAGACCGCGCCTGCCTTCGACGCGTCCGCTTTGGATGAAACCGCGCGCTTCGCCGATCTCCGCGCCGCCGCCGGCGCCCTTCCCGAGGCCGAGGCGGCGATCCTCGCCCATGCGCGTGGGCTGATGCACTGGCGCACCCGGCATCGCTTCTGTGGTGTCTGCGGCGGCGCCTGCGCGGCGCAAAGCGGCGGCAACACTCTGGTCTGCAGGCAATGTGAAACGCCGCATTTCCCCCGCACCGATCCCGCCGTGATCATGCTGGTGGTGCAGGACGATGCCGCGCTCCTCGGCCATTCGCCGCGCTTTCCGGTGCCGGAGATGTATTCGACCCTGGCCGGCTTCGTCGAGCCCGGCGAAAGCCTCGAAGAAGCGGTCGCGCGCGAGGTGCTGGAGGAGACCGGCGTGCGGGTCGGCGCCGTCACCTATCACTCCAGCCAGCCCTGGCCGTTTCCGGCCTCCCTCATGCTCGGCTTCCACGCCGAGGCGCTGAGCACCGAGATCGTGCTCGACCCTGCCGAGCTGAGCGATGCACGCTGGTTCACCCGCGCCGACATCCGCAACCATAAGGCGCTCGGCTTTCGTCTGCCGCGTGGCGACAGCATCGCGCGAAGACTGATCGAGGACTGGCTGGAGAGCGGCTGACAAGGGGGGATCGTCCGTCGGATGCTGGCGCTGGGATTCTTCACCCTCCTCCTGGTGCCGCTGATCGCGGGATCGGGCTTGGCGGCGCTGCCGCGGCTCTGCGCGCCGCTCGCGGCACGGCTCTGGCTCGTCCCACTCGCCGCCACCATAATCGCGCTCGTCTCCGTGCTCGCCGCCGGGCCGGCCGGGGCGCTGGTGCTGCCGTTCGGTCTGCCCGGGTTTCACCTGACACTGAAACTGGACGGTCTGTCCCGGCTTTTCCTGCTCGCCCTCTCGCTTCCCACCGCCGCCGTTCTGCGGATTTCAGCGCCGAGGCGGCCGGCGGCGGCGGGGCTGCTATTCGCCGGGTTGCTCGCCGTCATCCTCGCCGGTGACGCCTACGCCCTGCTCGCCGGGCTCGCCCTTGCTCTCGGTGCCTTGGCGCGGCTGACCACAGCCCCTCGTTTCCTGCCGGCTTCGGCCTGGATCGCGTTCCTCCTCGCGCTCGCCGCCTTCGCGCCGCTCTTGCCCGATGGCACACCCAACCCCGCTTTCGCCGCCATGCGCCCGCTCGCCCTGCCTCCGGCGGCGAGCGGGATGATTGCCGGGCTCGTCTTGCTCGGCGCGGCGCTGCTGGCCGCCCCGGTGCTGCGCCCGAAGACCTTGGCGGCGGAGAATGGCGCCCTGCTCGTCGCCACCCTGGCCCCGGCGGCAACCTATCTCGCGGCGCGTTTCCTCGGCGATCTCCTGGCGCTGAGTGCCGCCGGCCCGATCGCGGCGCTGGCGCTGCCGCTCGGGATCGCCCTCGCGCTCGCCGGCGCCGGGGTGGCGGCGCGGGCTGAGGACAGCGCCGTCATCGTCGCCGCTTTCGTGCCCGTGCTGCTCGGGGAGGGTCTTTTCGCGCTCGGCCTCGCCGCCTGGGCGCGGCGGGCCGATCTCGCGGCGCCGGGGCGCGACGCCATCGCCGCCTTTCTCTCTCTCACGCTGCTGAACGCGCTGGCGAATCCGGTTTTGTTGCTGCTCGCCGGTGCGCTCACCCGCGAGGCAGGCAGCCGCCAGCTCGCGCGGCTCGGCGGACTCGCGCCGCGAATGCCGCGTGCGGCGGTGCTGACCGGCCTCGCGCTGACCGTGTTTCTGCCGTTCGGCCCGGGTTTTCTCGGCGCGCCGCTGGCGATGACGGCGTTGCTTCGCCTGCCGGGATTGGGCCTCGGCACGGTTTTTCTCGGCGTGCTGGTCGCGCTCGCCGGGCTCGCCCTCGCGCTCGCCGCCTTCGCGGCGGTTCGCCTGTTCGGGCTCGGCTTTCTCGGCCCAGCGCGCAGCCCGCGCGCCTCGGCGGCGACCGATCTCACCGGGCGCGAGGCGGTGGCGCTGGCCGGGCTCGGGGGCGGGCTCGCCCTGCTCGGACTGGCCCCTGGGGTCGCGGCACGGCTGATCGCGCCGGCCATGCCGATCATGCTGGCGGGCGACGCCGCGACACCGCCATTGCTGCTCGTCGCCCCGGCCTGCGGGCTTGCGCTGTTGGTGCTCGCGGTGCCGCTGTTTTGGGCGGCGGCCAGCCGGGCGGCGCGGCCGGTCGCGCGGGTCTGGGACGAGGGCTACGGGCCTCTGCCCGGCTGGCTCCCCTTCGGCGACCCGGTCGCGACGATCGCGCCCGGCGCGTTCGGCGCCGCGCTGCACGCCGCGGCCGATACCGCGGGTGCGGCGCTGGCGCGCGGGTTGCGGCGGCCACGCGCGGCGTGGCGGGCGGCATGTCTGGCGTGGCGGGCGCCGCCATGCGGCTGATCGCGGCGGCGCTCAATCTCGCGCTGCTCCTGGCCGCGGCCCCGGCTTTCGCCGGGCTTCTGGGCACGATGACGGCGCTTCGCGACCGCGAGCCGCCGCCGGCACCGCTTGCGACCTACCGTCTCTGGCACGCCTTGTGGCGCGCCGAACAGGTGCGCCCGGCCGGGGTTTCGCTCGCCGCCAGCGCCGCCGGCGCCCTCGGGCTCGCCGCCGCCATCCTCGCCGCCGCCCTCATCCCGACCTTCACCACCGCGCTTGCGACCGCGCCCCTCGCCTTCCTGCCGCTGGTGATCGGACTGCTCGCTTTGGCCGTGATCCTGCCGCTGCTCGCGTTGATGGAGGCGGGAACGATGGCGGGAGGGATCGCGGCTGGGCAAATCCTGGGGTTTTTCTGCGTGGCGAGCCCAGCGCTGTTTCTCGTGTTATGGGCGCTGGCGCAGCTTGGCGGCGGCATCACGCTGAGCGGCCTCGCGGCGCCCGGGGGCATGGGCACGCCGCTCGCGCCGCGTCTTCTCGCCGGGCTCGCGCTGGCCGGGATTATCCGGGCGGCGCCGGCGGCAGCGCCGCTGCCCGATGACAGCGGGCGGGTGCGGGCGATGGCGCTGGCCACCACAGCGCTCACCCGGCTCGCCGCCCTCAGCCTGATCGCAGCACTCTGCCTGCCGTTCGGCCTCGCCGGCGAGGGACAGGGGCTGGCCGCCTGGGGAATCGGGCTCCTCGCCTGGCTCGTGAAGCTGGGTGCGGCCACCTTTCTGCTCACCGTCCTCCGCCCGGCGCGGCCGTCGGCCTCGGGGCTGATCACCCCGGCGCTGCTCGCGGCGACGCTGTGCGCCGCCCTTGCCGCCCTGTTCGCGCAGGCGCCGCTCCTATGACCCGTGCCCGTCTCGATGCCGCGCCTCGCGACCCCTCGCTCCGCCCCTGGTCCTGGCGGCGCCTCGACGCCGCCGGCTGGCGGGCGATCGCCGAGGGCAGAGACGATGGCGATCTCGCGCTGCTCGCGCTCTGGGCCGCGCCGGAAGGGGTGCGGGCGCTGTTTCGCGGCCAGGACGGCGCGATCCTGCCGGTTGCGGCACCGCTCACCGCCGGGTGCTACCCGACGCTTGCGGCACGCTGGCCGGAGGCGGCGGGTTTCGAGGCCGCGATCGCCGATCTCTGGGGCCATCGCGCAGAGAACGCGGCGGCGGAAAAACGGCTCGATCACGGGGTCTGGCCACTCTCCATCCCGCTCGCAACCCCTCCCGGGCCGGCGCCGATGGCCCCCGAATGGCCGGAATTCTTCGCGCCCCTGCCCGGCGAGCAATGGCCGAGCGGGCCGGCCGGGCCACCCTTCGCGCCCCCCGAACATTGGCGGTTTCGCCTCGCCGGCGGGCGGATCGCGGCCGCCGCGCGCCGCGCCGGCTATGCCCATAAGGGGCAGATCAGCCTGATGCGCGGCAAGCCAGCGCGGGTCGCGGCGCGGTTCGCCGCGCGACTGGCGGGGGAAGCGACGGTCGCGCACGCGATCGCCTTCGCCGCCGCCGCCGAGGCCGCGCTCGGCCTCACCATCCCGCCCCGCGCCGCCTCTCTCCGCGCCGTCATGGCGGAGCTGGAGCGCATCGCAACCCATCTCTCCGACCTCGCCGATCTCCTCGCCGCCGCCGGCGCCGCGCGGCGGGCGGCGCGGACGCGCGATACCCTCGGCGGGTTGCGTGCAGCGCTCGCCGCCGCCTTCGGGCATCGGCTGATGATGGATGCGGTCGTGCCCGGGGGCGTGGCCGGCGATCTCGACCCCGGGCGGAGCGACGCCCTGCGCGCCGCCCTTGCCCGTATCGAGACCTGGCGGGCGCGCCTTTCGCTGCCCGAGGCGGCGCTCGCCGGGCGCGGCGTGGTGCGCGGCGCCGGGGCGGGAATCGTCGGGCGCGCCGGCGGCCGGCCCGATGACGCAAGGCGAAGCCCGGGCTATTCCCCCTATGAGCGGCTCGATTTCGTCACCCCGAATGGCCGCGCCGGGGACGCGCTGGCGCGCGCCGCGCTGCGGGTCGCGGAAATCGGGCTCAGCGTCACGCTCATTCGGCATCTGCTCGCAACCCTCCCGCCCGGCACGCTGAGCACCCCGCTTGCCAGCGAAAGCGGCGAAGGGCTCGGGGTCGCCGAAGGTCCGGCAGGCGAGATCTGGCATTTTCTCGCAATCAGCGGCGGGCTGATCACCGAGGCGTTTCCCTGCGATCCCTTCTGGCGGAACGAAACCGCGCTCATCGGCGCGCTCACCGGTGCCGCGCATGAAGATTGGCGGCTGATCCGCGCCTCTTTCGGCGGCGGCGGCGCAGGCGCCGATCTCTGAGCGGTTCAGAAGGTGACGACGGTGCGAAAGCCGAAGACCGCTTCGTTGCCGATGCGCCGGGTGGGATCGAGCGGGTTCGGAATGCCGCCGCCGGGGTTGAAGAAATACTGGAAATCGGGCTGCACCTGCCACCATGGCGCGATCTGGTATTGATACGTCGCTTCCAGGAAGGTTTCGACGCCTTGCGCCGGATCATAGCGATTGGTGTAAAATGCGACTTCGCTGTCATAAGCGGCGAGGGCGGAGCTGACCTTGGCGACGCCGAAACCGAGGCCGAAATTGTCGTTGTCGCGCCCGGGCAGCGGATCTTTCACGACGAGGCCACCATCGGCGCTTTCTGAAATCTGGTTGCGATCGGGCGGCGCCGCCATCGCGCGGACAAAAACGCCGAGCGAGCGCGGGCCTTCCGCGTCCGGGCGCCAGACCATCTGATCGGCGAGCGCATAGAGGCTGTAATTGCCGCGATGCATCAAGGGATCGCCATTGCTCGTCGGCGCGGCCAAGGGAACGCCGAGGGTGTCGTATTGCTGATCGGGAAAGGCGCCGGAATCGTACCAGAAGCCGAGCTTGTAGGTGCCGGGCAAGCCGGCGGCGGGATGATCGGGCGACACCATGTCCCCGAGCGCCGGCTGGTTGACGGCGTATTGCAGCTCCGCGATCCAGAGCGCGCCGGTATTGAGGTTGAAGGCCCCGCCCCAGGCCTCGGCGCCGCGCAGCTGGGAATCGTTGTAGAATGAGCCGCCGGCCGGATTGTCGTCGAACACGCCGGCGAGCACGGTGAGCGCGCGGGTCGGCTGGGCGCGCAACCGCACGCCGAGCGAGGAGAGCGGATAGGCCGGCCCGCCGGCATACATGTCGGCCGAGGGCAGCATCGGCCAGCCCATCATCATGTTCATGAACACCGTCGAGGAATACTGGCTGACCATGAATTCCTGATCGATGCTCTGCTGGCCGATCTTGATGTCCGCGGCACCTTCGAAAAACGATTGCTGGTACCACATCTCCCAGAGACGGGTCGAACGGTCGGCCTCGATGCCGCTCGCCTGCTGCAGGACATCGAGATTGTCGGTGCTGAGATTGCGGCCGTGGATTTGGAGCGCGCTGATATTGAAAATCCCGCCCACCCAGCCGAACGCCTTCTGCGTGTCGAGCCCGACGCTCATCTCGGTCATGCCGTCGTAATCGGCGCCGGTATGGACGCCGCCGGTGACGTTGCCGAGCACCTCGCTGGTTTCCTGAAGGCCGAGCGAGATGCCGTAATTGCCGAGTTCGGTGCGAATCCCCCCCATGTCGTTGAGATACCGTAATGGGCCTGGTGCCAAGCGGTAGCCAGACTGGGAGGCTGTCCCACAGAATGATGGTGGATCGAACGGGGTCCGGTTTCCCGGGCCCAAGCATCACAGGGGACAGCCATGGAAT